>NZ_JBSWXL010000002.1:0-638913 GCF_056160585.1 Marivivens sp. ABH4_498
AGCTGCGCCCTAACTTATCGGCGCGCCCCGCCCGTCCTGCTTCAGAAGTCCCAACCGCGCCTCAGCGCCGCCGGTGAAGGGGGTTCTAAGGCCAGCGCAGCATGGGCGCAAGGCGAAAAATACAGAAATTCGAAAAAACTTTGAAAAACCCGAAAAAACGCGTGTTTTCATAGGTTTGCGAAATTTAAGCCAAGTTTTGAACGGTTTTTTATTCTATTTATTACCCCACAGATGCAGGTGCAGCATCTGTGGGCGTAGGCCTACGTACCAAAGGCGCAAATTCGGTCAGAATCTATGCCTTGGCGCGGCGGAATCGCACGGGTTTGAAACGGACAACCAACAGCGCGATGATCACTGCGAGGTATATAAACGGCTCTGCAGGCCATCCTTTGACCAGCCAAACATAATGTATGCCGCCCAACAGGACCGCCGGGTATGTCAGTTTGTGCAGTTTGCGCCATTTGGCACCCAGCGCGCGCATGCTGGCGTTGTTCGATGTGACTGCCAAAGGAATCAACAGCACGAACGCCGCCATACCGATGGTCACATAGGGACGCTTTATGATTTCCTCGATCACGCGGGACCACGCCCGCACGTCTAGGAATATCCATACAGCCAAATGCGCGGCGGCAAAGAAAAACGCCGATAGGCCAATCGCACGGCGGTATTTGATCAGGTTCACGCCCGCATAGGTTCGCAGCGGCGTAATGACCAACCCTAAGATCAGCAGTTTGAGCGCCAGTTCGCCGTATTCACGTTCCAGCGCGTTGATCGGTTCCGGCCCCAAGGCTCCAGTGAGGCCTTGGTAGAATTGGAACCCAGCGATCAAAGCCGCCACTATATATATAGGCCAAGCGGGAATGCGGCGCGTGGCGCGGTTTATGCGATCAGCTATCATCAGTAAAAGGTCGCCAAATCCATGCCTTCGTAGAGGCCAGCCACTTCGTCATAGCCGTTGAACATCAGGGTATCCTGACGCGCTGCAAACAGACCGCCGCCGATCTTGCGTTCGGTGGCTTGGCTCCAACGGGGGTGGGACACGTTCGGGTTCACATTACTATAGAACCCGTATTCGCGCGCGTTGATCAGGTTCCACGTCGATGGCGGCTGTTCATCGACCAGCGAAATGCGGACGATCGATTTGATCGATTTGAACCCGTATTTCCACGGCACAACCAATCGGATCGGTGCGCCGTTCTGATTTGCCATCGGCTCACCATAGATACCTGTGGCAAGGATCGTCAGCGGATGGCGGGCTTCGTCTAGGCGCAGACCTTCGACATAAGGGAACGGAATCACGTTGCGCTGAACGCCGATCATGTTTTCAGGCTGTACGACCGTTTCAAAGGCCACGTATTTCGCGCCCGACTGGACGCCGACGCGGTCCAGAATATCGGCCAGTTCGATACCGTTCCATGGAACGACCATCGACCACGCCTCCACGCAGCGGAAACGGTAAATGCGTTCTTCGACCGTTAGGCCGCCGATCAGATCGTTCAGGCTGTATTCGCCGGGGTTATCGACCAGACCATCCACGGTGATCGTCCAGTTGGATGTATCCAGTTTTCCCGCATTACGCGCGGGATCCTCTTTCCCTGTGCCGAATTCATAAAAGTTATTGTAACTTTCGATGTCGGATTTGCTGTTCGGGGTCAGAGCGTCCTGCGCATAGGCAGACGATCCGACCAGACCGACGCCCGCAGCGCCAGCGATGATTTGGCGGCGGTTCAGCCACAGCGGTTTTGGGGTGACGTCAGCGCGGCTTAAATCGTTCTTCCAGCGATAGGCCATTGGTTCCTCCGGAAATTGCTTTGATCAGTATATAGAGCGATTTCCGGTTACAGCGCGTCACGATGCCGTTGGGTGGCTGTAACGGTCGAACAATTCATTCAGCGGGATAGACGTTCCATCGGGTTGCACGATCCGCACATGGCGGCGGCGCATTTTGCGCGGCTCGCTGACGCCGACGGAATGCGCGATGGTTTCCACGTCGTGCACCATGTTTTGCGCATAGTTGCGAACGCGTTTCCATTTTTCTTCGGCAACCAGACCTTTTTGCAGACGTGGATCGTGGGTCGTGATCCCTGTCGGGCAGGTGTTTTTGTTACACTTCAGCGCCTGAATGCAGCCCAGCGAAAACATGAAACCGCGCGCGGCCGTCACAAAATCCGCACCCGCGCAGACAGCCCACGCCACATCAGCGGGGGTCACCATTTTGGCGCTGGCGATCAGGCGGATGCGATCCTTTAGGCCTGCACTGTCACGCAAGGCGGACACGATGGGCAATGCTTCGCGGATGGACATACCGACGTGATCCATCAAAGGCATCGGGGACGCGCCTGTGCCGCCTTCGCCCCCGTCCAAAGTGATAAAATCGGGGGCACAATCGGGCCCGCGTTTGTTGATCAGGTCAAACAATTCACGAAACGCACCGCGTTCGCCGGCCACGGTTTTGATACCAGTGGGCAGGCCCGACACGTCGCGGACATGGCAGATGAAATCCAGCAGGTCGTTCCAGTCGTCGACTTCTTGATGGCGGTTCGGCGATAGGCTGTCTTTGCCCATTTCGATCCCGCGAATTTCGGCGATTTCAGGCGTGATTTTGGACGCGGGCAGAATGCCGCCTTTGCCCGGTTTGGCGCCTTGGGCCAGTTTGATTTCAATCATCTTGACGCTGTCATGCATCGCGATTTTGCGCAGCTTTGCGTCATCCAGCGTCCCGTCAGGGCCGCGCACGCCGTATTTGGCGGTGCCCATCTGGAAAACGATGTCGCAACCTGCCTCTAGGTGAAAGGGGGACAGACCACCTTCGCCCGTGTTGATCCAGATGTTCGCGGCTTTAGCCCCTTTGGACAGCGCCTGAACCGCAGGTTTGGAAATCGCGCCATAGCTCATGCCCGAGATGTTGAAAATCGACGGGGCCAAATAGGGTTTCGCCGCCGTCGGGCCGATCAACAGGCTTTCGGTTTTGGCGGATTGTTCATCCAACGGGGGAAACGCCGCGTTGATGAAAATCGGGGTGCCAGGCAGGGTCAGGTTACGAGTCGACCCAAATGCGATGGTGTTGCTGTGGCCTTCGGAGGCGTGATGCACCCAATCGCGCTGCGCACGGTTGAACGGCATTTCTTCGCGATCCATGGCAAAGAAATACTGACGGAAAAATTCGCCCAAGGTCGTGAACAAATGACGGAACCGCCCGATGACAGGGTAATTGCGGCGGATCGCATCGCCCGTTTGGGTGCGGTCGATCACAAACAAAACGATCAGCGCCAACACCGCGACGCCCAGCGCCACGATAAATGCCAATGCCAACCATTCGAAAAACTGGTTCGTGAATTGCGAAAACATTTGTACCCCCGTCGCCGATGTATACCGGACCTAACACGTACGACGGTTAAGTAAACAAACGGCGGACAAATTGCCCGCCGCTGTTTCGTAATTAGTGCACAACCGCATCATCTGGTTTGGGCCGATTTGTCCCGCCCACGCGGTCCCCGATGATCAACCCGTCAGAGCCCGCCGAGATGGTGATCGTATCCCCATCTTTGACATCCCCCGCCAGCAGCATTTCCGCCAACTGGTTCTGTAGCGCGGTTTGGATCACGCGTTTCAGCGGACGGGCACCGAACACAGGATCGTACCCTTCGTCGGCCAGCCATTTATGCGCACCTTCGTCCAGTTCGATCGAAATGTTCCGACCAGCCAGACGTTTTTGCAGGCGTGCCAGCTGGATATCGACGATGCCGTCCATGTCCGCACGGCCCAGACGATCAAAGATGATCGTTTCATCCAGACGGTTCAGGAATTCAGGGCGGAAATGCGCCCGCACCGCATCCATCACATCGCGTTTAGCCGAACCACTGTCAGCGCCGTCAGGCAACTGGCTGAGCGCTTGGGCGCCCAAGTTCGACGTCAGAATGATCAACGTCTGTTTGAAATCGACCGTGCGTCCCTGACCATCGGTCAGAACACCATCGTCCAGAACCTGCAGCAACACGTTGAACACATCTGGGTGGGCCTTTTCGACCTCGTCGAACAGGACAACCTGATATGGACGACGACGAACCGCTTCGGTCAGCACGCCGCCTTCGTCGTAACCGACATAGCCCGGAGGCGCACCGATCAGACGCGAAACCGCGTGTTTTTCCATGAATTCGGACATGTCGATCCGAACCATCGCGCTGTCATCGTCGAACAGGAATTCGGCAACCGCTTTGGTCAATTCGGTTTTACCAACACCCGTTGGCCCGAGGAACAGAAACGACCCAAGCGGGCGGTTTTCATCGTTCAGACCCGCACGGGCACGGCGCACCGCGTTGGCCACTGCACGCACCGCTGCATTCTGGCCGATCACGCGTTTATGCAGGCCGTCCTCCATCCGCAGCAGTTTTTCGCGTTCACCTTCCAGCATTTTGCTGGTTGGAATGCCCGTCCACCGTTCGACGACTTCGGCGATTTGTTCTGGGCGAACGGCCTCTTCGACCATCTGTTCGCCCTCATGCGCCTCTGCCTCGGCCACTTCGCGTTCCAGCGTGGGGATCACGCCGTAGGACAGTTCGCCCGCTTTGGCCAAGTTGCCTTCGCGTTTGGCGATTTCCAAATCGGCGCGTGCCTTGTCCAGCTTTTCTTTGATGACCCGCGCGCCCTCTAGTTTGTCGCGTTCCGACTGCCATTTGGCGGTCATCACATCGGCCTTTTCCTGAAGGTCGGACAGTTCCTGTTCCAGTTTAACCAAACGATCCTTGGATGCGTCGTCGTCCTCTTTCTTTAGGGCCTCTGCTTCGATCTGCATTTGCAGGATCTGGCGGTCCAGCGCGTCCAATTCCTCTGGCTTGCTGTCGACTTCCATGCGCAGACGGCTTGCGGCTTCGTCCACGAGGTCGATCGCTTTGTCAGGCAGGAAACGGTCGGTGATATAACGGTGCGATAGCGTCGATGCAGCCACCAGCGCGCTGTCGGAAATGCGGACCCCGTGGTGAAGTTCGTATTTTTCTTTAATCCCGCGCAGGATGGAAATCGTATCTTCGACCGTTGGTTCGGACACCTGAATAGGCTGGAAACGACGGGCCAGCGCCGCGTCTTTTTCAACGTATTTGCGGTATTCGTCCAATGTCGTCGCACCAACGCAGTGCAATTCGCCCCGCGCCAGCGCAGGTTTGATCAGGTTCGCCGCATCCATCGCGCCGTCCGATTTACCCGCACCGACCAGCGTGTGCATTTCGTCGATGAACAGAATGATTTCACCAGCGGCCGCTTCGATCTCTTTCAGGATCGCCTTTAGGCGCTCCTCAAACTCGCCGCGGTATTTCGCACCGGCGATCAGCGCACCCATATCCAACGCAAGCAGACGTTTGTTGCGCAACGATTCAGGCACGTCACCGTTGATGATCCGCAGGGCCAAGCCTTCGGCGATGGCGGTTTTACCAACGCCGGGTTCACCGATCAGAACGGGGTTGTTTTTGGTACGGCGCGATAGAACCTGCATGGCGCGGCGGATTTCTTCGTCACGGCCAATGATCGGGTCAATCTTGCCTTGTTCGGCGGCTTCGGTCAGGTCGCGCGCATATTTTTTCAACGCGTCATAGCCTTCTTCGGCATTCGCGCTGTCGGCGGTGCGGCCTTTGCGGATGTTGTTGATCGCCATGTTCAGGCCCTGCGCCGTCACGCGGCCAGCATCTAGCGCGTCTTTGGCGGGGGATTTCACCATCGCCAGCGCCATCAGCAGGCGTTCGACGGGTACGAAACTATCGCCAGCTTTTTCCGCCAGCTTTTCCGCCTCGGCCAGAACGCGGCCTGTGGTCTGGTCCAGATAGGTCTGACCAGCATCGCCAGATACTTTGGCGATTTTATTCACGGCCAGATCGACCGCTTCGATCACGCGGGCGGCGTCACCACCTGATTGATTGATTAGATTTGCCGCCAGACCCTGATCGTCATCCATCAGCGCCTTTAGCAGGTGTTCTGGCGTCAGCCGTTGATGGCTTTCGCGCATCGCAATTGTTTGTGCGGCCTGAATGAAACCGCGTGCACGTTCCGTGAACTTCTCCATGTTCATCGGTCTCTCCTTTTTACCTAAGCGCCTCACGGTCAAAACGCCCGCCCTTGCGGCACGTCCCTGTTACGAGGCCTCGAGATTTAGATGGGGATGGATTTAAACCTCTGCAAGTCCCTGAATTCCAGAATTATGTTAATAAATCAGACACCGATTTGACCTGTTTCCTTGACAGTTACCGGCCGCCCGCGCATGTGGGTGCGACTCAGCCAAAAAAGGATTGCCCCATGTCCGACGACCGTTTGATTGTAGCCCTAGATGTCCCCAATGTTGTCCAAGGTTTGGACCTTGCCGATCGTCTGGGTGATAGCGTTTCTTTCTATAAAATCGGTCTGGGCATGCTGACAGGCGGCGGTCTGGCGTTGGCCAATGAACTGAAACAAGAACGCGGTAAACGCGTGTTTCTGGACATGAAATTTTTCGACATCGGCGCGACGGTCGAAAACGCGGTGCGCGGCATTGCCCAATACGATCTGGATTTCCTGACCGTCCACGGCGACCCCCACGTTGTGCGCGCCGCCAAAGAAGGCGCAGGCGGCAAAGACCTGAAAATTCTGGCTGTCACCGTTCTGACGTCGCTGGACCGCGCCGATCTGGATGCGTCTTGCTACAAAGACGGCACCGTTGCCGAACTGGTGACCGAACGCGCGGCCCGCGCGCTAGAGGCTGGCGCGGATGGCGTTATCGCATCCCCACACGAAGCCGCCATGATCCGCGCCCTGCCCGAAGCCGCAGGCAAATTGATCGTCACCCCTGGTGTGCGCCCTGCCGGTGCCGCGCTGGGTGACCAGAAACGCGTTATGACCCCAGCCGAGGCGATCGTGAATGGCGCCGACCACGTGGTTGTTGGCCGCCCGATCTGGCAACACAGCGATCCTGCGGCAGCGGCCCGTGCCGTGATCGCCGAAATCCAGTCGGCCAAAGTCAACTAAAACGACTTTATTTACAATTTTTACGCACCCAAGGGAACTTGGACCGAAGTTTGCAGTTGTATAGGTAACTGCTGCTTAGAAAGGTCCCTTGGATGCCTAACATCTCTTTCGGCCAAATTCGTTACAACGACGCCACCGGCAATTTCGAAGCTCGCGTTGACGTCCACCGCGGAGACCATGTGTTCCGCTACCCATGTCAAATGAGCGCTCCACGCGAAATGGACGTCGAACAGGTCCGTTTTGGATTGGCCTGTCAGGCGCTGCGCATGTCCGACACCCCGAAACATCACTAATTTGCATCCCGAACGGCTGTCCCTCCGCTTCGGTTCCAGCTGATTGACTTTGTCCTTTGCCGATCAGCTACCCTCCTGCCCCTGACGCCTCCCCGCGTCGGGGGTTTTTTATAGGGTCGTCAGCGCAAGCCTAAGGCGCGTTTTCAGCTGCGGAATGACATAGGTATGCTCTAGAAACACTTCGATCGGCATGAATTCCCATCGCTGGCCTTCGGTGCCAAAGTTGATATCCTCATCGGCCAAACTGCCCCATAACGCGGCGAAAAAATAGACGGGCAGGCCAAGGTCATTGATTTGGCGGACCGAATAGAACACGCGCTGTTCGGGTAAGGTCACACCGACCTCTTCGAATGTTTCGCGCGCGACGGTTTCAAATGGTGTTTCTGCGCCTTGACGCCCGCCGCCGGGCAGATCCCAATAATTCGGCCAGACAATATCATCGCGATCATCACGCAAAATCGTCAGCACATGACCACGGCGCAAGATCGCACATTTTGCACCATCAAAATCTTGGTCGTACATAGCCGTCCTTTTGGTATTATCGCCCCGTAATGACGAAGTGCCCCGATGCCCGCCTTATGTAAAGATTGCCTACATCAATTTGACGCTGGCGCGCGGTGCCCCGCCTGCCGGTCGCCGCGTGTCGTAGTGCATGACGAACTGTGGGATTTGTCTATCGCACATATGGATTGCGACGCGTTTTATGCCAGTGTGGAAAAACGCGACAACCCTGAATTGCGCGACAAACCTGTGATTATCGGCGGCGGCAAACGCGGCGTGGTTTCTACGGCCTGCTATATTGCCCGTATCCGCGGCGTGCGGTCCGCGATGCCGATGTTTCAGGCCACAAAATTATGCCCCGACGCCGTGATCGTCCGCCCCCGAATGGAGGCCTACGCCGAAGCATCCCGCGCCGTGCGCGCATTGATGGACGAACTGTCGCCGCAAATCGAACCTTTGTCGCTGGACGAAGCATTCATTGACCTGACCGGCACGCAGCGCCTGCACGGCGCACCGCCCGCCGTAATGCTGGCGCGGCTGGTCAAACGGATGAAAGACGAATTGGGCCTGACGGGGTCCATCGGGCTGTCGCATAACAAATTTCTGGCCAAGGTCGCATCAGATCTGGACAAACCACGCGGGTTTTCCGTCATCGGGCGCGCCGAAACGGTTGATTTCCTGCGCCCCAAACCTGTGCGGATTTTCTGGGGCATCGGCCCTGCGACTCAGGACGCGCTGGAACGGGCGGGCATTCACACCGTCGCGGATTTGCACCGCTGGGATTTGGATCAATTGACGGAACGGTTCGGACACATGGGTGATCGCCTATGGCATCTGGCCCGCGGCCAAGATCGCCGCCGTGTATCCCCGAATGCTCCGGTCAAAAGCATTTCAAAGGAAACGACATTCTTTGAAGATACCAGTGATCCTGACGTGTTGGACGGCCATATCTGGCGACTGGCCGAACAGGTCAGCAGCCGCGCCAAAGCCAAAGCCAAAGCGGGGCGCGTTGTGACCCTGAAACTAAAAACCGCAAAATTCAAAACAATCACGCGCCGCCAAACCCTGCACCAGCCGACCCAGATGGCTGACACGATCTATCGCCGTGCGCGCGCGATGTTTGATGCAGCGGGGGATAGCGGGCCGTATCGATTGATCGGGGTCGGCATATCGGACATCGTCCCAGAAACCCAAGCCGACCTAGAAGGCGATTTACTGGACCCGAACGCATCCAAACGGGCGGATGCAGAACGGGCCGCCGATAAAATTCGCGAAAAATTCGGGTCTAAGGCGATTATCAAGGGACGCGCCCTACGGTAGAGCGAAAATCAACCGAAGCAGAACTTGGCGCTGGAAATTTCCACATTCAGCGGTCAAAATTAGGCTGTGAAACCCGTGACGACGATCAATTATAATCTACCGCCGCAAGAGCTGTTCTTTATCCCTGGAGTCGATTCAGGGTTAGCCGTTTTGCGGCCCAATGAATGGGTTTGGCGGCCTGCACAGCGGGCGAATATCGCTGGGTATTCCATCAGCGCCTATGACACCCATAATCAAACAGTCGATATCGTCATCGATCAGGCCACGCGGTCGCGGGTTTTTGAATCAACCATAGAATTCAACAGCATCCCTGCCGTTGCGCAAAACCTGTCGGTCGTCAAAAACTGCATGGGCGTCAATGGGAAATGGTTGCTGTCGGGTGCAGGCGGTGCGCGCGTCCGAAACCGCAGCGTTTGGCGATCTTCATCCGATCCGATCGAAGTCGACACCCAGACCGACGCATACCTATCACAGTTTCAAGGCCCCGATAGTGCCATGCAGCCATTGGCGCAGTATGATGGCGACTATCGTTCTTTGCCCTATGTGATCGACGCACGAAACCTACACAACTATTACCACTTTTTGACCGAAACCCTGCCGCGTCTGCAGATCCCGATCGATATCGGTCATACTGGCCCGATCTATATCTGCTACAAAGGCGAACAGGTTTCAGGATTTCCCAAACGCCTGATCGATGCGCTGTTTCCAGAAATCGCGGATCGAGTCGAATTCGTGAAATCCCCGCTAAATCTCCCGCAGGCCGTCATTGATTTCGCCTGGGATCATTATCACGCCGTCGCACCAGATCGCATCGTACCATCCATTTCGCCGCTGATTCCCACAGGGCAAAAATGGTTGAACAATTCCACCGCCCGCACCGCGCGCCGCATTCTGGACCTGAACGCCTTTAACACTCTGCTGGTGAAATTGCGCGAACGCGCGCTGAACGCGATCAACGGGATGGACGTATCGCATTTGCCGAAACGGTTCTGGGTCACGCGCGATCCGTCTTCGCCACGCGCCCGCATGATGAAAAACGAAGAGGCGTTGATAACCGAACTAGAAAAGCTGGGGTTCCAGTCGATTCTATTCGAACAGTATTCGCCGCTGGAACAAATCGCCCTGATGGCCAATGCCGACGTCATGGCGTCGCATCACGGCGCGGCATTTGCGAACATGCTGTTTGCAGGGCCAAACACCCAAGTCATCGAAATAGGCACGCCCCAAACGGCCATGGTGCGATGGGCGGATTTCTTTCCTTTGGCGCACGCAGCCAAAGCCCAATACACGACCTTTTTCGCCGACATGGATTGGGCGACCCCTGAAATCATCCCGAACTTTGACAAGGATGGGCATATTGCGGTGTCGGTCACCCCGAACGCCATAAAAACAATCGTCGATTTCATCGCCTGCATTATCGGCGCCTATCCAGAAAAAATCGGACGCAAACGGCTGTTACAGAACCTAGAGGTTTTGGACAAAACCGGAAAATTCGCCGCCGCCATCGGCCTGATGGAACAGTACGACAATCAGGTTCAGGGCGATTTGGATCTGATGCGCATGTACGTAAGGATGTGTACGGAACTAGATCTGCCAGACAAAACGTTCAAAATGCTGTCTGCGATCTGGCTGATTGACCAAAGCAAACCCGCATCACTGGAACGTCTGATTTGGCTATGTCGCAGGACCGACCAATTGGAATTGGCACCTGCATTGGTCGCCGAACACCGCCAGAGGTTTCCGCAGCGGCATGACGCATTCCGGAAAAAAATTCGCTGGTTTGATCGTCTGGAACAGGCCTGATTATTCCGCCGCCACTGGCTGTTCTTGGGCCCCGATCTGCGCCAACACCTTGATCACACCAGCTATTCGGTCGCGGAACCTGTCAAAATGCAGGTGCGGTTCGATGGCCTGTTCATTCATGTAAAGGGACCGATCAATTTCAACCTGGATCGCATGCTGAGAGCGCGCAGGGCGACCGTATGCAATCGTGCTGTAGGCACCGGCAAAGGGCGAATTATGGGCGACCCGAAACCCTGCACCACGAAATGCCGTGGCGACTTGATCCACGATATCTTTGGAAGCCGAGGCCCCAAATCGATCTCCGATCACGATTTCAGGTCGTTCCGACTGCGCCCGCGCCGAATCAAGAGCTTCGCGCGGCATGGAATGGCAATCAATCAAGATGGCCTGACCAAACTGACGGGTGTTTTCATCCAGCAAAGCCTGCAACTGATCGTGATAAGGGTGCCAATATGTTTTCAACCGATCATGCGCTTCGGTCAGTGACAATTTTCCACGATAAATCGCACGCCCCCCCGCAACTACGCGGGGAATCACGCCCAGCCCGGACACGATACGCGGATTGTGGACGTTACGCCGCACACCTTCGATCAGGGCGGGGTCCAATTCATCCACGCCGCGATTCAAATCAACGATCGCGCGGGGAATGCGCGCAGATAGCAACGGCGCGCCATGATCGGGCGCAGATGCAAACAATTGATCTACAAAGGCATCTTCGGATGTGCGAATCGCATGCGCGTCTAAAACAACATTTTCCCTTAGCCATGGCGCGTAATGATTTCCGCTGTGCGGCGACGCAAAAACAACCGAAGTGGTCCGTTCTGTGGGCCGCGTAAGGGTAAAAGGCGTTTCAGTCATGGGGGCTCCTTGTATAAAAAAACAATAGCGCGTGAATCTGTTTTGGCAAAAGCCCTTGAACACCGCTCCGACTCCTTTTATAGAGCCGCTCACCCGACGCGCTTTGCCGCGTCTTGTTTATTCAAGGCGATGGTAAACAAGTTGGCTGTGGGCGGTTAGCTCAGCGGTAGAGCACTACGTTGACATCGTAGTGGCCACTGGTTCGATCCCAGTACCGCCCACCACGAATTCACTGGCCTTTGGGCTGAAACGCAACAGGCGCAATCGCCGCGCCGCGAATAGGAGATGAACAATGAAAGTTCGCAACTCGCTCCGCTCGCTCAAGCAGCGCCACCGCGATTGCCGCATTGTGCGCCGTAAGGGCCGTGTCTATGTTATCAACAAGACACAGCGTCGCTTCAAAGCTCGTCAGGGCTAATTTGAAGCAGATAAGATTAGGGGCCGCTCCGCAAGGATGCGGCCTTTTTCTTTTGGATCGAACGATCCAAAGCTAGCCAGCACCCCGATCTTGCCGATAGGATTAACCCAAGTTGTTACCTGTCGGAGGAATTGTCATGACCACCATTTTAAAACGTCTGCCATTAGCGGCAGCGATATGCGTGGGCAGCGCTGGTGCTAGCTTTGCCCAAGAATACTGTGCGGGCATCGGCTCCTCTGGGCAATGGATCGGCGGCACCGAAGCGTTCTCTGACCTGACCACATCGCCTGACTATGCTGAACAAATGGCGTTGGTCATGGGGTCAAACGAATACATTGCGTTGTTTACCCTGTCCGACACGACACCGACCCGAATCGAAGCTGAAGGCCGCGGATCGGGCGATCCGATGATCGAAATTTATGACAGCGCTGGGTATCTGGTCGCCACCGACGACGATTCGGGTGGCGGCGTTTCGTCCCGTTCTGAACTCACGCTGGATAGCGGCACCTACTGCGTGGCCCTGCGCAGCTACGATTCTGCACCGATGACCGCGTTTGTTCGCGTGGGCCGTCTGGAACATGAACCGCTTACCGCTGGTTACGTGCCCGGCAATGACACAGGCGGCGGCGCATGTTTTGGCCCGCTACCGAATGATGAACTGGTCGATGAACTGCCCAGCACGGCAACCATTGGCGATATCAACGCCTATCGGTTTACGTTGACCGAACCTCGGGCGCTGACGTTGACCGCGACCAATCCCTCTGCGGACCCCTACATCACGCTGTATGATGGGAACGGGAACTACATCGATGAAAATGACGATTGGGACGATCTGAATTCCCGAATCGAAATCACCTATCCGCTGGATGCCGGCGATTACTGCGTCGAAGTTGACGCCCTAAGCGACGCCAGCCAGCCGATTACCGTGATGCTGGAAACCCTGACCGAAGAAGAGGCCATGCGCGCCATGTATGACCGTGGCGAGGCTGCCCCACCACTGGACGGCAGCTATCCTGTGACAGATCTGGGCCAGCTACAGAATCGTCAGCGCGTCGATCTACAGAACGGGCCCACCGTGACATGGTACAGCCTTGATATCGCCGAAGCGGGCGCAATCGTCGTCGAAGCGGTATCCCTGAACGGTATGGGCGATCCGTATCTGATCCTATTCGACGATTTCGGTCGCGAAGTTGCCTATAACGATGACACAAATGAATTGGACCCCGTTCTGGCCGCCCGTGTATCGGCAGGAACCTACACGCTGGGTGTCGGCGAATATAACGACGGCACATCCCCTGTACGGATGATCCTAGAACGATTTATCCCAGCCAAATAAAACAAAGGCCCCCGAAATCGGGGGCCTTTTCTTTTTGTGATTAGTTGGCCCATTCGCCTTTGCGGAACACAGGCACGCGGCTGCCATCTGCGCGGATACCGTCGATGTCCGTTTCAGGACCGCCGATCATCCAATCGACGTGGATCATCGATGCGTTGCCACCTTGGGCTACGACCTGTTCTTCGGTCAGGGATGCGCCATCTAGGAAACATTTCGAATAACACTGGCCCATCGCGATGTGGCAGGCTGCGTTTTCATCGAACAATGTGTTGTAGAACAGCAGGCCAGACTGCGAGATCGGCGAACTATGCGGCACCAGCGCGACCTCGCCCAGACGGCGGGCGCCTTCGTCGCTGTCGACCATGTTCGTCAGAACGGTCTGGCCTTTGGACGATTTCGCCTCGACCGCGACGCCATCAACGAACTTCATCTCGATCTCTTCGATCAGGTTTCCGTTGTAGGACAGCGGTTTGGTTGCACGGACAACGCCGTTGACGCGGTGGGCGTGCGGGGTGGTGAACACCTCTTCGGTTGGGATGTTGGGGTTACAGACCACGCCGTTTTGCGCCTGAGACGCGCCGCCGTGCCATTCATGGCCGTCGGCCAGCCCAACGGTCAGATCGGTGCCGTGGCCCGTGAAATGCAGCGCATCGAACCGTTCGTCGTTCAGCCATTTGCTGCGGGCGTGCAGCGCTTTGTTATGGTCGATCCACGCGGCAACGGGATCATCGTTTTTCACGCGCGAGGCGGCGAAAATCGCATCGGCCAATTTCGCGATCGCCTCGTCCTCTGGCAGGTCGGGGAATACCTGACGCGCCCAACCCGGGGTCGGATAGGCGACGATATTCCAGTTGATGCCAAAGTTCGCGATCTTTTCCAGCGCGGGTTTATAGGCAATCGAATTGGCTTTGTTTGCGCGGCCCACTTTGGCGGGGTCTTCGTTCGCCAGCGCCATCGGGTCACCGCCCGCAATCGCCAGACGCGCGGATCCAGCGTTAAACGCTTCGGCCATGCCGTTGTACAGCCAGTTCGCGGCCTTATCGAAACTGTCATCCTGCGCGTTCTGGAAACGGCTGCGGGCGATTTCATCGTCTGACAACAGCGGCGTCACCACACCTGCGCCCGCTTTGTACGCGCTGGCGGCGATTGCACGCACCAGCGGCAGCGCCTCGACCGGAGCGGTCATGACCAGATCCTGACCGGGCTGTAGGTTCAGACCCACGTTCACCGCAACATCAGCAAGGCGCGACAGCAGGACGGGATCGATATTAGGTTGGGTCATGGAAAATTCCTTTTGTTCCTTACCCTGAAATCTGGCGATCAAATCAGGAAGGTCAAGCAAAAGGCCCCGCAAAGGGGGCCTTTGGTTTATTGAGCGATGTCGTTAACCGCGTCGGCCAGCAATCGGACCAACGTTGCCTCGTTCAGGTAACCCATACCGTCGATTTCCGCATTCGCCTGATAGCGGCGGATCGCGCGGCGGGTGTCTTCGTCAAAAGTGCCATCCACAGCGCCCGGTTCGAACCCAGTTTGCTGCAAACGCAGTTCGACCAGACGGCGGGTTAGCGTGTTCAGGGCCAAATCAGCCTCGGCGGCTTGGGCGGCCTCGACCTCGGGGGCGATTTGTTCCTCTTGGGTCAGATTGGCGATGGCGGCTTGGGCTTCGCTTACGAATTGGCCTTCGGGGTAGATCGACAGGTAATCCTGATAGGCGCCTACCGTGTCCGATTCCGTGGCGCGATCCCATGCTGCGGCTTCTTCGGCGGCAGCGGCGCGGCGTTTTTCAGCCTCGATCGCGTCCAGACGTTCGGTGGCAACTTCGGCAAAGATGCCATCGGGGTAACGGTCCAGATAGGCGCGCAGGCCCGGTTCGTCCCCTTTGGCGCCCGTTTCCTGCCAATAGGTGTTATCCAGCGCCTCGGCCTCTTGGCGGCGGCGTTCGGCTTCGGCCTCCAGCTCGGCCGCGCGGCGGGCGGCTTGGGCGTCCAGTCGGGCGATCTGATCGGTCGTCAAATAGGACGTTTGCGAAAATCCGTTTTCCTGCTGCCAATTGGTGATGGCCGCGCGGGTGCCAGACCCGAAAATACCATCAATACCGCGGGTGTTATAATCCAAGATCGACAAATCACGTTGAATTTCGCGGCGTTCGTCGCGGGACAGCGATAGCGATTCTTCGGCCAGACGCGCATCACGGTTTGGTTCGTTCACGATTTCCGCGATCAGGCTTTCAGCCTCGGCGCGGTATTCCCCGTTGGGATATTGGCGCAGATAGCTGCGATAGGCGACAACAGTGTCCAAGGCCCGCGCGCCTTCCCACATCGCGACTTCGGCTTCGTTATCATCGGCCTGGGGTACGGTCGGCGCTGGTACATCAGCGGGGCGCATCGGCATTACGACCAGCGTATCCGGCATATACCCCCAGCCCGTGATGTTATAGCCGGTGCTGCTGGTCAGATCATATTGGGGGCGCACCAGAATATCGGTGGCATAGCCCGCAACATCGCGCACTGGCCCGCGCAACACGGTCACGCCTTGGGGGATGTCCAGATCACCGATGGTGGGCGACAGATAGGCCATCGTGCCGGTGACCGGATCACTACCCAACATCAAAACGGCCTGACCGGGGGCTTGGGCCAAAACCTGCAACACGCTTTCAACCGATACGGCGGTCTGGGGCGTCCCGAAATAAGACGGCTGATCCGCATCCGACGTCAAAAACCACGTCCGCCCACCATCGGTGACAAAGCGGCCCGCCATCACCACAACGATACGATCCGCTGTTTCGGCAACATCGGCAAATTCGGTCAAAGCTTCGACAGTGGCATCCATGCGTCCGTTGCGCAGGGCGTGTACATCAAACCCCAATGCCTCCATGTCGTCTGCAGCGTCTATGACTTGATCCGCACGATCCACACGGCCCAATCGTTCGTAACTGTCGTTGCCCAAAATCAGGGCGGCATCTTTGGCCCAAACGGCAGGCGCAGCCAAACCAATCGCTGCGGTGGTCATCATCATAAAACGGCGCATAGAATCCTCTAATTTTATTCACGTAGGCAAAAGCGCTGTTCCGACGATAACCTGCGTTTCCAACAACACAAATCACATAGGCGAAACCTTGCCCTATTGAATGTTACAACGCGCCGGGTTGTCATTTGTTTCATGCCCCCCTACCCATTGTCTGTCAAAACTGGAGACGATCATGGGCACAATCACCTTTGTCCGGCACGGTCAGGCCAATTCAGCCGCCAAAACCGAAGAGGACTATGACCGCCTATCCCCAAAAGGCCACGAACAGGCCGCCGTTTTGGGAAATTGGATGCGCGATCAGGGGCATAGCTTTGATCTGGTGCTATCGGGCAGCTTGCGTCGTCACCGCGAAACGGCGCTGGGGATGGGCTATGATGCGCCGCAAATCGACGACCGTTTAAACGAGGTTGATTATTTCAATCTGGGCAAAGCGATGGAGGACGTCCACGGGATGCCAATTCCCGATGGCGACGATTTTGCCCGTCACATTCCGCTGGTGATGGAGGCATGGCACCGCGCGGAAATCATGGGCAATGAAACATTCGAGGCCTTTGAAAATCGCATCAGTACAGTTTTGGACGCCGCCCTGACACCGGGACGGAACGTTTTGTGCATCACATCGGGCGGCGTGATCGCGATGATCGTCCGTCATCTATTGGATCTGGACCCGCGCCGCATGGCCCATGTGATGATCCCCATTTTCAATACATCCCTGCACCACGTCCACGTGTCCCCCGTGGGCCCGATTTTGGCAGGGTTCAACACCATTCCCCATTTAGAAAGCAGCAACCGTGAACACCTCCGCACACATTTCTAAACCACACCTTTGGGTCCGCACCGAAGAACGCCCAAACGAAGAACGCGTTGGCATCACACCCCAAGGCGCCGCCGAAATGATCGCGATGGGCTATCGTGTGACGGTCGAACACAGCAGCCAACGTATTATTCCGATTGAAGAATATGCCGATGCGGGCTGTGAAATCGCACCCGAGGCATCGTGGCCCGACGCGCCCAAAGACGCGATTATCTTTGGCCTGAAAGAATTGCCCGAAACCGGCATGCCGTTGGTGCATCGCCACATCATGTTCGGCCACGCCTACAAAGGTCAGCCTGCTGGCCGCCGCCTGCTGGATCGGTTTCAGGCGGGGGGCGGGACGCTCTATGATCTGGAATACCTCACGCTAGAGGACGGACGCCGTGTAGCGGCGTTTGGATATTGGGCGGGCTATGCGGGCGCTGCCGTAACGGCGCTATCCTATGCGGCGCAGCCTGCGCTGTGCCCAGCCGTGTCCACTTATAAAAACGCGGATGCGCTGGCCGATGCCGTGCGCGCCGCACTGGGCAGCAAAACAGCGCGCGCCATCATCATTGGTGCGCTGGGACGCGTCGGATCGGGCGCGGCAGAACTGTGTGAACGCGCGGGCATTGCTGTGACCAAATGGGACATGGCCGAAACCGCAAGCGGCGGGCCGTTTCCTGAAATTCTGGATCACGAACTGTTCCTGAACTGCATTCTGGCACGCCCCGGCACGCCCGTTTTCGTGCCGGCATCGGCCAAAACGGATCCGCGCAAATTATCGGTTATCGGCGACATCGCATGTGACCCCGACAGCGATTTTTCCCCGATCAAAGTCTACGACCGCACGACGACGTGGGATGCACCTGCCCTGCGGGTACATGACGATCCGATTTTGGACGTCACCGCGATCGATAACCTGCCGTCGATGTTGCCAATGGAAAGTTCGGTAGACTATGCAGGTCAGCTGCTACCGCATCTGAAAACGTTAGATAAAATCGACGACGATGTATGGGGTCGCGCCAAAGCCTGCTTTGACGAACATCTGTAATTATTCGGGTTCGCAGGTTTCGTAACGAAACGCATACCCGTTCCATAGCATGATGATGCCGTCGCTGTCGGCGGCATTCATGATCAAGGCGCGTTCGGTCCAATGGTCGTCTTCGCCGCTGCAATGAAACGTATACAGCGTTGCGTCCATATCGGTCACATTTACGGGGTTTTCCATACGGCATTCCATGCCGACACCGTGGAAAATCCCGTCCTTGATCATCAGCGCGCCGCCATCAACGCCCACCAATCCACAGTCGGCATTGGCAGCCTGACGATAGACCCCGTCATAGGGCGTTGCTGTTGCAATCACAGGGACCGCAACCAACGCCAATGCCAAATACCGGCGCATCACAGCGCCTCTAGGTCCGCGATCAAACCATCAATATCACCGCGGCGGCGGTCCAACATGGCGCCTATTTCAGTACGCTCCGAAGTGATCATGTTGATCCCTTCGATAAACATATTGATAAATTTCGCCTGACCCGACCCGTCAGAGATCACAAAGCTCACCTCGAACGGCGATTGGCCCTGCAGAATCGCACGTGCGCGGACCTCGACCCCGTTCGGGACGGTGGCGGTTTCGGTCACTTCGATCCGGCCCCCGATGAATTCGCGGAACCGGCGGCCATATTTCGACGCAACATAATCACGGAACGCGCTCACGAACCTGGTCCGCTGATCTGCCGTTGCAGCGCGCCAATCAGCGCCCATTGCGGTCCGCGCGATGATCGGAACATCCGCATAGCGGTCAAAGATCGATGCAAAATCAGCAATCATTGCCGATTCCGATTTGCCCGATGCAATGATCGCGTTGATGTCAGACACCAAACGGTCAACCAATGTGCGGGCTTGGGATTCAGTCAACGCCATCGAGGTTGTCGGAACGACCGCCGCGGCGGCTACGGCCAGAAACTGACGGCGGGAAAACGTGTTAAACATTATTGGTCCTCATAGGGATCGAAGTACGGATCGGCATATGGGTCTGCGTAAGGGTCCGCATATGGATCGGATGATGCATCAACAACAGTGGTGCCCAGTTCATAGCGACGACTGTCTAGGTAAAAAACACGCGTCTGCGCATAGCTGTCTGCGCTTTCATACAAAACCGAATCCACTGTATCACCAAAGCGCCCACGCTTGATCACAATATCTGCAGCCCGCGACCCAGTCGCATAGGGCAGCACTTCGGATTGTACGATAGAATCCAAAGGATCGATCACGAAATCAACAATGCGGCCCGCAGCATCACGTTCAGTTGATGGTCCGAACCCAGGTAAAACCACATAGGCGCCTTCGGGAACGCCCCAAACAGCCAGCGTTTCGCCGAAATCGGTGTCTTCGGCGTAAATCCCGATCCCATCTGCGGGATCAAACAGGCCACCGATGCCAAAGATCGTGTTCACAACAAACCTAAAGGCGTTTGTGCCTGCGCCTTTGATGTCGCCCTGAAGGACACCGTTCACCACCATTCCAGGCAAACCAACGTGATCCGCGAAATTGCTGACCGGTTCTGTGATGACCACGGGCATTGCATTCGTGACACGCGATGCAGGCCGCAAAACAACGCGATCCAACCCAGTGTTGAATTCATGCACTTTGCGGTTTGTGTTTTCGTAGGGGTCGTGGATCGCGACACCATCGGGCGCGACCGAACAGGCGGTCAGCGCGATAGATGAAACCAGCGCAGAAATAGATAAAAATCGAGTCACGGGGCGGCCATTTATTAAAGTCATCTCAACTTGCACTCAAATACCTATCTGGACCAAAATCACAGTGCCCTGTTGTCAGCTCTGCAAAAATCGTGACAGATTTGAAACATAAACTTCATCTCTGACAGGCATAAGCCAGAGCGCGTAAACAGGCATCAGATAGGCGACAACCCGCACATGACAACCCGCACGACCCAATTGGGCGCAACAGAATTAGCCGATATCCGCAAACGCGGTCGCCCGATGTTTTGGCTGGTTGCGATTTTTAGCATGGTCGTCAATCTACTGATGCTGACGGGACCTTTGTACATGCTGAACGTCTACGACCGCGTTTTAGGGTCAGGGTCGTTCGAAACACTGGTCGCGCTGACGGTTTTGGTGTTGTTTTTATACCTATGCATGGGTGTTTTGGATTTCGTGCGCGGCCGGATCATGGGCCGCGTTGGTGCACAGTTCCAATCCGATTTAGACCGACGCGTGTTCGAAGCATCGACAACAGCAGCGTCGACCGGCACCCTGCCCGCGCAATCGGCCAGTGCCCTACGCGATTTGGAATCGATCCAGCGCATGATCACGTCGCCCGCTGTGATGGCAGCCTATGATTTGCCGTTTATGCCTATATTTTTCCTAGGTATTTTTATATTCCACACCGATTTGGGCATTTTGGCTTTGGTCGGTGCGGGCGTTCTAATTGCGATCACATTGGCCAATAGATTGCACAGTCGAAAACCGCTGGAACAATCGACGCGCTCCACCCAATCGGCCGAAATCATGGGCCATATGATCCGGTCAGAGGCTGAAATCGTGGGTGCTTTGGGTATGCGCAATGCCGCGTTTGACCGTTGGAAAACCTTGCGCGACCAATCCCTAACCGCGTCGATCGACTTTGCCGACAAAAGCGGTGGATACACCGCAATGACACGTGCCATTCGTCTGTTTTTACAATCCGCGATGCTGGGGCTGGGCGCCTATCTGGTTTTACGCGGCGAAATGACGGCAGGCGCCATGATTGCAGGTTCGATTTTGTTGGGCCGCGCATTGGCGCCCATCGAACAAATCATCGGCCAATGGGCCGTGATCGAACGTGGCCGCGAAGGATGGGCAAATCTGTCCGATTTGCTGGGCACCATTCCCGCACCGCAACACCGCACGACCCTGCCCCGTCCCCGCGCAATCCTAGAAGCGCAGGCCGTCACCGCCGTTCCCCCCGGCGAAAGCACCGCAGCATTGCGCGTTTTAACATTCAAATTAGAACCCGGTCATGCGGTTGGCGTGATCGGACCGTCTGGCGCGGGCAAATCATCCTTGGCCAAATTGATCACCGGCATTTGGACGCCCGCTGGCGGGAAACTGCGTTTGGATGGCGCCACTTTGGATCAATACGACCCAGATACATTGGCGGGTTACATCGGATATCTACCCCAACGTGTTCAGCTGTTGGATGGCACGATCAAAGAAAACATCGCACGCATGTCCACCGCGCCTGATGATGCCGCCGTGATCGCCGCCGCGAAAAAAGCCGCGGCACACGACATGATCCTGAAACTGCCAAACGGCTATGATACGCGGGTTTCAACAACAGGAGGGCGGTTATCGGGCGGCCAAATTCAACGGATTGGCCTTGCACGTGCGATGTACGGCGATCCCGTCATACTGGTTCTGGATGAACCCAATTCCAATTTGGATAACGAAGGGTCCGTCGCATTGAATGCGGCCATCCGCGCTCATCGCGACGCAGGCGGATCAGTCATGATCATGGCCCACCGTCCCGCCGCTATTCAAGAATGCGACCAGCTCATGATGATTGACCACGGAACCATCCGCGCCTTTGGCCCGAAAGAAGAGGTCATGCGAAATGTTCTGAAAAATCATACGGATGTGGCACGCAGCACCACGCCAGGAGGCGTGTCATGAATTTGTCTGCCGCTCGCTATATCTGGATTGGTCTGATTACGCTTGCTGTGTTAGTCGGCGGATTTGGAACTTGGGCCACGTTGGCGGAACTGGGCGGGGCCGTCATCGCATCAGGCCGGATCGAAGTGGACCAAAACAGGCAAATCGTTCAGCACCCCTATGGCGGTCAAGTCGACGCCATTTTGGTAGACGAAGGCGATTTTGTCGATGCGGGCCAGATACTTATCCAACTAGAAGGCGCCGACCTGCGGTCGCAGTTAACTGTGGTATCCGGTCAGTTGGCCGAAACCATTGCCCGCCGCAATAGGCTAGAGGCCGAACGCGACGGTGCAGATCAGATCGTGTTTGATCCCATGCTTTCGAACGGTTTCGACGATCTGATCGCAGGTCAGACCCGCCTGTTCGATGCCCGCCGCCAAAGCACCCAAACCCAGATCGAACAATACGAACGCCGCATCGAACAGATCACGGACCAGATCACTGGGATCGAGGCGCAACAACAGTCACTTGCGCGTCAACTGGACCTGATTGAACAGGAATTGACCGACCAACGGTCGCTTTTGGAACGTGGCCTTGCGCAGGCCACGCGGGTGCTGGCTCTGGAACGGGAAAAAGCCAATCTAGAGGGCCGTAGGGGCGAACTGACCGCCTCTGCTGCGCAAGCGCGAGGGCGCATCACAGAAATCGAATTGGGTATCCTGAATATCGATACAGTCCGCCGCGAAGAAGCCATCGCCGAAATCCGCAATCTTCAGCCGACTGAATTGGAACTGCGCGAAACACAGGTTTCGCTGAATACGCAGCTGGACCGTTTAGATATTCGCGCTGGCGTTTCCGGCGTGGTTTACGGATTGCAGGTCTATTCAACCTCTGCCGTGATCGAACCCGCACAGCCCATTTTGTACATCGTCCCCCAAGACCGCCCCCTGATCATCACAGCCCGCATTGATCCCCGCGATATCGATCAGCTGTTGGTCGGTCAAAACGTGACCTTGCGGTTTTCGGCGTTCAATCAAAAAACCACGCCCGAATTATACGGCACGGTCGTCAACCTATCGGGCGATGCCTTTGAAGATGACGCAACAGGCCAATCGTTTTACCGCGCAGAGGTGACTTTGAACGAAAACGAAATCACGCGCCTGCCCGAAGGCACTGTTTTGGTCCCGGGCATGCCTGTTGAAACCTTTATCCGCACCGCGGATCGGACCCCCATGCAATTCTTGCTGAAACCGCTGACCGATTTTTTTGCCCGCGCATGGCGCGAGACCTGATTGCAGCGCCCGGCAACCCGCGATAGCGTCCGACCAAATTTATAGACGGAGCCAACATGAGCGACATCGAAACCAAACTGGCCGAACTGGGCGTCACCCTACCCGACGCCCCAGCGCCAGCCGCAAATTATGTGCCTTTCACCATCACCGGCAATTTGGTGCATATCTCGGGCCAGATTTCCCAGAATGACGACGGTCTGATTTTGGGACGTTTGGGCGACACCATGTCCACCGAACAAGGCGCGATTGCCGCAAAACAATGCGCGATTTCCCTGCTGGCGCAGGTCAAAGCGGCCTGCGGCGGTGATATTTCCCGCCTGAAACGCGTCATCAAACTGAACGCCTTCGTCAATTCGGCCCCTGATTTTTACGAACAACCCAAAGTCGTCAACGGCGCATCGGATTTTCTGGTTGAGGCCTTGGGTGATGCGGGTCGTCACGCGCGTTCTGCGGTTGGTGTTGCCGCGCTGCCTTTGGGCGTTGCGGTTGAAATCGACGGTATTTTCGAGATCGAATAATGCTGCATCCTGATTTTCTGGCGCGGCCCATCGCGCATCGTGCCTTGCATGACATCGCCGCTGGTCGCCCAGAAAACAGTGTTTCGGCCATACGCGCGGCGGTGGACGCTGGATACGGTATCGAAATTGACATTCAGCTATCCAAAGACGGTCAGGCGATCGTGTTTCACGACTATGATCTGGCCCGCCTGACCCATGAAACAGGGCCGCTGGCCACCAGAACGGCGGCCGAACTGACCGCCATACAGCTGCGCCACGGGTCCGAAGCTATCCCGACATTGGAAACGGTTCTGTCGATCATCGATGGCCGCGTGCCCCTGCTGATCGAAATCAAAGATCAAAGCGGCATTCTAGGCCCCACCAACGGGGCATTAGAACAGGCCACCGCCGATTGTTTGGCGGGATATGACGGACCGGTTGCCGTTATGTCGTTCAATCCCCATAGCGTCGCACGCATGGCCGAACTATCGCCAACGGTGCCACGCGGCCTAACCACCTGTAATTTCGACGCGGGTGATTGGCCCACCATTCCTGCGCGCATCCGCGACACGTTGCGCGATATTCCTGATTACGCGCGCACTGGCGCCTGTTTCATCAGCCATCAGCACGATCAGCTAAACGCCCCCCGCGTCGCCGACCTGCGCAAAGATGGGGCGCATATCCTGTGCTGGACGATCCGCACACCCGACGCCGAAAGAAAAGCGCGCGAAATCGTGGATAACATCACTTTCGAAGGTTACGCCGCTTGACGGCTCGCCCCGCACCATCACCATACGGGGCATGACCGACGCGATCGAAATATCCCTGCATTCCAGCATTGCCGATATTGGCGAGGACGATTGGGATGCCTGCGCGAACCCTGACGGGGGCCGCGCTGTCGATCCGTTCACGACCTATCGGTTTTTGTCCGCGCTAGAGCGTAGCGGATCGGTCGGGCCACGCACAGGGTGGGAACCCCGATATTTGGCTGCAAAATCAGACGGTCAGGTGATCGCGGTCGCGCCTTTGTACGGGAAATCCCACAGCCAGGGCGAATATGTATTCGATCACAGCTGGGCGCATGCCTATGAACGGGCGGGCGGTCAATATTACCCCAAACTGCAAATCGCCGTCCCGTTTACCCCCGCCACAGGTCGCCGTTTTCTGACACGCGCAGGGTTCGAAACCGCAGGCATTTCCGCCCTGACCCAAGGCGCCGTACAGTTTGCGACTGAATTGGGCGTGTCATCCATCCACGTCACGTTCTGCACCGAAGCCGAGGCGATTGCAGGCCGCGAATTGGGCCTATTGCACCGAACCAGCCAGCAATTTCATTGGGAAAATCAGGGCTATGATAGTTTTGACGATTTCCTGAACGCCCTTTCGTCGCGCAAGCGCAAAGCGATCCGCAAGGAACGCAAACAGGCGCAATCTTTTGGAGGGGACATCCTGCAATTGACGGGTGACGCGATATCGCCCGACCATTGGGATTATTTCTGGCAGTTCTATCAGGACACAGGCTCGCGCAAATGGGGATCGCCTTATCTGACCCGCGCGTTTTTCGATCTGGCCCACGACGCCTTGCGTGACGACATGCTGCTGACCCTTGCGGTGCGCGATGGCACCCCAGTGGCGGGCGCGCTGAATTTCATCGGGCGCGATACGCTGTTCGGGCGCTATTGGGGCTGCACCGAACATCACCCCTGCCTGCATTTCGAACTGTGCTATTATCAGGCCATCGATTTCGCGATTGAAAACGGCCTACGGATCGAAGCAGGCGCCCAAGGCGAACATAAATTGGCCCGCGGGTATCTGCCCGCGCAAACCCATTCCCTGCATTGGATCGGCAACCCGTCCTTTCGCACCGCCGTTCAGGATTTTCTGGACCAAGAACGCCAGATGGTCGACGAAGAAATCGACATCCTGACGGCTTACGGCCCCTTCAAACACACCCAAGTAAAGGAGCAAGACTGATGGACATCACCATGCTCAAGTCCCGTGGCTGGACCGCCAATGACGACGGCACGAAAATCACGAAAACATTTGAATTCCCCACCTTTCCCGAAGCCTTTGGTTTTATGGCTGAGGCAGCTATTTGGGCGGAAAAGTGGAACCACCACCCCGAGTGGACTAATATATATAGCAAGGTCGTGGTGACGCTCACCACGCATGACGCTGGCGGTCTGACGGACAAAGACGTCAAGCTGGCGGAAAAAATGGATGAAATACAAGGTTCATAATGGAACAACTACTGAATACTGAAATTTATAACGGGAACACGATCGGCGATTATTTGACGCTGGAATTCCTGGTCGCGCTATTGGGCGACGTGCTGTCGGTCATTTTGATCATCATTCTGGGGTTCATCATCTCGGGGTGGGTGCAGCGCCGCATCGCCAACATCGGCCAGAAAAACCGCCATCTGGACCCGACTCTGTTTAATTTTCTGGGCAATATCGCCCGCTATCTGATCTTGGCCTTTGCCGGTCTGTTCGTTTTGAACACATTCGGCATTCAGACAACGTCGATTGTCGCCGTTATCGGTGCCGCCGGTTTGGCCATTGGTTTGGCGTTGCAGGGCACGCTGTCGAACGTGGCAGCAGGGGTGATGATCATCATGTTCCGCCCGATCAAAATCGGTGATTTCGTCGAAGTAAACGGCGTGTCTGGCACGGTGAAAGATATTTCGCTGAACTACACCGAACTGGCGAACCTATCGAACGTTCAAGTCATCGTTCCCAACGCCGAAGTCTGGGGTAACACCATCACCAACTATTCGATCAACCAGACCCGCCGCGCGGAATGGGTGTTTGGCGTTGGCTATGGCGCTGACCTGAAACTGGCCGAACAGGTGATCCGCGATACGATCATGGCGGACGAACGGTCGCTGACGGACCCTGCGCCATTTCTGCAAGTGAACAACTTGGGTGATTTTTCGGTGGATTTCCTGTGCCGCGTTTGGGTGCAGTCGTCGGATTATTTCCAATATCAGGCTGACATGAAACGCAAAGTCAAAGAGGCGCTGGATGCCAACGGCATCGACATTCCGTTCCCAACGCGCACAGTCTTGAACGAAAATGCCTAAATAAAAACGGCGGGGTGATGGCCCCGCCGTTTCGCTATCAGATTGCCTCTAGCAGGCTTTCACCGCCCGACAAATCGCAGACGCCTGGGTTTTCATCCAGCTGCAGTACTTTGACTTCGCCGTCTTCGGCGTACAGCGCATAGCGTTTCGAACGGTCATAGAAACCAACGGGGGGCGCGGTGAATTCCATGCCGATCGCTTTGGTGAATTCGGATGCTGCGTCGGCTAGGAAATGAATGCCCGCGTCAGCGCCGCCAGTGGATTTCGCCCATTCAGCCATCACGAACGGATCGTTCACAGCCACGCAGATCACAGCATCAACGCCTTTGGCATCGAAATCGCCTTTGGTCCGGATAAAGCTGGGCACATGCGCTGTGGTGCAGGTGCCGGTATAGGCGCCAGGCAGGCCAAAGATCACAACCTTTTTGCCCGCTGTCAGGTCAGACATTTTCACCTGTTCGGGGCCTTCTGCGCCCATCACGCATAGGGTTGCGTCTGGCAGTTTATCACCTACTGAAATCGTCATTTGCTTTTCCTCTGTTCGCAATTGCCGCTGTTTGTTCGAACATATAGGGTCGGCCCCGAACTAGGCCATAATAATCGGGGGCTAAGATGAAACATTTCGTGGTGATCGGCGCAGGACAAGCCGGCGCAACGCTGGTCGCACGCCTACGCAGCGACGGTTTCGACGGGAAAATCACGCTGATTGGGGCGGAAAACGTGCCCCCCTACCAACGCCCCCCATTGTCCAAGGCCTATATGCTAGGTGAAATGGAGCTGTCCCGCCTGCTGCTGCGCGCACCCGACTGGTACGCAGAAAACAACATCGACCTGATGCTGGACACCCGCGTGATCGCGATTGATCCCGCTGCGCAGACCATCACCCTGCAAGGCGACCGCACGATGGCCTATGACGAACTGGCGATTTGCACGGGGTCGCACCCGCGTACCCTGCCTGCTGCCATTGGTGGTGATCTGGATCGCGTTTATACCGTGCGCGACCTGAAAGACGCCGACACGATGGCCCCCGAATTCGCGCAGGGCCGCAAACTGTTGGTCGTGGGCGGCGGATATATCGGGCTAGAGGCCGCAGCCGTCGCCGCGAAAAAGGGCTGTGATGTGACGCTGGTCGAAATGGCTCCGCGTATTTTGCAGCGCGTCGCTTGCGCGGAAACATCCGACTATTTCCGCGACCTGCACACCGCCCACGGCGTCAAAATCATCGAAGGCGTGGGCCTAACAAAACTGACCGGCACCAATGCCGTCACCGGAGCCGTGCTGACCGACGGCACCGAATTGGACGTGGATTTCGTCATCATGGGCGTGGGCATTTCGCCTGCCTCTGTGCTGGCAGACGCCGCAGGCCTGACCTGTTCCAACGGGATTGATACGGACGTGCATGGGCAAACGTCCCAGCCGCATATCTGGGCCGCTGGCGATTGCGCCAACCTGACATTCAAAGGCGAACGCATCCGCATCGAAAGCGTCGGCAACGCCATTGATCAGGCGGATGTTGTGGCCCGCAATATGCTGGGCAAAGGCGTCAGCTATGATCCCAAACCATGGTTCTGGTCGGATCAATACGACGTCAAATTACAAATCGCAGGCCTGAACATTGGCTATGACGCGGTTTATGTAAAACGCTATTCCAATGATCCGCAGTCGCGCGTGCATTGGTATTTCAAAGGCGACGAATTGATTGCCGTGGATGCCATGAATGCCGCCCGTGATTACATGGTCGGCAAACGATTGATCGAGGCTGGCAAATCCCCTGCCCCTGCCGATCTGATCGATGAATCCACAGACCTAAAGGCGCTATTACGTTGAGGATCATCGGCGGCGATCATCGCGGGCTGGCGCTGGCGTCAGTGGGCAAAGGCGACGCGGGCGCTCATCTGCGCCCCACCACCGACCGCGTGCGCGAAAGCCTGTTTAACGTTCTGATGGGCGGCAAATTCGGTGATCCCATCACCGATACCCGCGTGCTGGACCTGTTCGCGGGGACAGGCGCGTTGGGGCTAGAGGCACTGTCGCGTGGCGCGTCCCATGTCACCTTTGTTGATGACGGGCGCGTGGCGCAAAAACTGATCCGCGAAAACATCGCCAAAACACGGCGCAAAAGCGAAACCACGCTGGTTGCCCGTGATGCGACCCGTTTGGCGTCCAATCCCGATGCGCCCTATGACCTGATATTTCTGGATCCGCCTTATGGCAAATCTCTGGGCGCCAAAGCGATCGAGGCCGCCGTTACAGGCGGTTGGGTTGCCGATAATGCATTGATAGTATGGGAAGAAAACGCGCCGCAGATTGCTCCTGCGGGGTTTGCGACGCTGGACCAACGCAAATACGGCGACACCCATGTGACGTTTTTGGAAAAAGAATGATGAAACCTGATTTGGTAATTTTCGACTGCGACGGCGTGATCGTCGACAGCGAAGGCCCCACCTGCGAAGCCATCGCCGCGAACCTGTCACGCTATGGCATGGCCCTGAAACCCGAAGGCGTGCATGAACTGTTCATGGGCCGCACCCTGTACGACATTCAAGCGTCAGAAGAGGCGAATAACCTGAATTTGCCTGACAATTGGGTCGATGAACTCTACGCCGAAATGTTCGAAATCCTAAAGGGCGCGCCATTGTCCGACGGGGTGATCGACCTGTTTGATGCGCTGGAAAATCAGGGCACCGCTATTGCGATCGCATCGAACGGCGCGATGGATAAGATGAAGGTGACGCTGGGCCCGTCGGGTCTGTATGACCGCCTAAAAGACCGCATGTATTCAGGCCATACCCACGCCCCCAAACCGCAGGCTGGTATGTTGGTCGCGGCGATGGAACAGGCGGGTGCGCGTCCCGAATATACTGTGATGATTGATGACAGCACCGCAGGCGCAGGCGCGGCAAAGGCAGCTGGAACGCAGTTCTATGGCTATAGCGAACACAGCCCAGATAGCGTGCTGAAACCGCTGGGCGTCGACATCGTTTATTCGATGGCAGAGCTGAAACAGAAATTGGTGAAATAAAAAGGGCCGCAGATGCGGCCCGTTTTATTACAGATAGGTCGGGTGGAACTTACCGCCCGGCGACAGGGTGAAAATATCGGCCCCGTCTGCGGTGATCCCGATCGAATGTTCAAACTGCGCCGACAGCGATTTGTCGCGGGTCACAGCGGTCCAATCATCGGCCAAAACTTTGGTTTCAGGACGGCCAAGGTTCACCATCGGTTCGATGGTGAAGAACATGCCTTCCTCTAGCGTGGCACCGGTGCCTGCGCGGCCATAATGCAGAACGTTCGGCGCGGCGTGGAACACGCGGCCCAGACCGTGACCACAGAAATCGCGCACAACGGACATGCGGTTCGATTCCACATAGGTCTGGATCGCATTGCCGATATCGCCAAAGGTGTTGCCCGGCTTTGCGGCTTCGATCCCCAACATCAGGGAATCGTGGGTGACTTGGATCAGGCGTTCAGCTTTGCGCGGCAGTTTGCCCGCGACATACATGCGGCTGGTGTCGCCAAACCATCCATCAACGATCACGGTGACGTCGATGTTCAGGATGTCGCCTTCTTTCAGCTTTTTGTCACCAGGGATACCGTGACAGACAACGTGGTTCACGCTGATGCAGCTGGCGTGCTGATAGCCTTTGTAACCGATGGTGGCCGAGGTTGATCCGCTTTCGGTCACCATTTCAGTGATCTTTGCGTCTATTTCGCCCGTGGTCGCGCCGGTTTGGATGAACGGGATGATGTCATCCAGAATTTGCGCAGCGACTTGGCCTGCTTTGCGCATGCCGGCAAAGTCAGCGTCTTCGTAGATGCGAATTCCGTCTTTGGTCAGGCGACCGCGCAGATCTTCGTTCAATGTACCACTCCGTTCGTTATCAGGCCCTATGTAAGGCCGATGAGCCAAAAGGGCCAGACCTCAGATACCAAGGTCAAACGGGATTTCGCCCGCGATTTCGACACCTTTTGGTGAAATGCGGGTGCCCAGCGCCAAAACGCGCACCCCGTCAGCCACCGCATCGCGCAGGGCCGCAGCATATTTGGGATCGATGTCAGCCGCAGGGGTGACACGCGTGCAATCGGTGCGCTGCACCAAAAACAGCACCATCGCATCATCGCCGGCACGCGACATAGCGGCCAATTCCCCCATATGTTTCGCCCCGCGTGCCGTGACACTGTCAGGGAATTCGGCAACGCCGTTTTGGCGCATAAGAGTGACCGATTTCACCTCGATCCACAGGTCGGGGCGGCTACCGCCGGACAGATGAAAATCAACGCGGCTGTTTTCGCCGTATTTCAACTCGGGTCTGATAATGGGATAATCCGACAGCGTTGGAATTTCACGCGCCAGCAGGGCCTGTTTCAGCGCGCGGTTCGGCATAGCGGTATCGACGCCCGTAAAATGACCGTTTTCGTGGTCCACCAGTCGCCAACCGTATTTCAGTTTCTTTTTCGGATCGTCATTGGGTTCCAGCCATATTTTCATGTCCGGATCCGCAAGGCCCAACATACTGCCAGGGTTCGGGCAATGCGCGGTGATTTCTGTCCCATCCTCTAGCCGGCAATCGGCAAGGAACCGTTTATAGCGGCGGATCAGGCGGGCGGGCATTAACGGAGTGGAAAACTGCATGGCACAGACCTATACCGTTTCTTGCAACGATGGAGAAGCAGATGCCAAACCCAACCGCCGCTATTTTGATTATCGGGGATGAAATCCTTTCGGGCCGCACGCGCGAAGGTAACATGTATTATCTGGCCGGAAAGCTAACGGCGGCGGGTATCGACCTGAAAGAAACGCGGATTGTGTCAGACGACCGCGAGGCCATTGTTGGCGCGGTTCAGGCGCTAAGCACGGCCTATGACCACGTATTCACATCGGGCGGCATTGGCCCAACGCATGACGACATCACCGCCGATTGCGTTGCGGCTGCGTTCAACGATCACATCGACGTGCGCGATGACGCCTACGCCCTGCTAAAGGCGCATTATGACAGCCGCGGCTACGAATTTAATGACGCGCGCAAACGCATGGCCCGTATCCCTGACACCGCCAGCCTAATCGAAAATCCAGTGTCGATCGCCCCAGGTTTTACGATCCAGAATGTCCACGTCATGGCAGGTGTTCCATCCGTATTTCAGGCGATGGTCGCCACGGTCCTGCCGACACTGACGGGCGGTGCGCCTTTGCTATCGCAAAGCCTGCGCATCGACCGAGGCGAAGGCGATATTGCGGGGCCTCTGGCGCAACTGGCCCAAGAATTCCCAGAGCTATCGATCGGATCGTACCCATTTACCCAAAACGGGGCCTATGGATCGAATATCGTGATCCGAGGCACGGATGGCGCGATGGTTGACGAAGCGATTATAAAACTAACGGCGCTATTCCCTGCATGACAAACCCAACGGTTGCGCAACTGTACGACGTGATTGACGCCACATGGGCGCCATTCGCCAAACATCACGTCGGCGCGTTCACCATTCGCGAAGGCGCTGGTGGCGGCAGCCGTGTGTCTTGCGCAACCGGCCCTGCGGATGATGCCGGCATAGAATTAGCCGCCGCCAAGATGCGCGAACTGGGCCAAACGCCCATTTTTATGATCCGTGATGGCGATGATGAATTGGACGGTTTTCTGGCCGCGCGCGGATATCGGGTTAAAGATCCGGTTACGCTATATGCCGCGCCGGTTGATCGCATTGCCACTGACTGGACCTATAGTACAGAAATTTACGACATCTGGCCGCCTATAGCGATCCAACGTGAAATTTGGGCAAATGGCGGAATTGATGATGCACGGCTAAACGTGATGAACCGCACGACGGGTCCAAAAACCACGATTATGGGCCGTATCGGTGATATACCTGCCGGCACGGGGTTCATCGCAATCAGCGGTCAGATCGCCATGGTTCATGCGCTAGAGGTATCCCCCAATTGCCGCCGCAAAGGTGTGGCTGTACGCATCCTGCGCCGCATGGCATTCTGGGCCAAAAGCAACGGCGCAGCACATATATCTTTGGTTGTAACCGAAGCAAACTTGGCCGCTAACGCGTTGTACACTTCGTTAGGGTTTGATGTAGTAGGACATTACCATTATCGCAGTTTATAAACTGAAAGAACTTAACGGGTTATATCGCTTTTGATCGGCATTCGGCAGTTATTGATTGGTTTTTGGGTTCTTTGGCCGGTTCACGCGATCGGTCAGAGTTTGGACATGCCCGCCAGCGCAACATTGTCGTTACGCACGACCGATAGTGCCAGTTCATACGATTTTCCGGTTTCAGCCTGGACCAGCAACCATATCGATTTAGCCACCCGCGATGGGGACGTCACCCAACAGGTCTGGCGTCTATCGAATGCCTCGCTGACAACGCTGCAAATCTATGCGCCCTTGCGGCAACAATTAACGGATGCCGGTTTCGACGTCATTTTCGAATGCCGAACCGAAGCCTGTGGCGGGTTTGATTTCAGATACAATGTGGATCTGAAACACATTCCGGATATGCAGGTTGATTTAAATGATTTTAGATACTTAGCTTCTGAAAAGGACGACGAAACCGTCATCGTTTTCGTCAGCAAAACCAAAGCGGCAGGGTTCGTTCAGATCATACACATCAGCGCGTCTGAAGCAGATGTTGGTTTGTCGGTCACGGCACTTGCACCCATACAGGCCGATCTGGAAACCGCCTCTATTTCGGCTGCGCTTCAAAACGCGGGCCATGTCGTTCTGCCAGGTTTATCGTTCGAAAGCGGGTCCAGCATTCTTGCGTCCGACGGCGCCGATAGTTTGGCCGAACTTGCCGCGTTTCTAAATGACCACCCCGACTATCAGGTTGCGATTGTGGGTCACACGGACAGCTCTGGGTCTTTGCAGGCCAACATTGATCTGTCCCGCGCGCGGGCCGAGGCTGTTGTAGCGGCTCTGCTTGCTGATTACGGGGTAAATTCCAACCAGCTTGAGGCCGCAGGAATGGGATACATGTCGCCTTTGGTCAGCAACCTCACACCCGAAGGCCGCGAAAAAAACCGCCGCGTCGAAGCTGTACTGACATCGATCAACGAATAAGATTGCGATTTATGTAGTCTAGGTATTGCGCTTCCCGCCGCTGGAACCGGCATATTCAGTCCATAATCATTAGGACAAGGCAATATGGGGCATAGTCATCACCACCATCACCCCGAAAATCTGGGGGATCGCCGTATTGCTGCAGCGGTTGGCGTAAACTTGGTTCTCACGCTCGCGCAAATTATCGGCGGGATTTTATCGGGGTCTTTAGCGCTGATCGCGGACGCGCTGCATAACCTGTCCGATGCAATTTCGCTGATCATTGCCTTTGCCGCGCGGCGCATTGCCCGCAGACCAGCCGATGAAAAGATGACGTTCGGATATGGCCGTATCGAAATTGTTGCGGCGCTGATCAATTACACCACATTGATTGTGGTCGGCCTGTGGTTAGCCGTCCAAGCGGTTGAACGTTTTTTCGTTCCTCAGCCCGTCGCGGGCTAGCCGATCATTTGGCTGGCTGCCCTTGCTTTGGTTGGCGATCTGATCACTGCATTGCTGACCTATACGATGGCCAAAAACAGCATGAATATTCGTGCCGCGTTTTTGCATAATCTGGCAGATGCATTGGGGTCCATCGCGGTTATCGTTGCAGGGATCATCATCCTGACCAAAGGCTGGATGTGGATAGACCCCGCAATCACATTGATCATCGCAGGTTACATTTTGTGGATGGCCTTTACCGAAATTGGCGATTCCATTCGGGTGTTGATGATGGGGGCGCCAACATCTGTGACTCCGGCACAGGTCACAGAAACCATAACCGGTGTTGCAGGCGTTGAATCTGTTCACAATTTACGGATTTGGGACATTCAGGAACATGAAATCGAGCTGATCGCCCATGTGGTCATCGCCCCAGCCACATCGGAAACGCAGCATGGATCAAAGACGAAATTCGGCTGCGGATACATGATCAGCACGACGCTGAAATGGCCGTGCTGGAAATAGAAACGGCGCCCGAGGTATGCCCCCAGACGCCGCAATATCACTAGATTACCAGTTTTCCGGCCCTTTTTCCGCGTAGGCATGCACCAGAAAATCGATGAAAGCGCGGACTTTGGGCTGTGTGAAACGACCCGGAGGATACACGGCATAAATGCCTTGGGTTTCCATCGGCAGGTCTGGAATGGCTTCTTCAACCAGACCTTGTTTCATCGCGTCGGCGTATAGGAACGACGGCAGATACGCGATGCCCAGACCCGAAACACACGCGTTCAGCAACGATTGCCCATCATTCACGGTTAACCAGCCGGCTGTGCGCACCTGACGTTTTTCACCGCTCGGCGCAATGATTTTCCAAACGGCCGAATTGGCTTGGTTCGAATAATGCAGCAGTTTGTGATCGTTCAGATCGTCGATCTTTTGCGGACGACCGTATTTTTCGAAATAGGCAGGCGACGCGATCATGCGGCGCGTTGTTTCAGTCAGTTTGCGCGCACGCAGGGTGCTGTCTTCCAGTTCTCCGATACGGATGGCCATATCAAAGCCTTCGGAAATCAGTTCGACGTAGCGGTTGTTCAGCACCATGTTCACGGTGATGTCTGGGAATTCTTGTAGGAATTCACCCAAAACCGGCGACAAATGGTTCACGCCAAAATCAGTCGCAACCGAAATGCGCAAAAGGCCAGATGGCGCCGATTGCATTGATGTCACCAGCGCATCCGCTTCGCCTGCGTCATTCAGCACGCGGCGGGCGCGGTCGTAATACGCCAGACCGATTTCGGTGGGGCTAACGCGGCGCGTCGTGCGGTTCAGCAACCGTGCGCCCAATCTCGCCTCTAGAGCCGAGACATGTTTGGAAACGGCGGATTTCGATATCCCCATTTTCTTTGCCGCATCTGTAAACCCACCTTGGTCAACCACGGTGGCAAAGGCTTCCATTTCTGTAAGGCGATCCATACCCAGACCCTTAAATACCTAATCGTTGGACCATCTATCGTCGCCAAATCGGGCACAATCTGGGCCATGGCCTGACAATATCGCGTTATTTGTCGATAAACCTTGGCCCAAATGTATAGGTCTGGGGGTATTCAGAGCGTCGCCGCCAATCGCGTGCCTTGATTAATTGCGCGTTTCGCATCCAACTCTGCGGCGACATCCGCGCCGCCGATCACGTGGCAGGACACGCCATTTTCGATCAATGCATCGGCCAGACTGCGATCAGACAGCTGCCCCGCACACAGAACAATCGTATCGCATTCGATCAGGGTCGGGTTTTCGCGCGACTCGCCATAGGACACATGCAGACCTTCGGCGGTTATGCGTTCATAGTTCACACCGCCCTTCATGGTGACGCCTTTCATTTGCAACGCAGCGCGGTGTATCCAACCGGTTGTCTTTCCCAGCCGTCGACCCGGTTTTTCGGCCTTGCGTTGAAGCAGGGTAACCTGACGCACAGGCGCATCTGGCTGCGGACCTTCGGGGGCAAGGCCGCCAACAGCGGCCTCTGGGTCAGTGACGCCCCATTCGCGCATCCATTCTGGCAAATCGGTCGTTGGGCTATCGCCAGTGACCAGATATTCGGACACGTCGAAACCGATACCGCCGGCCCCAATCACCGCGACGCGCCCGCCGACATCGGCACCTTTTAAGACATCGATATAGGACAACACATTCGGGCCATCTTGTCCTTCGATCCCCGGATCACGCGGTACGACACCGGTTGCAATGATGACTTCGTCGAAATGTTGCAAGCTATCGACGGTCGCGGCCGTGTTCAGGCGCACGTCAACACCCGCAGCCGCGACAGACGCACTGAACCAATCAACAAGGCCCCAGAATTCCTCTTTACCCGGGACCTGTTTTGCCAAATTCAGCTGACCGCCCAGCGCATCGCCGCGTTCAAACAATGTCACGTGATGACCACGTTCTGCCGCTGTAACCGCGGCAGACATCCCTGCGGGGCCAGCCCCCACAACCGCGACTTTTTTCGCGGTCGCGGCTGGTTCAATCACCAGTTCGGTTTCATGACAGGCGCGTGGGTTCACCAAACAAGACGTCAGTTTACCGCTGAACGTGTGATCCAGACAGGCTTGGTTACAGGCAATACAGGGTGCAATCATGTCCGACTGCCCATTTTCGGCTTTGATCACGAAATCAGGATCGGCAAGGAACGGTCGCGCCATGCTGACCAGATCAGCACAGCCTTCGGCCAAGACCTGCTCAGCCACTGCTGGGGTGTTGATACGGTTTGACGTCACAATAGGGATCGACACTTTGCCCATCATCTTTTGCGTGACCCACGCAAACGCGCGGCGCGGCACGCTGGTCGCGATGGTAGGAATGCGCGCTTCGTGCCAGCCGATGCCGGTGTTCAAAATGTTCGCACCTGCGGCTTCGATGGCTTGGGCCAATTGAACGACCTCGGCATGGGTGGACCCGTTCGGGATCAGGTCGATCATCGACAGACGGTAGATAATGATGAAATCAGGCCCGACGGCATCACGGATGCGGCGCACAATTTCGACGGGCAAGCGCATACGGTTTTCATAGTCGCCGCCCCAGCGGTCCGTGCGTTTGTTTGTGTGCAGCACCAAAAACTGATTGATGAAATATCCCTCAGATCCCATCACCTCGACGCCGTCATATCCTGCCTCTTTGGCGCGGGTCGCGGCGGTGACGAAATCGGAGATCTGTTTTTCAATGCCGTCTTCATCCAATTCTTTCGGCGGGAAAGGCGAAATAGGGGATTTGATCGCAGATGCCGACACACAATCAGGGCTATAGGCATAGCGGCCCGCATGCAAAATCTGCATCGCAATTTTGCCGCCCGCATCATGAACGCGGTCCGTCACAACGCGGTGGTTGGCGATGTCTTGGTCGTTGAACAACCCAGCCGCACCGGGGAATACGCCGCCCTCTTTGTTCGGGGCCATACCGCCCGTGACCATCAGCCCGACACCGCCGCGCGCACGTGCCGCATAAAATTCAGCGACGCGGTTCCAATCTTTGGTTTCTTCCAGGCCTGTATGCATGGATCCCATAATCACGCGGTTTTTCAGCGTGGTAAAACCCAGATCCAATGGGGCCAGTAGGTGCGGATAATTGGTCATGCGTGCCTCCCTCGTTCGGGGGCAGCATGCCCAAGTCTTACGTGCGCGTCACGTGCAACGCGGCGTCAAATCACATGCTTTCAACACAGTGCCGACGGAAGGCCTGTTTCAGCAGATCCAGTTCGGCCCGCAGCAGATCGATTTCCGCCCGCAAATCATCGGCGACGGGATCGCCGCAAATGATCGAAAAACTGGATAGCGTCGCACCCGAATCTTTGTCGGCAATCACAAAGGTTTGCACGCCATCCGCCAGAACATTTGCAGGAATCGCTACGCGCACGACCCATCCATCTTGGCCCTGTTCAACCGTCACATCGTGAATTTCACGCGCCAGATGTGTCACCACGATTTGTGGCGCAACGTCTGATCCGGTTTTCAGCACGCCTTCCCAGACACCTTCGAACAAACGGGTTTTGGTCACTGTGATCATGATGATACCTTTATAGTTCGGCGCGTGGGTAGCGGCTAAAGGTGATATCGCGCACGGTCACCTGATTCATTTGCGGGCCTTCTAGGATTAAATCCACCCAGACCTTTTCAATGCGTTTTTCATTCAGTTTCGAATAGCCCAAGTCGAATTCGATCATCTGGTTATCTTGGGTCAAGGGTAATTCGCGGACGATCTGTTCGACGTTAGGACCGTGTTTGATGTTCAAACGGGCGAAAATTTCCAGCGGTTTTTCGAATTCGATGATCGGATCACACCGCACCAAATGTTTCATCCGCAACCCTTCGCAAGCCTCTGGCGGCAAATCAATTGCAAGGCTTAGGTACGACCCATCGAATTGGAATACGTCCATCCGCAACCCAAAAGGTGCCAAATCGGATTCGCGGGTATTGCGCAGCTGGCGCAGCGTCAATTCGCTGACGCGACAATCGTGATACAAGGTGACTTCATCGCCGATCTTCGATTTCGATGGGGCAGCGGCCAGACCTTTGGTGGCCAGCGGCCCGCGCCACAGCTGTGGGCGCCATGCCCAATCGGTGCCGCGCGGTGTCGGGAACAGATTCGATCCAATCGCCGGCAGCGCCAGACGGCTGTCTGCGACATAGGCAAATTCAGCGCATTTTGCCCGCAGTTTGGAAATCATTCCGCGCTCTTCACGCAAACTCGACGTGGTCGCCTGATGTGCGCCGCGCACCATGCGATCCAATTGGCGCAAAAAACGCCGTTGCGTGATTTTATCGGTCAGCCGCATGAAAGAAACGCGCCCCGTCTATTGTTTTGATATTGGCAACAAAATCTCATGCGGCAGGTAAAGGTCAAGATACTGACCAGCGGTTTTGGGAATGTTTGCAACAAGTTCCCCCCAAGTCACAGCCCGAAGTTTGCGACAACTGACCCTACGTCGATTGCATTTCAATCAAAGGGCGCTTATTTCCCTGACCAACTAGGAACAAAGGCACGTGATATGAACTGGATTACCAACTACGTCCGCCCAACCATCAATTCGCTGTTTTCCCGCCGCGAGGTGCCTGAAAACCTGTGGACGAAATGTGGTGAATGCGGAACGATGCTGTTCCACCGCGAATTTGCCGACAACCTGAATGTCTGCACGAACTGCGGACATCACATGGCGATCACGCCGCGCGCGCGTTTCGCTGCCCTGTTTGACAACGGCAATTTCAAAGAGGTCAAAGTCCCGACCCCGATCGAGGATCCTTTGAAATTCCGCGATCAGAAAAAATACACAGACCGCATGAAAGCCGCGCAGAAAAACACCGGCGAAAAAGAGGCGATGCTGGTTGCCGAAGGCGACATTCACGGCACGCCGATTGTCGCTGCTGCGCAGGATTTCAGCTTTATGGGCGGGTCCATGTCCATGTTCGTCGGCAACGCGATCATCGCGGCCGCTGAACGCGCGATCGAACTGAAACGCCCTCTGGTTTTGTTTTCGGCCGCTGGCGGCGCCCGCATGCAAGAGGGCATCCTGTCCCTAATGCAAATGCCGCGCACCACGATTGCCGTCGACATGCTGAAAGAGGCAGGCCTGCCTTACATCGTCGTCCTGACCCACCCAACCACGGGCGGCGTAACTGCATCCTACGCGATGCTGGGTGACGTTCAGATCGCAGAACCAAACGCGCTGATCTGTTTCGCTGGCCCCCGCGTGATCGAACAAACGATCCGCGAAAAACTGCCCGAAGGTTTCCAACGCGCCGAATACCTGCTGGACCACGGCATGCTGGACCGCGTGACCCCGCGCGGCGAAATGAAAAACGAACTGGCAAACATCATCCGCATGCTGACAGGCATGGATGCCATCGCCGCGGCAGAGGAAGAAGCCCCTGCTCCGGTTGAAGAAACGCCAGCCGAAACAGAAACTCCAGCCGAATAATCCGCGGCCTATACGCGGCAGATGGACACAAACATGACGTCGGATGTTATCCTTGAACGGTTGATGACCCTCCACCCAAAGGTCATCGATCTGGTACTTGATCGTGTTTGGCGCCTGTTGGACGCGCTGGGAAATCCGCAAAATGACCTGCCGCCCGTGATCCACATCGCGGGCACCAATGGCAAAGGCTCGACCCAAGCCATGATCCGCGCAGGCCTGGAGGCGGACGGCAAAAAGGTACACGCCTATACATCGCCCCATCTGGCGCGTTTTCACGAACGGATCCGTCTCGCGGGCGAACTGATTTCCGAACCCGCGCTGATGGCCGCGCTCGAAGAATGCGAAAAGGCGAACGGCGGCGAACCGATCACCTATTTCGAAATCACGACCTGTGCCGCGATTTTGGCGATGGCGCGGACCCCCGCAGATTATACGCTGCTCGAAGTCGGATTAGGCGGACGCCTAGACGCGACAAACGTTATTGCGAAACCTGCGCTCACAATCATCACGCCCGTGTCCATCGACCACGAACAGTTCCTCGGCAACACCCTGACCGCGATCGCAGGCGAAAAGGCGGGCATCATCAAACGCGGCGTTCCGGTCATCGTTGGCCCCCAACAGGACGAAGCGATGGACGTGATCGAACGCACCGCCATGAAACTGGGCGCACCGATGATGGCTTACGGTCAACATTGGCACGTCGGCACCGAACATGGCCGCATGACTTACCAAGACGACAACGGCCTGCTTGACCTGCCGCGCCCAAACCTTCCGGGCGATCACCAAATTCAAAACGCAGGCGCAGCGCTCACAGCCCTACGATACTTGGGATGTTCCGATGCGTCATTTGACGGTGCCGTGACAGGCGTTCAATGGCCCGCCCGCATGCAGCGCCTGAAAACCGGCCCGTTGGTCGACGCTGCCGGCACCTGCGAACTCTGGCTGGACGGCGGACATAACCCCGCTGGCGGCACTGCGGTCGCAGCCACTCTATCGGCGCTTCCACAACGCCCGACCCACCTGATCTGCGGTATGATCAATACCAAAGACGTCAGCGGCTACATGCGTCCTTTGGCAAATGTCGCCCAATCTATCCAATGCGTCACGATCCCTGACGAACCAAACAGCTTTGACGCATCCGTTTTGGCCGACGCCGCCGAAAACGCAGGGTTTGCAGATACGACAACCGCAACATCGGTATCGCTCGCCGTGGAAAAGATCGCTCAGTCGGACCCGACAGCGCGCATCCTGATCTGCGGCTCGCTTTATCTTGCTGGCCACATTTTGCGCGCCAACGGATAATCCCGCGCCAAACCCGAGCGCCCCAAGGCGCGAGACAAATAAAACGCAGCTTGCTGCACAATTTAACAGCACCAGCACCAATTCTATCCTTCTGAACGAATCACACCACTTGACCGCGAATCACCCACGCAGTTAGATTCGGTTCAGAATTCGTCATTCGGCGCATCGCGCCCCATGGCACAACGTCCAGGCAGGGCGGGGAGGCGGGCTAATTTGGGCTCGTCTTTCTGTTTTAGCCGACAGTTTCAGCGGTTCACAAAAAATCGTCGCTGCGCACGAATCAATCTCGCCTCTGGGTTTGACTTGATTCGCCTGATTCTACTACATATGGACAAAGCTATGATTTCAGCCCCGCCTGCCAGCGGGATTGGATAGATAAAGTAGCAGCGCAGACGGGGGACATTATATGTTGCGTTTTTCGGCAGTTTTTTCTGCTATTTTTATTCTTATTCAAACCATTTCCGCTCAGGCGCAAACCGTTGCGATCACCGAAGATCTGCCTCAGGTATCGTTCTCTATCAACGGTCAAAGCTTTACCGTTGCCCGCATTCAAGACACCGAACATCAACTGACGGGCGATTTCACAAAAACATCGCGTGCCTGCCCGCCATTTTGCATTCAACCGATGACGGCTGCCCCTGGCGTTGAAACTGTGGGCGAACTAGAGCTGTTGGATTTCCTTCAAAACCAGGTTGCTGGCGGCACCGGTTTGCTGATCGACGCCCGTGTGCCTGACTTTTACAACACCGGCGCCATTCCCGGCGCAGTGAACGTACCGTTCAACGCACTAGAGTCCGACAACCCCTATCGCGATGACATCATGCGTGCGCTTGGCGCTGTAGACAGCGGCGACGGCCTCGATTTTTCTAACGTCTATGACCTTATGCTGTACTGCAACGGTCCTTGGTGCGGTCAGTCAAAGCACGCTATCGATGGCCTGCTAGACGCAGGTTATCCCGCTGATCGACTGTTTTATTATCGTGGCGGCATGCAAAATTGGCTTCTGTTGGGGCTAACCACCGTAACGCCGGCCAATGGCGGCTGATTTCGCGCAGGAGTTCCTATGATCCGTATTGTACTTGCCTTTTTTGCCACCGCCGTCATCGTTTGCGCCGCAATCGTCTTTGCTCCCATTGGGAATGACGATGATCCTGCGCAAACCGACGTAACCCGTACGCAATCGCAGACCGTCACCTCACCGTCTTTGGCCCCAGCAATCGCTGGCCAGAACACCTCGGACGGTCTCGCCGTTAGCGCCGCGTCGCGCATTTTGGCCGCGACTGGCGGCGCTGTCCAACCAGAGCCATCGATTAAAACCGACAATAGCAGCATTTCCGATACCACGGCTGGGGTTTTGTCCGCGCTAGGTTTGGCAACGGGGGCCCCCGCGCCGACGCCTGCGTCCACGACCGGCGATGACCAAATGATGAACATGACCGCAGGTGCATTGGCCGGCATTCGTGCCATCACAGGCCAACCCGCCGCAGAAACCGTCGAATCGAACAGCCTTCAGTCTCTGGTCGCCAAAGCGCTACAAGAAGGACAGAACGACGCCTACATTGATGCGCTACTGAACGAAGCCGCCCAAGCAGGCGACGTCAGCGTTCCAGCGATGCTTGTCACGTCCGATGGACGCGTCGACACCTCTACGCTGCTTGCCTCGATTGTGCAGCAAGCCACGACGATGACCACAGGTCAGGCACCCGCTGCGCCGACGACCCCGCTGGGCGCAGCTGACGGGGTAGAGGTTCGTGTCGTTCAGCGTGCAGGTACAACCGAGCAATATAAATTTTACACCGTGGCCGAAGGCGACAGCTTGGGGTCCATTGCGGTGAAATTCTACGGATCGGTCGAATTTTACCCCAAAATTTTCGAAGCGAACCGCCAAATCCTATCGTCGCCCGATCGCGTTCAGGCGGGCCAACGACTGGTCATTCCATAAAGCGAAAGGCGGGGATTTCCCCGCCTTTTTCATTCCTTGGGGTCTTTGCCCCAATTTGCGTCCTGCATTTCCCGCAACCGGCTGGCCGTGCGTTCAAATTCAAAAACGCCCTCGCCTTCTAGATACAGGGTTTCAGGCTCGGATGCGGCGGAACAGATGACTTCGACTTTGGCTTCGTATAGGGCGTCGATCAGCGTCACGAAACGTTTGGCTTCGTTGAAATTGGATCGGCTTAGGGCGGGGATTTCTTCGATGATCAGCACGCGCACGGATTCGGCGATGGCCAGATAATCCGCCGCGCCCAGCATTTTCCCGCACAGATCAAAAAACGTCGCCCGCGCCACGCCATTACAGAACCCCGGCAGGGTCACATCGCGTTTTTTGACGCGCAGCACCAAAGGATGCCCCTGATCACCCGCGAAATCATCCCAGATCGCACGCACCGCCGCGCGGTTTTCGGCGTTCAACGGGGTGAAATAGCGTTTCGTATCCTGCAAACGTCCCTGACGGTGATCCGTGTCGCTGACCAGTTCGCGGATTTCCATGCGGTCTTTGACCAATGCGATGAACGGCAAAAACAGCTGACGGTTCAGACCGTTTTTATACAGATCGTCAGGAATACGGTTCGACGTCGTCACAATCGTCACACCCGCATCAAACAGTTTTTCAAACAACCTCCCCACCAGCATCGCATCCGTGATGTCGGTGATCTGCATTTCATCGAACGCTAGGAACCGCACGTCTTTGGCTAGGTTTTCGGCCACGGGGCCAATCGCGTCTTCGACGCCTGCGGCGCGGGCTTTGGCCAGTTCATCGTGGACCCACTGCATAAACGCGTGGAAATGTTCACGGCGTTTGGGGGCGTCGACCATCGAATAGACCAGATCCATCAACATGGATTTGCCCCGCCCGACACCGCCCCATAGGTACAGGCCCTGAACGGGTTCATAGGTCGCTTTGCGGAACAGCCCCTTTTTCACAGGGGGCTGAGCCAACCCGTGGCGCACGCGTTCCAACGCATCCAGCACCGTTTCCTGCGCGGGGTCAGGTTTCAGACGTCCTTCGGCGACGCCTTGGCGATATGCTTCGATCACTGTGGTCATGGTCGGGACATACCCCTGCTGCAAAACAAAAGAAAGCGGGTCATACACAAACGGAATTCCTGCCATCACAATTTTGCATTGCGCGTCTGGTGTTTGCACATTGACGCAGCATTTCCCGCCAGACAAAGCTGTGCGGCATGAAACAGTCTATCTTTACCCCCGTTCTGATCGTCGGCTGCCTGATCATCATGATCAGCTTTGCGGTCCGTGCGTCCTTTGGCGTTTTTCAGATTCCGATCGCCACTGAAAACGGTTGGCTAAGGTCAGACTTTAGTTTGGCGATTGCGATCCAGAACCTTGCGTGGGGGTTTGGTCAGCCGATTTTCGGCGCGATTGCCGAAAAGATTGGCGACCGCAAGGCGATCATTATGGGCGCTGTGGTCTATGCCGTTGGCCTGATCCTGTCGGCGGGCGCGACATTGCCCATTCAGCACCAACTGTACGAAGTTTTGGTCGGCTTCGGCATCGCGGGCACGGGTTTTGGCGTCATTCTGGCTGTCGTGGGCCGCGCCAGCAGCGATGAAAACCGATCGATGAGCCTTGCCATCGCCACCGCTGCAGGGTCCGCGGGTCAGGTCATCGGCGCCCCAATCGCCGAGGCGATGTTGCAGGTCATGTCGTGGCAGGTGGTGTTCCTGTGGTTTGCCGCTGCGATCCTTGCGTCGCTGCTGTTGCTGCCGTTCATGCGCGCACCGCAAGCCGCATCCAAGGCCGAGCTAGAGGAATCCATGGGCGCCATCCTGACCCGCGCGTTCAAAGATCCGTCCTACACCATGATCTTTCTAGGGTTCTTTTCCTGCGGCTATCAGCTCGCGTTTATCACCGCACATTTCCCCGCCTTTGTGGCCGAGGTCTGCGGCCCTATCGCCGCGGGCGGCATTCTGTCTTCGGTCGGAGTAAACACCACATCCGCCTTGGGCGCAGTTGCGATTTCGCTGATCGGGCTGGCCAATATCGTGGGCACGCTGACGGCGGGATATCTGGGCAAACGATACACGAAAAAATACCTTCTGGCGGGCGTATACGCGGGCCGTACCGTCGTTGCGGCGTGGTTTATCCTGACGCCGATGACACCAACGACCGTGATCGTGTTTTCGGTCCTGATGGGGTCGCTATGGTTGGCCACAGTCCCGCTGACATCGGGGTTGGTCGCGCATCTATACGGCCTGCGCTACATGGGCACGCTGTATGGCATCGTGTTCTTTAGCCACCAGTTGGGCAGCTTTATGGGCGTGTGGCTGGGAGGGAAACTGTACGACCTATACGGCAGCTATGATGCTGTTTGGTGGGTCGGAGTGGGCGTTGGGGCGTTTTCGGCGCTGGTACATCTGCCCATCCGCGAAAATCGCCCCACCGCAATAGCTTAGGCCGCTTCGGATTCCGATAGCACACCTTCGGATACCAGACGATCTGCCCACGCCTGAGGGCCGGTAAACAGATGCGTTTGCCACCCGCGCGCGTCGGCGGCTTTGATGTTGTCGACGCGGTCATCGGTGAACAACAGACCGCTGGGCGCAATGCCGCAATCCTGTTCGACCATTTCGTAAATGCGCGCCTCTGGTTTGATCACACCCATATGGCCCGACACATAGCGGCGATCGAATTCTTCTAGGAACGGGTATTCGCGTTCGCCCAATTCGAACGTCTGAATGCCGAAATTGGTCAGCGCAAAAACGGGCACGCCCGCCGCACGCAAGGCACGCAGCAAACGCACCGAATGATCAATCGCGGGCGACGCCATTTCGATCCAGCGACTGTGCCACATCATGATTTCGTCATGCCATTGCGGATATTTCGCGGCGGTCGCCTCAACGGCCTCTAGCCAGTTGTCACCACGGTCCACGCCGTCGTTCATGCCGTGCAGGTCCACCTCGGCGAACATTTCTTTACGGCGCTCTTCGCCGATGACTTTGTCATACAGGCGTTCGGGTTGCCATTCGATCAGCACATTGCCGATGTCGAAAATGACGGCTTCGATGCTCATTACAAACCTCGTTTAATTCGTTGTAGTTCGCGTTCCAACGCGTCCAGAAAACGCGAACGGTCTGCTTTGGAAAACGGTTTCCCGCCGCCCTGACGGAATGGATCGGCGGACCGTAGATCTGCCATCAAATCGCGAGTCGCCAGAACGTTGCCGATATTGGCTTGGGTTAGGGCTTCGCCATTGTGTTTCAGGACCCGGGCGCCGGATTCGATGCATTTTGCGGCCAGCGGAATGTCGCCCGTGATCACCACATCGCCGGCTGTCGCGCGGTCTGCGATCCACATGTCGGCGATATCGGGGCCTTCGGGGACGATCACGTTTTCGACCAGCGGGTTTTGCGACGGGCGCAGACCGCCGTTAGACACGACAAACATGCGCGTGCCATGGCGGGTGCCGACCCGTTCAACCTCTGCCTTTACCGGACAGGCGTCCGCATCCACATAGATCACGCGTAGAGAGCCTCTGCATGGAATGCGACGTGATCCTCTAGGAATGATGTCACAAAGAAATAGCTGTGATCATAGCCTGGCTGCAGGCGCAGGGTTGCGGCCTTGCGGCGTTCGGCAACAGCGGCCCACAGGTTTTCTGTCATCAGGTAATCGGCGTATTGGTCGTTTGCGCCTGTATCCACAAGCAGCGGGATATCCAGACCAACATTGCGCATCATCAACGTCGCATCGTGACGTTCCCAAGTAGATTCGTCGCTGCCCAGATAATTGGTAAACTGAGGACGGCCCCAATCACCGGCGGTCGGGTTACAGATTGGCGAAAACGCGGACACAGACCGATACTGCGGGACATTCATCGCCAGCGTCAGCGCGCCATGGCCACCCATCGAATGGCCCGTGATGGATTGGCGTTCTTCGTCCACGGCAAAATTGTTGGTGATGATTTGCGGCAGTTCGCTGGTCACATAATCAAACATGTTGAAATGCGGAGCCCAAGGTTTTTGGGTGGCATTCACATAAAAACCAGCGCCTTGGCCCATGTCATAGGCGTCATCATTGGCCACGCCTTCGCCGCGCGGGGACGTGTCGGGAAACGCCAGCGCGATGCCATGTTCGGCGGCCCAAACCTGAGCGCCCGCTTTGACCATTGCGTTTTCATGGGTGCAGGTCAGGCCCGCCAGAAACCATAGAACCGGAACGGGGGCGTGTTCGGCTTCTTCTGGTAGGAACAGGCCAAAGGTCATATCGGTGCCCGTCGCGTCCGATGCGTGTTTGTAAACGCCCTGAACGCCGCCGTAGCAACGGCTTTCTGAAATGGTTTCCATGTTATCCTCCAATCAAAACTGAACCAGCGCGATCACCGCGGACAGCGTAAAAATACTTAGCACAGTGGATATCAAAATCGATGCAGATACCCGTGCAGGGGCGGCCCCGTAATGTTGCGCGATGATATACACATTGCCCGCAACAGGCAGCGCCGCAGTCGCGACCATAACCATTGCTGCATATGGATCAATGTTGAACACGACATATGCCGTGACAGCAACGGCAGCAGGGTGCAGCACCAGTTTGGCAAAGGTCAGCCACCCCGCCACAGAAACCCGTTCGGCGGATTTCACCGCCAACGACGCCCCGATCGCAAACAGCGCACCAGGCGTTGCCGCTGATCCCAGAATTTCCAGAAATTTATTGATCGGCACAGGGATATGCCAACCAGTGGCCGAAATCGCGACCCCCAACAAAATCGACATAATCATCGGGTTGGTGATCAACCCGCGTCCGACAATTTTAAACGCTGACAGGCGCAGGCGTCCGTCACGGCTCGCCAAAACCAGCACAACAAACAGCGTCATGAAAAAGATCAGATCGACGACCAAAATCATCATGATCGGCCCAATCGCCCCCGCGCCCAACAGCATCGTTAACATCGGGATACCCAGAAACCCCGTGTTGCCCGTGATGCTGACATGGCTTTCGGTTGCGGCTTCGGCGATGGAGGCTTTGCGGATCAGGGCCACGGCCATCACTAGCCCCCAGATCGCCAAAGACCCAAATAGGTAGGCACCCATGAACGGCCAGTTGACCAGTTCATCAATCGCAAGGTTTGCCGAAAATCGGATCAGCATGGCCGATAGCGCGAAATAGAAAATAAATCGCGATAGATAGGCGGTTGCTTCGGCCGTGAAAAAACCTGTGCGACCCGACCCGTAGCCCAAACCGATCAATAAGAAAAAAGGAAGTGTTTCAAGAAATATCGCTAACATAGCAAATCGCTAACACGCGATTTGACGAAGCGAAAGCGTTCATGCGCGGTGATATGGTGAACCGGCCAAAATCGATGATGCGCGGTACAGTTGTTCCGACAGCATCACGCGCACCAACATATGCGGCCAGACCATTTTGCCGAATGACAGCGCCGCATCCGCGCGGGCACGGAACGCAGGATCTAGACCATCCGCCCCGCCAATAACAAAGGCAACATCCTGTCGCCCTTGATCACGCCAGCCGCCCAATTGGTCGGAAAACTGGGGCGAGGTCATCACCTTGCCGCGTTCATCCATGATGCAGATCAGCGACCCGTTGGGGATCGCTTTTTCCAGCAGGGCGGCCTCGGCCCCCATGCCGGCGTTCTTTTTATCCTCGACCTCAATGATATTCGCGGGGCCAAGGGCCAAAGCCCGCCCCGTTCGATCAAAGCGTTTTAGGTAGTCGTCGATCAGGTCGCGTTCGGGGCCCGCCCGCAGGCGGCCCACCGCAACAATGTGCACGCGCATCAGTTATCTGCAGCAGTAGCGCCTGTTGGCAGCCACATTTTCTCCAGATTGTAGAATTCGCGGACCTCGGGACGGAAAACATGCACCAGAATATCAGCCGCATCCACCAGAACCCAGTCGCCGATTTCGGCACCTTCGACTTTGCACAGGATGCCGAATTTTTCCTTTAGCCGTTCGACCAGCTTTTCCGAAATGGCCGCAACTTGACGTGTGGAACGACCCGACGCGATGACCATGTAGTCAGCGACCTCGGTTTTCCCGCGCAGAGGAATCTCTACTACGTCTTCAGCTTTGTCATCATCAAGGGAAGAGCGAACAAGTGCGAGGATATCCTCGCTCGTTACATTCTGCTGGGCCGTCATCAAAGGCTCCACGTTGGCAGCGCTTGCTGCCTCTGAATTGAAAGACAGTTCATTGTCCTCCGGGGTTGCGCACCGTCCATCAGCCACGGCACTAGGCTAACGCCAACCGTAGCACCGATTGGGGATCGCTTCAACCAATCGCCTGAGGCATTGCTGCAGCGCCGCACGCAACGCGCAGAGATACACATCCAAGGGTTTATTTTGCGTCAAATTAACCCATAGTTTACGAATCTAGTTATTTCGATTGGGTGATTTTGATGTTTTTGCTGCTGTCGGCCGTGCCTGCGCTCATGACCGCTTGGGGTCTTGCTGAACTGTTCGACTGGCTGGACGGCAAACCCTCGGACGACTCTGATAATTCGGCAACCCCAGAACCGGTTACGCCAGTTGATGTGGAAGAAACTGAAACAGTCGAACCGACCGTAGCCAACGCAATCACCGGCACCGACGGCGATGACCTGATCCAGACGGATGATCCCACCGCGAACTTATACGGCGGCGAAGGATCGGATGTGTTTTGGGTCGATGGCGAAGATAGCGACAAAGTGAGTTCCACTTACGATGTTGACGCAGACTACGCTATTTTCGACGAAAACGCTGAAATCACCATTATCAGTGATTACGACTATGCGTCGGGCGACCGCATTCTGATCGAATATAACTGGGTTCCCGACGTCGAAGGCACCCTAGCACCCGATGATTTACCCACAGCAGGCGTCGGTTATTCTGTTTCGACCAGCTACGGTCAATTGGCGAATGGCACGATGGGGACCCTGATCGAAGGCAGTAATATCGACGTAGAGGGCGGCCATTTCGAAGCAACGCCCGCCTTTGTCGAAGGTAATCATGATCACAGTTTCTACGTAGAAGCCGTTGCATGGCTCGTGCGCGATACCGAAGATCCCATCGACGAAGACGCGTTGAAAAATGAGATACTAAGATCGAATGGCGGCATCTTGCTCGCGTCAGACTTTTCAACGGTGACAAACAAAGTCATCGGGACCGATGACGACGATCTGATCCAGTCCGATGACACCACCGCTAATCTATACGGCGGCGACGGGGCCGATGTGTTCTGGGTCAGCGAAACATCTGCCAATGATTTTGATATCACGACCGACGCGGCCTACGACGACCCAGATTCGGATCCGTATGGCACCTACCTTAAAATCAGCGAAGATGCCGACATCACCGTTGTCCGCGATTTCAATTATGAATCAGGCGACCGTTTGCTGATCGACGTGAACTGGTACCCAGACACCGAAGGTACCGCGGCACCGACGGACGTATCGGGCATCTATTATAATGCAGTTGCCGCCGAACTGCCCGATGGCACGACTGGCACGCTGTTCTACAGCGATGATGCGTATATCTCTGACGACGGCGAATCTTTGGACGGATCGTTTGCCATGACCCCGGTTTTCGTCGCGGGCTATGGCAACCCTTATGAATTCGAAGTCGAAGGCGTTGTGTTCTTGGTCCGCGATACGGACGCCGAACTGGATGAAACCGCGCTGGCGGCTGCCGTCCAAGCCTCTGATTCCAACGCGGTCAGCTTTGATGCCTCTGACTTTGCTTTGTCAGTGTAAATTGGCAAAGTGATCGGCACGTCAACACTGCTGACTTGATAGACTCAGGTTAAAGGCGTATGTGACCGCCATGATCCGCATTTTTGACATGGATGACCGCGCGCGTCTGCGTGAACGGTTCTACGGCGAAACCCGCTCGATCCTCGCTCGACTGTAATGTCCCGCGGGGCGCCCACGCGTGCGCCCGTCTCTCGATCTGACTAGCAACAATTCCAAAAGGTAAGAGCCATGTCGCCTAAGACGCTCTATGATAAAATCTGGGACGCACACGTCGCCCATGAATCCGAAGACGGCACCTGTCTGCTGTATATTGACCGCCACCTGGTTCACGAAGTGACCTCGCCTCAGGCTTTCGAAGGCCTGCGTATGGCGGGCCGCAAGGTGCGCGCGCCTGAAAAAACCATCGCTGTGCCGGACCACAACGTTCCGACCACGCTGGACCGCGCAGACCCGGCCACCATGACCGAAGACAGCCGCATTCAGGTTGAGGCGCTGGACAAAAACGCCAAAGAATTCGGTATCAACTACTACCCAGTGTCCGACGTTCGTCAGGGCATCGTGCACATCGTTGGCCCAGAACAGGGTTGGACCCTGCCGGGCATGACCGTTGTTTGTGGCGACTCGCACACTGCAACCCACGGTGCATTCGGCGCGCTGGCACACGGTATCGGCACATCCGAAGTGGAACACGTTCTGGCAACCCAGACCCTGATCCAGAAAAAATCGAAAAACATGAAGGTCGAAATCACCGGCAAACTGCGCCCAGGTGTGACCGCGAAAGACATCACTCTGGCTGTTATCGGTGAAACCGGTACTGCTGGCGGCACCGGCTATGTCATCGAATATTGCGGCGAAGCGATCCGCGATCTGTCGATGGAAGGCCGCATGACTGTCTGTAACATGGCAATCGAAGGCGGCGCACGCGCTGGCCTGATCGCACCTGACCAGACCACATTCGATTACGTGCGCAACCGTCCGCACGCGCCAAAAGGCGAAGACTTCGACAAAGCGATGGACTGGTGGAAAACCCTGTTCACCGACGAAGGCGCGCATTTCGACAAAGTCGTCACCCTGAAAGGTGAAGAGATCGAGCCTGTTGTAACTTGGGGCACCTCGCCCGAAGACGTTCTGCCGATTTCCGCTGTGGTTCCATCCCCAGAGGATTTCAAAGGCGGCAAAGTCGACGCAGCACGCCGTTCGATCGAATACATGGGTCTGAAATCGGGTCAGAAATTGACCGACATCGAAATCGACACCGTATTCATCGGTTCGTGCACCAACGGCCGCATCGAAGATTTGCGCGCTGCAGCCGAAATCCTGAAAGGCAAAAAGATCAAAGACGGCATGCGTGCCATGGTCGTGCCGGGTTCGGGTCTGGTTCGCGCACAAGCCGAAGAAGAAGGCATCGCGCAGATCTTTATCGATGCTGGTTTCGAATGGCGTATGGCTGGTTGTTCCATGTGTCTGGCAATGAACCCCGACCAATTGGCCGAGGGGGAGCGTTGCGCATCCACATCCAACCGTAACTTCGAAGGTCGCCAAGGTTACAAGGGTCGTACCCACCTTGTGTCGCCAGGCATGGCAGCAGCCGCTGCACTGACCGGCAAACTGACCGACGTCCGCGAGCTGATGTAAGGAGAGCCAGCGATGCAAAAGTTTGAAACATTGACCGGTATCGCGGCACCTATGCCGCTGGTGAACATCGACACCGACATGATCATCCCCAAGATTTTCTTGAAAACGATCAAACGTTCGGGTCTGGGTGTGAACCTGTTCGACGAAATGCGTTACGACCGTCAGGGCAATGAAATTGCAGATTTCGTCCTGAACAAAGAACAGTACCGTGACGCTGAAATTCTGGTGGCTGGCGACAACTTTGGTTGTGGTTCGTCCCGTGAACACGCGCCATGGGCAATCGCTGACTTTGGTATCAAAGCCATCGTTTCGACCTCTTTCGCAGACATTTTTTACAACAACTGCTTCAAGAACGGCATCCTGCCAATCGTGATGCCAGAAGACGTCGTAGAAGTTCTGATGAAAGACGCTGAAAAGGGTTCGAACGCACGTATGACTGTCGATCTGGAAAACCAGACCGTCACCACCTCGGACGGTCAATCGTTCCCGTTCGAAGTCGACGCGTTCAAGAAACATTGCCTGATCAACGGTCTGGATGACATCGGTCTGACCATGGAAAACGTGGACGCAATCGACGCATTCGAAGCCAAAGCATCGGCAGCACGTCCTTGGGTCTAATCCCAACCGACTGATCTAATTAGAAAAGGCCGCTCGGAATTGGGCGGCCTTTTTGATTCTGCTGACCGAATCCGCTGTCCATATTTTCGCCACAATTGCCTGACCCATATTTAGTATGCAGTCGACACCTTTTCGCTACATTTGTGTTATTCGGTTTTCGCGCCAAACCGTATCGCCATGTACACGTACCGAAATGGTTGCAATCTGGCACCAGTAAGGCCGCAAATCTGCCCAAAATATTTCGTCTTATTAATCTGTTAGTTGCGAAAGGGGGCTGATGTGCGCAACATTGTGGCAAAGATGAGGCAACCCGTTTCCTATAAACGGGGTCAAACTGGAAACAGAGCACGGCAAAGTACCGCGTTCGGCCGGATTGAGGATAACAAGGCAGTGGTTTCGCGAATTGCGGGGGCAGTACTGCGCGCAGTTTTGATGGTCGTTCTGATTTCGACGCCATCTATGCTGATGCCAGGCACCCATTCGGACACAACACAGATTGTTGCGCTCGTGGCGATTGCCGCGGGGGTCTTTACCTTTGTCGAATATAACTCTGAATACCCCAGCCTAGTGGAATTCCGCGACGCGCCGCCGTTCAACCGCATTCGGTTTATCGCGCTTTTCGTCTGCGTTTTATCATTGTCGCTGATTGCACGCGGCAATGCAGATGCATCAACCCTGTCGCGATTTATCGAAGCCGTCGGCCAAAACCTGTCGGAAACGATTGATTTTCCTTATTCGCCCGTGCGCCTGATGGTCCTAATGCTGCCGCAAGACGCAGACATCGGGCTGATCAGCTCTGTTCGGACTGCGGCAGGTGTCAGCTATTTGGTGTCTGTTGTATCGTTGGCTGTGTTCGTCGTGTTGATGCGCGTCAACCATTGGCCATCCAGCAAATCCGGCTTTAACGTCTGGGTGAACATGCCGACCTTTGATCCCACCGCGGGCGGCGATGTCGTCGAAAGGCTGCAACGCGATAGCCAAATTAACCTAATCTTAGGATTCCTTTTGCCATTTATCATTCCAGCCGCGGTGAAACTGGCATCGGATGTGATTGACCCAATCAGCCTGTCTGAACCGCATACATTGATCTGGACCGTTACGGCATGGGCATTCTTACCTGCATCATTGATCATGCGCGGAATCGCGATGGGCCGCGTCGCCCAGCTGATCGAAGACAAACGCCGCCGCACGGTATCCGATCAGTCATTGCAATTGGCCTGATATGCTTGTGGCCCACATGGGCCATGTCCGACATCAGGATTGCAACATTCGCGGCGCCATTGTCGCGGGACGGCCCCGGATTGCTGTTGCGGGATCTGGGGCGAAACGATCCGCAGATCGATGCCACCGCCCAAATTATAAATCATGTCGCCCCCGACATTCTGGTCCTGACCAACTTTGATTTCGATTTGTCATGGATTGCGCTGAATGCGTTCAACGCACAGCTAGACCGCCCATTCGACCATCTGTTTTCTGCGCGCCCCAACGCGGGCCTAGCGACCGCGTTCGACATGGATGGAAACGGCAGAAAAGGCGAACCACGCGACTCCCAAGGGTATGGCGCGTTCACCGGCGATGGCGGCATGGCCATACTGTCGCGATACCCGATCGGCACTGTGCGCGATTTCACCGACCTGTTGTGGCAGGATTTGCCCTCTGCCCGATTGCCGCGGGTGAATGACACATTGTTCCCGTCAGTCGAGGCAATATCGATCCAACGACTATCTTCTACCAACCATTGGATCGTGCCGATTGAAACGCCGTTTGGGCAGTTAAACCTATTGGCTTTTTCCGCGACTCCGCCCGTTTTCGACGGCCCCGAGGACCGAAATGGGTTGCGAAATGCCGATGAAATCAGGCTATGGGATCTGGTGCTATCGGGGCATTTCGGACCTCCGCCGCCCAATCCGATTGTGATCGGCAACGCGAATTTGGATCCGACAGCGGGCGATGGACTGCGCAGCGCAATCCGATCTTTGTTGGAAAACCCTGCGCTCATCGATCCACTTCCCGCCCAACCGACAGCCGTTTGGCCCGAAATCGGACAGCTGCGTGTGTCCTATGTCCTGCCAGCGTCATCGCTCGGCATCCAAAAGGCCGAAACGGTATGGTCCGCGGGCGGTTTGCCACCCGATACGGTTTCGGTATCGGGGCCACACCGAATTGTATGGGTGGACGTGGCCGACTGACACGTAAAACGCAATTTTTAAAGGGGTTTCTTGACCCCCGCACAGCAAAGGTTTAACCCGTCCCAGACCTTTTCAGACAAGGAATACCGAGATGTCCAATCCCTCGATCCTGATCCTAGCCGGTGACGGTATTGGCCCAGAAGTAATGGGTGAAGTTAAGAAAATCATTAACTGGTTCGGCGACAAACGCGACCTGACCTTTGACGTAAGCGAAGATCTGGTTGGCGGCTGTGCGTATGACAAACACGGCACCCCGCTGCACGACGACACGATGGCCAAAGCCCAAGAGGTTGACGCCGTTCTGTTGGGCGCTGTTGGCGGCCCTCAATACGACAATCTGGATTTCTCGGTGAAACCAGAGCGCGGCCTGCTGCGCCTGCGTAAGGAAATGGACCTGTATTCCAACCTGCGCCCTGCACAGTGTTTTGACGCGCTGGCCGATTTTTCGTCGCTGAAAAAAGACGTGGTTGCCGGTCTAGACATCATGATCGTGCGCGAACTGACCTCGGGCATCTATTTCGGTGAACCTCGCGGTATCTTCGAAGAAGGTAACGAACGCGTTGGTATCAACACCCAGCGTTACACCGAATCCGAAATCGAACGCGTTGCACGTTCGGCATTCGAACTGGCACGCCGTCGCGGCAACAAAGTTTGTTCGATGGAAAAAGCCAACGTAATGGAATCGGGCATCCTGTGGCGCGAAGTCGTTCAGCGCGTGCACGACACCGAATACCAAGACGTAGAACTGTCGCACATGTACGCAGACGCAGGCGCGATGCAGCTGTGCCGCTGGCCAAAACAGTTCGACGTGATCGTCACTGACAACCTGTTCGGCGATTTGCTGTCGGATGCGGCTGCAATGCTGACCGGTTCGCTGGGCATGCTGCCATCGGCATCGCTGGGTGCCCCAATGGCAAACGGCCGCCCAAAGGCAATGTACGAACCAGTCCACGGCTCCGCACCAGATATCGCTGGCCAAGGCAAAGCAAACCCAATCGCTTGTATCCTGTCCTTCGCGATGGCGCTGCGTTATTCGTTCGATCTGGGCGCCGAAGCTGACCGTCTGGAAGGCGCTGTTGAAAAAGTGCTGTCCGACGGCGTTCGCACCGCAGACCTATTGGCAGGCGAAGGCGTTTCCCCAGTTTCGACCAGCGAAATGGGTGACAAAATCATCGCAGCACTGGACGCTTCGCTGTAATTCAGCGACCAGCCTTAGTTTAGAACGGGCGCCTATTTGGGCGCCCGTTTATTTTTATTTACCAGTTTAGACTTGCACCCACTATCAAAGCTGTTTCATCACTGGGTTAGCGCAAACAGGAGGTTCCATGGCCGATTACGCAAAAAGCAATGTCAAAGGCGCGGTTTATGCCTTGGGTGCTATGGGCATCTATGCAACCCATGACGTCGTCGTGAAATATCTAGGCGAGGCGGGCTTTGGCGCGTTCCAGATTATTTTCTTTTCGGCTCTTCTGGGGTTTCCGATGGTGACGCTGATCTTGATGCGGGACACCACCAACGGCACCTTGATTCCACGCCACCCCTATTGGATGGCTCTGCGCGTTATCTGCATGGTGAACACGGGCGTTTGCGCCTTTTACGCGTTTACGGTTTTGGAACTTGCGCAAACTTACGCCATTCTATTCGCATCCCCGCTGCTGATTACGATCATTGCGATCCCGATCTTGGGCGAAAAGGTCGGATTTCACCGTTGGGCCGCTGTTATTGTGGGCTTGATTGGCGTTCTGGTCGTGTTGCGCCCAGGTGCAGAGCCTCTGACCGGGGGGCACCTGGCCGCATTGGCCGCAGCGATTACCAATTCGATGGTTGCAGTGATTTCCCGCAAAATCGGCAGCGAAGAACGTTCGGTCGTCATGCTGATTTACCCGATGCTGGGGAACTTTGTCGCGATGCTGATTGCGATGCCGTTCGTCTATGAACCGATGGAGTTCAACCACATCGGCATGACCGGCATTATCGCCCTGTTCGGATTGATCGCGTCTTTTTTGTTTATTCAAGCCTACCGCGTCGGCGAAGCCGCCATTGTAGCGCCTATGCAGTACAGCCAGATCATCTGGGCGACGTTCTATGGGTATCTGCTGTTCAACGAAAAACTGGATCTGCCGACAATTACCGGCGCAGGGATCATTATCGCATCGGGCATCTATATTGTTATGCGTGAACGTGGTGGCGCATCGGAAACAAATCCTGTGTCCCAGACCCGCCTACGCAGCGAAACGGTCACATCGCCACGCGTGTCCATCCTGATGCGCATTTGGCACAAAGACACCTACCGCAAATCCAAAGGTGTTTGGCACTAAAACGAAAGACGCCCCATTGGGGCGTCTTTTGCATTAGGGGGCGGGGCTATCGTCATAGTCCGTACGCAAAATACGTACCGCGTCGCCTTCGGGGTCTTCGTATTGGCGCGATTTCATCGTCCAGAAAAACCCGACCAACCCCAAGGCGCCAAGGCACAGGGAAACGGGGATGAGGATAACCAGAACTTCCATTTTCAACGTGTCCTTAGGGCGTTTAGCGAAACGATGATCGATGACGTCGACATTGCGATGGCCGCAGCCAATGGGGTCGCAAAACCAGCAAAAGCAATCGGTACGGCAATCATATTATAGACGGCGGCCACTGCAAAGTTTTCCAAAATGCGCGATCGGGCGGATCGGGCGGTGCCAATCGCGGAAAATACATTGCGCAAATCAGGCGAAACCAGAACCATATCTGCTGCCACCCGCGTTGCCTCTAACGCGGATGCAGGCGCAATAGACACATGCGCCACCGCCAACGCGCCCACGTCGTTCAGGCCATCACCGATCATCAGAACCTTCTGTCCCGACTGAGTGCATTGATTCAGGAATTCGATTTTGTCCTGCGGCAACATTTCATGAAACCTGTTGTCGATACCCAATTGATCGGCAACCTGATCGACCGCCATTTTCACATCACCCGATAACAAAGCGACGGGAATATCGCGGTCTTTAAACGATTGGATCAGGTCCTTGGCCCCATCGCGCAAACTGTCACGGAATTCCAACGAATGGACATTAGTTCCGATCTGCAACACGGTCATCGTCGACGATACGCACCCGACCCAGACCGCACGGCCCAGACGAACGGTTTGCCCGCCATGGCGACCTTGTAGGCCCATGCCCGGCTCTTCGGTGATGTCGGTAACTGCCGCGGCTGTAACGCCGCGTGCCAAAGCCGCCTGAACGATCGCTTTGGATCTGGGATGCGCCGATTGACCCGCGATGCCGGCTGCAATCGCCAGATCGTCATCGGACAATGTCGTGACCAGCTCTGGCAATCCAAATGTCAACGTACCGGTTTTATCCAAAACAACGGCATCGATTTCAGCCAGCCGTTCCAAGGCGGTCGCGTGTTTAACCAAAATGCCTGATTTAAACAGACGACCCGAAGCAACAGTCGACACTGCGGGAACTGCCAACCCTAGGGCACAGGGGCACGTGATGATCAGAACCGCGACCGCAATGTTCATCGCAATACGAACATCGCCTGCCGTCAGCCACATCCACAACGCAAAGGCCGCAACAGCCAGCAAATGCACCGCAGGCGCATAGATACGCGCCGCGCGATCCGCCAGCGAATTATACCGCGATTTGGCGGATTCCGCGACCGACACCAAATCGGCCAACGAATGCAGCAAAGTGTCTTCGCCAACTGCGGTCGCCTGTATCTGGATTGGGGCCGATAGATTGATTTCGCCCGCGTTTACATTGCTGTTGATACCGACGGAAATAGGATCGGATTCGCCTGTTAGGAAAGACCGGTCCATGTCGGTGATGCCGCTGATAATGCGCCCATCAACCGGTACTTTACCGCCTGCCTGCACCATTAAAATATCGCCAACGACGACATCCTGAATCGCAACGGTTTCCATGTCGGTGCCATGCATCCGCAGCGCTGTCGGGACCTCCATCGCGGCCAATTCTGTCGCGGCAGACCGCGCAACGCTCCGCATTTTTTGATCTAGGTATCGACCCGCTAGCAGGAAAAACGTCAGCGATAGCGCCGCATCGAAATAGGCATGATCACCATGGCTGATCGTTTCAAATAACGACATCCCCGATGCCAACAAAATCGCCAGCGTGATCGGAACATCCATGTTCAATCGCCCGACACGTAAAACACGCCATGCACTGGTGTAAAACGGACGCGCAGAAAACAATACGGTCGGCAAAGTGATCAGGGCAGACAGCCAATGAAACAAATCACGGGTCGCATCTGAGGCGCCCGACCAAACCGCAACGGACAAAAGCATAACATTCATCATCGCGAACCCCGCGACGCCCAAACGCATCGCCAGATCGCGCGCCGCGCGGTCCGTTTCTCCCGCAGACAATGTTGCGCTGTCCAAAGGAACGGCTTCGTATCCCAGCGCGGAAATGGCGCCGATGATGTCCTGTTCAGGCGTTTGCGGGCGCGCGTGGACCGTGGCGCGTTTGCGCGTCAGGTTGACACGTACGTCATCAACGTAGGGCAGGTTCGACAGCTGTGTTTCAATTGTCTGAATACAGGCCGCACAATGAACGGTCGGCAGGGAAAACTGATATTCGACGCTAGCTGCATCCACAGTATTCGCTGCCCGCGACAATGCGGCAGGTGTCGCAATACAAGCGGGACACGCCATCACACCGGCAGGTTGGTCGATACTCATGCGATTAGTCCCTGAACTCCACCTTTAGGCGCTGATGAAACGGGGTTCCATCGGCAGCGGTGGCCTGCATGCGAAAATCCCAGTTACCCGTTTCGGACACATGGATCGGCGTGCGATAAACGGCGCCGTCAAATTCCAGTATGACATCCACGTCGTCTCGCATTTGGGTGGGGCGGCCAAAAATTCCGACCACGGTCGCGTCTGGAACGGGTCCGTCTGTAGTCACGATTTCCACGATCAATTCATGATCCACAACATAGGCGGATGTGTCCCAACCCAATGCCTGTTGCGCCGCGCGCTCTGCATCGAACGTTTGGCTTGCGACATAGGAATTGCGCACCACCAACCCTGGGAAAGTACCCACCGCTTGCATTGCCATGACGACATTCACGGTGATGATGACGATGAAAAACGACGCAAAGATCGCAAAGAATTTCGGACCTGTGATCGGGCCTCTGAACATGTGCAGCATTAGTTCACTTTCCCATTAAATACAGTGTTTTCGGATGTGCGGTCATCGTTTGTGGTATCGGTGACCCAGATGGTAAATTCGGTGCGATCGTTTGATGCCTCGGGGGTGTTCGGCGCGGCATCGACATAGACGCGGATCAATTTTGCAGTATCTGCTGGGACCATAACGATGTTGTCGTCTGTTCCTTCGACAGTCACAGCCAAATCCACCTGATCGATCAAAGCGACTTCGAACGGGCGTTCTTCGCCGTGTTTGTTGCGAATGCGAATTTCATAGACGTTACGGATCGTGCCATCGGATTGAACGATAAAGCTAGGGTTCCGAACCGGAGACACCGTCATATCGATGTCGGGGCGGATAAACAGCGCAAAGACCAATGCGAACCCAACCGCAGCCCATAGGACCGTATACAGCATCGTGCGCGGGCGCAGGATGTGTTTGATCACAGGAATAGGTGTCTGGCCGCTGGTTTCGCGTTCTTCGTCCTTTAGCGCCATGTAGTCGATCAGACCGCGCGGTTTGCCGATCTTGTCCATCATGTCGTCGCAGGCATCGATACACAGACCGCAGGTGATGCACTCCATCTGCTGGCCATCGCGGATATCGATCCCCATCGGGCAGACATTCACGCAGGCCATACAGTCGATGCAATCGCCCTGTTTGTTGACCTCTTGTTTCTTTAACTTGCCGCGGGGTTCACCGCGCCAGTGACGGTAACCGATGGTGATGGTGTCTTCGTCCATCATTGCGGCCTGAATACGGGGCCAAGGGCAGGCATAGATGCAGATCTGTTCCCGCGCGAAACCGCCGAAAACAAACGTGGTCGCCGTCAGGACAAACATCGTGGTGTAGGCAATCGGGTGCGCCGTGCCGTTCAGCAGGTCAACGAACAAAGTCGGCGCATCGGTGAAATAGAACACCCAAGCACCACCCGTTGCCAGACCGATCAGCGCCCACACGATCCATTTGGTGATCCGCAAACGCGCCTTGCGGAACGACCATTTGGCATTCCACAGGCGGACGCGGGCGTTTCGGTCGCCTTCGATCCAGCGTTCGACCAGAATGAACAGATCGGTCCAAACGGTCTGCGGGCAGGCATAGCCGCACCAAACACGGCCCAGCGCGGACGTGAACAAAAACAGGCCCAGCCCCGCCATGATCAACAAGCCGGCTACGAAATAAAATTCATGCGGCCAAATTTCGATCCAAAAGAAAAAGAAACGGCGGCTGGCCAGATCGACCAGAACAGCCTGATCGGGCAATTCAGGACCACGATCCCAACGAATCCAAGGCGTGAGGTAATAAATCCCCAAGGTGACCGCCATGATCACCCATTTCATATTGCGGAAAAAACCGCTGACGCGGCGGGGGAAAATGGGCTCTCTGGGGGCGTATAGTTTTGGGGCCTCGGGCGCAGACATAGAATCGTCCTGACGTTTTGCTTTGCATTCTTGTCAGTTGTGCCTGTGCGCGGCTTTCGTGGCTTTGACCCAGATCAACTAATGCCGCACCTACGAGTCAACTTATCCCCTAAACATGAAAATCCCCCGATCAGAGAAAACTGATCGGGGGGAGTCGCACCAGCCCAGCAAATGCGCGAACAGGGGGCAAGACCGGTGCCTAATCCTGCGCGGCGGCTGCAACACCGCGCAGGAATACCGTTTACTGACCGCCACCCAATTGGTGGACATAGGCGGCAACAGCGTTGATTTCCGCATCGGTCAGACCAAAGCCAGGGCGATATTCGATGCCCCATGCGGGCATGACGCCAGCGCGACCGTTCAACAGCGTTTCGGTAATGCCGTCTTCGGATCCGCCATACAGCCAGATCGCATCCGTCAAATTCGGAGCACCGGTCATTTCGCCGTCTGCGATGATCGCTTCGGGGTCTTCGAATTCGCGGGTGTTCATCAGGCTGCCCATACCCGCATCGCCGTGGCAGGATGCGCAGTTATCTGCGAACAGAACAGCGCCTTCGCCAGCCAGCGCCGCGTCGTGCTCTTGTCCCGAAATTTGCAGAACGTAAGCAACCGTTGCCGCGATTTCATCGTCTGTGAACGTGTCGGCAAAGGATGGCATCACACCACCATAGCCGCGCGCGTCCCAACTGCTTTCGTTACGGATACCGTTGCGAACAGTCCAAGCGATTTCATCGATACGGCCGCCCCAGATCCAATCGTCGTCGATCAGCGCAGGATACCCTTTGGCCCCTGCTGCGCCCGAACCGTGACACTGCACGCAGTTCGCTTTGAAAACGGAGGATCCCATGTTGACGGCAAATCCATGCAGCGCGTCGTCATCAGACAGTGTTGCCAGATCAGCGGTTTCCAGCGCCGCAATCACGTCAGCGTTGGATGCGTTGACTGCATCAATCTGTTCTTCGACCTGACCACGGGTCGAAAACCCCAGATAGCCAGCGGTCGCCGATTTGATACCCGGCCATGCGGGATAGGCCACTGTGTACCACAGGCCCCAAACGATGGTCGCGTAGAACACCCAGACCCACCAACGTGGCAAAGGGTTGTTATATTCTTCGATGCCGTCCCACGAATGGCCCGTGGTTTCGACTTCTTTTTTGTCGTTGCGGGTTGTCATTGTTTGACCTCTGCTTCGGGGTTTGCATCTGCGGCTGGCGCGTTTTCGTTACGGAAAACAACGCTGGCTGCGTCTTGGTGAACGGGGCGGCTGCCGGGGCGAAACACGAACACGATCGCCCCAACAAAGAACAAAAACAGTGCAAGCAGCGCCCAGCTATCTGCGATTTCACGGAAAATGTGATAGTCCATCACGTCCCCCTATCGGCTGGCATCTGGTTCAAAGGTCGAAAAATCGACCAAAGTGCCCAGCATCTGCAGATAAGCGATCAGCGCATCCATTTCGGTGACGGCGTCTTGGCCGTCGAAATTGGCCACGACCGCATTAGGATAGCGTTCCAGCAAACCGTCCCAATCGCCATCGGGATCAACCTGAACCTCGAAATCGGCAACCGCTGTTTCCAGCATTTCGTCGGTGTATGGAACGCCCACAACGCTGTGAGTGGCCATCAGGTCACCGATGTAGGTTGGTTCCAATTCGCGATCCATCAGGAACCCGTATTTCGGCATCACCGATTCTGGCACCACCGATTGCGGATCGGTCAGGTGGTCAACGTGCCATTCATTCGAATAACGGCCGCCAACACGTGCCAGATCAGGCCCGGTGCGTTTCGATCCCCATTGGAATGGGTGGTCGTACTGCGATTCCGCCGCCAACGAATACATGCCGTACCGTTCGACTTCGTCACGCATCGGGCGGATCATCTGGCTGTGACAGACGTAGCACCCTTCGCGGATGTAGATTTCACGGCCCGCCAGTTCCAGAGGGGAGTAGGGGCGCACGCCCTCTACATCCTCGATGACGTTTTCCAGATAGAACAGCGGAGCGATTTCCACGATCCCGCCGATGGTTACCACGCCCAGCGCGCCAACCAGCAGCAAGGTTGCGTTCTTTTCCAGAACCTTATGGTGGTCAAGGATACCCATGTCCCTAACTCCTTATTCTGCAGGGACGGCAGCGGCTTTTGGCATTGTTTTGCCAAAGGCTGTCATCCACAGGTTATAGGTCATGATCACAGCGCCCAGCAGGTACAGAACCCCGCCCATTCCGCGTGCGACATACATTGGGAATTTTGCTGCAACGGTGTCGGCAAAGGTGTTCACTAGGAAACCGTTTGCGTCGACTTCGCGCCACATCAGGCCTTCCATGATGCCGGTGACCCACATGGATGCGGCGTACAGAACGATACCAATCGTCGCGAGCCAGAAGTGCCAGCTGACCAGACGCAGGCTATACAGACCATCGCGGTTCCACAGGCGTGGCGTCAAGAAATACAGCGCACCAAAGGTGATCATACCGTTCCAGCCCAGCGCACCCGAGTGTACGTGACCAATGGTCCAGTCGGTGTAGTGCGACAGCGAATTCACCGCGCGGATCGACATCATCGGGCCTTCGAATGTGGACATGCCGTAGAAACCGATCGAGATCACCATCATACGGATCACAGGGTCCGTGCGCAGTTTGTCCCATGCGCCCGACAGGGTCATCAGACCGTTGATCATACCGCCCCACGATGGCATCCACAGGATGATCGAAAACACCATGCCCAGCGTCGATGCCCAATCAGGCAGCGCGGTGTAGTGCAGGTGGTGCGGACCAGCCCAGATGTACAGGAAGATCAGCGCCCAAAAGTGGATGATCGACAGTTTGTACGAATAGACAGGACGTTCGGCTTGTTTCGGCACGAAGTAGTACATCATGCCCAAGAAACCCGCAGTCAGGAAGAAACCAACAGCGTTGTGGCCATACCACCACTGGGTCATCGCGTCCTGAACACCAGCCATGACCTGAACCGAACGGGAACCAAAGATCGATACAGGGACAACCAGGTTGTTGACGATGTGCAGCATCGCGATGGTCACGATGAACGACAAGAAGAACCAGTTCGCAACATAGATGTGCGGCTCTTTGCGTTTCAGGATCGTGCCAAGGAATACCAGCAGATAGGCAACCCAAACGATGGTCAGCCACAGGTCAACGTACCATTCTGGTTCTGCGTATTCTTTGGACTGGGTCGCACCCATCAGGTACCCCGTTGCCGCCAGAACGATGAACAGGTTGTAGCCCCAGAACACGAACCACGCCAAATTACCGCCCCACAGACGCACAGCCGATGTACGCTGCACGATATAGAACGATGTTGCGATCAGCGCGTTACCACCAAAGGCGAAAATAACCGCCGAAGTGTGCAGGGGGCGCAAACGGCCAAAGTTGCCGTAGCCCTGCAAAAATTCAAAGTTCAACGCAGGAAACGCCAGCTGGAACGCGATGAACGTCCCGACCAGAAACCCTGCCAAACCCCAAAACGTCGTTGCGATCACGCCATAGCGCACAACGCCGTCCATATATCCGGTTTCGACCGCTGGCTTTTCTTCGCCAGCGCTGCGAACGGACCAAATAAACATGCCAGTCGAAACGGCCATAATAATCAGCGCGTGTACCTGATAGGCCAGATCGCGCGCGAAATTCGCGGCAATCGCAGCAAACAGGGCAATGACCCCGAATGCTATAATCTTAACCCAATCCCACATCTCTTCGCGTTCCCTCTTTATTGCCCGCACGGATTCGCGCAGGCCGGTTTGCTTTGATTGTGGTTTCACATTCTGGTGACCGTCTTGCCTTGATCCATGTCAATACGATCGGCCAATTGCTCTGCTACCTCTTTTATCACTGGCTGGGCCCTGCCTGGGCCGTGTTCCAACGAAGGAGAACGCCATGACATATAAAACTATTGCCGTGATCATCACGGACAGCGCAGCCGATGCGAACGCGTTGGAAACTGCAATAAATATTGCCGATCGAACCGACGCGCATGTGAATGTCACCTGCGTTGGAATCGACCCTGCCCGCTATGATGCGATCCCCGCTGGCGGCGGCGCGGCCCTGATCGAAGTCGGCGCGAAAGAAGCCCGCACCCAAGCGGACAGTTTGGAAAAATGGGCCCGTGAACAGGTTGCGAACGTGCGCCCGTCCGTTAGCGTCGAATCTGTGATTATGCCCCAAATGGGCGTGGAAACCATGGTCGCACGAACCGCGCGCTACAGTGATTTGATCGTGGCGACAAAGCCCTATGGCGCTGGCCGCGGCCCCGTTCAGGTCAACGTTCTAGAGGCCGAGCTGTTCGGCACAGGCGTGCCTGTTTTGATCGTGCCAGAAAACGGACCAATCGGCAGCGAACCATTTTCCCGCGTTGCGATTGCATGGAATGAAAGCAGCGAAGCCTTTGCCGCGATCCGTGCGGCTTTGCCTGTCCTGATGGCAGCGGACCGCGTTGATATCGTGATGGTCGATCCGCCCAGCCATTCGCCCGAACGGTCCGACCCCGGCGGTGCGGTATGCCTGTTGTTGGCACGGCACGGCGTGCGCGCAGAAGTATCCATTTTGGCCCGCACATTGCCGCGCGTATCAGACGTGATTGATCGTTTTGCCGCAGAACATGGCGTCGAATTGATCGTCATGGGCGCCTATGGCCATTCGCGTTTCCGCGAAGCCATGTTGGGCGGCGCGACACGCGACACCTTAGAATCCACAAAATTACCGCTATTGATGACGCGCTAAGCGATCATCCCGCCATCGGTATCATCGCCGGTTTCTGCGACAAGGGCCTGAAAATCTTCGACGCGAAACCGGCGTTTGCCGTCTAGATGGATCACTCCGTCCTTTTTCAACGCGGAAATCTGGCGACTGACTGTTTCCAGCGTCAAACCCAGATAATCGGCCATCGCTTCGCGCGTCAAAGGCAGGTTGATGTTGATCTGCCCCGACAACGGCTGCATCCCGATCTGCGATTCACGGCGCGCGATGATGGTCAAAAGGCTGGCGATTTTTTCGCGGGCCGTTTTGCGACCCAAAATCAGCATCCATTCCCGCGCTGCGTCCAATTCATCCAGCGTCATGTCCAGCAACCGCTCCGCCACATGCGGAGTGGTGTACATCAGCTCTTCGAATGGTTTACGGCGGAAACAACAGACGGTGATGTCGCTGACTGCGGTGATGTCATAGGGCGACTGACTACGGCCCGGGCGGCCAATGAAATCAGACGGTAGCAGCAGACCAACCATCTGTGTGCGGCCGTCCTCCATTGTTTGGGTCAAAGACGCAACACCCGTCACAACCGAGGCGACGAATTCCATGTCGTCGCCCGCCCAACAGATCGCCTGACCTGCTTCGTAGTTGCGGTAGTATTTGATCTTTTCCAGAACTTCCAATTCGTCGGCGTCGCATTTGGCGCAAACAGCGCGGTGCCGAATTGGGCATTCTTCGCAATGAATATCTGTTGCTATTTGACCCATCGCAAAAACAACCCCACCAAAATCATGTATTTCGCAATCACTATAAGCCGTTTTTTGAAAGGATTGGCAATGAATAGCAGCGAAAGATTACGTGAATTGGGGCTATTTGACGCCCGCGCGCCACGTTACACCAGCTATCCACCCGCCAATCATTTCAAATCCGGCGCGTTTGGCGACCAGACAGCCGAATGGTTGCGCGCCGTTCCTGCGGGTGGCCGCGTGTCGTTATACCTACACGTACCCTATTGTCGGCGCCTGTGCTGGTTCTGCGCCTGCCGCACCCAAGGCACGGCCACAGACCGCCCTCTGGTGCCTTATGTTAAACTGCTGAAACAGGAACTGGCGCTGATTGATCAGCACCTACCGCAGGACGTCGCGATCAGCCAAATCCATCTGGGCGGCGGCACACCAACGATCCTGCCCCCGCATCTGATCGCCGAAGTCGGCCGAATGGTGAACACGTTCCGCCCTCTGGCGGATGATCTGGAATTTTCGGTTGAAATTGACCCGACCGAAGTAGACCAAGCCCGCATTGATGCATTGGCCGCGATTGGTATGACACGCGCGTCTATCGGTGTGCAGGATTTCGACCCTATCGTGCAAAAATCCATTGGCCGCGATCAAAGTTTCGAACAAACGCGCGACGTTGTGGCGATGCTGCGCCGCGCCCGCGTGCATTCTGTGAATATGGATATTCTGTACGGTCTGCCGTTCCAGACCAAAGAACGCATTTCGGATTCTGTTCAGCGGGTGCTGTCGCTAAACCCTGACCGCGTGGCGCTGTATGGATATGCCCATGTGCCGTGGATGGCGAAACGTCAGGCGCTGATCCCTGCGGACGCCTTGCCAGACGCGGAAACGCGGCTGGTGCTGTTCGATACCGCCCGCGAATTATTCATGTGGGACGGATACAAAGAAATCGGCATCGATCACTACGCCCGCCCATCCGATAGCCTGTACAAAGCTGCGCAGCAGGGCCGCATGCACCGCAATTTCCAAGGCTACACAGATGACACCGCGCCGGTTCTGATCGGGCTTGGGGCTTCGGCCATTTCGCGTTTCCCCCAAGGGTTCGCACAAAACGAATCCGCATCGTCAAAATACGCGACGATGATCGAAACCGGTCAGATCGCGACCTCTCGCGCTCATGCGATGACGAATGACGATCTGCTGCGCAGCGATATGATCGAACGGCTGATGTGTGATTTCCGTCTGGACCTGAACACTCTGGCATCGGCGCATGGCCGTGCGGTTGATGACCTGCTGGAAATGACCAGCGACATGCGCACGCAATTCCACGACCAGATGACGATGCGGGACAATATCATCCAGCTAAACAGCAATGCCCGCCTGATTGCCCGCCTGTGTGCCCAGAAAATCGACGCCTATTCGATGCCCGAAGGTCGGCACAGCCGCGCTCTTTGACATCCCTATGGTTGCACGACATAACGTCACCGATTGGATCAGATTGGTGACGTTATGACTTTTGACACGCAGCCCAGCATCGTAGGATATGGATATCGCATTGATCCCCTGCGCGAAGAAGACCGCGAAGCGCTGTATCAAGCCGCATCAGACCCCGTGACGTGGGCGGGCCACCCCGCCACCACGCGTCACAAACGCCCCAATTTCGACGCCTATTTCGACGATAACCTGTCCAGCAAACAAACCGTTGTGTTGCGCAACGACGCAGGCACCGTGATCGGCTGTTCGCGCTATTATCCCGCGCCAGACGTCGAAAACAGCATCTGCATCGGCTATACATTCATCGATTGCAAATTCTGGGGCGGCGATACCAATTACGCGTTCAAACGCCTGATGCTGGAACACGCGTTCAAAGATTTCGATGAAGTCTGGTTCCACATCGCGCCATCGAACATCCGGTCGCAAAAAGGCACAGGCAAATTGGGCGCTGTATGGCGCTATGATGCGTCGCTGGGCCTGATGGGAACCGCCCCCGAAGACTGGAAATGTTACACCATTTCCAAAGAGGCATGGGAAAACACGGTAAAACAGCGCGAAAACGCCGTTTCAGCGCAATAAAACAAGGCGGGCAGCCCCTGCCCCCTTCCCCTTGGGGGCCTTTGGGTCTATAGCCCGCTCCGTCAAACCGAAGGAGAAGCCAATGGGCTACAATGTCGTCGTCGTTGGTGCCACGGGCAACGTGGGCCGCGAAATGCTGAACATCCTCGCTGAGCGCGAGTTTCCGGTCGAAAAGATCGCTGCGCTGGCTAGCCGTAAATCGCTAGGCACCGAAGTTAGCTTTGGCGACAAAACCCTAAAGACCGAAGATCTGGATACGTTCGATTTTTCGGGCTGGGATATGGCCCTGTTCGCTGTCGGTTCGGACGCGACCAAAAAATACGCGCCTATCGCTGCCAAAGCTGGCTGCGTGGTGATCGATAACTCGTCGCTGTACCGCTATGACCCAGACGTGCCGCTGATCGTTCCAGAAGTGAACGCAGCAGCCATCGACGGTTACACCAAGAAAAACATCATCGCGAACCCGAACTGTTCGACCGCACAGATGGTTGTTGCCCTGAAACCGCTGCACGACCGCGCGAAAATCAAACGCGTTGTTGTATCGACCTACCAGTCGGTATCCGGTTCCGGCAAAGAAGCCATTGACGAACTATGGGATCAGACCAAAGGCATGTATGTGCCAGGTCAGGAAAAGGCACCAAACGTCTATCCGAAACAGATCGCATTCAACGTGATCCCGCACATCGACGTGTTCATGGACAGCGGCGACACTAAAGAAGAATGGAAAATGATCACCGAAACCAAAAAGATCGTCGATCCGTCGATCAAGGTTACGGCAACCTGCGTTCGCGTTCCTGTATTCGTCGGCCACTCGGAATCGATCAACATCGAATTCGAAGATTTCCTGGACGAAGACGAAGCCCGCGACATCCTGCGCGAAGCTCCAGGTATCATGGTCATCGATAAACGCGAAAACGGCGGCTATGTGACCCCTGTTGAATGCGTTGGCGATTACGCGACCTTTATCAGCCGCATCCGTCAGGACGTGACTGTCGAAAACGGCATCAACCTGTGGTGCGTTTCGGACAACCTGCGCAAAGGCGCGGCACTGAACGCTGTTCAGATCGCCGAAGTTCTGGGCCAGCGCTGCCTGAAAAAAGGCTGATCGACCTAACCATAAGATTACAAAGGCCAACCTATTCGGGTTGGCCTTTTTTTGTGACGTGGCGGCGGAAATCAAAGGCATATAATCGATGCCATAATGATTCCCCCAGCACCCCATGCGCCGAACCCCACCGACAAAATCGCGATTCATTTTATACCCCCTTTAGAATAATTTTTTGTCTCGGATGTTCGCCTGACGAATATCCAAAAGCGTGTGTCGCAGCCCCAAAGCAATTTTGAATCATCCTTTAATCGGCAAAAATACCGACCCGTATCGCGCTACACTGTTTTTGCAGAGCTTGATGAGACGGGGGTCATGTCGGTCTGCAACAAAAATGCCAGCTATGTGGCATTGGGCGTAAGCCGCCTACACGTAAGGGGTAGAACAATGAACAAAGTCCACAATCGCACTTCGCCTAAACCGGCTTCGGTCTTTGCCGATCGCATTCGACACCGCGCGGCCGAACGCAACGATTTTGGATGGTCTACCTTTGATCCGGCATTTCGCACAGCTGCCGTGCAATGCCACCACCACCGCTAACGAAAGGAACCGACCATGCACGATCTGATGAACAAAGCCCGCAAAGGACGCGTTTCCGCTGTTTCAGGCGTTCGCGAAAAAGAAAGCAACATCTTTAGCGACTCGTTCGGCCAACGCCGCCGTCCACGTCCGAACCAGCCAAAATTCTGATTCTTTCAGGCCTGAACAGTCCCATCCGCAATCTTGGTCGCGTAGGGTTCATGCGAAAAACGCCCAGCGACCCCACAGACAGCCCGATTTTACGATAGCCGGACCATACCAAAGGATAGGATCGCCATACGCCAAGACGCTGAAACTCTTCATGCGGGCAGGTGATTCAACTAATCCCGTTCAGGTAGTGTGAACATACGGAAACGATGTCCCAATCCATCGGCTCCGTAATTAGCTCGACTAACCTTCCTCGGTTCGGTGTCTTTTGTGTCCCAATCCGCAAAAGACACCGACAACCGTAAGGCCACAACAGTAACCCGCCTTGCCCCCGAAGGCCCTTTGGAATGGATGTATCCATGACCATTGTAGCTTGGTGGCGCAAAGCGTCCGCAACAAAACGGTCAGCATCGCGTTGGCCCAAAAAACAAAAACGGGTAACCCGCGACGAGATCTGCCAACTGTTCGCAAAAGAGTTGGAATCGCATCATAGGTGGCCCCCGCAATAAGGATCGGCAACATGTGTCTTGCAACCAAAGCCCGCTTGGGTCGTCGCGCGGCTCTTTTGGGTCGTTATCGCCGCGGATTATCGCGCCGTACCGCTGCAAATCGCCCACAACTGGCAGCATAAGTTTCAGTAACAACGCCACTCACGTTGAACGGAAAAGGGACGGCAATTTGCGCCGTCCCTTTTCTATTTTAGATTTGAACGAATTTACCTTCGCCCGCGTCGTACATATCCAATGTGCCTTCGCCGATGTTATTCCACAGGCCGTGAATGCTCAGCGTGCCATTGTTCATCGCGTCTTTGACGAATGGGAAGGTCGACAGGTTTTCCAGACTGACCAGAACCGCCTCTTTTTCCAAGGCAGCAACGCGTTTATCATCGGGCAGATCCGCGACACGTTCGTACCCTGGGCGCAAGATGTTCAGCCATGTCCCAACAAACGATGTTTTGCTTTCCAGTTCTGGGGCTTGGCCGCTGCACATCGCATTACAGCCCGCCACACCGCCACAGGACGAATGGCCCAAAATGATGATATGTGCGACTTTCAACGCAGTCACAGCATATTCCAGCGCCGCCGATGTGCCGTGGTGATCGCCATCTGGGTTATATGGCGGGACAAGGTTCGCAATGTTACGGTGGATGAAAAACTCGCCCGAATCCGCACCAAAAATCGATGTGACGTGAACGCGGCTATCACAGCATGAAATGACCATCGCGCGGGGGTGCTGACCTTCGGTGGCCAATGTGCGGTACCATGCGCGGTTGTCGGCATAGGTCGTCGCCTTCCATCCCTGATACCGGCGGACGAGATATTCGGGCAACGGTCGTGCGGCTTTCATAATGTCTCCTCTCGATAAACTTTCGACTAGTTAGGGCTAATTTGCCCTAATTTCGAGTGATAATTGCGTTTCGCATAAAGATATCGCTAGCAGCGGGCGGGTATTTTGCAGTCATGACAGATTTACAGCCCCAAAAACTGGACCCGATCCACCGCCAAAGCGCAATCATACGTTTGTCGCCGCCCGTTGGGCCGCAAGTCGATCATTTTGCCCTTAGCAGCTCTCTTTCCTATCTGGCGAGCGCCAGTGGCGCGCTGACCTTGATCCATCTGATAAAAGAACAGGTCGCCGACATCTTTGATCATTTCCACAAAAGCGACTTTTCAATGATTGCGCCGATGGCGACCCATATCAGCGATGTCGCCGAAAAACTGTCGTTGCCTGAAATCGCGTTCGTCGCGACCCAGATTGCGCGCTGCGCCGACATTGCGGATTGCACCGCGCTGGCTGCGTTGATCGCGCGGTGTCAGCGATTGATCGCCCACGCGCATGATGAGCTGGAACAGTTTGACTGATCTGACCACCTTGCGGCGCGGCACAGGCAGGCTAGTGTGTTGGCAAATGAACAGAGGCCATCATGACCGACACCACACAGAACACTGCCATCCCCGCACGCGTCGTCAATCAAACTGACTGGCCACATGTTGCGGAAAACCTGCCGCCGATGGCGGCGCGTTGGGCCATGACCCAAGGTTTCAGTGGCAAAGCAGGGGAATGCGTTACCGTCCCTGACGCGAATGGAAATATCTCCATGGCCCTGTTGGGCGCAGGATCGCCCCAATCCGCGGAACGGCAGCGTTTTCAAATTGCAACAGCCGCAGCCAAGTTGCCAAAGGGTGAATACCAGCTGCAGGGCCTAACCGGCGACGCGTTGTTCGAAGCAGCCATGGCCTGGCGTTTGGAATCCTATCGGTTTGACCGGTACCGCGCACAATCCCCGATGGCAGCGACACTACAAACACCCGAAGGCATTGATGACGTCCTTCTGGACGCCATGGTCAACGGTGAATTCCTGACCCGCGATCTGATTAATACACCTGCGTCCGATATGGGCCCGCAAGAATTGGAAAACGCAGCACGCGCATTGGCAGATACGCATAACGCGACCATCCACGTAATTGCAGGGAACACGCTGCTTGATGAAAACTTTCCTCTGATCCACACGGTTGGCCGCGCGTCATCACGCGCCCCGCGCCTGATCGACATCAAATGGGGCGGATCGGGGCCGAAACTGACTCTGGTCGGTAAAGGCGTGTGTTTCGACACCGGCGGATTGAATATCAAGCCCGGCGCATCCATGGGCCTGATGAAAAAGGACATGGGCGGCGCAGCAACCGTATTGGGATTGGCCCACATGATCATGGCAACGCAGATGCCGGTTCAGCTGCGGGTTCTGATCCCCGCGGTCGAAAATTCGATCGACGGATCGGCTTTCCGCCCCCAAGATATTTTAACCAGCCGCAAAGGCCTGACTGTCGAAATCAACAACACCGACGCCGAAGGTCGTTTGGTTCTGGCGGACGCACTGGCCTATGCCAGCGAAGAAAACCCCGACCTGATGATTTCCATGGCGACCCTAACAGGCGCCGCGCGTGTGGCGGTGGGGCCGGACCTCGCGCCGTTTTATGTCGACAATGATGACATTGCCGCCGCCATACAATCAGGCGCAATCAAAGGGGCCGATCCCGTCTGGCGCATGCCGTTCCACGCCCCCTATGAATCCATGATCGAACCGGGGATCGCCGATTTGGATAACGCACCATCTGGCGGCATGGCTGGATCCATCACTGCTGCCTTGTTCTTGCGTCGTTTTGCGGACGCGCCTTATGCCCATTTCGACATTTACGGATGGCAACCCAGCCCCGCTCCCGCCCGCCCCAAAGGCGGCGCAGGTCAAGGCGCGCGGGCCCTGCTGCGCGCATTGCCAACCATCCTGTCCCTATAATGGATCGCCGTCGCACAGCCGCGAACGGACGGGTCGCCGCGACCGCTCTGAAAGGCATGGTCGAGGCGGACCATTATGTCGATGGATCACCTGCTTGGGTGTCCGTGCCTGTTGCAGATCTGTTGGATGCCCCAGACGGCAAAAGGGACCGCCAACTGATCGCAGGGACCCCAGTCATGGTGTATGACACGGTCGGGTCGATGCATTTCGTCCAGTCCCTGCGCGATGGTTACGTGGGCTATTTGCAACAGACCCAACTGTCGCCAACTTGGATGGCGACGCATCGCGTGATTGCGCCCGTCACGCACGCCTTTCGCGATGCCGACATTAAATCCACCGACCTGTGCCGCATCAGTTATGGGGCCCAACTGCCCGTATTTGGAACAGATAACAAAATGGTCAAAACGCCGCTTGGTTTTGTGCCTGAACAGATGTTAGCAGAGGTTGATCATTTAGACACTATTCCGGCCCAACAGGCTCTGAAATTTGTGGGGGTGCCTTACCTTTGGGGGGGTAACTCTGCCGACGGAATAGACTGTTCCGGACTGGTGCAAATGGCGCTGATGGGCTGCGGAATCGACTGCCCAGGCGACAGCGATATGCAGCGGGATGAAGTCGGCACTTTGCTGCCCCCAAACACACCACCACAGTCTGGTGATCTGTTTTTCTGGCCTGGTCATGTGGCCATGGCTGTGGATTCAACACAGATTGTCCATGCCAATGCGCACCACATGGCAGTTACGGTAGAAACCATAGAAACCGGATTTAACCGTATGGGCCAACCGATCCATCATCGCCGTCCCTAATCAACGATACGGATCAATTTACGTTCCAAAACGGTCAGAACCTGACGCAGATCATTACCGCGTTTCAGCACCTGACCTTCGGCACCGATGACGGCATATTGCCCCTGCCTCATGCGCAGCTTGGGACGTTTTTCGATGCGGAAATGCGGGTTTTCTGCCGTGCGTTTAAAGGCGGCGAAAATGGCGGCGTCCTTTAGGCTGGAAATACCATAGTCACGCCATTCGCCCGCGGCGACAAAGCGACCATAAAGGCCCATGATCACGTTCAACTCTGTCCGGTGGAACGCAACCTTTTCGTCAGGGCGCGGAAATGGAGTCGGTGTGTAAGCTGTCATAACCAATGATGTGCGCTAAACGGATCACAAATCAATAGCGCCTTTGTTTTGCCCCAAAATCACCGATGAATTGCCCCGCGACCGTCGAGTTACCGCCCAAGCTGTACGCAATCCTAACATCACAAGGTGTAATTGACTGGCGTTGTTATTGCCCCCACCCAGTGCGTCAGGCAGCCTTGAAGTTAAGGATAGCTCCACGACATAGCAGCGTGGAGCTATCACTTAACCACAATAAATCCGCGAAATTTTGCCCTGTTCGTCGATCGCGAAATTGATGCGTTCGGCCCGATAATCCATCGTCACCACATCACCGGGCCGGATGATACGGATTTGGCGCATAATCAAAACGCGTTCCAATGCTGTTTGATCGCGATCCAACAATGCGGCGTATTGTGCGCCGCGGCAGGTGTCCGCAGCGGTATCGGGCAGCCGCGCAAGCTCTGGTTCGGGTTTTAGACATCCCGCCAACCCCAGCGCGAAAAGTGCAATAATCCAGCGGATTTGTGTCATTCTAATTCATCCTTTGCGCCGCATTCAGCCCCCAGAGTGCCGCGATTAAAAAGACAGGTCAAACACGTGTGAGTTTAGTTGCATTGAATACGACCTTGGTCCAACCTGCACCCAATTATTTAGGGAGGAATTTTGTTATGCGTACCAAAGCAGCCGTCGCCGTCGAGGCAGGCAAACCGCTTGAAATTATGGAGGTCAACCTAGAAGGCCCCAAAGCTGGCGAAGTCCTGATCGAGGTCAAAGCCACTGGCGTTTGCCACACGGATGAATTCACCCGTTCCGGCGCCGACCCCGAAGGTCTGTTTCCTTCGATCCTAGGCCACGAAGGCGCAGGGATTGTTCTAGAAGTCGGCGAAGGTGTCACCACGCTGAAACCCGGCGATCACGTTATTCCGCTATATACGCCAGAATGCCGTGAATGCCCGTCCTGCCTGTCGGGCAAAACCAACCTGTGTACTGCGATCCGCAACACCCAAGGCCAAGGCCTGATGCCGGACGGCACCACCCGTTTTTCGATGCTGGATGGCACCCCGATCTATCACTACATGGGCTGTTCGACCTTTGCGAACCACACCGTGATGCCTGAAATCGCGCTGGCAAAGGTGCGTGACGACGCGCCGTTCGACAAAATCTGTTACATCGGCTGCGGCGTGACCACGGGCATTGGCGCTGTGATCAATACGGCTGGCGTTGAAATCGGATCGACCGCTGCGGTGTTCGGTCTGGGCGGCATCGGTCTGAACGTTATTCAGGGCCTGCGCATGGCTGGCGCTGATATGATCATCGGCGTTGATCTGAACGACGACAAAGAAGAAATGGCCCGCAAGTTCGGCATGACCCATTTCGTCAACCCGTCCAAAATCAGCGGCACCGTTGTCGAAGAGATCGTGAACCTGACCAAAATCGGCGCAGACCAGATCGGCGGCGTAGATTATTCGTTCGACGCGACAGGCAACGTCAAAGTCATGCGTGACGCGTTGGAATGTTCGCACCGCGGTTGGGGTGTGTCCGTGATCATCGGCGTGGCACCTGCTGGCGCCGAAATCAGCACCCGCCCATTCCAGTTGGTCACTGGCCGCGTCTGGAAAGGGACCGCTTTCGGCGGCGCCAAAGGCCGCACCGACGTGCCGAAATTCGTGGACTGGTACATGGATGGCAAAATCGAAATCGATCCGATGATCACGCACACCATGCCACTGGAAAAAATCAACGAAGCATTCGACCTGATGCACTCGGGCGAATCCATTCGTTCGGTTGTTTTGTACTAATTGAAATGGGCCCCTGCGATGCGCGGGGGCCTATTTTTCTGCGCCATAGCGCGCCAAAAACATATCGACCGCGCTGTTTACAACATGGTCGACATCAACGGCGGGAAAATCGGTTTCCAATCTAAACAGCGCCCGATCCATCAGATCGACACGGCACAGCTGTAGAAATTGATCCGATGCCAAATCGAAATCTTCGATTTTTAGCTGCCCGTTTTCTGTGAACATCCGCAGAAAAAATCCAATCCGTTCGCGCACCAATGCGGGACCGAATTCATAGAATAGTTCACCGACCTGCGGGAAACGTTCGGATTCAGCGACACACATGCGGTACATGCGAACGTTGAACTGTCGGCTCATCGCGCCGATCATGCTACGCCCTGCAAATAACAAAATATCGCGTAATGGCAGAGACGTATCCACCAACGCTTCGGCTGCGTCAGCTTGGGCTTCGCATTCGCGTCGTGCGACTTCCATGAACAATAGACGTTTGTCGGGGAAATAACTGTATAAAGTCGCTTTGGATACGCCAGCGGCTTTGGCGATGTCATCCACGCTGGCGCCATCAAATCCATCTTTCAGGAAAATTTGCTGCGCACCCGCAAGAACCTGATCAAACTTACGTCCGCGTTTGATCGTGTTAACACCGTCTGCCATGTCGACTCCGCTCTATTAGAACTTGATTATAGGCAAACCTGTTCGCGTGTCAAAAGTCGCATTTAGTCGTATCAAAGTTCAATTTGACGCAGCAGATCAGGTTCCCATTGCAACCCGCAATAAAGGCCATACGTTAACACCGACTAGAAAGGCCTAACCATGTTGCCACAACTTTCGGCCAAACGCCGTTTTTCTGACCTGAGCGAGCAGGAAATCCTAGCTCTTGCCATATCTTCCGAAGAAGACGATGCCCGCATTTACCGCAGCTACGCCGAACGGCTGCGCGTCGATTACCCATCGACCGCCGCTGTATTCGACGGCATGGCTGCCGAAGAGGACACCCACCGCCAACGCCTGATCGACGAACACAGCCGCCGCTTTGGCGATGTGATCCCGCTGATCCGCCGCGAACATGTGGCGGGCTATTACAATCGGTCCCCCGTTTGGCTGATCGAAAATCTGGGCATCGACCGCATCCGTACCGAAGCCACAGCAATGGAACAGGACGCTGAACGGTTTTATCTGGCCGCTGCGAAAAAAACCTCGGACGCGGGCACGCGGAAATTGCTGGGCGATCTGGCCGCCGCCGAAGCCTCCCACGCCCACACCGCCGAAGATTTGGCCGAAACCCACCTAAGCGATGACGCCAAAGACACCGAAGCCGACACCGCACACCGCCAGTTTCTGCTGACATGGGTGCAGCCTGGTTTGGCGGGTCTGATGGATGGGTCTGTGTCCACATTGGCCCCGATCTTCGCCACCGCTTTCGCGACCCAAGACCCGCATACAACGTTCCTTGTTGGTCTGGCCGCATCCATCGGCGCAGGTATATCAATGGGCTTTACCGAAGCCGCATCAGACGACGGGCAACTGTCGGGCCGCGGATCGCCCGTGAAACGCGGCATTGCGGCGGGCGTCATGACGGCTTTGGGCGGGTTGGGCCACGCGCTGCCCTATTTGATCCCGCATTTCTGGACCGCAACGATCATCGCGTTTGTTGTTGTGTTCGTCGAATTATGGGCCATCGTCTGGATTCAAAACCGCTATATGCAGACCCCGTTCCTGCGCGCCACGTTCCAAGTCGTTCTGGGCGGTGCGTTGGTTTTCGCAGCAGGCGCATTAATCGGCGCGGGGTAGCGGATTTTCGCACCAATTGGGTTAGTGGGGCTGTTCCTGCCTTGCGGTCATCGTTAAGTAGATACCGACAAAGAGGAGCAGACCATGAGCCAACCCAAACCCGTTGTTTTGTGCATTCTGGATGGCTGGGGCAAAAACGCAGATACCTCTGCGAACGGCCCCGCGCTGGCGAATACCCCAACATTTGACCGCATTATGTCGGAATGCCCAACGGCAGAGCTGATCACCCACGGCCCTGACGTGGGCCTGCCCAGCGGACAAATGGGCAATTCCGAGGTTGGCCACACAAACATCGGCGCAGGCCGCGTTGTGGCAATGGATCTGGGCCAGATCGATCTGGCGATCGAAGACGGCAGTTTCGGCAACACCGATGCCATCGTGAAATTCATCGCAAAGATGAAAGAAACCGGTGGCCGTGCGCATCTGATGGGCGTGATTTCCGATGGCGGCGTGCATGGTCACATCGAACACGTTCTGGCCGCGGCCAAGGTGATGACCGACGCGGGCGTCCCTGTCGTTCTGCATGCGATCACCGATGGCCGCGACGTCGCGCCGAAATCGGCAGATAGCTATATGGCTGATCTGGTTGCACGCCTGCCAGAGGGCGTAAAAATCGGTACGGTGACGGGCCGCTATTTTGCGCTGGACCGCGACAACCGTTGGGAACGCGTATCGACCGCCTATGATGCCATCGCAAACGCCAAGGCGGATTTCACCGCTGACACAGCGACCGATGCCGTCGCCGCAGGTTATGCCCGCGACGAACTGGACGAATTCATCAAAGCCACCGTTATCGGCGATTATGCTGGCGTGACGGACGGTGACGGCCTGTTCTGCCTGAATTTCCGCGCGGACCGCGCTCGCGAAATTTTGGCGGCATTGGGCAACCCTGATTTTGCTGAATTTGATCGCGGCGCGATGCCTCCATTCGCGGCTCTGCTGGGCATGGTTCAATATTCCGAAGCCCACAACCAATGGTACGACATCGTTTTCCCGAAACGGAAAATCGAAAACACGCTGGGCGCTTGGGTCGCGAAACAGGGCAAAACCCAGTTCCGTCTGGCCGAAACCGAAAAATACCCGCATGTCACGTTTTTCCTGAACGGCGGCAAAGAAGACCCCGAAGAAGGCGAAGACCGCTATATGCCCAAATCGCCAAAGGTCGCGACCTACGACCTGCAGCCCGAAATGTCGGCGGCAGAGGTGACAGAAAAATTCGTCGAAGCGATCGAAAAAGGCTACGACCTGATCGTCACCAACTATGCCAACCCTGACATGGTCGGCCACACCGGCGACCTGAACGCGGTTATCAAAGCGTGCGAAGCGGTCGATCAGGGCCTGACCCAAGTCGTCGCTGCATTAGAAAAAGCAGGCGGTGCGATGGTGATTACGGCGGATCACGGCAACTGCGAAATGATGGTCGATCCTGAAACGGGCGGCGCACATACCGCGCACACCACCAATCTGGTGCCTGTTGCGGTATTCGGCGGACCTGATGGTATTTCCCTGCGCAACGGACGTCTGGCCGATCTGGCCCCGACTATTCTGGATCTGATGGGTCTGGAAAAGCCTGCGGAAATGACCGGCGAAAGCCTGATCTCCAAATGATCCGCGCTTTTGCGTTCATATCCATGATTTGGGCCAGCACCGCGTTGGCCCAAACCAGCCCGGGCGAAGCTGCGGTCGCAGCGGCTCAGCGGATCGAAGACGCCAGCATCCAGCTGCAAAATGCCAGCAGCGCCCGCGACCGCGTGACCGCATTGACCGAAACCGTCAAAGCCTATGAGGAAGGCCTGATCGCCCTACGCGAAGGCCTGCGCCGCGCCGCCGTCCGCCAAGAAGCGTTAGAGCTGGAGCTGAACGCCAAATCAGATGAAATCGCGCAGCTATTGGGCGTTCTGCAATCGATGGGCCGCGCGCCTTCGCCTGTGTTGCTGTTGCACCCGACGGGACCGACAGGCACCGCGCGGTCGGGCATGATTTTGGCCGATGTGACCCCCGCCCTACAGGACGAAGTCGTCGCCCTACGCGCCCAGTTGGAAGAGGTCGCATTCCTGCGCGATCTACAGAACAACGCAGCAGATACATTAACCAAGGGCCTGAACGGCGCCCAATCTGCGCGAGCCTCTTTAAGCGCTGCGATTTCGGACCGCACGGATTTGCCTCAACGCTTTGCCGAAGACAGCATTCAAACCGCATTGCTGATCGCATCGGCGGAAACGCTGGATGCTTTTGCCAGCGGATTGAACGACACCATCGGCACCGAATTGGACGTCGCATCGCCCGATGCATTATCCCAGCGCGGAGAATTGCCCCTACCCGTTCAGGGGCGTGTCCTACGCGGTTTCAACGAAGAAGACCTAGCAGGCATTTCCCGCCCAGGCCTGTTGATTGCCGCCCGCCCGCGCGTGATTGTCACCACGCCAGTGGCCGCCACACTACGGTTTCGCGGCCCATTATTAGATTATGGGAATGTTGTCATCGTGGAACCCGCAGCAGACGTTTTGTTCATCTATGCGGGACTGGCAGAAGTTTTCGGCAATGTCGGTGAAATCCTGCCCGCAGGTTCGCCAATCGGCATGATGGGCGGCGACTCACCATTAGTTGATGAGATTTTGACAGAAATGCAGAACGGAGCGGGCTTAACTGCTACAGAGACCCTTTATCTCGAGGTGCGAGAAGGGCAAGCTCCGGTAGACCCCGCAACGTGGTTCGCGATCGAATGAGGTACGACATGAAGAAATTTGCAATTGCCGCTGCAACTGGCACCGTTCTGGGCATTCTAGCCACGACGCAGTTCGCAGGCCCCCTGATCGCGCAAGAGGCGGAAAAAAACACATCCGTGTATGAACAGCTGGATCTGTTCGGTGACATCTTTGAACGTATCCGCGCCCAATATGTCGAACCCGTGGACGAAGCCGCGCTGATCGAAGCTGCGATTGACGGGATGCTGACCTCGCTTGATCCGCACTCCAGCTATTTGTCGCCAGATGACGCCGCGGATATGCGAATTCAGACATCGGGTGAATTCGGCGGATTGGGCATCGAAGTCACCCAAGAAGAAGGCTGGATCAAAGTTGTGTCGCCAATGGACGGCACACCGGCAGATGCAGCCGGCGTTTTGGCGGGCGACTACATCACGCATGTGGACGGCGAAAGCCTGCTGGGTCTGACGCTTGATGACGCCGTCGATCTGATGCGCGGCCCGGTTGGATCCGAAATCATCGTGACCATCGTCCGCGAAGGCGAAACCGAACCCTTCGACGTATCGATCATCCGCGACACCATCAAACTGGCCGCTGTGCGCGCCCGTACCGAAGGCGATGCCATTGTGCTGCGTATCGCAACTTTTAGCGATCAGACCATCAGCGATCTGGTGGCAGGCTATCAAGAACAAATCGAAGAGGCTGGCGGCGTCGAAAATGTCGATGGCGTTATTCTGGACCTGCGCAACAACCCCGGCGGTTTGTTGAACCAAGCCATCTATGTATCCGACGCATTTCTGAATGCCGGTGAAATCGTTTCCACGCGTGGTCGCAATACAGCAGACGCCGATCGTTATAACGCCGAAGAAGGCGATATTACCGGCGGTTTGCCTGTTGTCGTTCTGATCAATGGCGGGTCGGCATCCGCATCTGAAATCGTTGCCGGCGCATTGCAAGACCACCGCCGCGCAATTGTGGTGGGCACAAAATCCTTTGGTAAAGGATCGGTCCAGACAGTCATGCCGCTGCGTGGTGATGGCGCGATGCGCCTGACCACGGCCCGCTATTACACGCCGTCGGGGCGCTCGATTCAGGCTCTGGGTATTCAGCCTGACATTATCGTCGAACAGCCGATCCCACGGAACGACGAAGAAACCGAAGAAGAAGGTTTCGTCTTCCGTTCCGAAGCTGATCTGCGCGGCGCACTGGACAACGACAGCCTGACCGAAGATGAAATTCGCCAGATCGAAGAGGACGCAGCCCGCGCAGAGGCGACAGCCGCGCTTCGTGAAGATGATTATCAACTGGCCTATGCAATCGACATTCTGCGCGGATTGGGCGCACTCGGCCCGCAGAACTGATCAGTTTCGACGGTTGAAAAATTCTGTTTGTCATTCATGGTGTAGCAGCCGAAAGGAGGAACACCATGGATGACGAACTGCTGGCCCGTGTCCGAGATCAATTGGATGTCTACAATGACGTCATTTGGCCTTTGCCGTTGGTGTTTACCACGCTTGGCCTGATCGCCCTGATCGCTTCGCTTTTGGATATGTACCGGATTTCGTATTACGTCGCTGCAACCGGATGGTTGATGGTCGGCGTCGTTTTCTTTGGGCTGTTTTTCGGCAACTACCATTACATGGCATACGTGAATCTGGTCATCTTCACGGCGCAAGCGTTCATAATGGCGATCAGCAAACCTAATTATTCAGGCAACAAAGCAAGGCGCATCTGCGGAGCGCTGATTATGATTTTCGGTCTTGTCGGTTACATTGTTATGGGATTTCAGCAAGGCCGCGAAATCAATGAAATGGGTTATTTTGGCACCGGCCCGTTCCCGACCGTTATGTTCACAATTGGTCTGTTTCTGGTGGTCCCAGCCAGATACGTTTGGTTCATTCCGATAACGCTGGCGCTATTTTACGGTGCGCTTTCGTTTAAAATCCACATGCCTTTCGGTCGCCCGCTGGCTTATGCTAGTTTGATAACGGTCGCGCTGATGCTGGCCGACCTGATGGCACCGAAAAAACATAAACTGGACTAAAATGACCCCCGAAGACATCGCCAAACTCCCCTATCGTCCTTGCGTCGGCGTCATGCTGGTTAACAAAGACGGCAAAGTTTTCGTCGGCCAACGCAATGACCGCGACACCGACGCGTGGCAAATGCCCCAAGGCGGCATCGACAAAGGCGAAGAGCCTGAACAGGCAGCATTACGCGAACTGGGCGAAGAAATCGGCGTATCGCCCGATCTGGTGACCGTTGGCGGCGAAACCAAAGGCTGGGTGGCCTATGACTTGCCGCATGACGTGGTGCCGAGCATCTGGAAAGGCCGCTACAAAGGTCAGGAACAGAAATGGTTCCTGCTGCGGTTTAACGGCACGGATGACCAGATCAACATCCAGACCGAACACCCCGAATTTGCGGCGTGGAAATGGATTGACCCCGCCGATGTGGTCGGCGCGATCGTTCCGTTCAAACGTGCGGTCTATGAACAGGTTATGGCCGAGCTAGGCCCGCAAATCTGATTATTTGCGGGTCCGTTTGACCTTGCGGGCTGTTTTCGCGGCTTTCTTTTTGAAACTTACCGCCTTGCGCCGTGGCGCAGGGCCGCGTTTGCCGCCGCGTCCGCCTTTGGGCATTGCGCGGTCATCGATCGTAACGATTTCGCCAACCATGCCGCCCGTGACTGGGGCCGCTTCGGTCAATTTCAGCGTCACGCGTTGACCCACGCGCACCACGGTGCCCGATTTTTCGCCGAACAATTCCATCGCGGCCGCGTCAAAGTGGAAAAATTCCGACCCCAAAGACCGGATCGGCACCATCACATCCGCGCCGGTTTCGTCCAATTTCACGAACACGCCGAATTTCTGCACGCCGCTGATACGGCCCGGTAATTCGGTGCCAACACGGTCGGACATGAACGCCGCCAGATACCTGTCGGTCGTATCACGTTCGGCCAGCATAGAACGGCGTTCTGTATCGGAAATCTGTTTGCCGGTCGCGTCCAACATGTCGATATCCCAATCCGACAGGCCGTCATCGCCAAAGCCATGCGCCTTGATCAGCGCGCGGTGCACGATCAGATCGGAATAACGGCGGATGGGCGACGTGAAATGCGCATAGTTGCGCAGCGCCAGACCAAAGTGGCCAAAGTTTTCAGGATTATAATAGGCCTGCGTCATCGACCGCAGAGTCGACATGTTAATCAGCTCGGACTGATCCGAATTGGCCGCCTGTTTCAGCAACTGGTTCAGGTGACGGGTCTGCAGCACCTGACCTTTGGCCAAATTCAGACCACTGGCCTGAGCGACCTCGCGCAGGGATTCCAGTTTTTCCTGACTGGGTTCTTCGTGCACGCGGAACAGCAGCGGCATCTTGTGTTTGATCAGTTCCTCGGCCGCGGCGACGTTGGCCAGCACCATGAATTCTTCGATCAATTTGTGGGCGTCGAACCGTTCTTTGAACGCAACCGATGTCACCTCGCCTTCGTCGTTCAGCACGATCCGACGTTCAGGCAGGTCCAATTCCAGCGGCTGACGCACGGCACGGGCGCGTTTCAACGCCTCGTACGCGCCATATAGCGGTTTCAGGATCGGTTCGATCAGCGGTTCGGTCCGTTCATCCGGATTACCGTCCATGGCCGCCTGTACATCTTCGTACGCAAGCGACGCGATGGATTTCATCAGGCCGCGCACAAAACGGTGACTGATCTTGTTACCTTGGGCGTCGATCTTCATCTCGACGGCCATACAGGCGCGCGGGACGTCTTCGTGTAGGGAACACAGATCGCCTGACAGACGGTCGGGCAGCATCGGCACAACGCGGTCAGGGAAATAGCTAGAGTTGCCGCGTTTACGCGCCTCGCGGTCCAATGCCGAATTCGGGCGGACGTAATGGGCGACATCCGCAATCGCGACCCACAGCAGGAACCCGCCTGTGTTTTTCGGGTCCTCATCAGGGATCGCCAGAACGGCGTCATCGCGGTCGCGGGCATCGGCGGGGTCGATGGTCAACAGCGGCAGATGGCGCAGATCGGTGCGGCCCTTTAGGCCTGCTGGTTTGGCGTTGTCCGCCTCTTTGATCACATCATCAGGAAACGCATCTGGGATACCGTGCTGGTGGATGGCGATCAGGCTGACAGCCTTGGGCGCGGTTGGATCGCCCAGACGTTCGACGATACGCGCCTTGGGTAGGCCCATGCGGCCCTTTGGACCGGACTGTTCGGCCTCGACCAATTCGCCGTCTTTGGCGCCATGCACCGCGCCTGCGGGCACGATCCATTGTTTGTCGTTCTTTTTGTCGATGGGCATGATCCGCCCGCCTTCGTGGCCTTGGCGGAAAATACCGACGATGCGCTGCGGATTATGGCCAATCTGGCGGATGATGCGCGCGGTGTAATCGTAATCTTCACCGTTCGCTTGGGTCAGTTTGCCCAAGATACGGTCGCCCGGCGCAACGGCAGGGTCGCTGTCGCGCTGGATCAACAGGATGCGCGGCGCGTTGCCTTTGCCCCGCCATTCAATCGCGCGGCACCACAGATCACCGTTGTGATCGGGATCAACGATCTGCAACACGCCCACGGGCGGCAATCCTTCGCGGTCGGCGCGGGAAGATTTGCGTTTGGTCAGCGTCCCGTCGGATTCCATTTCGCGCAGCACGCGTTTCAAATCGATCCGCGCAGAGCCTTTGATCCCAAAGGCTTTGGCAATATCGCGTTTCGCGGCGAGGGTCGGGTTCTGGGAAATCCATTCAAGGATTTCCTCTTTGGACGGGATACGAGTCATATCTTTGCCCTACCATTTGGCAGGGCAAAGCGCACGCTGGAAAATTAGGCCTGATGACCGAAATAATCGGCCAAAACGCGCGAATAGATGGTTTTCAGCTGGTTGATTTGTTCGACCTCTACGCGTTCGTCGACTTGGTGCATGGTTTTGCCGACCAGACCGAATTCCACAACGGGGCAGTGGTTTTTCACAAAACGCGCATCCGACGTCCCGCCCGAGGTCGACAGTTCTGGTGTACGTCCTGTCACCGCCTGCACGGATTTGGCGACCAAATCCGACAATTCCCCCGGAGGCGTGACAAAGCTTTCGCCGGAACATTTCACTTTGACGGCAATTTGCAGCCCGAATTCCTGCGCAACGCTATCGGCCTGTTCGTGGATCCATTGTTTCAACGACGCGCCCGTATGCAGATCGTTAAATCGGATGTTCACGGTCGCCTTTACCTCGGCCGGAATGACGTTGGTGGCGGGGTTGCCTGTGTCCACCGTCACAAAGGCCAGCGTGGACGCATCGAAATGATCGGTGCCCTGGTCCAATTCGTGGCTGGACATGCGATCGACCAAACGCGCCATTGCGGGCAGTGGGTTATTGGCCCGATGCGGATAGGCCGCGTGGCCCTGAACGCCCGCAATCGTGAACCATGCGGTGATGGACCCACGGCGGCCGATTTTCATCATCTCGCCCATTTCATTCGGGCAGGTCGGTTCACCCACCAGACAGACCGACATCGCCTCGCCCTGTTTATCCATCCAATCCAGCAGCGCGATGGTGCCGTGTTCGGCGTCCGCCTCTTCGTCGCCTGTGATGGCAATCGCAATCGCGCCATCGGGGGGCGTTTCGCGCACATGGTCGATCGCCGCCGCGACAAAAGCCGCAACGCCCGATTTCATATCGGTCGTGCCGCGTCCGTACATGATGCCATCTTTGATCTCGGCCCCGAACGGGTCGGTCGTCCAGTCGTCGATGTTTCCGACAGGCACAACATCGGTGTGTCCGTTAAACCCAAATGTGCGGTTTGCGCCCTTGCGACCCCAGCGCGCGTATAGATTCGCGATTCCCTCGCGGTCGACGCGGGTGCATTCAAAACCAGCAGCCTCGAGTTCATTTTGCAGCAGGACCAATGCGCCGCCTTCGGCCGGAGTCACGGAATTACAGCGCACCAAACGGGCGGTCAGATCGACAGGATCGGTATATTTCATTGGGGTCTCCTTTGACTTAGGCGTACCCAAGCCGCGGCCCCGATGCAATCAATCACAATGTGGCGATTTGAACACAGTTTCGCCACATGGGGAGCCAAACGCCCAAAAAGGTTAACAAAATTCTCAAACGGATCATAACTTGTACCCATAAGAATGACCCGAGGCAGGGCAGACCATATATGGTCCGTGGCGAGCAGGAATAGCCACAATATATAGTGAAGTCGGCAAAGACCGACCGAATCTGCGCTGACCTTGGCTGGGGCTGAGGCATAAAAATGGTACGTGGACGCGAGATAGGCTACGATACCAATGCATCTGCGATGGAGATGGCCGAAACCATTTTCGGCGATGGCGTCACAGTTGTATCGGCATCGTACACCGGAGATAACAATTCTTCGGCAATCTATACGAACGGCGATTTGACGGGCGGTGTGGCTCCGTCGGACACAGGTGTGATCCTGTCGACCGGTTATGCCGCGTCCTTTACCACTAGCAACCGTTGGCAATCCAACACATCCACGAACACATCCGGCAACACAAACGGTGTAAATAACAACGCCGATTTTAACGAAGTCGCGGGCACGACCACTTACGACGCCAGCTGGATTGATGTGTCTTTCGTCCCTGATGGCGACGTCATGACCCTAAGCTTTGTGTTCAGTTCGGATGAATACCCTGAATACGCAGGGTCGGTGTTCAACGACGTTGTGGGCGTTTGGGTTAACGGCGAACATATTCCGATCACGGTTGGGGACGGGTCCACATCCGTTTCAAACGTAAGCGGCACCAGCCAAGAAAACCTATACGTCGACAACACCGGTGACCAATACAACACCGAAATGGACGGGTTTACGGTCACCCTGACGCTGAACATGCCCGTCAATTCGGGCGAAGTGAACACGATCCGCGTCGGTATCGCCGATGTGACCGATTACAATTACGATTCCAATGTTCTGATCGCGGCAGGTTCGGGCCAAACCTATCTGATTGCCGAACTCGACGATGAAACAATGTTCATCGACGGCAGTAAAACGTTGGATCTGCTGGCGAATGATACCAATCAAACAACCGGTACGCTGCAAATCACGCAGATCAACGGACAGAACGTCACCGTTGGCAGCACCGTCACCTTATCGACCGGCCAAGTTGTCACGCTGAATGCAGACGGAACGATCACCGTTGATGCAGATTCCGATGCCGAAGATATCGCCTTTACCTATCAGGTGTCTTCGTTCGAAAACGGGAACGAAATTGCTGTTTCGACCGGCATCGTCAATTTGGACGTCATCCCCTGTTTCGTGGCGGGAACGCGTATCGAAACCATGCGCGGCATGGTCCCCGTCGAAGATCTGGAAGCCGGTGACTGGGTCATAACATTAGACGACGGCCCACAGCCGTTGCGTTGGGTTGGCAGCCGTACGGTCCCTGCGACAGGTAATCTGGCCCCGATCATGATCGAAAAAGGCGCCTTGGGTCTTCATGAACGCCTGATGGTATCCCCACAGCACCGCGTTTTGCTAAAAGACACCAAAGCCGCCCTATTGTTTGGCGAAGACGAAGTCTTGGTCAAAGCCAAAGATCTAATCAACGATCAAACGATCCGGCCCGTTTCGGGCGGAATGGTCACCTACCACCATATCCTGTTCGATTCGCACCAAGTCGTCTTTTCCGAAGGCTTGGCCACCGAAAGCTTTCACCCCGGCCCTCAGACAAAAGATTGCTTTGAAAAAGACGTTCTGGATGAAATTTGTTCGCTGTTTCCAGAATTGTCCCCCGAAACCGGGTTGGGATACGGACCTTCGGCACGGCTATCGCTTAAATCCTACGAAGCGCAATTATTGGCAGGTGTCGCGTAATGGCGTGGATCGGCCTGCGGGATAGACACGGCATAGGCCGGTTTGCTCCGCGGGGGTTAGATGCCTCGCGTCAGGGTCCGCTAAAGCTAAAGGCCAATGCGCTGTTCACGCGCGGCACAATTGTCATCGAATGTTCGATTGATCCCGATCACGTGCGGCAAAATATGCTTCGCTATGCGGCTTCGGCCCCTTGGCATAGCTCGTTCCGCATCGCCCTAGACGATGACGGTACCGTTCATCTGATGATGTCAATGGGACCATCGACGGTTTCCTACGAACTGCCTACATCCTTGGCCACGCATAAAGGCACGGCGACGATCTGGTATACGTGGGACAGTCAAAACCGCACGGGCATGTTGGCTGCGCGCAGCTGTGCAGGTGACGAATTTTTCACCGATCTACAGGGGCCTATGCCGCTATCCCTACTGGATTCGGATCGTATGTTTACCCAATCCGCGCATACGCGACTGGGACCAACCACGCAGTTTTTTGCGATGGCAAACACGATCGAACCCGTCGGATTGCCTGCGAGTTTATCTGGTGATGCCGTCGTCGAAACAACCACCGGCCGCCAAAAGGTCAAAGACATCAAACCCGGCACGTCACTTCACACAGCAAATGGCGGCAGGGCGCAGGTCATTTATGTGGTCGAACAAACACTGCCCGCCCGCGGACGGTTCGCGCCACGGATCATTCGCGCGCCCTATTATGGGGCTACGACGGATATCGGTTTTGGTGCGACGCAGCAGATCGAATTGGCTGGGTCAAAAATCGAATACCTATTCAACCAAGAACACGTTCTGGCGGAAATCGGTCATCTGGTAGACGACAGCGAAATCATTATCGACAAACGCAATGACGTGGTGACCTATTACCACTTGCTGCTAGATCACCATGATGTGATATCCCTGTCCGGAGTGCGCGCGCCGACGCTAAACCCCGCCCCTTTCCATGCGAACCCTGCCGTCATTCGTGCTGGAATCTTGCGCGATGTGCCGATCGAACTGGTGCCACATGCGACAAGTTTGGACACCCCGCAGCTGCGCGATTTCGAAGCATTGCTTATTCCACTAAGGTGACTTTGTTGCGTGTCGCCTAAAAGACAGGTATCCCAATACCCAAGGATATCGGGGACACAAATATGAAACTACTACGCGGCATCTTTGTGCTGTTCGGTTTGCTGTGCCATCCGGCATTTGCCGAAACCTTGACGGTCACAACCGTCACGCGCCCACCTTTTTCCATGCCAGACACCGATGGCGGCGACACTGGGTTTTCCATCGACCTTTGGAATGCGATTGCGACCGAATTGGGCGATGAAACCGAATTCCGCCGTGTCGACAGTTTTGGTGAAATGTTGTCCCTGGTCGAAAATGGCGAAGTCGATGCAGCCATCGCCAATATTTCGATCACTGCATCACGCGAAGAGGTCATGGATTTTTCCCAACCTGTTTTCGAATCTGGATTGCGGATTTTGGCCCCGATTGACGGCAGCGCCGGATCGGTTTGGTCGGCCATTTTTTCCCGTGATGTGATGATCGCAGTTGCCGCCGCAATTGGTCTTTTGTTCGGTGGCGGGGCCGTCATGTGGTTGCTGGAACGCAAAGCCCAACCCTATTTTCATGGCACTTTCAAAGAAGCGGCCTTTCCATCCTTTTGGTGGGCGCTGAATCTGGTCGTCAATGGCGGTTTCGAAGAACGGATGCCCCGAACCATTTTGGGCCGCATGTTTGCCGTTGTGCTGGTGGTGTCGTCTTTGTTCATCGTGTCGATTTTCGTGGCGCAAATCACGACCGTCATGACAGTCGAAGCGATCCAATCAAAAATCACAGGCGTGAATGACTTGTACGAAAAACGCGTCGGCACGATCCAAGGATCGACAGCAGACCAATTTTTGGACCGCCGCGAAGTAACCGCAATTCGCTACGATCAACTGGAATCGATGTATGCAGCGCTTGAAAACGGCGAACTGGATGCGGTGGTTTTCGATGCGCCTATTCTGGCTTGGTACGCTCAGACACGCGGTGCAGGTCAATTCAAATTGGTTGGAAACAATCTGGTGCCCGAAAACTATGGCATCATCTTGCCATCGGGCAGCGAATTGCGTGAACAAATCAACCGCAGCTTGCTAACCCTGCGCGAAAACGGCACCTATGATGCCATTTATCGCGACTGGTTCGGAGCGCGATAACGCGCTCAGGCGTTTGGCACTTCGCCTTCGATATCACGCAAATTTTCGTCACCGAAAAACGGCGTCATCTGTGCAACGATGACGCTGTTTTCTGCTAGCGCACGTTCCATCAATTCACGTTCGTCATCGTCAATATCATGTCCCGCTGCCTCGCGGTCGGACAGGTTACCATAGCCGGTCACATCCAGCGGACTCAGATCAGCTTGTTTAAGAATTGCAACGGTTTCGCGGACAGCTTCAGCCTCGTCCACGCCGCTTGAGTAACACATCAGCGCGGCGCCTGTGCTGCCCTCTGGCAAACCATCGCCATCCTTGCGGCCGACCTGCACGACCAATGTGTAGACCTGTTGTTTGCTGTCTTTTTTCGCCATGGTCATTTCCTTGCCCTGCGACCGCTTAGTGCGGTGTAAACTTTCGACACCCTATACGAATGCGACCACGGCTTTGCACTTTTGGGCAATCGCCTTTGCCGTGTCTTTCAACGTAAAGTTAAGGGGTCGAGGCGTGATGCTCTCCATTCTTGGTTGTTATTATCAGAATGGGTCCCCATAACGTCGCTTCAGTCTTTCAGCGGTCACGGACACACTTCCGTCCATCCGTGACCTACTTATTCCCCCGCAGGTTCCCCAAAAACCTGCGGGTTTTTTTTGCTTAGTCGCGCAGCAGTTCGTTGATGCCGGTTTTCGAACGGGTTTTTTCGTCAACGCGTTTCACGATAACTGCGCAGTACAGATTGATACCGTTCTTCGATGGCATCGAACCGGATACCACGACCGAATATGGTGGAACTTCGCCATACATGACTTCGCCGGTTTCGCGGTCAACGATTTTGGTCGACTGGCCGATGTAAACGCCCATGCCCAGAACCGAACCTTCGCGAACGATACAGCCTTCGACGACTTCGGAACGCGCGCCGATGAAACAGTTGTCTTCGATGATGGTTGGGCCAGCCTGCATTGGTTCCAGAACGCCGCCGATGCCAACGCCGCCCGACAGGTGAACGTTTTTACCGATTTGCGCACAGGACCCAACGGTCGCCCACGTATCAACCATGGTGCCTTCGTCAACGAATGCGCCCAGGTTCACAAAGGATGGCATCAGAACCACGCCTTTGCCGATGAACGCGGATTTGCGCACAACAGCGTTAGGAACAGCGCGGAAACCTGCGGTTTTGAATTCCTCAGCGCCCCAGCCTTTGAATTTGCTGTCGACTTTGTCCCACCAGTTGTGACCTTGCGGGCCGCCTTCTTGCAGTTCCATGTCTTTGATGCGGAAACCCAGTAGGACGGCTTTCTTTGCCCACTGGTTTACGTGCCAATCGCCGTTTTCCAGTTTTTCAGCAACGCGCAGGGCGCCGCTGTCCAGCGCATTCAGCGTATCTTCGATCGCTTCGCGCTGTTCGCCAGTGGTGGCTGGGGTGATGGTGTCGCGGGCTTCCCACGCGGATTCGATTGCGGCTTCTAGCTGAGCGTTCGACATGTGGCCTCTTGGTGTTATCTGTGCTTTGTAGACGGTTGCGGGGATATAAACTGTTTCCCCATCAAAGAGCAACAAACGGGACGAGTAGATGACCGAAGACCACCGCCGCCACCCCCTACGCAACAGCGGACAAGACCGCAAAGCCGTGGTGGATGTGCCCGACACAGCGCAAACGCGGTCGCCGACGTACCGTTTGGCCTTTGCCGATAATGATTTTCTGTGCCGCGAAGAATTGCGCCCCGTGCGGTTGCAGCTGGAACTGCTGAAACCCGAATTGGACATGGACGACGCAGGCATCGACAGCACCATCGTCATGTTCGGCGGCGCGCGCATTCCTGCACCCGATAAAAAAGACACCGCTCGTACCAAGACTTTGGCGGATTTGTCGGCGTTCTATGACGAAGCCCGCACCTTTGCCCGCATCATGACCGAAGAATCGTTGAAAACCGGCGGACGTGAAAACGTGATCGTCACCGGCGGCGGTCCCGGCGTGATGGAAGCAGGCAACCGCGGCGCCGTGGACGCAGGCGGCAAATCCATCGGCCTGAACATCGTTCTACCGCATGAACAGGCGCCAAACGAATACGTGACACCAGAGCTGTGTTTCAATTTCCACTACTTTGCGATCCGCAAAATGCATTTCCTAATGCGCGCCAAAGCGATCTGTGTGTTCCCAGGCGGTTTCGGCACATTGGATGAAATGTTCGAAGCCCTGACCCTGATTCAGACGGGCCGCATGGAACAAGTGCCGTTCCTACTGTTCGGCAAAGAATTTTGGCAGAAAATCGTGAACTGGGACGCACTGTCCGACGCGGGCACGATTTCCCCCGAAGATCTGGACCTGTTCCGATTCGTGGATACCGCCGAAGAGGCCATCGACGCATTGAAAAACTGGGCTCACGCTGGCGAAACCCGCGACGCTATTCCGGGTCGCTGATGCGCATTGTTGTGATGGGCGTTTCAGGGTCGGGCAAATCGACCTTGGGCGCGGCGATGGCGGATGCCCTAGGGGCGGTCTTTGTCGAAGGCGATGGGCTGCATCCGCCAGAGAACGTTGCGCATATGGCTGCTGGGAAACCGTTGGACGACGATATGCGTTGGCCATGGTTGCAGGCCTGCGGGGCAGAGTTGGCTGGAAACGACCCGATCGTTCTGGCCTGTTCGGCGCTGAAACGCGGCTATCGCAACCTGCTGCGCGTCTATGCGCCCGATGTGGTGTTTGTGTATCCCAAAGTGGACGCCGAAACGATCCGCGCGCGGATGGCGGCACGCACAGATCACTATATGCCGACCAGCCTACTCGACAGCCAATTGGCCACGCTGGAAGAGCCCGAAAAAGAAGAGGCGCCCATTGTCGTGGACGCCTCTGGATCTATCGAAGAGATGGTAAAATCAGCGCTGTATCAGCTTTGAATACCAGCCTCTGCCGCGATCTGGGCGCGCGATTTGCGTGCGCGTTCGGTCGCGGATTTCAACTGACCACAAGCGGCCATGATGTCTTCTCCGCGCGGGGTGCGGATCGGCGAGGCATAGCCTGCCTGCATCAGGATCGTCGCAAAGGCGCGGATACGGTTGTTCGACGAACGCTGGTACGGCGCACCTGGCCATTCGTTGAATGGAATCAGGTTCACCTTGGCCGGAATGCCGTCCAGCAATTTGACCAAGCGGCGCGCGTCTTCGTCCGTGTCATTCACGTCCTTTAGCATCACATATTCAAAGGTGATCCGTTCAGAATTCGTCGCCTTTGGATATTCACGCAGTGCCTCTAGCAGTTTTTCGATGTTCCATTTTTTGTTCACTGGAACCAGAACATCGCGCACTTCGTCGGTGGTGGCGTGGAAAGACACGGCCAGCAGACAACCGATTTCTTCGGCGGTGCGGGCGATTTCAGGCACAACGCCCGAGGTTGACAGCGTGATACGGCGGCGGCCCAAGGCGATACCTTCGCCGTCCATCGCGATTTTCATCGCGTCGCGCACGTTTTCGAAATTATACAGCGGTTCGCCCATGCCCATCAGAACGATGTTCGACAGCAAACGGGGGCCATCGTCGCCCGTACCTGTGCCTGGTTCTGGCCATTCGTCCAGATCGTCGCGCGCCAGCATGATCTGACCCACGATTTCCGCCGCGGTCAGGTTGCGCACCAATTTCTGGGTGCCGGTGTGGCAGAACGAACAGGTCAGTGTACAGCCCACCTGCGACGACACACATAGGGTGCCGCGGCCTTCTTCGGGGATGTAGACGATTTCAACTTCGTGGCCGCCTGCGATGCGGACCAGATATTTGCGTGTGCCGTCTTCGGACACCAGTTTGGTGACCAGTTCAGGGCGTTCGATCACAAAGTTTTCCGACAGCATTTTGCGGAAATCTTTGGATAGGTTGGTCATCACATCAAATTCGGTTACGCCCCAGTGATAGACCCACTGCCACAGCTGATTGACGCGCATTTTCAGCTGTTTTTCAGGCGTGCCTGCTTCGGCCAAAGCCTCGCGCATTTGGTCACGGGTCATACCGGCCAAATTTTTCGCGCCATCTGCCGCTTTGCGCGGGATGGTCATAACGTCTTGGGTAATCGGAGCGGTGGCAGTCATGGCGGCCTCGAATTTTCGGATAAGCGGTGCTCATATAGGATTCGAGGCAGAATTCAAAAGAATTCCGCCCCAATGTATTCAAAACGGCGCGACTGGCGCCTGTCTTAGCCTGCGCAGCGGCGCTGTGCCTCGTCCAAGGACGCGGTAAAGCCCAGCAGCGAAAATGTATCGCGGGTCACGGTGCCGCGTGACGAACGTGCGGTCAGGGTCGCGTTTGCGCCTGCTTTCATCGCGGCCACAATAGATGCATCTGCTGCGGCATCAGCAGGCCACGCATATTCATCCTGAACATACAGGTCGAAATTGGTACCGCCGATTTCCAGATTTACGGTGCTATCAGACGCGAACGGATATCCGCCGGTGAAAGCCACCTGACCCGCAACACCCGATGCAGGGCGGAAGAAAACATACAACAGAATGTCACCGCGACGCACAGCAACCACGTTGCCATCGCGGGTGTTTACCGTTTCCTTCGGAGCCGAAACGATCCAGCACTCGCGCGGGTCGGTGCCTTCGAAAACGCTCCAGTCAGTGTTTGCAGCTACGCGGTTGTTCGAATCTTGGGCGGCAGCAACCGTTGCTGTTCCCAGCGCCAAAACCAAACCCACGCTACGCATCAAAGACGAAATCATGTCTGCAGCCTCCAAGCTGTCTTTTGCCTCTTTGCCCCTAACGCTCTGACGGCGATATTCGAGGCGGATGTACCCGATAAAGTAGCCATAACAATAAACGGCTAGTTTGGGAAACACCAAATAACTTGGGCGTTATGTGCGGTTTTTCGCCAAAATCAGGCGACCGCGTCCCAGATCAATTTGATCGCCATCGCGGTCGACGCAACAACCAGCACCGGTTTGATGCCTTTGGACCCGACCCGCATGGCCAATCGCGACCCCAGATAAGCGCCCAGCATTTGCCCCGCGCCCATGCACAGCCCCGTGATCCACAGCGGTTTCGCCACCAGCGCAAAGGCCAGCGTTGCCCCCACGTTCGAGGCAAAGTTCAACAGTTTCGTATGCGCCGTCGCCTTTAGCACGCCGTAACCCGCCAATGCCACGAATCCGACCATGAAAAACGCGCCCGTGCCTGGCCCCAGGAGCCCGTCATAGAACCCGATCAGCGGCACAAAGGTCAGGATAAACACGCCCATCGTGATGCGCTGCTGTCGGTCGATGTCGTTCAGGCCGGGGCGGAATGCGAAAAACATGGCCACCGCGATCAACAGAACAGGCAGGCCCAGACGGATGACGTCGGTCGGTAGGTGGCTGGCCAACAGCGCCCCCGCGATCGACGCGGCAAAGGACATGAGCGCAGCAGGCATTTGTTTTTTCAGATCAACATGGCCGTGCCGCGCATAACTGAACGCGGCCATGCCTGCGCCGAACAGGCCCTGCACTTTGTTCGTGGCCAATGCGGCGACGGGCGGGATGCCTGCGATCATCAGGGCAGGCACGGTGATCAAACCGCCGCCGCCCGCGATGGAATCGACAAAACCCGCGATCACAGCCGCACTGGTCAGAAGAATCAGAACCTCGACCGAAACTTCGATCATTTAGGACACGAAATCTTCGCGCGCGTAGCCCTGAAGGAACAAGAGCGCCGACAGATCACAGTGGTTGACGCGGATATCGCATTCCGCCTGAACGCTGGGTTTGGCGTGCAGCGCAACGCCCGCGCCCGCGCGGCCCAGCATCCCCAGATCGTTCGCGCCATCGCCAACGGCGATCACATCGGATTCAGAAATGCCCAGTTCTGCGGTGATTTCTTCCAGCGCCTGAACTTTGGCTTCGCGGCCCAGAATTGGATATCCAACCTTGCCCGTCAGTTTGCCGTTTTCAGCGATCAGAGTGTTCGCGCGGTTGGTGTCAAAGCCCAATTCCGATGCGATGCGCGCGGTAAAGGCAGTAAATCCGCCCGATACCAGCGCCGCATAGCCGCCGTTGGCTTTCATCGTTTGAACCAATTCGCGGCCACCCGGCATGTGGGTGATGCGTTCGTTCAGAACCTTTTCGATGACCGATTCATCCAGCCCCGCCAGCAGACCAACGCGTTCTTCCAATGCGCCGTTGAAATCCAATTCGCCGTTCATCGCGCGTTTGGTGATGTCGGCAACGCGTTCGCCAACGCCTGCCTCTGCTGCCAGTTCGTCGATGCATTCTTGTTGGATCATCGTGCTGTCCATATCGGCCAGCAGCATCTTTTTGCGGCGGTTCGCAGATGGCTGGATCACCAGATCAATCTTTTGCGCCTGCAGGTCGTTCCAGACATCCCAGAAATTCGACGGTTTGGTCTGCACTTCGAATTCGGCGGCCTCTCCTGTCGACAAAACGGTCGCGTCGCCGCCACCCCATGCATTGCGCAGCGCATCAACCATGGCTGATTCTAGGGTTGGGTTCGATGCGGCGGTCAAAAGGCTGACGGTGAACATTGTCGGCTCCGGAATTTGTGCGGTTTCGCCCCGTTTCGCACATCGCGTTACCCCTGCCAAGCGCCCTGATGTTTCCGATAGTGGTCACCGCAGGTTCAAATGCGACACCTTGTCGGGTTTTGACGTCATTTTCCCTATTGCAGGCGCAGCATCTGGGCCTTATGTCCGGCCGTGGGACACCCTACCCCAACGTAGGGCATATATCTGAGAGGGTAACACCTATGGCTATCGAAGCTCCGGCAACGCGTCCGGCCAATCCGCGTTTTTCTTCTGGCCCATGCGCCAAAATCCCCACCTTTTCGTTGGACAAGCTTGCTGATGCGCCTTTGGGCCGCTCGCACCGCGCAGCTATCGGCAAAGAAAAGCTGAAAGCAGCCATCGAAAACACCCGTGAAATTCTGGGCATCCCTGCTGACTACCACATCGGCATCGTTCCTGCGTCCGACACCGGCGCGGTTGAAATGGCTATGTGGTCGCTGCTGGGCGAACGTCCTGCTGAAATGGTCGCTTGGGAATCCTTTGGCGCTGGCTGGGTCACCGACGTTGTGAAACAGCTGAAAATCGAAGCCAACGTTCACACCGCTGAATACGGCGAAATCGTTGATTTCACCAAAGTGAACTTTGACAACGACGTTGTGTTCACATGGAACGGCACCACGTCGGGCGTTCGCGTCCCGAACGGCGATTTCATCCCTGCAGACCGCGCTGGTCTGACCATCTGTGATGCGACCTCGGCCGCATTCGCACAGGATCTGGCTTGGGACAAACTGGATGTCGTAACCTTCTCTTGGCAGAAAGTTATGGGCGGCGAAGCAGCACACGGTATGCTGATCCTGTCCCCACGCGCTGTTGAGCGTCTGGAAAACTACACCCCAGCATGGCCACTGCCGAAAATTTTCCGCCTGACCAAAGGCGGCAAACTGATCGACGGTATCTTCCGTGGTGAAACCATCAACACGCCATCCATGCTGGCGGTTGAGGATTATCTGGTCGCTCTGGACTGGGCCAAAGAAGTCGGCGGCCTGCAAGGTCTGTTCGCACGTGCGAATGCCAACGCTCAGGCAATTTTCGATTTCTGCGAAACCCGCGACTGGATCGAAAACCTGGCTGTTGACCCAGCGACCCGTTCGAACACTTCGGTTTGCCTGAAATTCACCGACGACCGCATCAAAGACGGCGCTGTATTCGCCAAAGCTGTTGCAAAACGTCTGGAAAAAGAAGGCATCGCACTGGACATCGGCGCATACCGCGACGCGCCAGCAGGTCTGCGCATCTGGGCTGGTGCAACGGTTGAAACCGCTGACATCAACGCAATGCTGCCTTGGCTGGAATACGCGTTCAACGCTGAAATCGAAGCGCAAGCCTAATCGATCTTATTTCGGGCGCGGGCCCATCCCCGCGCCTATTCCCCCTATCCTTATCTACTGTGGAAGGAGCCCATCATGGCCCCCAAAGTTCTGATTTCCGATAAACTGTCCGACGCAGCTGTTCAGATCTTCAAAGATCGCGGCGTTGAGGTAGATTTCCGCCCCGAGCTGGGCAAAGACAAAGACGCTCTGCTGGCTGTTATCGACCAGTACGACGGTCTTGCGATCCGTTCGGCAACCAAAGCGACCGACAAAATCATCGCTGCTGCGACCAACCTAAAAGTCATCGGCCGCGCTGGTATCGGCACCGACAACATCGACAAAGAAGCCGCTTCGAAAAAGGGCGTCATTGTCATGAACACCCCGTTCGGCAACATGATCACCACCGCCGAACACGCAATCGCAATGATGTTTGCTGTTGCACGTCAAATCCCAGAAGCGTCGGCATCGACCCACGCTGGCAAATGGGAAAAGTCGAAGTTCATGGGCGTTGAACTGACCGGCAAAACGCTGGGCGTTATCGGTGCAGGTAACATCGGTTCGATCGTGATCGACCGCGCACAGGGCCTGAAAATGAAGGTCGTTGCATACGATCCATTCCTGTCCGAAGAACGCGCAGACAAAATCGGCGTTGAAAAAGTCGAGCTGGAAGAGCTGCTGACCCGCGCTGATTTCATCACGCTGCACGTTCCGCTGACCGATTCCACCCGCAACATCCTGTCGGCTGAAAACATCGCGAAAACCAAAAAAGGCGTTCGCATCATCAACTGTGCACGCGGCGGTCTGGTAGACGAAGCTGCACTGGCCGAAGCCCTGAAATCGGGCCACGTTGCCGGCGCTGCATTCGACGTATTCTCGGAAGAGCCAGCAACCGAAAACCCACTGTTCAACCTGCCGAACGTTGTTTGTACCCCACACTTGGGCGCAGCAACCACCGAAGCACAGGAAAACGTTGCTCTGCAAGTTGCAGAACAGATGGCTGACTACCTGCTGACCGGCGCTGTTTCGAACGCATTGAACACCCCATCCGTGACCGCAGAAGAAGCCAAAGTCATGGGCCCATGGGTGAAACTGTCGACTCACTTGGGTAACTTTATCGGTCAGATGACCGACGAGCCGATCAAAGCGATCAACATCCTGTACGATGGTGAAGTTCAGGACATGAACCTGGCTGCTCTGACCTCGGCTGTGGTTGCTGGCATCATGAAAAAGGGCAACCCTGACGTGAACGTCGTTTCCGCACCAGTGATCGCAAAAGAACGCGGTGTGAAAATCTCGACCACGACTCAGGACCAGTCGGGCGCATTCGAAGGCTACATCAAAGTGACCGTTGTCACCGAAGCCAAAGAACGTTCGGTTGCAGGCACCGTATTCTCGGACGGCAAACCACGTTTCATCCAGATCAAAGGCATCAACGTGGACGCCGAAGTTGGCGAAAACATGCTGTACACCACGAACGAAGACGTACCAGGCATCATCGGTACCTTGGGTTCGGTTCTGGGCGACAATGGCGTGAACATCGCAAACTTCACCTTGGGCCGTTCCGAAGCACGCGGCGAAGCCATCGCTTTGCTGTATGTTGACGATGCGCTGAACGACGCGACACTGGACGCGCTGGCAGCGACCGGCAAATTCAAACAGGTCAAACCACTGACCTTTGATATTGCCTAAGGCACACAGGTTCAGATGAATTCAAGGGGGCGGTTTTCCGCCCCCTTTTGTTTTACCCCGTGACAGGGGACACTATCGACTTAGGTTCAGACCAAAGACATTTGAAAGACCCATATGATTTACGCGATTGGCGACATCCACGGCCAAATTGAACAGATGGATAAAGCCTTGGCCATGATCGACGCAGACGGCGGGCCCGATGCCCATATTGTTTTTCTGGGCGATTACACCGACCGCGGCCCTGATAGCCGCGCGGTTGTGCAAAAACTGATTGATGGCGTCGCTGCGGGCAAAAATTGGACCGTTTTGCGCGGCAACCACGACCGCATGTTTGTGCTCTATGTGACCCAAGGCATCGAACATGACGAACGCATCCTGTCTGGCAAAGGGTGGCTGAACCCGTCGCTGGGCGGACGCGAAACGCTGGCATCTTATGGCGTTGATCCTGATGCGGCGGATGTATTGGAACAGGCGCGCGCCGCCGTTCCCGCAGAACATATGGAGTTTCTGTCGTCCCGCGATCTGTGGTTTGAAACCGATGATCTGCTGTTTGTGCACGCGGGCATCAAACCCAACGTCGCCATGCAAGATCAGGACGAAGACGACTTGATCTGGATCCGTGACGGGTATCTGGATTACACCGATCCACACTTTAAACTGATCGTTCATGGGCATACCGCGCTGGACCATCCCACCCATTTCGGCAACCGCATCGATTTGGACGCAGGCGCAGGCTATGGCCGCCCCATCGTTCCTGCGGTATTCAGTGGCAAAGACTGCTATATCCTGACCGAAACCGGACGACAGGCGCTATTGCCCACGTCCTAAGGGGCGCATAATGCCGATTGAGTTCACATCGCTAACCGATCTGATGTCGCACGGGTTTGATACCGTGATCGACGTCAGGTCGCCCGCTGAATACGCCGAAGACCACGTACCAGACGCGATCAGCCTACCCGCCATGTCGAACGAAGAACGCGCCAAGGTCGGCACAATCTACAAACAGGTCAGCCCCTTTGACGCCCGCAAAATCGGCGCGGCGATTGTGTCGCGCAATGTGGCGCATCTTCTGGAAACGGCGCTCGCTGAGAAAGACGGCAGTTGGAAACCTTTGGTCTATTGCTGGCGCGGTGGGCAGCGTTCTGGATCGGTCGCGATCATCCTGAAACAAATTGGCTGGCGCGCGGATACCATCGCAGGCGGATATCGCACCTATCGACGGTTTGTGTTTGAGGACCTGCACGAAAAACCGCTGCTGCATCGCGTTGTTCTGTTGGACGGCAACACGGGCACCGCGAAAACAGATATCCTGCAACGACTGCCAGACCACGGCATTCAAATTCTGGACCTAGAGGCCGCAGCGCACCATCGCGGGTCCATGTTAGGCGGCATGGCAGGCGGTCAGCCCGATCAAAAGGCGTTTGAATCGACGATTGCCTGCGCGTTGGCCCGCATGGACCCCACCCGACCTGTGGTGATCGAAGCAGAAAGCAGCAAGATCGGCAAAATCAACGTCCCGCCCAGCCTGTGGTCCGCCATGTGCGCCGCGCCGCGCGTGGATATCAGTGTGCCACTGGACGAACGGGCGCGCTATCTGGCGGCGACCTATAGCGATCTATCAAATGACACAGACCGCCTGATGGCGCGGCTACAGCCTCTGCGCCAACACCGCAGCCACGCGACCGTAGACAAATGGGAACAACTGTTCGCGGATGGCGACATGCACGGATTTGCCGCCGCACTGATGCAGGACCATTACGATCCGTCCTACGCCAAATCCCGCGCAGTTCACACGCCAACAGTTTTGCATACGATTGAACCTGCGGACCTGACCGATACAGGTCAGGCCGCTGCGGCGGCGCAACTGGCGGACATCATCAAATCACTTTGATCCCCGGGGTTTCCGTGAAATGCCCGATGATCGATGCGTGGTGCCCGCATAGCCACAGTTTTTTCTGAATCTCTTCGGCCTGATCGGCGCGAACGGCGGCCATCAAACCGCCAGCTGTTTGCGGATCAAACAGCAGATCGAAAACAGGGCCTTGTTTGCCGAAAATAGACTCTACGCTGGCCCGATTTTCATTCCACAGGCTGGAACGAATACCGTTTTCCGCCAGCGCATAAGCGCCATTTAGCAGTGGAATAGAGTCTGTTTTCAGTTCAGCACCGACACCTGAATGATCGCACATGCCCGATAGATGCCCAGCGATGCCAAAGCCCGTCAAATCTGTCATAGCGCGGGCGTGATCACGCAATATGCGCGATGCCATGCCTTGGGGTTCGATCATTTGTGACAGGGCTGCGGTCACATCGGCTCCGCGTGCTTGGCGCTGCATGTCCGCTGCCATAATCACGCCAGTCCCGATAGGTTTGGTCAAAATGATCGCATCGCCCGCTTGTGCGCCTTGCAATGTGATCGGGGTGCTGTCGCACAATCCGGTCACGGTAAAACCAATGGTCAACTCTGCCCCCACAGAGCTGTGACCGCCGATGATTTCTGCGCCCGCGGCTTTGGCGATCGTAGAGGCCCCAGCGACGATTTCGGATAACATGCGTTGCTGCAATTCGGGTGACCGTCGCGGCAGGATCACCGTCATGGTCATCGCCTGCGGATCGCCCCCCATGGCCCAAACATCCCCTAACGCATGAACAGCAGCGATCCGCGCCATGTCATAAGGGTCTTCGATGAAACTGCGCAAATGATCTGTGCTAATGACCTGAGTCGTATTGTCGACCCTGATCACAGCAGCATCGTCGCCCGACAGAAACGATACGTCATCGCGGGTCGGCGCGGGCAGCGCCGTTAGCGCATCCCCCAATGCTGCGCGGCCAACTTTGGATCCGCATCCCCCGCACATCGGTTGATCACCCAGCGCTTCGGCCACGCCCTGCGCGGCGTTTCGCGGTATTTTTGGAGCCGCCATAAGGGGCAGTTCATAAAACTTGCGCATGAAAGACAGATCGATGTGGTTTTTCCATTTCCACACCCAGCCGCCTTTGATGATCCGCCCGAATTTTTCGCCCAGCGCGGCTTTGTCCCCCAATGAAATCAGTTTGAGGTAATCCTTTTGCGGATTGAACGATTTCATCTGCGGCGACAGCGTATTCCCGCGCAGCGCGACCGAAAGGTTATGATATAAGATCGGTGCAGCACGCACCGCGAAAACCCCTGCTTTGGGCCGTGGATCATAGACCAGATTGGCGCAATCACCCACGGCAAAGACATTCAAATCACTGGTTTGCAGGGTTTCGGAAACCGTCAGATATCCGTCCTGATGCTCCAACCCAGTGGTCGACAGCCACCCATGCGCACGCGCCCCTGCAACGCCAACAACAAAATCCGCCTCGATCTGATCACCATTTTCCAGTTCGACGCCGTTTTCATGCACAGACCGCACCGACGCGTTGTCAAACAACTGGATACCTAGATCGGTCAATTCGCGGCGCAAAATACCGCCAGGCTTTTCATCAAATTCGCCTGCGATATCGCTACGATCAATGATCGACACAGTCGCATCTTTACCGCGAAGCGCATGGGCCATTGCCATAGACAATTCGATCCCGCCAACGCCGCCGCCTATAACGGCAACTTTGGGGTTTGATGCTGTGCTACGATAAGCATCCCATCGCTGGGCAAAGGTCGCCAGCGGTTTGGCCGGCACCGCGAATTTGGCGAAACCGTCAATGTCGGGCATATCTGTTGTGATCCCGATATCGATCGACGCAATATCATAATTGATCGGCGGGCGCCCCTCGATCGCGATTTTTCGCGCTTCGATGTCGATGCTGGTCGCTTTGGCCATAATGATCCGCGCGCCCGCAAAACGGGCCAGTTTCACCAGATCAATGTCCAGATCATCTCGTGTGTAATGGCCCGCAACGAACCCCGGCAACATCCCTGTGTATGGCGCGGTTGGACCGGGGTTTATGACCGTGACACGTACGCCCGGCACTGGCTTCATGCCCCACATACGCAAAACCAAAGCATGTGCGTGTCCGCCGCCAATCAAAACCAAATCGCGTGTCAGGGGAATATCGTTTTGCATCAATGCGACTTTCTAATCGTAACCTGTCATTTCCAGATACCCCACGCCGCCGTGTGATCCGGTCACCGTGACGGGACCTTCCCAATAGGGGACAGACACAGGCAGGTAAGCATCTGGATTAATTGCGTTTACGATTACATCTACCCCTTGCAAGGGCAAGGTCACGCGCCATTCCACCGGCAAAGTTACGCCTGCGGTTTCATGCACCCTGCGCGGTTCGGCTAAAAATGCACCATTTCCATACGCTGTCACGCCCCCGTCCGCACCGATCCAACTGGCTGACGTATAGGTGTCCGTTCCGCGCAACTGAAACCCCATCAATTTGTCACCATTATCGAACGACAACGAAAACCAATCCCAACCAGACTGATCCGAGGCCAAAGGTTGAGACGACCATTCACGGTCCATCCAGGCCTGTCCGGTCACAGGAATTTCAGCGCCATCTGCGTATATCGACCCTGAAATACCAATATAAGGCTGCGAATAATAATAGGACGCCTGACCAGCGGCGGATTTCACTGAATACCCATCGTCCCCATGGAACACCAAAGGGCCATCAAATTGCAAATCTAGGTCATAGGCCCAGTCCGCGCCTTGTGCGGTCATATGGGTTTCCTTCAGTTCCCATTCGTCGATCCATACATCCAGCGCCATGTCTTTGGCACCTGCCTGACCGATCCCCGACCGACCAAACCGTTCCGCGAAATAATGATCCGTCGGAGTCGTGAGCGCCGCATGTCCCAGCCAAATCTGAGGCGCCCCCCAACCGGCCCCCATTTCAGGCTCTAACGCGTTGCGAAACACGGTCCATTGCGCGCCATATGGCGTCCCGTCAGGGCCTGTCAGGTTGGCGGTCACATACCACCATTCGATACGAAATTCCGGGTGCGCGCCATGGTCTGCGGGAAAGGTAAATTCATGCCCTGCGGTCGGCACCGCGAACCCGTCTGCCGTTTCCCCCAAACCTGCAAACCCCTGCGCGTGGCTGCAGACAGGCACGATACATAGCACGATCGCTTTAACGTTCATTTGCAAACACCTTGGTTAGGTCAGCAGGGGGCATGCGCGCGATACGTACAGCGGGCCAGGCCGCGGCAATGATCGCCGCTAAAACGGCCTGAATACCCAGCACTGCGTAATCCATTGTGAAAACCTGCATCGGCAAACGCCACCCGAATGCAGCCACATTCACAACCGCCAGCAACACCCAAGCCAAAGCCAATCCAACAGGCAGTGCGATGATCGCCGTTCCAACGGCCAAAATCACCGCACGGGCCAATTCGATCCAGCCCAATTGACGCCTGTCCAATCCGATGGCCCAAACGGGTGCCAATTGCGGCAACCTCATCCCCGCCAATGTCAGCAATGACATCAACATCGCAAAGCCTGCGACGCCCAGCGTTAGAACATTCAGCGATGCAGTCACGGTAAATGTCCTTTCGAAAATCTCCATGGAATAGGCCTTCAACGCGTTTTGATCGATGACGTCTTGGCCCGACAAACCGAATTCCTGTCGGGCTGCGGCCATAAAATCAGTGGCTTGTTCCGGCGCGATACGGATACCGAACGACGTTGCCGCGCTGTTGGGATAGGCCTGCAAAAACAGATCGCGACCAATAATGATCTGGCCGACGGGGTTCCCGTAATCCCCATAGACGCCAACAACCGGCAACGAGGCACCAGCGACCATGATCACATCGCCGACCCTATACCCTCCACGATAGGACAACTGTTCGTTGATCGCAGCGCCATCGCCCGCGTGGATCAATGCCCAGGCATCGGGCTGTGACGTCAGAAACGCCCAATGATCGCGATAGGTCTGATGCGCAACGGGGCCATACAGCTCTGTTGGGATACCGTCGATGGTCACATCTGCCTTATCGATCGGCAGGATAGCATCGACGCGATCCGTGGCCCAATCAATGAAATCCTGACCCTGTTCAGGCGATTTAGTGTCTATGTAGACCTCGGATGCCAGCCGCTGATCCAGAAAACCCTGAAACGTATTTCGAAAAGACCCAACCATTGTCGACACGCCAATGTTTGCCGCCATGGCCAACATCAATGCCGCTAGGGCCAGCGATAAACCCGGCATTTGCTGGCGTGTATCTGCCCAAAACCATGTCGTCATGGGGCCAGACGCTGATCGTTCAGCACCCGCTAAAAACAAGGTCCAAATGACGGGGACCAATGACGCGGCGCCGATCAATAGCGCCGCCAATATCGCAAATCCCATTATCAACCCGGTCGCAAAGAACGACAGCACCCCAGCGGCCCCAATCAACCCAATGCCAAAGACGCACAGAACAACCTGCCCCCGCCCCGACTGCATCGCCCAACTGCGTGGCTGGGCAATTTTCAGGATCGGCATTCGGGCAATCGATACCAAAGCACGGATCGACGCCACCATCGCACCCACAACAGCAATGCCCAGCCCGCTGATCCACCATATGGGACGCAAAGACAGCGTTCCGCCCACCTCTGCCCCGTAAAGACCGCGCAGAGTCGCCGCAACATCAGGTAGCAAAGCAGAGGCGATAAAATACCCTAGGATCACGCCAATGGCTCCCGACACAATCGCGATCGCCAAGAGCTCTATCGCCATAACGGTGATGATCTGACCAAGCGGAGCCCCAACAGACCGCAGGGTCCGCACCAATGGCCGACGCTGTTCAAAGATCAGTCCGACAGCGCCATGCACGATAAAGATACCGACCACGAATGATAACAGCCCAAACGCGGTCAGATTTAGGTGAAAACTGTCTGTCAGCCGCCCGATATCCGTTTGATCCGCCCCTGAAATAATCATCAATTCAGGTGAAATAGACTCTATTTTTTCCCGAAACAGAGTCTGTACGGGGTTAATCACCAGATAAGAAATTCCAGCCCCGGTTAGGTCGCTGACAACGCCTATGTCACCGATGGCCGTACCGGGCGGTAGATCCGGATCAACAACGGTAGTTACGGTTTTCGACGTAATTTCTACATTTTCCGCAACCCATAACGTCGGCGTATTTGGCGTAGCAGGTTGACCGTCAATCAGTTCAAAATCGGGCATGGTCAGGACGTCGATACCCGTGACTTGGGTGCCATCCATATCTGCCACGATGACAGGGGATACCAACCAACCAGCGCGGCGCAGCGCAACAAAGGCGTCGACCGCAATCGGCCCACCATCGGATCGTTCGATCCGATCAAATCCGCCCGTCAGTTCATCTGCCGCCGCAGCATAACTTGCCCGTGCTTCGGCATTGATTGCCTGAACGCCCGACCACAGCGCAGTGGCCAAAGCCAGCCCCATAACAAGCGTAAACAACTGCAACGGCATTCGCCGCCAATGGCTAAGGACTGCGGACCAAATCGCACGCGTCATTCGACCTTCCCGTGGGTCAGATGCAGGCGACGATCCATAGACTGCGCAATTTTTTCCGAATGGGTCACCATCAGCATTGCGGTGCCTGTTTCACGAACCAATTGGTTCATGACAGTCATCACCGCATCGGCGCTGGTTTCATCCAAATTTCCTGTCGGTTCATCCGCCAATATGATCTTTGGTTTTGCGGACAAAGATCGGGCAATAGCCACCCGCTGTTGTTGGCCGCCAGACAGCTGTTCAGGGTATTTTGCCAGCTGATCGGCCAACCCTAATTCAGACGCGAGGTCCGCCGCATAGGCGCGATCATACCGCCCCGACAATCGCGCCTGAAACGCGATATTATCGCCCACAGTCAGCGACGGGATCAGGTTGAATTGTTGGAACACGATGCCCAGCGTCGACCTGCGCAATTCGGCCTGCTGTTTGTCGGACATCGCGCCAATATCGCGCCCATCGATCAACACCTGCCCGCTATCGGGGCGATCCAACCCGCCGACCAAATGCAGGATCGTGCTTTTGCCGCTGCCGGATTCCCCCGTCAGTGCCAGCGTTTCACCAGAGGCCAGATCAAACGACACGCCCTGCAAAATCTGCAACGCCTGCCCGCCCAAGGCGTATGATTTGCGCAGATCACGGACGGTCAGCATCGGTTATTCCTTGGTATCAGGATAGGCGCGGCTAAAGGCCCACGTATCGCCATCCGACAGGTCCGCGTCATAGGCATAACCGCCCGTGGCAAAACCTTTGATCTCCTCAGCCTCGGTCAGACGGTTTTCAATGATGTAACGGGCCATGGCGCCGCGCGCGCGTTTGGCGAAAAAGCTGACGATTTTCGCTTTTCCGTCTTTGATTTCGTAGAACTGCGGGGTGATCACGCGCAGTTTCAGCGCTTTGGTATCCGCGGCGTGGAAATATTCTTGGCTCGCGCAGTTGACCAGAATGTCGGTGCCTATCGCCTCTGCCTCGGTGTTCAGGGTTTTGGCAATCTGGTCGCCCCAGTATTCATACAGGTTTTTGCCGCGGCGGGTTTTCAGTTTGCTGCCCATTTCCAGACGGTAGGGCTGCATCGCGTCCAAGGGGCGCAGCAGGCCATACATGCCCGACAGAATGCGCAGGTGATTTTGGGCCCACTGGATGTCATCGCGGTCCAGCGTTTTCGCCTCTAGCCCTTTGTAGGTGTCCCCGTCGAACGCATATACGGCCGCCTTAACCGCGTCGGCATCGGGCGTTTCTGAATAGGCTTTGAACCGATCGCGGTTCAGTTTTGCCAGATTATCAGAGATCGACATCAGCGATTTCAGATCGCCCAGCGTCAGGTTCCGCGCGGTTTTGGCAAGGCTCATTGCCTCTTTGGGGAACATGATATCGGTGGTTTCGACGTCAACAGGCGACAAATCCAGCGATTTTGCGGGCGATACGACGATTAGCATTCTGATCTCCTTACTTCCGCGCAGAACCTAGCATTCAGGTTCAAAAACAAAAGGGCAGGATCAATAGACCCTGCCCTATCATTACGCACAAAAGCGAAAATCAGTTCAGTCGCGCACCGGTTTCAGGGGCGAAATAGCTGACTTTGCTCAGGTCGAACGCCATTGGCAGCGCGGCCCCCGGCGTTGCAGTGGTTTCTGCGTGCAGACGTGCGGTGACCTGTTTGCCGCCCAAATGCGACACAACGTAGGTATCCGCGCCCGCAGGTTCGACCATTTCGACCATGCAGTCTGCGGTCTGAACGTTGTCGCCCGAACGGTAACCGGCTTCGGCGATGTCTTCGGGGCGCAGGCCCAGAATAACGTCGGCTGGCAGGTTGGTGTTCTGCGTGTCTTTCAGAACCAAAGGTTCCGCCGCTGGACGGTCGATCACGATTTCAGTCGCGCCGCCGTTTGCACGGGTTTTCGCAGGGATCAGGTTCATCGCAGGCGAGCCCATAAAATCAGCCACGAACAGGTTCGCAGGACGGTTGTAGATTTCCGCAGGCGATCCGATTTGCTGGATCACGCCGCCTTTCATCACAACGATCTTGGTCGCCAGAGTCATCGCTTCGATCTGGTCGTGGGTCACGTAAACCATCGACGCGTTCAGGTTCTGGTGCAGTTTTTTGATCTCGGTCCGCATTTCGACACGCAGTTTGGCGTCTAGGTTGGACAAAGGTTCGTCAAACAGGAACAACGCTGGGTCACGAACCAACGCGCGGCCCATGGCAACACGCTGACGCTGACCGCCCGACAACTGACCCGGACGACGGTTCAGCAGCTGTTCGATCTGCAACTGTGCTGCGACCTCTTGCAGTTTTTTGTCTTGGGTCGCTTGATCCACACCGCGCACTTTCATGCCAAAGGTGATGTTTTTGGCAACCGACATGGTCGGGTACAGCGCGTAGGACTGGAACACCATCGCGATGTTGCGATCCTTTGGCGACACCTCGGTCATGTCTTGACCTGCGATGCTGATCGATCCGCCGGTGATCGGTTCCAGACCTGCGATACAGTTCAGCAGGGTGGATTTACCGCAGCCCGAAGGCCCAACCAGCACCAGGAAATCGCCCGGCTCGATCGACACATTGATGTCTTTCAGAATTTCGGTCGAACCGTAATTCTTTTTCAGGTTTTTGATATCCAGAATAGGAGCCATCGGGATTATCCTTTTACGGAACCAGCGGTCAGACCGCGGATGAAGTATTTGCCAGCCACGACGTAAACGAGAAGCGTAGGAAGAGCGGCGATGATGGCAGCGGCCATATCGACGTTGTATTCTTTCACGCCCGTGGTGGAGTTAACGATGTTGTTCAGGGCCACGGTGATCGGCTGCGTCCCCGCCTGAGAGAACGAAACGCCGAACAAGAAGTCGTTCCAGATCTGCGTGAACTGCCAGATGACGGTTACAACGATGATCGGCAGCGACAGCGGCAGAAAGATCGACCAAAAGATGCGGAAGAACCCCGCGCCGTCGACTTTGGCCGCTTTGACCAATTCCTGTGGGATCGTGACATAGTAGTTACGGAAGAACAGGGTGGTAAAGCCCAGACCATAGACCACGTGCACGAAAATCAGGCCCGGAATAGTACCGGCAAGGCCCAGTTTGCCCAGCGTGGTGGCCATCGGTAACAGCACAACCTGAAACGGGATAAAGCAACCAAACAGCATCAGCGAAAAGATGATGTTCGCGCCTTTGAATTTCCATTGCGCCACGACATAGCCGTTCATCGCACCCAGCAGGGTGGAAATCATAACCGCAGGCACCGCAATCAGAACCGAGTTCCAGAAATAAGGCTGTAGGCCTTCGCACTGGATGCCGGTACATGCGCCCGACCATGCGGTGCGCCATGCATCAAACGTGACATCACGCGGCAGGGCGACCAGCGAACCGGTCCGGATTTCGTCCAGACTTTTCAGCGATGTGGTCAACATCACGAAAAGCGGCATCAGGTAATATAGGGCAAAGATGCCTAGCAGGAAATACAGGATCCAGCGCAGAGCGATCTTGCTCAGCCCGCCACTGCGGGCGTTGGTGACAGTCATATCAGTCATTTTTCGCCGCCCTCAGTTCGGAATACAGGTAAGGCACAACAATCGCGAACACGACAGCCATCATGATCATGGCCGAAGATGCCGCCTGACCGATGTCACCGCGCGAAAACGCCATTGCGTACATGTAGGTCGCAGGCAGGTCGGTTGCGTAACCAGGTCCGCCGCCCGTCAGCGCGATAACCAGATCGAACGATTTGATCGCAAGGTGCGACAGCACGATGAACGCGGACAAGAAAATCGGAGCCATCGACGGAATGATGATCGCCGAATAGATGCGCCATGTTGGAATACCGTCGACTTGGGCCGCTTTGATGATTTCGCCGTCTACCGACCGCAGGCCAGCCAAGAACAGCGCCATCACGAAACCGGACGACTGCCAAACACCCGCAATAACAACGGTGTAGATGGCCAGATCGCTATTCACGAGCCAGTCGAATTTGAAATCTTCGTACCCCCAGCCGCGCACCATCGCTTCGATGCCCAGACCTGGGTTCAGGATCCACTTCCATGCGGTACCGGTTACGATCATCGATAACGCCATCGGGTACAGATAGATGGTGCGGATCACGCCTTCGGTGCGGATTTTCTGATCCAAAAGGATCGCCAGCAAAAGGCCAAGGATCATCGAAATAACGATGAAAAGGGTACCAAAAATGAACAGGTTGTTCATGGCCGTGTCCCAACGCGGCGCAGCAAACAGGCGTTCGTACTGGATGAAACCTTCGATGTCGTATTTCGGCATCAGACGCGAACGGGTCAGCGAAACCCACGCTGTCCATGCGATAAAGCCATATACGAAAAAGAGGATCGCCACAAAGGACGGGGCCAGCACCACCTTGGGGACATGGCGTTCAAGCCATTCTGTCATGGGGTGTCTCCGTGAATAGAAAACCCCGCCCAGCATGACGCCGGGCGGGATTAGGGAGGGATGGATTACATCGAGTTTGCGACAGCGTCTGCCAGCATCTGAACAGCGTCTGCCGACGACATGTCAGAGTTGAAGTGTGCAGTCACAACATCAGTGATTGCGCCCGACTGTGCGCCGCGCAGTGCCATGCCGTGTGCATAGGATGGCAGCAGCGAACCGCGCTCGGACGTGCCCGACATGTCTTCTGCCGAAATGTTCGCGCACATGTCGAACGCAGCCAGATCAACGTCGGTACGAGCTGGGATCGAACCTTTGTTCAGGTTGAAAACCTCTTGGAAGTTCGGGCCCATGATCAGTTCTGCCAGCAGAGCCTGACCAGCTTGTTTGTCGTCACCGTCAACGTCGAACATCGCAAAGCTGTCTACGTTGTACAGGTAACCGTCACCTGGGGTCGATGCGCATAGGAAATCTTCGCCTGGAACTTTGCCAGCGGCCATGAATTCGCCTTTGGCCCAGTCGCCCATGATCTGGAACGCCGCTTCGCCGTTCATGACCATTGCAGTTGCCAGGTTCCAGTCACGACCCGAGAAGTTGTCGTCGACATAGCCGCGCATGGTGCGCATCTGGTCGAATACAGCAACCATCGTGTCCGAAGTCAGCGCGTCTTGATCCAGTTCAACCAGCGCTTTGTGGAAGAATTCAGGACCGCCTACGCCCAGAACAACGGTTTCGAATACGGTTGCGTCCTGCCAAGCCTGACCGCCGTGTGCAAGTGGGGTGATGCCAGCGGCCTGCAGTTTGTCTGCGGCTGCGTTGAACTCTTCCCAAGTGGTTGGCATTTCGATGCCGTTGGCTTCTAGGATGTCAGCGTTTGCCCAGATCCAGTCAACGCGGTGCACGTTAACAGGCGCTGCACACCATGTGCCTTCGCACTGCATGTGCGCTGCGATCGATGCGGGCAGCAGGTTCGCCCAGTCTTCTGCTTCGGCAACGGCCGAAATGTCAGCCAGAACGCCTTCTTCGTACCATTCTTGGATCGCTGGGCCTTTCAGCTGAACAGCGGTCGGTGCGTTGCCCGACAGAACACGAGCGCGCAGTGCGGTCATCGCAGCGTCGCCGCCGCCGCCAGCAACAGGCATGTCGGTCCAGGTGCCGCCGTTTGCAGCGAATTCTTCTTGCAGAACGGCTACGGATTTCGCTTCACCGCCCGACGTCCACCAGTGCAGAACTTCGGCCTGTGGTTCAGCGAATGCAGCGCCCGATGCGACGATTGCTACGGCAGAAGCTGCCGCGAATGTGAATTTTTTCATGTTATCCTCCCATGATTCTGCCCAACTATCAGGCAGTGGTGCCGCAGATCATGGCGAATAGCGCGCAGTCCTTTCAACATCGAAACAGCGGGTTTGCGCCTTATGCATAGCGAAATATACGTATTCTGTTACACGCTGTTACGTTGCCATTGATTTTGTTGCACCGTGTTACAATGCAGGGTCTAGGATCGCTGAGGAGAGGACGCGAAGCATGCCCATACCACGACTGTTGGTCGTCGATGATGACGCGGATATGCGCCAGATGATGACGCAGTTTTTGCGTCAGAACGGGTTTATTGCCCTACCCGCCCAATCCGAAGACGAAATTCTAACCCATTTGGAAAACGGGCGGATCGACCTGATTTTGTTGGACGTCATGTTGGGCAATGAAAACGGTGTGGACATCTGTGCGAACCTGCGCCGCGAACAGGATATCCCGATCATTCTGGTGTCCGCCCTATCCGCCGATCATCAACGAATGGCGGGATACGAAGTCGGCGCCGATGACTATATCGCGAAACCGTTTAACCCTCAGCTGCTGCTGGCCCGTGTGCGTGCCGTTCTGCAAAGGGCGCAGCGCACGCCTTCGTTGGCCTATCGCCGTAAAACCCGCACCTTTCATTTCGGCGGCTGGGTGTATGACGCGAAAAAGGACGAAGTCATTTCGCCCGACGGGTTTCAGGTGGCCCTATCGCGCCGTGAAACCGCATTGCTAAACGTTCTGCTGGCCAATCCGCACATCCCGCTGACCCGCGAAGAAATCGCAGCCGCTTTGGATGTCACGGCCTCTGGCGATGCCTCGCCCGAGGCAACGGGGCGCGCGATTGACGTATTGGTGGGGCGTCTGCGGGCCAAAATCGAAAAAACACCCAAAGACCCGCGCATGCTGCGCACCGAACGCGGTGTGGGCTATATTCTGTCCGTCGACGTCACGGTCGAGGATACCTGATGCTTCGATCCCTGCCTTTGCGGTCACTTGCGCTGATCTGGATGCTGGCCGCATTTGTGTGCGGGCTCAGCGCCGCTGCGTTGTGGAACCATTCTCAGCGGGCATGGCAGACCCATCTGATCACCGCATACGAGGCAGGTTTTGCCGTATACGAGGCGCTGCGCGAACAACGGTCAACGCCCCAAGGGGTTACAATTACGCCGTTGTCAGATGCAGAAAACGCATTGGCTGATTTGGGCCAATTCGCCCGCTTGCCCGATGCGCCGCAGCCTAGCTTTGTGACCAATGCGTCGATCCTTGCGAACTCTGGCGACAGTTTCACCGGCGAAATCCTCACGCTCGCGATTGTGTCAGGTGATCTGCAATATAGCGCCGCCGCCATCGCCAGCAGCCCCTATGCCACCGCCCCGCAGAAAATGGCGGAAATCACCCGTATGCTGGCCAGTTATTGCAGCGAACCCGTGATCTATGCGTTCTATGGAAACAGGTCGTGGTATAAAATTGATGGCACCGAATTATGGGGATGCAAAACCGCCCCCAAAGATATGCGGCTGATCGCCGTCGGCATTGCGATGCTGGGCATGGCGATTTTGTACACTTTGGTCGTGGATACCACCGCGACATTCGGGCGTTTTGCCGCTGCGCTACGTAACCGACGCCGTTTGGGCGGCCCCGAAGCCTATCAGACCGAAGGCCCCATGGAATTGCGCGATATGGTCGATGCGGTGAACGGCTATCTAGCTGCCGAACGGGCACAGCTATCACATCGCGCCGTTGTTTTATCAGGTGTTAGCCACGATCTGGGCACCCCCGCAACGCGGCTGCGGCTGCGTGCAGCACTGATCCCTGATGATGATTTGCGTTCCAAACTAGAACACGACATCGATCACATGACGGGCATGATCGAAAGCGTACTAACCTATACACGGTCCGAAATGTCCGCCGAAGAGCCGCGTAAATTGTCGTTGTCGTCGCTCATCCAATCGATTGTCGATGACTATCAAGACATGGGAAAACCCGTCACATTGATGGATCAGTCCCCCGCCCCGATCGAACCAAGCCATTCGGTGTTTGCCGCACGCCCGATGATGGCCCACATGCCGGATGCCCAGAAAATACTGGCGACCGTTCGCATGGTGTCGCTGCAACGCGCGGTGACGAACCTTATTGATAATGCATTAAAATACGGCCGCCGCGCCCATGTCGGGTTGATCGCAGACAGCCAGACCGCAACAATCATCGTCGAAGACGAAGGCACCTTCGGCCCCGATGATATGGCCGCCCTGATTGCCCCGTTTCAACGTGGCACGAACGTCGGATCCGTGAACGGGTATGGGTTGGGCCTAACCATCGTCGAAGCTGTCGCAGACCAACACGGCGGGACATTGGAATTTATTCGCGGGCGGCGCGGGCTGCGGGCGCAAATTACGATCCAACGCGCCTAGGCGTTACCAATCACATCCAGAAACGCAGCGCCGAACCGTTCGGCATATCGGTCCCCCAATACGCGCTGCATTGACCCCATATCGCCGGGGCGCATTTTGGCGACCTTGGCCAGCAGGGATGCGCTACAGGTCATCGGTTTGCCTGTACCGTCTTCGCCGCGGCTTAGGTCCGCCTGAACCGCCAGCAATTGATCGTAAATCGATCCTTCGGCGCGGCCCGCCATTTTGCGGCGCGCGGGGTGCAACTGTTCCGCCTCGCCCGCGATGACGGTTAGGAAAGCGTCGCCATAGCTTTGTAGTTTTTTGGCGCCAACGCCGCTGATCGCGGCCATATCGTCCAAGTTGCGCGGACGTTTCTGCGCCATTTCGATCAAGGTTGAATCGTTGAAAATGATGTAGGCGGGCACGCTTGCGGCCTCGGCCAAAGCACGGCGTTTCGCCTTTAGCGCGGACAACAGCGGCGCGTCGTCTTCGCTGACCAGCATTTTGATTTTGTTGCCCGTCTTTGCGGCTTTGATCGTGTCGCGGCGCAGTTTAATCGTATCTTCACCACGCAGGATCGGACGCGCCTTTTCGGTCATACGCAGACCGCCGTGACGTTCAGGATCGGGGCGCAGCAAATCGTGCCCCATCATCTGACGGAAAATCGCCTGCCATTCGCGGCGGCTATAGTCTTTGCCCACGCCATAGGTCGGCAGTGCGTCGTGGCCGCGTTCTTTGATCCGGTCGATGTCCGACCCGACCAAAATTTCGATCAGATGCCCCGCGCCGTAACTTTCGCCCGTGCGCAGCGCGGCCGACAGCGCCATACGAACAGGGGTGGTGCCATCGAAAACATCGGCGGGTTTGTCGCACAGGTCGCAATGACCGCAGGGCGTCCCCGTTTCGCCAAAGTAATTCAGCAAAGTTGTTCGGCGACAATCCAGCGCCTCGCACAGGCCCAGCAGCGCATTCAGACGCGCGTGATCGGCCATGCGCCGTTCGGGCGGAGCCAATCCTTCGTCGATTTGCTGGCGGCGGTATCGAATGTCGTCGGGTCCAAACAGGGTCAACGTTTCGGCAGGCGCCCCGTCACGCCCAGCGCGGCCGATTTCCTGATAATAGGCTTCGATCGATTTGGGCAGATCGGCGTGTGCGACCCAACGGATGTCGGGTTTATCGATGCCCATACCGAACGCTACGGTGGCGACCACGATCAATCCGTCTTCGCGCTGAAAACGAGCCTCGACGTCGCGGCGGTCGTCCGCCTCCATCCCGCCGTGATAGTGGCAGGCGACGTGACCCGCATCGCGCAGCGCAGCGGCAATGGATTCTGTTTTCGCACGCGTACCGCAATAAACGATACCCGATTGCCCCTGACGTTCCTTGGCAAAGCTAAGGATCTGCTGACGCGGCTGGTTTTTCACGGCAAAGGCCAGATGGATATTCGGGCGATCAAAACCGCGCAGGAATTCAACGGGGGCATCGCCGCCAAACAGTTTTTCAACGATTTCAGCGCGGGTTTCGGCATCCGCCGTTGCCGTGAATGCCGCCAAAGGCACATCCAGCGCGCGGCGCAATTCGCCAATCCGCAGATAATCAGGACGGAAATCGTGGCCCCATTGACTGACGCAGTGCGCTTCGTCCACGGCGATCATGCTGACGCCGATACGGCGCAGCATTTGCGGAACCCGGCCCGACGCCAGACGTTCAGGCGCCATATACAGCAGCTTTAGCCGCCCATCCTCTAGCGCCTGCCAAACGGCATCGTTTTCTTCTTGGGTATTGCCGGAGGTTAGCGCGCCGGCTTCGACCCCTGCTTCGCGCAGGCCGCGCACCTGATCGCGCATCAGGGCAATCAACGGAGAAATAACAACCGTGACCCCCGAACGAACCAAAGCAGGCAATTGATAACACAGCGATTTACCACCGCCTGTCGGCATGATTGCCAGCGTATTACGCCCAGCAACGACAGCATCCACGATTTCGCCCTGACCGGGGCGAAAACCGTCGAATCCAAATACATCGCGTAATAGCGTGTCAGCGCTCATGCGGAATTGTGCCTGTAGGGTTGTTTTTATTGCCCCATAAGAATCACAAGGGGGCCGCCGCAGCAACCCCACATGCCTTTTTGCACCCTAAATATCGCGCGGATATTGGGCGCTGGACCCTATCGGATCAGAAAAACAATCCAGCGTTGTTGCGCAGGATAATTTCGATCGCTTGGATACCCAGCAATGCCACCAGCGGCGACAAATCCAGTCCGCCCATGTTCGGCAGGATATTCCGCAACGGACGATAGATCGGTTCCAAAATGCGCTCTAGTCCGTACCAGATCTGCGCGACCAGCGGCTGGCGAATGTTCAGCACCTGAAAGCTGATCAGCCAGCTCATGATGAAATGGGCAAAGATGATGAATTGCGCAACGCCAAGCAACATCAGCAGAATTTGAAAGATCGAAGTCATCTGGATTCCTTTCGTTGCCCCTCAGGTAATAGCACAGGGGGCGTTCGGCAATCCCCTGCCGTGACGTTTCGATTGACGCCGCTGTGCAGCATGTCACGGTATGGCCATTCTAATTCATAGGTCGGCACCATGTATCCGCTACCCCGTATTCTTTATCAGATGTTTTTGCACCGCAAAGATCCCAAGCCGAAATTCGGGGATATTATGGAAACGCATCACATCTGCTGGCCGTGGGATTTGGATATTTTCTGGGAATTGAACAATGGCCGCACGCTGACATTATACGACATCGGGCGCATGGTTCTGGGTCAGTCTTCCGAATTATTGGACGTCCTAAAAAAGAAAGGCTGGGGCCTAACCGTTGCAGGATCGTGCCCGCGCTATCGTCGCCGTATTCGCCTGTTTGATCGGTTTACCATGAAAACCCGCGCTGTGTGCTGGGACGACAAATTCATGTATCTGGAACAAAGCATGTGGAAAAAGAACGGCGAATGCGCCAGCCACGTCCTGATCCGCGCCGCGCTGACAGATAAAAACGGTATCGTAAACCCCGCGCTGGTTGCCGCTGAAATGGGGCATACTGGCCCATCCCCCGAAATGCCCGACTGGATCGCAGCCTGGAGCGCGGCAGAAACGCAACGCCCGTGGCCCCCGATGCAAGGCTAAATGATTTTCGCATAATCAACCACTTGCCAGATTTGGCCGTTCGGTGATCTAACCCCTGCAAGGCAGGAGGACGTCATGACATCGGTAGACAAGAAACGCATCTGGGGGTGGATGGCTTTTGATTGGGCATCGCAGCCCATCTACACGCTCGGCCTGACGTTCATCTTTGGCCCTTATTTCGCGGCCGTTGCCACGGATTATTTCCTGAACAGCGGTGCGCCCATCGATCAGGCCAAAGCAAACGCACAATCGATGTGGTCGCTGGGGCAATCTGTTGCGGGTCTGGTGATTGCGATTACCGCGCCGATTTTGGGCGCATGGGCGGATTTATCGGGGCGGAAAATCCCATGGATCGCGTTCTTTTCGGTCATATATGTCGTGGCGACATGGATGCTGTGGGGGCTGACACCTGATGGCACACGTCTGGTGTTTACTCTGGTCATTTTTTACGTTGGTTTCTTTGCCGCTGAATCCGCGCTGAATTTCACGAACGCCATTCTACCGTCCCTTGGCAACGACAAAGAGGTCGGCCGCATTTCAGGGTCTGGCGCGGCGTTCGGATATTGGGGCGGCGTTTTATCGTTATTCATTCTGCTGCTGTTCTTTGTCGACACGAACGGCAAAACAATGCTGCTAGAGCTGGAACCTGCCTTTGGCCTGCTGGACGCATCCCAAAACGAAGGCACGCGCGCCGTGGGTCCGTTCATCGCCATCTGGTACGCGATTTTCATGATCCCGTTTTTCCTGTGGGTGCGTGACAAACGCGGCGCGCCCACCCGCCGCGTCAACGTGGTTGCCGTATTCCGCGACCTACGTGCCACAATCAAAGGCGTTTTGGACAGCCGGAGCCTGTCTAGCTTCCTTTTAGGGTCCATGTTGTACCGCGATGCGTTGAACGCGCTGTATGCCTTTGGCGGCGTCTATGCGACGCTGGTTCTGGACTGGGAAACGATGCAAGTCGGTATCTTTGGTATTATCGGTGCCATCACCGCCGCCATCGCGACGTATATCGGCGGGCGGTTCGATCAGAAAATCGGCCCTAAACCTGTGATCAAAGTGGCCATTTCGGTGCTGGTTCTGGTTTGTATCGTCATCGTATCGATGAACCGCGAACACATCGGTCCAATCGCTTTGGCACCGGGGTCCAATTTGCCTGACATCATTTTCCTTATTTGCGGATCGGCAATTGGCGGTGCGGGCGGTGCTCTTTATGCGTCATCGCGTTCGATGATGGTGCGCCATACCGACCCCAGTCGCCCAACAGAAGCCTTCGGCCTATTCGCACTGACGGGCAAAGCCACGGCGTTTTTGGCGCCGATGCTGATTGGGATCGTCACCTATTTGACCGGAAACGTACAACTTGGATTTGTTCCTGTGATCGTCCTTTTCTTGATAGGCATGTTGATGCTACGCTGGGTTAACAGCGAAGGAGATCGAGCCGAATGGTCCGCGCACTAGTACTGGTACTTGCGTTACTATCGCTTTCTGCGTGTAAAACAGAAAGCCAAACAGCATCCGTGGTCTCTTCGCAGACCATAAACGACCCTCGCGTCGCCAAAGACGTGTTCGGGTATATTCCTGCAGCCAACAACGGCCCATCCGAAGCCATCGGATCTTATGCGCGCGGCTGTCAGTCCGGCGCCGAACAATTGGCCGAAACAGGGTCAACATGGCAGGCCATGCGCCTCAGCCGTAACCGCAACTGGGGTCAGCCTGAACTGATCGATTTCGTTCAGGACCTTAGCCGTTTTGCCGCCACTTTGGACGGCTGGGACGGGCTATATGTCGGCGACATGAGCCAGCCGCGCGGTGGCCCGATGTTAACAGGTCATGCCAGCCACCAAATTGGTCTGGACGTCGACATCTGGATGCTACCGCCCAGACGGTTGGATTTGACGGAAACCGAACGCGAAAACATTTCGTCGATTTCCATGCGCCGCGCCAGTGGTGCCTTTACCAACGACGATTGGACCCCCCAACACGAAGCCCTGTTGCGTGCCGCCGCAAGCGATGACCGTGTCGCCCGCATTTTCGTATTCCCTGGTGCCAAAGTTCAAATGTGCAACACCGCCACGGGTGATCGCAGCTGGCTGCGCAAAATTCGCCCATGGTGGGGCCACCATTACCATTTCCACGTACGCCTATCGTGCCCTGCAGGTGATGCCACCTGCGTAGATCAGGCACCGCTTCCTCCGGGCGATGGTTGTGAAGAGGCGCAGGGCTGGGTTGATCGCATCCTGAACCCACCACCCCCAAACCCGAATGCGACCCCATCAACGCCGCGCGGCCCGCTCACCATGGCTGATCTGCCAGCTCAATGCGGGGCCGTAGCCGCACAATAAATCATGCGTATTTTAACAACTCTTGCGGCCCTCATCTGGGCCGCACCCTGTTTTTCCGACGCGGTCCTGTTGTCGGAAACAGCCATTCCACTGGAACAAACAGCCGAACTTTCTGCCATTGACTTACGTGATGATGGCGCAAGCTTTGTCATGGTCACCGACCGCGGCGTCGCGTTTGAAGGCGTGATTAATCGCACGGATGATATCGTAATCGACGTGACAATCGCGCAAGAAGCACCGCTGTTGGATGACGCAGGCAACCCGCTGCAAAACCGGCTCACCGATGCCGAAGGTATTTCCTTTACCCCATCGGGTGGATTCCACGTCAGTTTCGAAAACTGGGGCCGCGTTTGGTACTATCCGTCGCTCACATCCCTCGCGCAACCCATTCGCATTTTCGATGCGTTCCAGACTTTTCAGCCCAACGCAGGCCTAGAAGCACTGGCAACTGCCCCCGACGGTACGATCTACACAATCCCCGAACGGTCGGGCCGATATGATGAACCTTTCCCCGTCTATCGCTACAGCAATGATTGGGACGTTGCCTTTGTCATCCCGCGCACAGATTCATTCCTGATCACAGGCGCAGATTTCGGCCCTGATGGCCTGCTATATGTTCTAGAGCGGGATTTTCTAGGCATCGGATTTCGCAGCCGTGTTCGCAGGTTCGATATGAACGGCAAAGGCGAAACCGTGATGCAAAGCGCCTTTGGCACCCATTCCAACCTAGAAGGCATCGCCGTTTGGCAGGACGACACAGGCGCAACCCGCCTGACCATGGTGTCCGACAACGGCCAGACCTTTTTGCCCACAATGATCGTCGAATATAGGCTTTTGGACTAATTTTCCGCCCTTTTGGGCGCCCGCTGTTCAAAAACCATGCCTATTTCTGCGGCAGTTTCAGAAAAATTTCACAATCCATTGTGGAAAAAGTTTTGACATACACGACATCTGTGCCACCCTTAACTTACAGGCGAAACTCATTGAAAGGAGGTGATCCAGTGTCGAGAAAGGTATTGGAGAATGGTGTCGGGACAGCTTGGGGGGCGATCGTCTAGGGCAGCCCCTCGGACGGCTCAAAACCTCAGGTGGGACGTTCCTAACCACACCCACCTCCTGAACTTTCGAAGGATCGCCGATCGCCTCGGCGGTCCTTTTAATTTGGCGCAAACGCGATACATAAGGGCCATGTTGCAGGTCACGGACACGATAACCATTCAGGATTGGGAACTGACGGAACAGTTCGTGCGATCCTCTGGCCCGGGCGGTCAGAACGTGAACAAAGTGTCCACGGCTGTCGAACTGCGGTTCGAAGCCGAACGCAGCCCGTCCCTGCCCGATCCCGTCAAACGCCGGCTACGCCGCATCGCGGGCAGCAAATGGACGAACGACGGCGCGATTGTTTTGTTTGTGCAGGACACGCGGTCGCAAGCCCGAAACCGAGAGATCGCCCGCGACCGTCTGGCCGAAATGATCACCAAAGCCACCCACACCCCCAAACGCCGCATCGCGACAAAGCCGACCAAAGGGTCGGTGCGGAGACGTCTGGACGAGAAGAAACGGCGGGGGGAGGTTAAGGCGTTGAGGGGGAAGGTGGAATAGTCCCCACTTGACTGGGCTAACTCACTAATATTTTGTCTTTAGACAATTTAAAGATGAGATTTTTATGCGAATTACGCCCCCACATGCGGAAATTGACCTCTACAAAGATGGTTTTCAGAAACACGATCTACTCAACCGAAGTGTACAAGGTCGGCACCTCTCTGACCTAGTGGAGAAAGTCGATGAGTCTCTTGTTATTTCGTTGGATGGCGCGTGGGGGTCGGGAAAAAGTTTCTTCCTAAAATGCTGGGTAGGCGAACACGCAAACAGCGATGGTGCAGCGACTCCGATCTACTTTGACGCTTTCGAGAACGACTTTATTGACGACCCGCTATTGGGGCTCACGGGGATGCTTTCGGATCGGCTGGAGGCTACCAATCAGCACTCCAAAGCTGTTAAGTTCATCAAATCGGCTGCCGCAAAATTTTCTCGTCCGGCACTTCGCATAGCCTTAGCAGCTGGAACCGCAGGAGCGTCGGAAGTAGCTGGCGTTGTAGTTGACGCGGCGCTTGAAACTGGAAGCAAAGAACTGGAGGCGCAAGTCAACGAGTTTTGGAAGAAAGAAGATGGTCGACGCGCGGCAATGGCCGAATTTCGATCAGCTATGGTTAAACTAACCGAACCCGATGAAGACGGCAAACCAACTAAGAAGTTTGTTTTCGTAGTCGACGAACTCGATCGATGCCGTCCTGATTTCGCTCTTGATACACTAGAAGTCATCAAACACTTCTTTAACGTACCTGGTGTTCACTTTGTTCTGGGCATTAACTTTAAAGAACTGCTGAATACCGTACGGTGCCGCTACGGAAATGGAATTGACGCGGCAACATACCTCGAAAAATTTATTACCGTTTCTATGACACTCCCCGACTTACATCTTGAAGGTGTAAGACCGCAAAAAAGTGCTAGAATTTATTTCGAGAAAATGACGAAGAAGATGTCCCTACCAGAAGAACTTTCTAAGGACATTTTGTGGTGGTCAGACAACTTTCCAACCATAAGCTTTACCTCGATCCGCCAGTCTCAAAAGATCCTTTCAGAAGTCGCCTTGGTTGCGGACCAAGAACACGTCAAAAAAATGTTCGTGGGCTGGCGACTAACGTTAGCCGCGTTAATTATCCTCAAGCACAGGCACCCAGGCATTTTTGAAAAAGCGAAAGACAAAACCCTGACATTCGATGAAGTACGAACGGCGCTCGATCTACCCTTACAGATCGACCAAGACGCAGGTCATCACATCCGAAACGCAAATATCATATGGGGTACAATTCTATCGACCGCGACAGAAAAAGAAATAGAGACGACACGTGGGATCTGGGGAACGTTCGGGCTAGATAATCCGAGTGAAGTTCCAAGAACCTTAATTCGAGATTACATCGATCCCATTCAGCTAACTAGTGTTTAATTCAATATGAAATTTCAAACCCTAACCTCAACCGCCTCCTGCTCTCCAACTCCGAACACACGCTTATAACGGGCGACTTCGGACGTGGGGCCCATGGCTTTGTTGGGGTTGTCGCTGAGTTTGACGGTGGGGTGGCCGTTGGCTGACACGGCTTTGCAGACCAGACTGAATGGGGCCAGCGCGTCGTTTGGGGTCAGGCCGATGAAATCATTTGTCAGCATAGTTCCCCACCCGAATGACGCCCGTACCCGCCCGCGGAATTGGGTCGATAGTTCGTGGATTTTCTGCACGTCCAGACCGTCCGAAAAGATAATGAGCTTTTGCGTCGGGTCCTCTCCGCGGTCTTTCCACCACTGGATCGCGGTTTCGGCGGCTGTTGCGGGGTCTCCGCTGTCGATACGGATGCCCGTCCAGCCCGCCAGCCAATCGGGCGCGCCGTCTAAAAACCCTTGCGTCCCGTAGGTGTCGGGCAGGATGATGCGCAGGTTGCCGTCGTGTTCTTCGTGCCAATCGGCCAGCACGTCATAGGGCGCGTTGCGCAGCGCGGCGTCATCGCCGGCCAGAGCGGCATAGACCATGGGCAGTTCGTGGGCGTTGGTGCCGATCGCCTCTAGGTCGCGGTGCATGGCGATGGAACAGTTTGACGTGCCCGTGAATTTATCGCCCAGACCTTCGATCAGGGCCTGAACGCAGAAATCCTGCCACAGGTAGGAATGGCGGCGGCGGGTGCCGAAATCGGCCAGTTTCAGGTCGGGAATTTCGCGCAGGGACTGCACCTTTTCCCATAGTTTGGTCATCGCGCGGGCGTATAGCACCTGCAGTTCGAATTTCCCCATGGTGTTCAGTACGGCGCGTGACCGTAGCTCCATCAGGATGGCAAGGGCGGGAATTTCCCACAGCATGACCTCGGGCCACGTGCCTTCGAACGTCAGTTCGTACTGCCCGTCGCGTTTTTCCAGATGGTAATCGGGCAAGCGCAGGTTTTCGAACCACTCCATAAAATCGGGGCGGAACATCTGGCGTTTGCCGTAGAACGTGTTCCCGCGCAGCCACGTGGATTCGCCGCGCGTCAGAGACAAGGACCGCACATGATCCAGCTGTTCGCGCAGTTCGCCTTCGTCGATCATATCAGCAAGGCGGATGTGTTTGGCGCGGTTGATCAGGCTGAATGTCACCTGCGTGTCGCGTTTGTTGCGAAACACCGACTGGCACATCAGCAGTTTGTAGAAATCCGTATCAATCAAGGACCGAACGATCGGATCGATCTTCCATTTGTGGTTCCAAACTCGGGTCGCGATATCAACCATGGTGCGTTCCTTGTGCCGATTGGGGCCCGTGTATCAGGTTATTGAACGTCAACGCCAGCGGCGCGCATCCCGTCGATTGCAGCAACCATCGACCCGTCGAAATCAATCCCGCGGCACAGGTCGGTGCGGACGGTCACGGTGAAACCCAACTGCGCGGCATCGACAGCGGAATAATTCACGCAAAAATCGGTGGCCAAGCCGACCAGCGTCAGATCGGTAATTCTGCGTGTACGCAAATACCCATCCAGCCCAGTCGGGGTCGTGTGGTCGTTTTCGAAAAAGGCGGAATAGCTGTCGATGGCGGGATTGAAACCTTTGCGGATGATCAGGTCGCCGTCTGTGCGCAGGTCTGGGTGGAATTCGGCGCCAGTAGAGCCCTGAACGCAGTGATCAGGCCATAGGACTTGGGGGCCATAGGACATTTCGATCAGCTCCATCGGGGATTTGCCCGCATGGCTGGATGCAAAAGACGAATGGCCCGCAGGATGCCAATCTTGGGTCAGGATCACAGCGCCAAAGTCATCCATGATCTCATTGATCCCCGCGACAATTTCATCGCCGCCCGCCACAGCCAGCGCACCGCCGGGGCAGAAATCATTTTGCACGTCGATGACGATCAGCGCGGTTGTGGATTTGGTCATCTCACTCTCCTGTCAGGTTGGTTTTGACCCTAACGCGGTTCTTTGCGCCGTCAACGTGGGGCAATGACATTTCGCCGCGCTTGCTGAATCCATTCGACAGGCGTAAGGGACAATTATGTTTACAGTTTGCGCTCTATATCATTTCACCCCGTTTGCGGACCCTGCAGCCATTCGCGGGCCGCTATTGGATTTGTGTAAATCGCAAGGGATTACCGGATCCCTGTTGCTGGCCAAAGAAGGCATCAACGGCACCGTCGCGGGCAAAGCCCCAGCGATCGACAAACTGTTGGCGCATATCAAATCGCTGCCGGGCTGTTCAGACATCGTTTGGAAACTGTCGACAGCAGCGGAACAGCCGTTTGGCAAAATGAAAGTTCGCCTGAAAAAGGAAATCGTGACCATGGGCCAGCCGGACGTCGATCCGCGCGCGGCCGTGGGCCACTACGTCGAACCCAAAGACTGGAACGAATTGATCAGCGCGCCCGACGTTGTGGTGATCGATACCCGCAATGATTACGAATTCGCCATCGGCACGTTCGAAAACGCGATTGATCCCGAAACCAAATCCTTTGGCGAATTCCCCGCGTGGTGGGAAGAAAACAAAGAACGTTTCCACAACAAACGCATCGCAATGTTCTGCACCGGCGGCATCCGCTGTGAAAAATCGACGAACTTTGTCAAACAACAGGGCATCGACGAAGTGTACCACCTACAGGGTGGCATTCTGAAATACCTAGAGGAAGTCCCCGAAGACGAAAGCCTGTGGAAAGGCGAATGTTTCGTGTTTGATGGCCGCGTTTCCGTTGGCCACGGCCTAAAAGAAGGCCCGCACGAGATGTGCCACGCCTGCCGCCACCCGATCATGCCAGAGGATAAAAACCGCCCCGAATGGGAAGAAGGCGTATCCTGCCACCTGTGCATTGAAAAAACGACGGACGCCGACAAGGCGCGTTTCCGCGAACGCCAGAAACAAATTCAATTGGCGAAAAAACGCGGCGAAAAACATTTGGGCGCTGACCTTTGATTTTGCGCCCAAAGGGTGTGTAATCAAACGGCACATCGCGAAGGGGGCGCAATGTTACTGTATCTGACGCTGATTTTTGTTTGCCAATTGCTGGGCGAATTGTTTGTCGGGGCGCTGGGTTTTCCATTGCCCGGCCCAATCGCTGGCATGGTTTTTCTGTTGCTGTTTTTGATCGTGCGAAAATCTGTGCCCGATCAGCTGGCTGAAATTACGGACGGCATGCAGCGTCATATGCAACTGCTGTATATCCCCGCAGCGACAGGCGTGATGGTCTACCTTGGCCTGCTGGCGTCGCAGATGCTGGCCTTTAGCCTGTCCATTGCCGTCAGCACAATCATGGGCATCGGTGTGACAGGCGTTGTCCTGCAGTTTTTGCTAAAAGGCCGCCGTGATGGATAACCTGTTTCAAGTCTGGGTCTACCTTAGCGCATCGCCTTTGTTTCATTTAACGCTGACGCTAGTGGCCTATCAGTTGGCGTTGGTGGCATTCAGGAAATCGGGCAATTTCGCGCTGCTGAACCCTGTTCTAGTGGCCGTCGTGGTGATCATCGCGATATTGATGATCAGCGATACCAGCTATGAAACCTATTTTGACGGGGCCCAATTCGTTCACTTCCTATTGGGGCCTGCCACTGTTTCCCTTGCCGTTCCGCTGTATCGGCAACTGGACCGCGTGAAAGAGGCCGCCCTGCCGTTAATGATTGCCCTATGCATCGGGTCATTTGCAGGGATGGCATCCGCGGTCGGGGTGCTATGGGCGTTTGATCTAGGGCCTGACATTTTAGCATCGGCCGCGCCGAAATCTGTGACCTCCCCTGTCGCGATGGCGGTCGCTGAACAGCTAAACGGTATCCCCGCGCTTGCGGTGGTTTTCGTCATGGGTACGGGTATTTTGGGCGCGGCAATCGGGCCTGCGTTGCTATCGCTGCTGCGGGTCACCGATCAACGTGCGGCCGGTTTCGCCATCGGCACCGCCGCCCACGGCGTTGGCACCGCACGCGCACTGCAAATGGGCGAAGTCGCTGGCGCATTTGCGGGTTTGGCGATGGGACTCAACGCGTTGGTAACGGCCTTTGCATTGCCCGTTTTGTGGCCATTGATTTTCTGATCCACACGCCCGCATACAAAAAGCCGCGCCAGTTTCCTGACGCGGCTTTCTATCAATGCGATTAAGATCAGAAATCCAGGTTTTCCACGCTCAGCGCGTTGGTCTGGATGAACTCACGACGCGGTTCGACCTCGTCCCCCATCAGTTTGGTAAAGATGTCATCGGCGCCTTGCAGGTCTTCGACGCTGACCTGCAGCAACGTACGTGCATCAGGGTCCAACGTGGTTTCCCACAGCTGATCAGGGTTCATTTCGCCCAGACCTTTGTAGCGCTGGATCGACAGACCTTTTTCGCCTTCTTCCAGAATGGCGCGCAACAGGTCCAGCGGGCCATAGATCATCGTGTGACGGTCTTTGCGGTGCAGCTGAGCGGGTTTGTTGTAAACCTCTTGCAGGGCAGCGGTAAAGCTGCCGGTTTTGCGTGCTTCGCCCGAACGCAGCATTGGGCCGTCCAGCGTGCGGACCTCTTCGACACCGCGCAGAATACGGGCCAGACGGATACCGTGATCTTGGGTAATGCGCCCCTGCCAGCCGCGTTCGTATTCCAACGCGATCAGGTCCAGACGTTTCGCAACGGTGTCGGCAACGCCCTGTAAATCGCTGTCCACAGCACCTGGGATAAAGGCACCAGCAATCGCAGCCTGTTCCAGAATGTGGCGCGGGTAATGCGTTGGGAACGCATCCAAAACGCGGCGCAAGGAACGCGCATCTTCGACCACGCGCAGCAAATCCTGCCCCGCCAATTCAGAGCCATCCGCCAGACGCAAAATCGCGCCTTCGATACCCTGATGGATCAGATATTCATCCATCGCGGCCTGATCTTTCAGGTACACTTCGGATTTACCGCGCGACACTTTGTAAAGTGGCGGCTGCGCGATATACAGGTGACCCGCTTCGATCAGTTCAGGCATCTGACGGAAGAAGAACGTCAAGAGCAGCGTTCTAATGTGCGCACCATCCACGTCCGCATCGGTCATGATGACGATCTTGTGGTAGCGCAGTTTTTTCATGTCAAATTCGTCGCGACCAATGCCGGTGCCCAGTGCCATCACTAGGTTGCCGATCTCTTGGCTGGACAGCATGCGGTCGAAACGCGCGCGTTCAACGTTCAGGATTTTACCTTTCAGCGGCAAAATCGCCTGCGTACGGCGGTCACGGCCCGTTTGCGCGGACCCGCCCGCAGAGTCACCCTCGACGAGGAAGACTTCGGTCTGAACGGGGTCTTTTTCCGAACAATCCTTGAGCTTGCCCGCAAGGAAATTGACGTCCATCGCGGTTTTGCGGCGGGTCAGTTCGCGGGCTTTGCGCGCTGCCTCGCGGGCCAAAGCGGCTTCGATGATTTTACCCACGATGCCTTTGGCCTCGTTGGGGTTTTCTTCGAACCATTCGCTTAGCTTTTCACCAACAAGATTTTCGACGGCTGGGCGGACCTCGGACGAAACCAATTTATCTTTGGTCTGAGACGAGAATTTCGGGTCAGGCACTTTGACCGACAGGACACAGGTCAAACCTTCGCGGGCGTCATCACCCGAGAACGACACCTTTTCCTTTTTGCCGATGCCGTGTTCCTGCGCGTATTTCGTCAGGGTACGGGTCAGCGCCGCACGGAAACCAGCAAGGTGCGTACCGCCATCACGCTGTGGAATGTTGTTCGTGAACGGCAGCACGTTTTCATGGTAGCTGTCGTTCCACCACATCGCGACCTCGACCCCGATGCCGTCTTTTTCGCCTTGAACAAAGATCGGTTCGGCGAACATGGGGTGTTTCGAACGGTCCAGATATTTTACGAATTCTTTGACACCGCCATCATAGAACAGTTCGTTCTTGATCGGTTCGGCTGGGCGTTCATCCTCTAGCAGGATACGCACGCCCGAATTCAGGAATGCCAATTCGCGCAGGCGTTTTTCCAGAATATCGTAGGAATATTCCAAGTTCAGAAAGGTGCCTTCGGGATCGTTGGTTTTAGAGGACGCCAAGAAACGCACCTGCGTGCCTTTTTTGCCTTTCGCCTCGCCAACAACCTCTAGCGATTTGGCAGTCACGCCTTTTTCAAAGCGGACATAGTGTTCTTTGTCGTTGCGCCAGATGCGCAGTTCCAGCCAGTCGGACAGTGCGTTCACAACCGAAATACCCACGCCGTGCAAACCGCCCGACACCTTATAGGAATTCTGGTCAAACTTACCGCCAGCGTGCAGCTGGGTCATGATCACCTCGGCGGCGGAAACGCCTTCTTCGGGGTGCATGTCGACAGGGATACCGCGGCCGTTGTCGGTCACAGACACCGAATTATCGGCGTGGATTTTTACCGAAACATGGTCGGCGTGGCCTGCCAATGCTTCGTCGATGCCGTTATCCACGGCCTCATAAATCATGTGGTGCAGACCAGACCCATCGTCGGTGTCACCGATATACATCCCTGGGCGTTTGCGGACTGCGTCCAAGCCTTTGAGAACTTTGATAGAATCGGCGCCGTATTCGGGCTGCTGCTGCTCTGTTTCGGACATGCGGTGTTTCCCCGTATTTAGTCGCCAAAATATAGAAGATAATCAGGCGATTGTCACGGGTTAGACGCTATATTTTGCGGTTAGACAAAGGGGATAACCACCCCGACGGCAATTAGCAGCCAACCCGCCGTCAGGTTCATCCTGCGCAGCGCCGAAGGAGAGGTCAAAAGCGCACGAATTTTCCCGATGAACGCCCCCATCATCAGGTTGCCGATGAACGGCACAATCGCCGATAACGCGGCAATCGCGACGATGTCAGGCGTGGTCAGGGCGGTCAGGTCAAAGAACCCCGGCAACATGCCCATGTAGAACAGGATCGCCTTTGGGTTGCCCAAAATCACGGCCAGCCCCGCGACGAACCCCGCCAGCATCCCCGGACGCGTCAAACGGCTGTCCGTGCTGATCGATTTATCCGCGCCGCGAATAACCAGATACCCCATGATCAGAAAGGTCACACAGGCCACATAGCGAATGCCGGTCAGAAACCCGCCGTACTGGTTTACGATCCAACTGACGCCCAAAATCGCTAGGACCGACCACAGAACATCTCCAACCACCACGCCCATCGCCAAAGGCCACGCAGATCGAAACCCGCCCGACATCGCCCGCGCGATCAACCCGACCCACACAGGGCCCGGCGTCATGAACAGCACAAACAACGCGCCCGCATATAGCGCCAGATCCCCGATCGATAACGTCATTCGGACACCGGCAGGGTCAGGCTGCCATCCTCGTTCAAAGGCCAGAAAGGGTTATGCGCGACTTCCCAGACGTGGCCATCGGGATCCGCATAATAGCCAGAATATCCACCCCAAAACACTGGCTCTGGCCGTTTTAGGGCCGTTGCCCCCGCTGCCAGTGCGGCATCGAATGCGGCATCGACCTGTTCAGTTGTCGTGAAATTCTGGGCCAAAGTCATATTCCCCACGCCCAGCGGCGCACCTTCGCGGCCCTGATCTTTGGCCAGTTCTGCGGTCGGAAACAGCCCCAAAGCCATACCGTTGATCTGATAGAACGCGACTCCGGGCTGTTCGGCGGTAATTTCCCAACCCAAGCTTTGATAGAATGCTTTGGACCGATCCAATTCAGAAACGCCCAAAGTGATCAGTGTTACGCGCTGCGGTGTCATCAAAATTTATTCCCTAACAAATCCAGCGTCAGGTGATCGTCCCACGATAGATTATTCAAGGGCAAAACCATCAGGTCGTCGCTTTGCTGTCTAATATCGACGGTGCGTTTGTCCGTCATAGCCACCCAGCGCAGCGGATTGGGTTTGGTTAGAAACCCGTTCGCGGCATAGACGGGACGATCCCCGAACAAAACCACCGCATCCGCCCCAATGCGGCGCGCGAAATCAATACTGCCGCGCACCAACTCGCCAGCGATCCCTTGGCCGCGATGATCGGGGTGCGTTGCGACTTCGGCCAGACCGACGATATCCAACAGCTGATCGCCCAAGCGTACGGCGCGGTATGTCATCGCCAAATGCCCAACGATTGCGCCATGTGAGCGCTGTATCAGACGCACGTGGTGACGTTGCTGATGATAGGACGCCCCGCCAAATTCGGGCGAAAAGGCTAGGTCCAGCAGGGCGGTCAGCTCGGCCTCTGTTTCGGCGGTCAGATCGAATTCATTGATCGTTTCAAATGCTGGCAACATGCGATGCGCCCCCTTGGTCGGTGACTTCGACGTGTTGGGCGCGGTCTAACAATTCGGTGAACAATTCGGGGCCTGTGCCTGTCATGAACGCCTGCGATCCCAGCGCGCAGATTTCATCATAGAGCGCCGCTCTACGCCCTGCATCCAAATGCGCTGCGACTTCGTCCAGCAACAGGATCGGAGCCATCCCAATTTGCTCAGACAGTGCCCGCGCGTTGGCTAGGATCAGGGAAATCAGCAGCGCCTTTTGTTCGCCGGTCGAACAATCCGCAGCAGGCATGGATTTGACAGCGAAAACAGCGCCCAGATCGCTGCGATGCGGACCGGTCAATGTGCGGCCCGCGGCCATGTCGCGCGGCCGACCCGCAGCAAAGGCATCACGCAATTCGGATTCCGTTTCGGGCGTGCCTTCGGCGTTTAGAACGGTCAACTCTGCCACGGGGAACGCCGTTTCAGCCTGCGATTGGGCGGTCATCAGATTTGCGACCGCATCGCGCCGCGCGGCCATGATTGTGGCTCCTGCGGTCGCCATCTGCGCCTCTAGCGCGGCATACCAATGGGCGTCGCGCACCATATCTTTGAGCAACCGATTGCGTTCGCGCATCGATTTTTCATAGGCCAGAACCGCCTCTGCATGTGCGGGTTCAAAGCTCATGGTCATACGGTCCAGAAAACGGCGGCGGCCTTCGGCGCCTTCGATCCACAGGCGGTCCATGGATGGAACCAGCCACAAAACCCGCGCGATACGGCCCAATGCGGTTTGCGGCGCAGATTTCCCGTCGATCCGCAGATTGCGCGTCTTTTCAGGTTCCGCCCAGATTTCGATTTCATGCGTGTTGCTGCCCGACCGCAGATCAGCCGCCAGTTTCCATCCCAAACTTTCGGGTTTACGCACGATGTCATCCACAGCTGCACGGCGCAAACCGCGTCCGGGGGATAGCAGCGAAATCGCCTCTAGAATGTTGGTTTTGCCTGCGCCATTTGGCCCAAAAATCGCAACGGGCCGACCATCGAAATCAATTTCGACCCGTTTGTGGGACCGAAAATGCGACAGCAGGATATGGTCAACAGAAAGGCCGCTCATTCGCGGCCTCCTGAATATTCAAACATGTTCGGGCCCTGCGTCACACGCGCATTGGCATCACGACATAGACGGCCGAAGTGTCATTGCCTTCGCGCATCAGTGTCGGATCGCCCGAGGAGTTGAACAAGAACACTGCGTTTTCACGGTCCACTTGGGATGCGATTTCCAGCAGGTATTTCGCGTTGAAACCGATTTCCAGACGTTCGTCATCATAGGCCACGGCCAGTTCTTCGGTCGCGGCACCGCTGTCTGGTGCGTTCACGGACAGGACCAAACGGTCTTCGTCCAGAGACAGTTTCACAGCGCGGCTGCGTTCGGACGAAACGGTGGCCACACGGTCAACGGCCTTGGCGAAATCGCTGGCGTCGACTTCCAATTTGCGTGTGTTCCCTTGGGGAATCACGCGGGTGTAATCGGGGAACGTGCCGTCGATTACCTTGGACGTCAGAGTGATGTTCGGGGTCGCAAAGCGGACTTTGGTTTCCGACACAGACACAGCGATCTGCATTTCGTCGTCGTCCAGCAGTTTGCGCAATTCGCCAACGGTTTTGCGCGGCACGATCACGCCCGGCATATCGCCTGCGTTTTCTGGCATCGGCGCATCAATACGGGCCAGACGGTGACCGTCAGTCGCAACGCAGCGCAGCGCGCGGCCGTCTTCGCCGTCAGCGATATGCATGTAAACGCCGTTCAGATAGTAACGGGTTTCTTCGGTCGAAATCGCGAATTTCGATTTGTCGAACAAACGACGCAACACCGGCGCAGGCGCCGAGAAGTTTGTGGTATAGTCCGAAGACGCCATCACTGGAAAATCTTCTTTGGGCAGGGTCGCAAGGCTGAAATTCGAACGGCCTGCTTCGATGGTCAGGCGGCCTTTGACGCCGTCTTCGGTCAGGGTGACCAACGCGCCATCGGGCAATTTACGTACGATTTCGTTCAAGGTGACCGCAGCAACAGTGGTCGCACCAGCGCGTTCCACCATGGCGTCTGCTTTGTCCACGACTTCGATATCCAAATCGGTTGCGCGGAATTGTACGCTGTTGCCTTCGGCTTCGATCAGAACGTTGGCGAGGATTGGAATCGTGTTCCTGCGTTCCACAACTGACTGCGCTTGTGCCACAGCCTTGAGCAATACCGCCCGTTCGATACTGAATTTCATGTCTCTCGCTCCGCTTGTCGGACCCGACTTGGCCGGAAAATGAAACCTAACGGTTTAATTCCAAGGCTCAAGCTCTTTTTATGACTGTTGAATACTGCGCGACCAGCGTCAAGACGACAACGTACGGCGCAACAGCTCTAGTTCATCAGCCAACTGGGTGTCTTTGTCCGACAATTCGTCGATTCTACGCACGCCGTGCATGACGGTTGTGTGGTCACGGCCACCGAATTTGCGGCCAATTTCCGGCAAGCTGCGGTTGGTCAATTGTTTCGCCAGCCACATCGCAACCTGACGCGGACGCGCATAGGCACGCAGGCGTTTCGGGCCGATCAGATCCGACAGGCGGATGTTGAAATGTTCCGCAACCTTGCGCTGGATTTCATCAATGGTCACGCGGCGTTCGGACGATTTCAACAGGTCCGCCAAACAGTCCTGCGTCATTTCCAGCGTGATTGGTTTGCCAACCAGCGACGCCATCGCAAACAGACGGTTCAAGGCGCCTTCTAGAACGCGAACGTTCGTGGTGATTTTATGCGCAAGGAATTCCAAAACGCCTGGATCGATTTCCAGACCTGGGAATTGTTCGGCGTATAGTTCTGCTTTGGTCTGCAAAATGCCGACGCGCAGTTCGTAATCGGTTGGGTGCAGGTCGACGACCAGACCGCATTGCAGACGGGTCTGAATGCGTTCTTCCATGTCTTTGATTTCGCCAGGAGCGCGATCTGCAGAAATGATGATCTGTTTGCGTGCCTCAACCAGCGCGTTGAAGGTGTGGAAAAATTCCTCTTGGGTGGAATCTTTGCCCGCGATGAATTGGACGTCGTCCACCATCAGGACATCAACCGAACGGAACAGTTGTTTAAAGTCGATCATCTTGCGGTCTTTCAGCGCCGAGATGAAGCGATACATGAACTGTTCAGCGGAAATATATAGAACGGTTTTTTCCGGGTTACGGCGGCGGATTTCATGCGCAACCGCGTGCATCAGGTGGGTTTTACCCAGACCAACGCCGCCGTACAGGAACAACGGGTTAAAGGTGACAGGGCCGCCTTCGGCAACACGGCGGGCCGCAGCGTGGGCCAGTTCGTTTGGTTTGCCGACAACGAAATTATCAAAGGTAAAACGTGGATCCAGCGGGACGTCTGGAATAACCGATCCTTCGGATGGCATACGAACAGGATTCGCCGCCGGTTTCGGTTCGATCGATGGGCGTGGGTTATTGGCAGCCGCAGAAACAGCAAACGACAAACGTTCGGTCTGCGCACCATTGCGGTTCAAATGATAGATAATCTGATCTGCAAAATTCTGGCTGACATAGTCGCCAAAGAATTTGGTCGGCGCATTGAAATACGCAACGCCATTGTCAACATGCAGAAATTCGAGCGGTTCAATCCAGTTCGTAAAATTGCCTGTGCCAATATTGTTTTTTAGTGTCTCGCGGATTGAGCCCCACATAGTCATTTTTGTCCCGTACCTATCCCAGTCTTAAATCTTCGCTCGCAGACCCCCACAGTCCACTCCACACTGTCCAACAGGAAAAGCTACTCCGCCGCTCAGAGTCCCACTCTAAGCGCTGTGCCTTTTTAATCCTGCTATATACGGCCCGCGCCAGCGCCGTTGTCGGCGTGTGACGCAATCCGTCCGGGGTACAGAAAGCCTGCCGATATCAATGACATCGGATGCCTATCTGCGCTGATCGAATGACCGATCAGGAGTAACGATAATAGAACAGCAGCAAGCCAGATCGAATCTGACGCTATTCAAGATCGCTTTCACGATGCTCCCCCAGGAACGATGTGAATCGCTTGGGTGAAACTAGCAATCTCGGGGCGTCCCCTTCAACACAACAACGTCCTTGACTCTGACTTTCTGGAAAAAGAATCTCTTGGCCTTTTTTGACCGCTTAGAAAACTGATTTTTGGTGGCATCCACGCAACAAAAACGCGCCCGAAAAGGGCGCGCTTCAAAAAGTTCTATGGACCATCCGAAAGGATGGAATCAGCGGGATTAGCCCAGCGATTTAACGCGAGCAGCCAGACGCGATACTTTGCGCGACGCTGTGTTTTTGTGGAAGATACCTTTGGTCACGCCGCGCATCAGTTCAGGCTGAGCTGCTTTCAGAGCTGCTGCTGCTGCTTCTTTGTCACCCGAAGCGATTGCTTCTTCTACGGTGCGCAGGAAGGTGCGGATACGCGAACGGCGCATTTTGTTGATGTCTGCGCGGCGTTCGTTCTGACGTGCGCGTTTTTTGGACTGGGCTGTGTTTGCCATAGTGCGGTTCCTTTTGGTCTGGGCCAATAAAATGTCGAACGCACGAAAGCCCACCAAAGGTTCATAGGAACCGGCTGATTCTGGCCAAAGCGGGCCTCACGCGCATGTATCGGGCGGCGTTTAAAGCCCGCCGCCCAAAAAGGCAAGTGTTTTAGCGGTCGCGGAACTGCGGTTCACGCTTTTCTAGGAAAGCTGCCATACCTTCTTTTTGGTCTTCGGTCGCGAACAGCGAATAGAATTGGCCGCGTTCATAGGCCAAACCTTGGGCCAGCGACGTTTCATATGCGGTGTTCACGCAGTCTTTGGCTGCGATGGTCGCCAGCATCGATTTTTCGGCGATTTTGTTCGCTGCGGCCAAAGCCTCTTCTTTCAGCTTTTTGGCGGGCACGACGCGGGACACGAGGCCCGAACGCTCTGCCTCTTCGGCGTCCATGAAACGGCCCGTCAGGTGCATTTCCATGGATTTCGCTTTGCCAACATAGCGGGTCAGGCGCTGTGTGCCGCCCAAACCAGCGATCACGCCCAGATTGATTTCCGGCTGGCCGAATTTTGCGTTGTCCGCCGCAATGATGAAATCGCACATCATTGCCAATTCGCACCCACCGCCCAGCGCATAGCCGGAAACGGCTGCGATAATTGGTTTACGGGTGTTGTTGAAACGGTCGCTTTCAGCCGTAAAGAATTTTTCGCTCATCATGTCGACGAAAGATTTTTCCGACATTTCCGCAATATCTGCGCCTGCGGCGAATGCTTTTTCCGACCCGGTGATAACGATGCAGCGCACTTTGTCGTTTGTATCGGCGGATTCCAATGCGGTGCATAGTTCGCCCAGCATCGTAGAATTCAGAGCATTGAGAGCCTCTGGTCGGTTCAGGGTGATCAGTGCGACGTATCCCTGAACGTCCACGTTGATGGTCTCATAAGCCATGTGCAGCCTCGGTTGCTGTTGTCTTGGACCTCAGTGATTAACAAAGCTGTGACAGCGTTCAAGTTATCTTTGGCATTGCGGACAATAGAAAGTTGAGCGTCCAGATTGCACGAATCGCTGAATCACATGGCCTGCATCGCCTGTTTGGCATGTCTGGCCTTCGCGGTCGTAGACACGGAAATTATGTTGGAAATACCCTAACTTACCGTCCGCCTGCCTATGATCCTTTAGCGACGATCCACCCGATTCTATCGCCTCGGCCAGAACCTCGCGGATGGCAGGAACCAAGGTTGCGATGCGCTGGGCAGATATTTGGCCCGCTTTTCGTTTGGGATTAATTCCTGTGCGAAACAGCACCTCGCAGACGTAGATGTTGCCCAACCCCGCCACGATTCCCTGATCCAGTAGAGCCGTTTTAATCGGACTGTTTTTGCCGCGGAAACGGTCGATCAGGTACGATTCGTTAAAGGCGTTGGAAAACGGTTCGGGCCCGATATCGCGCAGCAGCCAGTGATCTTCGGCGGTGGCGGTGTCCAGCAAATCCATCGCGCCGAAACGGCGGGCATCGTTGAACGTCACCCGCGCCCCGTTTTCCATATCAAAGACAACATGGTCATGTTTTTCTGGCGTCGGATGTGGGTGATGGAATTCGCCAACAGCCACGCCCGAAATGGTCATACGGCCCGACATGCCAAGATGCACCAACAGCGTTTCACCCGAATCCAAATCCATCAGAATGTATTTCGACCGACGGCGCAGGGCATTGATCCTCTTGCCGGTCAGGCGTTCCGCCATATTTTCGGGAAACGGCCAGCGCAGGTCTGGGCGGTTTACGGCGGCATTTGATATCACCTGCCCTTCCATGGCTGGGATTAATCCGCGGCGGACTGTCTCTACCTCTGGCAATTCGGGCATGGTGCGCTTCCTATCTTTGGGGCGGCAGTGTATGCCCCTGATCAGACCTATTAAATGTGACGCATCGGCAAGGACGGCAAGAGCAATGACCGACAATCGCGACAACACCACTCACTTCGGTTTTGAAACCGTACGCGAAAATGAAAAAGCAGGCCGCGTGCAAGGCGTGTTCACCTCGGTCGCATCAAAATACGATATTATGAATGACGTGATGAGCGTCGGCATCCACCGCGTTTGGAAAGACGCGATGATGGATTGGCTGGCGCCGCGCGCAGGGCAAAAACTGCTGGATGTGGCTGGCGGGACTGGCGATATTTCGTTCCGTTTTCTGCAACGCGCAGGCAGCGGGCATTCCACCGTTCTGGACCTGACCGAATCCATGCTGGTCGAAGGCCGCAAACGCGCCGAAGCCGCAGACATGGCCGATAGTCTGGATTGGGTCGTCGGCGACGCGATGAAACTGCCGTTTCCCGACAATACCTTTGACGTTTACACCATCAGCTTTGGCATCCGTAACGTGACCCGCCCCCAAGAGGCATTGAACGAAGCCTACCGCGTTCTGCGCCCTGGTGGTCGCCTGATGGTTCTGGAATTCAGCCAGCTGCCGAACCCGATGATGCAAAAGGCTTATGACCTGTATTCGTTCAACGTCATCCCGCGCATGGGCAAACTGATCGCCAATGACAGCGAAAGCTATCAATATCTGGTCGAATCCATCCGTAAATTCCCAGATCAGGATACGTTCCTAGACATGGTGAAACAGGCCGGTTTTGAAAACGCGAAATACCGCAACCTGTCACTGGGTATCGCGGCGCTGCATTCTGGGTGGAAAATCTAATGCGCGGACCACACAACATTTGGCGTCTGATCCGTACAGGCGCAACGCTGGAACGCGCTGGTGCCATGAACATCGCGCTGGATGCATTCGAGGCTGGCCCTGTCCTGCGCTTTGCCGCGCGCGCACTGGCATTTCCTTTCCGCTGGCTGGGCTACAAAGGTGACGCATCATTGCCGCCCGTATCCCGCGCCCTGACAGCATTGGGCCCTGCCTACATCAAATTCGGCCAGATCATGTCGACCCGTCCAGACGTGGTTGGCCCAGAACTGGCCCGCGAATTGCGCGTTTTGCAGGACGCATTGCCGCCTTTCCCATTGGATGTCGCAAAAAAAGCGGTGGCCAAGGAATTGGACATCAACGTGGACGAGGTGTTCAGCGAATTTTCCGAACCCGTCGCGGCCGCATCCATCGCGCAGGTGCACCGCGCTCGGATAGCCGAAACCGGCAAAGAGGTCGCGGTAAAGGTTCTACGCCCAAACGTCGAACGCGCCTTTCAAAAGGACGTCGACGCATTCTACTTTGCGGCGCGCTTTGTTGAATTTTTCTCTCCTTCATCGCGGCGTCTACGCCCGATGGACGTCATCGAACATTTCGACGGCGTTGTGCAGGGCGAACTGGACCTACGTCTAGAAAGCGCCAGCGCATCCGAATTTTCGGCAAATACCGAAGGCGACGCAGGATTTCAGGTGCCGCAAATCCAGTGGAACCTATCTTCGCGCCGCGTGATGACATTGGAATGGGCCGAAGGCGTCAGCCTTGGCGATATCGACGCGATCGATGCGGCTGGCCATGACCGCCGCGCCTTGGGTGCACGTGTGTTGCAGCTGTTCCTTAGCCACGCATTGCGCGACGGTTTTTTCCACGCGGATATGCACCACGGCAACCTAAAGGTCGCGGCGAATGGCGATATCATTGCCTATGATTTCGGCATCATGGGCTACATCGACGAATACACCCGCCGCGTCTACGCCGAGATCCTGTTCGGCTTTATCCGCCGCGACTACAAACGCGTGGCCGAGGTCCATTTCGAAGCGGGCTACGTGCCCGCCGATCAAGACGTCGAAGAATTCGCGCGTGCCTTGCGCGCTGTGGGCGAACCGATCTTTGGCATGGACGCCAGCCGCATTTCGATGGGGCGCCTGTTGGCCTATCTGTTCGAAGTCACCGAACGTTTCGGCATGGAAACCCGCACGGAATTGATCCTGCTGCAGCGCACGATGGTCGTTGTCGAAGGCGTGGCCCGTTCGCTGGATGAACATATCAACATCTGGGAAGTCGCCCGCCCTGTGGTCGAAGAATACATCCAAAAATCCATCGGCCCTGCGGCGCTGACCCGTGATTTGGTGCGTACAGCACGCGTGCTGGCACGTTTCGGTCCGCGCCTGCCGCAATTGGCCGAGGCCGCGCTGATCCGTCAGTCCAAACCTGAAAAAGACACGGACGATTCATCGCTGCACCCCGCCATTTGGGCCGTTATTGGCGCAGGCGCGATGGCGCTGTTCTGGATAGGGACAGTCATCTAGCCGTAGCTGGGATCGCGCAAGGCGGTTACATCCGTGGCCGCCACAACATCACCCGATTCCAATACCAATGCGACGCCACTGTCTGTACTGCGCACTTCGGTTACGGCCACATACACATCGGCCGTTTCTGCGGATATCTGAACCCCGTCTTGATAGCTGACCACGGCAAAACTGTAGCTGCCCGCGGCGCTGCCCTGCCATTCTATCAATTCAGCGCTGGTTTCGATCGACTGCCGGTCCACCTCTGCGCCGTTGCTGTCAAAAGCAACCAGTTCCGCACTATCGGCCGCGCTGTCGGGTTCTGCCGCGACTGTTACGCTATTTGTCCCGTCAAAATAGGCCGCAGCAGACGCGCGGACTTCGTTTCCGACCCAATTGGCCAGTTCGGACATAGACGAGGTTGTGAACATGCCTGTCAGATCGGACAACAAATCATTCGTCAGCACTTGCTGTTCGACCGACGAAAACGTTGCCAGCTGAGTCGCGTAATCAGTGGAATCAACAGGATTTAACGGATCCTGATTTTCCATCTGCGCCGTCAACATCTTGAGAAAGGTTTCAAAATCCGAACTGATGACTGAACTGGTATCAGCAGAGGTTGTCGCTGTTGATGTTGCGAGCGTGGATGTATCAATCGTTGTCATGGTGTCCCTATAACCTGATATCTACGCGCCCATCGGAATGGCGCAAAATGGGTTGAATGATCTCCGTTTCGTCGGATTCGGCTGTGCTATGCCCCCCATTTTGGTGGCGATTTTCCGAGTCATCATGAGATGCGAATTCCAAATTCACGTCACCAAATCCCATGTCTTTGAAATCACTGGCCAGCAGATCCAGATGTTTTCGCATCAAATCCGCCGTTTCGGGGCGCTCTGCCGCGATCACGATTTGAACCGACGACTCGTGCGTGATCATCTGCATTCTCACCCGCCCCAATTCTTCGGGATCAAGAGCAATTTCAGTGACATTTCCATCCGACAAAGGGGCAGACAGCACCTGTTTTATAACCTGAGCCTCGGTTGGGTTCGGCATCATTTTGGGCACAGCATCAGGACGCGCCGCAGCCCTTTCTGGCTGAACAGGGGCGGCTACCTCTGGACGGTCCGGTATGGCTGCGATCGTGTCGAGGTTTGTCTTTTGATCGGGTGCAAAAACCAGCTTTACGTCATTTTCAGACGCAGTCGTTTCGATTTTCACCGGAACCTTATCCGCCGGTTCGCTGTGACCCAAATCTAGGTCCCCGACGACCTGTTCATCAGGCACAGACCGGTGTGACGTTTGCTGGATCGGGAAAAACTGAACCACGCCGTCGACCAGCGTATCGCATTCTTCGGTGTCTTGCTCTGGCTCTGATTCTGCGTCGACTTCAGGTAAATCTGGATCGATTTCAGGTGAAACAGTCTCTATTTCTGCCTCCGCGCCCATCGGCTCCATCATCAGTAGAAACGCGTCGCACGTTTCATCGGCCGCAGACACGCTGTTTTCGTTGGGCGGAACCCGCTGCGATGGCGGAATCGGACTTACCTGCATCAAGATCTCCGTGCTGGGTTTGATGCACTTAACCGCACGATGATTACTCAATCTTTACCGAACTCGATTCAATCTTTGGAAAATTGACCCAAAGGAGTGTCCCGAATGATTGCGACCGAATCCCCCCTAAGATCAGCCGCAGAAAAAATCGAAACTGCGTTTTTGTCCCAGATGCTCAAACATTCTGGTGTCGGCGAAACGGGAAACAGCGCCGATCAATTTTTGACTTTTATGCACGAAGCCCAAGCAAAAGCGATCGTAAAAAGCGGCGGTCTTGGCCTAACCGAATCCCTGTTTCATGCATTGACGGAGCGGGCAGATGGATAAACGCGCCATAGAAATTATTGCCCAACTTGCCCGCACACGTGACGCCATAACCCAAGGCAAATTCACCACGTTGGACGCATTGGCCCAGACCACACAGGAAATGACCCTACCCGACGATCTGACTGCAGATGATCTGATTGCAATCAAAGCGGCTGCAAGACGCACGATGGCTGTCATTCAATCCGCCAAACAAGGGGTCGCCGATTCCATCGCCGATCAGAATGATGCCAAAAAACAGCGGGAAAATTTCGCCAGCTATGGTTCGGACGGTCAGTTCGCCAAACACATCCCCACAGCGCCGCAAATATTGCGTAAAGCTTAATCGATAGAATTTGAACGAATTCTGCCATGCGCATTAGGGAATCGTTAGCCCACCGTGCGCATGATCACAGCACATCCGAAATGGATGCCGGTGACAAACCGGTTCGCGTCAGAATGGCGTTTCTTCGATTGTTCGAAACCGAACAAAGACAAAACCAGGCGCAAAGCGCCACATCATAGGGACATCCTTTATGTCTAGCATTCTGACCAACAATGGCGCCATGGTGGCGCTGAGCACCCTGAAAACCATCAACTCTGACCTGTCCAAAGTGCAAGACACGATTTCGACCGGCAAAGAGGTGAACTCGGCCAAAGACAACGCTTCGGTCTGGGCGATTTCCAAGGTGATGGAATCCGACGTCAAAGGGTTTCAGGCAATTTCCGACAGCCTATCGCTTGCGGATTCGACCGTTTCGGTCGCGGCAGGCGCCAGCGAAACCGTTTCGGACCTGCTAACCGACATCAAAGAAAAGATCGTATCGGCGCAGGAAGAAAACGTTGATACCGCCAAAATCCAAGAAGACATCGACGCACTGACAGATCAGATCAAATCGATCACCGGCGCTGCACAGTTTAATGGCCTTAACCTGCTGGAAGGCACCGAAGACGTTGATGTTTTGTCGTCGCTGGATCGCGGACTGGATGGGTCTGTATCTGCATCAAACATCACAATCGATCGTCAGGACCTGACCACCAGCGCAGGCACCTATGGTTCGGGCACCAGCCTGAACGCCAATGTCACGGCATCAGCAGGTACGGCTGACAGCACCGGTAATACGGCAAACGTCACAATCGCAGCCGATGCAGATATGTCGGACAATGCCGTTGATATTGAAATTGCAGGCACGACCCTATCCTTTGCCGCGGGCGATTTGGCAGGCGATCAGGACGCAGCCGCAGCAACGATCAACGAAGCGATCAACGCTTTGGGCCTAGAAGGCGTATCCGCCACGATCGACGGCACCAATGCCAACCAGATCAACATCACATCGACTCGTTCGTTCGAAGATGTTTCTTTGTCTGCAACTGGCGCAACAGCATCTGATGCGTCGATCGGCGCCCGCGCTGAAACGATCGATTTTTCGACCGCTGCAACCGTGAACGAAGGTGACGGATATCGCGTCACGGTCGGGTCTGAATCCTTTAGCTATGTCGCCGGCAAAGGCGAAACGATGGAAGACATCGCCAAAGGCCTGAAGGTCGCGATCGATAGCGGCGGCGTCGAAGGTGTGACAACATCGGTCACTCAGGACGAGACGACTGGCCAATGGTCGCTGTCGATCGACAATGACGGGTCGGGTTCGGCAAGTCTGGCAATCGGCGCCGTCGGTAACGCTGGCGGCGAAGCGTCGGGCGGTCTGTTCGGTCTGGACAGTATCGATGTCACGACCGCTGCTGGTGCAGAGGCTGCTCTCTCCAACATCGAAGGCATGATTTCGACCGCCATTGATGCCGCATCGTCGTTCGGTTCGGTACAGGGCCGATTGGAAACGCAGGCCACGTTTGTTGACGATCTGACCAATGCGATGACCTCGGGCATCGGTAGCCTTGTCGATGCCGACATGGAGGAGACCTCTGCGCGGCTTCAGGCACTTCAGGTCCAGCAACAATTGGGCGTGCAGTCGCTGTCCATGGCGAACCAAGCGCCGCAGTCGATCCTATCGCTCTTCGGCTAACCTAATGCGCCAGAGCCCCCAAACGGGCTCTGGCAACTCACGGTAAAACCGTGTTGCCCTTAACGCAGTCCCGAAAGGACCCGACGTGAACGTTATTGAACAAGCCAGAATGGGCTATGCCCCAGCCGCGACAGCCGTCCGCAGCCCACGCTCCACCGAACATCAACTTTTTGCGCAAATAACGGCGCGACTGCGCCGCGCTGCACATCCTGAAACTGGAAATCATGGTGAATTAGTCTCTGCTTTGCATGAAAACCACAAACTTTGGACAACCCTTGCCGTCGACGTTGCCCATGACGACAACGAACTGCCCCGTCAGTTACGTGCGCAAATTTTTTACCTTGCGAAATTTACCCAACAACACACCGCCAAAGTGCTGCGGAATACCGCAACTGCAGATGCATTGATCGATATTAACCGGTCGGTCATGGCCGGCCTAGCAGGACAAGAGGTAAGCCAATGACGGGTTTGGTATTAAAACTGGGACCAGGCGAACGGGTATTGGTCAATGGCGCTGTCATCGAAAATGGTGACCGCAGGTCACGCATTTCCATTTTGTCGCCAAACGCCAACATCCTGCGCATGCGCGATGCCATCCGCCCCGAAGATGCGAATACCCCCGTCCGCCGCGTTTGTTATATCGCGCAATTGGTGTTGTCGGGTGATGTCGATAACGGCGATGCACGCAAACAATTGCTCAGCGGGATCGAACAGCTAAGTCAGGTTTTTTGCGATCACGACAGTCGCAAACAACTGGAATTGGCGACACAAGCCGTTCTAGCCGATGAATTCTATCGGGGTCTGAAACACCTGCGCGCTTTGCTGCCGCGCGAAGAAAGGCTGTTTCACACAGCACAAGGTCACGCATGACATTCCAGCCGGTTATCCCGCTGACCGGTTATTCCGGCTGGTCGTTTCTAAACCGTACGATAGAGCAGCAAAAAGACACTTTTGCTGCCTCTGCCGGTCAACAGCGGTTAGAGACCTATTTTCGTGAAAACATCGGATCTATTTCGACCACCGATGAACTGGTGAACGATCACCAGCTGTTAACGGTCGCGCTGGGTGCATTCGGATTAGAAGACGATATGTATGCCAAAGCGTTCATTTCCAAAGTGCTAAGCGAAGGCACAACTGACTCGGACGCGCTGGCCAATAAACTGTCAGACAAACGCTATCTGGCGCTGTCCAATGCGTTTGGTTTTACCGAAACTCCACCAGCCACAACCCAAACCGATTTTGCTGATACGATTTTAACGCGATACCAGGACAAAGCGTTCGAATCCGCGGTCGGAGATGTCGATAATGATTTGCGCATGGCCTTGAACGTTGAGTCAGCTATGTCCGACATTATGGACAACGCGTCCACAAATGACGGCCAATGGTTTTCTATGATGGGGAACACGGCGTTGCGCAGCGTCTTTGAAACGGCGATGGGGCTGCCATCCTCGATCGGGTCAATCGACATTGATCTGCAGCTGAACCAGTTCAAAAGTCGCGCAATGTCTATGTTTGGAACCGATGAATTTTCAGAAATTTCACTGGATACAAACCAAGAGGAATTGATCAAAATGTTCCTGCTGCGCAGTGAAATGGATAACTTCTCTGCGGCGTCCTCTGCCTCTATCGCGTTAACGCTGCTACAATCAGGTTAGTGCCGACCTAAGCTTGGCAAAGCTGGATGCCGCATTGGCCGATTGCCCACCAAGCACAGTATCCAGTTTCGGTTTTAATTCGATCGCGCGGTCCGTGACAGGATCGCTGCCAGCCTCGTATAATCCTGCCTTCAACATCAATTCCGTCCGGTCATAGGCCCCCAGCAATTCGCGCGCCTGAGAAATCAAATTGTTTTCAGACTGGGTGGCTGCATGCGGTAATGACCTTGATACGGACCGCAGCACATCAACCGCGGGATAGCGTCCGCTTTCAGCAATCTTACGATCCATAACGACATGGCCATCCAATAGACCGCGCAAAGTATCAGCAATCGGTTCTTCCATGTCAGATCCAGCCACAAGCACCGAATAGATTGCTGTGATATCGCCTTGCCCCTTTTCTCCGGGGCCAGCACGTTCGCACAATCCCGCCATAGCTGAGGCGGTTGATGCCGGATAGCCGCGCAGATTTGCGGCTTCTCCTGCCGCGACCGATGTTTCACGATGCGCTTCGGCGAAACGGGTCACAGAATCGACCAACAATAAAACATGCAGCCCCTGATCCCGAAAAAATTCGGCCACTGCGGTTGCGGTAAATACACATTTGCGGCGCACCTGCGGCGCGCGATCCGATGTGGCGGCGACGACAATGGACCGCTCTAATCCTTCTGGACCCAGCGTGTTTTCTACAAACTCACGAACTTCGCGCCCACGTTCGCCGACCAAGGCGATCACGGTAATATCAGCCGTCATTTTATGAGCCAAACCTCCCAACAACGTAGATTTACCAACGCCTGATCCGGCAAACAGTCCGATCCGCTGCCCCTGCACGACAGGTAGCATTGTATCGAACAGCACGTAGCCCGTGTTCAAACGCTGGCCCATCGTGCGCCGCGCGTAAGCCATCGGTGGTGATCCCATGATGTGCCGAGGTTGCAAGCCCGGCAATATCGGGCGCCCATCCAAAGACTGCCCATGCGGATCAATCACACGGCCAATCCATGACCAATCAGGCGCTAGAGACTGCGCCCCCAACCATACGACGTGTTCCCCGACGAATGTGCCCAATGTCGGTCCTTCGGGCAATACCAGAGCCGAATCTTGGGTGACTTTGATCACCTCGGCGCGGCGTTTGTCTGATCCGATTTCAACCGTATCCCCCACGCGAATGTTCCCCGGCAATCCCGAGGCCGTCATCGTTCCTGCCGACACTTGTGTGATGCGGCCAACCGGATGGTCTATCGCAACCGACCGCAACGCATGTTCAGCGCGTTCAAAAACCGACGTCCGCATCGATGTGCTCCTTTTGTTCGACAACAACATCTTCTTAAGGAATCACAGTTAAGCGTTGGTTTAAGCACCATGAGGGAGAAACCCCAATGTTCCAAACGCTCCATATTTTTCAAATGTCCGGCGCGATGGCCGCTCATGCTGGCGCGCGCCAAACGATCACAGCGCAAAATATCGCGAACGCGGATACGCCTGGCTATCAGGCGCGGACAATACAATCCTTTCGCGATGTCGTCGCCAATTCCAACGTGCAAATGCGGGCCAGCCGCGAAAACCATATGGGCGTCGAAACGTCGCCCAATTCCCTAAATTTAGAGACTAATAAGGCTGAAATTGACCCGAATGGAAACTCTGTTTCGGTCGAAAGCGAAATGGTGTCCGCCGTCGAATCCGTAAGGCAACATGAACAAGCGCTTGCGATCTATCGCCACGGGTTGACGGTGCTACGCACATCATTGGGCCGCTGATATGACAGATTTCAGCAAAGCATTGTCCATCGCCGCATCAGGCATGAAAGCGCAAACCGCCCGTATCGGACATTTGTCGGAAAACATCGCCAATGCGGATACCCCCGGCTACCACCGCAAAACGATCAGCTTTGATCAGGAGTTTCGGGCCGGTCAAACCACCGGTGCCGTCGCGATCGGCGACGTGACGTTGGACCGAACACCGCTGGCAGACATTCACGACCCTTCACACCCTTTGGCCGATGAAACGGGGCATTATCAGGGGTCAAACGTCAATCTGTTGATTGAAATCACGGACGCCAAAGAAGCCCAGCGCAGCTACGAAGCGAACCTGAAAATGTTCGACCAAGTGCGCCAGATGTCCTCCTCGCTCCTTGACCTTTTACGTCGATAAGAAAGAAATTCTATGCAGTCCATTGCTTCGATCGCCACCCAAGCCTATTCCGCCGCCCGCCCTGCCACAACGCCCGACCCGGACGGTGGGGCCTCAACGCTCACCTCGGCCGCGCAGGATTTCGCAAAGGTTTTGCAATCGGGTGAACAAACCGCTGTCCAAACAATGACGGGCGACGCAGATTCACACGCTTTGGTTCAGGCGCTGGCACAAACAGAGCTTGCCGTCGAAACCGCCGTCACAATCCGCGACAAAATGGTCGAAGCTTATCAGGAAATCCTAAGGATGCCGGTATGATGACAGAGGCGCAGTTTTACGACGCACTGCGCGCGGCACTATGGTGTGCGGTCGTTATTTCCATTCCGATTCTTTCGGTCGCTTTGGCAGGTGGTTTGATTGTGGGGCTATTTCAGGCCCTGACATCTATTCAGGAAAACAGCCTGACATTTGTCCCCAAATTGATCGCCATCGTCGCGGTATTCTGGCTGTCGATGGGTTTCATGTCCGAAAGCCTGGTCAGCTTGTTTCACAACGCATTGCTACCATTGATCGTAGGGGGCTGAGACATGACCACCGCTGTATATACGACCCTAACCCGCCAAAACGGGCTGATGGCAGAAATGCAAACCATCGCCAACAATATCGCCAACGCGAATACAACCGGTTACCGCGCCGAAGGCATTATTTTTGCGGAGCACATCCAAGCGAACGATCGCGGATCGGTATCGATGGCATCCGCAGAAGTCAGCAACACCAATTTCGCCCAAGGTGCGCTGTCCCAAACAGGGGGGCAGTTTGATTTGGCAATTGAAGGCGAAGGTTTCTTTTTGGTGGAAACGCCAGAGGGGCCACGTATGACGCGCGCCGGCACCTTTGCACCCAACGCCGATGGTGAATTGGTCACCATGGATGGCTATCCCGTTTTGGACGCCGGTCAGACCCCTGTTTTCGTACCTTCAGGATCAGGGCCCATCGGTCTTGCGGCGGACGGCACCATTTCCGCGGGCGGCACGCCTGTCGGGCAAATTGGCCTATTTCAGCCGACCGACCCCCTAACTGTTCGCCGCGAAGACGGCGTTCGGTTTTCAGCCGATGGTTTTGAACCGGCATCCGATGCATCGATCCTTCAAGGCTATGTCGAAGAATCCAATGTTAACCCCGTCCTGCAAATCGCCCGCATGATCGAAGTGCAGCGCGCCTATGAACTGGGCCAAAGCTTTGCGGACAATGAAAACCAACGCCTACGCGACGCTATCGACGTTTTAGGAAAATAGGAGGGATCATGCGCGCTCTTGAAATCGCTGCCGCTGGCATGTCTGCACAGCAAACCCGGGTCGAAGTTATTTCCAACAACCTCGCGAATATGAACACCACGGGTTACAACCCCAGACGGGCCGAATTTGCCGATCTGCATTACCAACAGGCTGTACGCGCAGGAACTGTCAGCGCAAGCGATGGCAGTGTTTTGCCAACCGGTGTCCAACTTGGGCTTGGCGTACGGGCAACCTCTGTCACCGTCATGCTGCAACAAGGGTCTTTGGCCGCAACGGGGGGCGATTTGGACCTCGCGATCGAAGGCGAAGGCTATTTAGAGGTCGCAATGCCCAATGGCACCTCTGCCTATACCCGCGATGGCGGCCTGAAACGCAGCGCAGATGGGTTGATCGTCACGTCAGATGGGTTTGCCGTTCAGCCACAGATCACAATCCCAGACGATGCCACATCCATTTCCATCAACACCGAAGGCGAAGTGTACGCCTATTTTTCAGACAGTGCCGAAGCCGAGATTCTGGGACAAATCAATGTGGTCGGATTCACCAATCCCAAGGGGCTAGAGGCGCTGGGAAGCAACCTGTTTTCTGAAACAGCCGCATCAGGCACGCCAGCCGTATCAACAGCTGGTCAGGATGGATTGGGCCTGCTTCGTCAAGGTTACCTTGAAGACAGCAGCGTTGACGCCGTGCAAGAAGTCACCGATCTGATCGAGGCGCAGCGCGGGTATGAATTGAATTCCAAAGTCATCTCTGCGGCTGATCAGATGCTGGGATCCATGGTGCAGATCCGATGAAATTTGCCGCATTGATCATCTGCCTTGCGACATCGGTTCATGCAGACACTGTGGTCGCAACGCGCAGCCTGCCGCCCAATTCGATTCTGACCTCGACCGACGTGGGATATTCGGACACGGATATTACAGGAACCGCGACGGATATAACCGCGATTATTGGCATGGAAACACGGGTGGCGCTGTACGCTGGACGGCCGATTTACATGTCCGACCTAGGGTTCCCGGCAGTCGTCAATCGCAACCAGATCATCCCACTGATCTATGATCGGGGCATCGTGAAAATCGCAACCGAAGGGCGCGCATTAGACAGAGCAGGACCGGGCGAAATGATCCGCGTGATGAATATCAACTCCAGATCAACAGTCACCGCACGCATTGGAATGGATGGAGCCGCTTATGTGGGCTATTAAACGCTGCTTTCTCGCGTTTGTCGTCGCTGGCTGCGCACCAATGGCCCAAATCGGCCAAGAACCCGAATTTTCACATCCGGTCCAGACCCAAGAATTCACCGCGATGATGACACCATCCATGCCGTTGAAATCGGAAACCGATTTGGTCAACCCGACTGATACCGCCTCTTTATGGGCGGGGGATCGCACATCGCTGTTCGGCGACAGGCGCGCCATAACACGGGGCGACATTCTGACGGTCGTTATTGAAATTGACGATAGCGCCCAAATGTCGAATTCGTCTGATCGATCCCGATCTGCCAATCAGGAAATGGGCATAGATGACCTGTTTGGTTTGCCCCAACGTGCCGACAATCGGTTGCCCGAAGGCGCGACATTGGGGTCCGCCGTCGCGTTGGGATCGTCGTCAAACGCGTCTGGCGACGGGTCCATTTCGCGATCCGAACGTCTGACATTGCGGATCGCCGCAACAATCACTGACGTTTTGCCAAATGGTGTCTTGGCGATCCAAGGATCACAAGAGGTTCGGGTTAATTTCGAAATGCGAGAATTGCTGGTCGCAGGTTACGTGCGCCCCGCAGACATCACCCGCCAAAATGAAATCACCTATGACAAAATCGCATCAGCGCGCATTTCTTACGGCGGGCAGGGGCAAATCTACCAGATGCAGCAACCTCGTTATGGACAACAAATTGTTGAAAACCTTTTGCCTTTCTAGAGGATCGTCATGAAGAAAATTGTCCTTCCGATTTTACTGACTTCTCTTGGTGCCGGAGGAGGATTTGCCGCAGGTACGGTTCTACACAAACCCGAAGACCTGCCGAACGAGGCACCCGTCGAGGCCGAGGTCATCGACCAGCCCGAAGCTGTGGAATTTGCCAAGTTAAACAACCAATTCGTAGTGCCGATCATGACCGACGGCCGCATGTCTGCGATGGTCGTCCTTAGCCTTACGTTAGAAGTCGCCGAAGGCACCAAAGACGCCGTTTACGCGATCGAACCGCGCCTACGCGATAGTCTTTTTAGTGCGATGATAGAACACGCCAATTTGGGCGGATTTGATGGCGATTTTACGCAATCAGCGCCAATGCGCCAATTGCGCAATGTGTTGATACATGCCGCGCAAAAACCAGCTGCCGACATGGTCACCGACATATTGATTTTGGACATCGCACGTCAGGATTTGTGATCCGCTGCTTTGATAAGGTCCGCGATAGCCTGTTGTTTCCCAAAACTGGTCCGGACCTGTTTTTTAGCCGTTTCAATTTGTGACAGCACCAGCGCAAGTTCCGCGTTCAATTCCCTACGCTTACCGTCAGCCCACATTTGATATTTCAGATCGGCGCCAGCCATCTGGGCCGGTCCGATTTGCTGGTTTCCTTGCTGGGTTTTGAGGTTCGAAATCAGCTGTCGCAGTTTCTTTTCGTGCTGGCGCAACTGTAAAACTGCGCTGTTGTCACGATCAAACATGACCGACGTGATAGACTGCAATGGACTTAGATCTTTATGCTTCGACACGGCGTGCCTTTCGGATGATGGTGTCGGCAAAACGGATAGCGGCTGCAACGGCGCGGTAGTGTTCGGGCCGTATGACCTGACCCAGCTCGATCGCCGCATGGATCGCACGCGCTGTCGGAGGGTCAGACCGGATTGGAATGCCTTTTTTATTCGCCACGTCCCGAATCTTTGCTGCAATTTCATCGACACCCTTTGCCACCAAAACCGGAGGCGTTGCTGACGACGCATTCCATTTCAGCGCGACGGCGTAATGCGTGGGATTAACGATCACGACATCTGCTGTTTCCGCGTCGGTCAGCATTTTATTCATCGCGATTTCGATACCCTTTTGTCTGCGCTGTTGTTTTGCGTGAGGGTCACCTTCGGATTGTTTGGTTTCATCCTTGATGTCTTGGCGTGACATCATGTTTTTGCGCCGGTGTTCCGCGATCTGCCAAAGGTAATCAAAGCCGCCAATCATCAATGCCAGTATTACGATCACACCCATCAGACCGATAATGAATGTCCCCATGGTTATTGTCATTTGCCCAGCACCTAACCCGACCGACCCCACGATCTGATTTATCCCGAATGATAGGTACGCCCCCAGAACCACGCAGTAGATCGCCAGCTTGGATGCGCTTTTTGCAAACTCGAACAATCCACTGCGACCAAATTTGTTCTGAGCGTTCTTGAGGATCGATACTTTCGACCATTTGGGTTTGATCTTTTCGGTCGAGAAAACAAAAGCGTTCTGCGCAAATGTAGCGAGCACTGCCGCCACCAATGGGAACATGAAAAAACCTGCAATCGGGAGGCAAACGGCAATCACCAAATCAAAAAGGAACTGCCCAGACTGATCACCAAAAACAACGGTTGAATAATGGTCTGCACCCGCCAAAATACCGGACAAAACAGCCCCGAGCGACGTAAACGCAACGCCACCCGTTGCCATCGCCGCGATCAGCCAACCGCCGTACACAGCCGCTAATGTCAGGTCCGCCGACCGCGCGAATTCACCTTTCTTGCGGGCATCGTCCAGTTTCTTCTGCGTCGGCTCAAATGACTTATCGCTGTCCTGGCTCATGGCAACACACCCAGCAAAGTCTGGTTAAGTTGGCCGTTCCATACCGACAAAATCAGCGGCAGCGATAACATCAGCAGTATCATTCCACCTGCCGTGATTGCAGGTGCCCCGATAAACGCAACCATCAACTGCGGCATCGCTCGGTTAATCACGCCCAAGGTCACGTTATACAGCATGGCAGCCAGAACAAACGGCGCAGCAAGAGACAGACCAAGCCCAAAGACAGTTGCGACCTGGCCCAGACCAACCTGCATAACAGCACGAGGCGAAACCAATTCGCCCGCAGGAATAATCTGATAGGAAAAAATAAGGTATTCAGCCAACCGCACGTGTAGGCCCATGAGACACGCAAATGCCAACCCAGCCATGACCATCAGTCGCCCGACAACGGGTTGAGGATCAGCGCCTGTCACGCCGCCGAATAATTGCGACAGCGACGTCGATTGTGCTGCAATGGCGCCAGCAATTTCTAGCGCATGGACCATTAGCCTGAGCAAAATTCCGATGAATAGGCCCGCACAAGCCTCGACACCTATTACCGCTGCAGCGGACAAAATCCCGGGCGCGGGCGACGGCGCTAGGATCGTGGGCCAAATGATCAGCGTAAAGGCAATCGCCACGCTTAATTTCACCCGAACCGGTACTGTTTGTTCGCCAAATGCGGGGGCCAAAAACATCACAGCACCAACCCTGCAAAATGCGCAAAAAACTGACCAATAGGCGTCGACACCAATTTGCAAGATCGGACTGAATGACGTCATGCAGGCACCACCCCGACCAGCGAAGGACGCGCGTCAAAACCAATTTCTTCAAAGCTAATAACCTGTGCCGAAATACCTTTGGCCCGCGTAATCGTTCGGATAAACCGTCGTCGCCTGGTCGACGTGACAATCGCGACATTTGTACCATTTTGCGCCTGTTTAGAGACTTTTTCAGCTATTGAATCAGCCAGCTTATTGAATAGCTCGGGCGGTAAAGCGACCTCTTGTCCAGACTTGTCGCCAGGGCTTTGATAGGTCGCAAAAGTTTCTTCCCATTCCGGCGCCAATTGGATCAGAGGAATGGTACCGTCGGCACGCGTCATAGGCGCGATGATCTGGAAATTCAGCCTTTGGCGCACATGTTCTGTCACCATTTCAGCCGTCAACTGCGGGCTGCGAACCTCGGCGATCACCTCGATGATGAGCGGTAGATTTCGGATTGATATCCGTTCATCCAATAGCAATCGCACAACGGCCAAAAGCAAATCTAGCGGAACCTTTTCTGGTATCAATTCGTCCAAAAATTTACGGTTCGCCTCTTTGCGGGTGGGATCCGTTAGATTGACCAGTTCGTCCAACAATCTGCGCAAAGCCCGCATCGTCATGAGTCGCGGGAAATTTTGTTTGATCGTTTCTAACAAATGGGTCGCTAAAACTTCGGTCGGCAAAACTGTAGTAATTCCGTCCAGTGCGGCTGTTTCCTGATCCCTTTTCGCGATCCATCGCGCGGGCGCACCGTATACGGGTTCTTTTACGTCTTCTCCGGAAATGGCGATGGTATCCGGACCGGATAACAGCGCAAGAATTCGATCAGGACGCAATGTGTCGCGCACCTTTTCCACGCCATGAAGTTTGATGACATATCCGCCCGACTTTAGCGCAGGATTATCCGTGAGGCGTATTTCAGGCAAAATGATCCCGAATTCCGTCGCAATATGCTGCCGCATATTCACGATCCTGGCGTCCAGACCAGTCGCCGGATCGAGCACCATTGCAATCAAGTCAGGCGCAAATTCCACATGGATATCGTCTAGGTCCAGCGCATCCCCCAACGTGGGCTTAACCTCGGGTGTTTTGGTAGTTTCCACTGCGGACGTTGGGGGCTGTTTGTTTTTTCGGCGTATCAAAAGCGCGCCTGTTCCACCTAATATCAACGCGCCCGCGAAAAACGGTGCAAACGGCAAACCCGGCACCAGACCGAATAGCGCCATCAGTAGCGCGACAGTAATCAAAGCCGAAGGATAGCGCCCCAGCTGATCCATGATTGCAACATCCGCAGCCCCCGTTGCCCCGCCGCGCGCGAGCAACAACGCAGATGCAATCGAAATGATGACCGACGGGATTTGACTGACCAACCCATCGCCCACCGTCAGAATAGAGTAGGTTTCAAAAGCCTGCCCAACGGGCATTCCGTGCAGAACAACGCCCATAATTAAACCCATGACCAGGTTCAGTGCAGTAATCAGCAGGCCTGCAACGGCATCCCCTTTGACGAATTTCGATGCGCCATCCAACGATCCGAAAAACGTCGTTTCGGCTTGCTCTGTTTCGCGTCGACGCCGTGCTTCGGTATGGTCAATCGCGCCAGCGCTCATGTCGCTGTCGATTGCTAATTGTTTGCCTGGCATAGCGTCCAACGCAAAACGCGCTCCGACCTCTGCCATCCGGGTTGCGCCTTTGTTGATAACGATAAAGTTAACAATCAATAGGACGCAGAATACAACCAACCCCATCAATACCGAACCGCCCATGACAAACATGGCGAAACCTTCGATCACACCGCCCGCGGCGGACGTACCGGTGTGTCCCTGACCAATAATCAGTTTGGTCGATGATACGTTCAACGACAAACGCAACATCAATGACGCTAGCAAAATGGTGGGAAAGGCCGAAAAATCTAGCGGTCGTTCGATGAACAACGTCACCGTGAATATCAAAATCGCCAGTGCAAATGATGCCGCAAGGCCAATATCCAACACGGCAGACGGCATCGGTAGGATCATCATCACGATAACCGCCATTAGGGCCATCGCGAACATCACCGTCGGTTGAAACAGGGCATTCAGGGACAGTTTCATTCCGCCCCTTTGGTCTGATTTTGTTTCATGAATGTGCCGCCTTCTGCTGACTAACAAAAGGTGTAAGGGCGATTCATTGACAAAGTCTTATTGACTGATCGTTGCCGAAATACGTTCGCGGCTATCCTGCGCGCGCTGCAGCATCTCACGCGCATAAGATAGCGAAATTGGCCCGTCTAGATTGCTTGGCGTTGGCGCAGCTGGGCGCGGCGCGGCGACCATTGGTTGCTTTTCTCCGAATCCCAAATCGACTAGGCGTTGATCGATTTTTGCTTGAACGGCTTCATCCAAAGAGGCGCCATCGCCCGACAACGCAATACGCAAAAAATCGGCGTTTGACGCACGTTCGACTGCTATTTCAAAAACAGAGTTTAAAGCATTTGGATCGCCTGCAGCCAGATCAACCGCTTTGACGACATCACCCGAGACGGCATACGCATTTGACAATGCAAAAATCAACGGATCGTATTGTTCGGTGCCGCGATGTTCAAAGGCGGTCACTTCGATTGCGTCTAGCAACGCCAAATCTGTTTCAATCTGCAATTCATGCGCCGCAGACAGAAAAATGAAATAGGCTCCGATGCTCTGATCACCCTGATCTATTGCCGCCTTTGTTCTTTGATAGGCCTGTGAATAATCGCCGACCTTAAACAGAACACGCGCGACCAAAATGTTTGTCGCATCGACCCACTCTAGAACATTGCGCGCCGCCTCTGGTTCATTTGCCTTCATCAGGGACTCGATCAACTTTGGCCCAATGCTCCGGCGCAAAGGCACAGGAACATCGCGAATAGCGCGCAAAATTGGCGCTGGGTCTACAATCGGCGCTCCGGCAATCGCGGCATATAACGCGGCATCATCTGAACAGAATGTTTGGCTTTCAAAATAATCCACGTCGACACCTGCGCCCAAAAGGTTGGCCATCTTGGACCAATGCGCATCCTCTTTGATTTGCAGTGCATTCACCTGCGCCTCTGCAAACAGGCCGTAGTAAATGTATGACTGGATCAAACCAACGAATGCACCGTTCGTACTGCGTTCTATGTCTGGAACAATGGCGGATCTTTGGCGCGTCAAATCAGTGATAAAATCGCCAGTCATCCCCCAGTCGTATGGGCGGAATAGAGTCTGTTCTACGCAATCAGCAACAGGTTCGGGCGCGGTAGTCGATAGGAAATCATCGAATGCCGCATGAACATCAGTTTGATCATTATCCAAACCCGGTTGCACGGCTTGGTCGGGATTAAGCATCAGCAGCCCCTGTTCTGCCGCCCGGCCGATGGATTCGGCAATAGAACGATCAGTCTGCGGTTCGGGCGTTGTGATCTCCATCTCTGATGCTTTGTTGAAAACGACAGGGAGAATCTGAGCATTGGCGTGGCTTGACCGCGGCGCAATATCAAAAACCAAAAGTCCATCGATGATTTGGTCAACGACGGAACAATCGCACGCATATCTGATCAAAACAGCATCTGGGGGAACCTGGGTTATCCCTGTCACACGGCCCGCATTCAACCGTTCCATCGCATACGATGTATCAATCCGCGCACCGGGGACCTGCAGAATGAATTGGCCTGCGCCGTTCTGAACCGTCCAATCGGTTTCGGCGCGAATGGGGACAGTAATGCGGGTAAAATCATCATGTTCGCCGCCACGGATCAGCAAATTTTGCGCCGACGCCGACTGCGCAAAAACGAGGGCAACTAAACAAAGGACAAATCTCATGCGGCACCCTGTTTCAGCGCCTTTAATGCGGTCTCTAGTTCATTGAAATCGGGTCGCGCGTGGCCGGGGACGTTTTGGCGCCCCACTTCGATACAAATCGTCGGGGCATGGTTATAAAGGTTGGCGACCAAAACCTCTCGGATCAGGGCATAAAAATGAGCGTCCTCGTCGATCACCGACTTTAGCCGCGCTGCGATCGGGCCAATCAAACCATAGGCCAAAAATACGCCCAAAAAGGTGCCTACCAACGCACCCCCGATCATTTTGCCCAAGACTTCGGGCGGTTGATCGATAGACCCCATCGTTTTGATAACGCCAAGAACCGCAGCAACGATGCCAAGCGCCGGCAATCCGTCCGCAACCGACTGCAGCGCATGCGTGCTATGCTGCGCATGGTGCAACGAGGCCTCCATGCGTTTGTCCAAAATCTCTTCGACCTGATGGGGATCATCATAGTTCAAGGTGGCAGACCGCAACGTGTCGCAGATCAACGCGGTTGCCTCTTTGTCCGTTTGAATCTTTGGATAGCGTCCGAAAATTTCCGACTCTGCGGGCGTTTCAATGTGCGGCTCAATGGCCACTGGGCCCTCTCGGGACACGCGGATCAGTTCAAACAGCAAACACAGCATGTCACTGTAATCCTGATGTTTCCATTTCGGCCCCTTAAAGGCGCGGATCAGGGATTTCGCAGTCTGTTTGATTGCCGCCAAATCATTGGACAACACAAAGGCCCCCAACGCGGCGCCACCAATCATGATCATTTCGAAAGGCAGGGATTTCATAATAATCCCCATCTTACCGCCGGCCAAAATGTACCCGCCGAAAACCATTACAAATACGATGGCAATTCCAACCACACCGATCATGGCAATAGACCCTATTTTCTGTTTTCCAGAATCTGCATCGCGACCCGTTAAGATCGCGTAATTTTATTCCACTGGAACCGAAGAATTCCGCCCCGCCATCGTCACGCTAATGGCATAGGCCACATCAGGTTCGAGCCCCGCCATAATCCCCGCAGCAGATTCCGGCGCCATTCGGATCAGAAACCCTGCCGAAAATTCGGGCGCCATTTCGGAAAACAACGCCGCAGCATCGCGCGGTTTCATATTTGCATATACGTCGGTCAGTCGATCAATGTCCGACGCCGCCGCACCATCCGCTAAGGCCAAGGTTTGCTCTAACGCGATCTCTGCCTGCTGCAATTCAATCAAACGCGCAGCTATTTCCTGTTCAGCAACCACCAGCTGCTGTTCTTTTTCAGCCGCCGCAATTTCACGCTGCGAAAGCGCCGCATCGCGCGCCGAAAAGGCCGCCAGAACATCATCGGTTTGGTCCGTCGGCCCGCATTCGCCCGGGTCAACCGTGGCGACACTCCCCGCAATCGCAGCCCTGACGCCGACACCTGAACGCACGGCAGCAGAGGCTACAAACAAAAGAGCGACCGTTGATAAAACGCCAATCGGTTTCATGAGGCACTAGGATGGCGTGTAAAGAATGCGCCCCGTGTCGGTGCGTTCGGTTCAGGCAGATCATGCATTGATGCCAAAAGAAGCTCTAATCGACGCGCGGCTTTTTCTGCCCGATCATTCACATCGCCCAGCGTGCGCACGCTTTGATTGGCCGAGGCATCTGCCTTTTCCAAAGCTGACTTTAATTCATCGACTTGCGCTGACAGAACAGCCACTGCGCCGCCGACGCCCTGTTTCATATCGTTCAGTTTTGTCAATTTGCGCGACAAGATATGGCAATAAATACCCGCCCCTATCGCAGCCGCGATCAACAAGATGTCGGAAATATAGTCCATTCTGGCCTTCCTTAATTGATGATTAATTCCATGATGAGCAGGTCATTCACCCGCCCTTCGCCAACAACCAATTCAATCCGTCGCAACATGTGACCGCGCAGAATCGGCATGATTGATGGGTCTTCAAAATCACTTGGATGCACAGCGCGCAGATAGCTGTTCAACACATCCACGATCCGCGGTTTCAACATTTCGATGTCAGTTTGATGTGCTGGGCTAACATCCATCTGCGCTGTGAAACGCAATACTTTGCTTTCTTCGCCCGCTAGGGAAATCAGGATCGGATCGATCGCAACAAATGCGGCCGGCTGAATTTCCATTTCCGTTTCAGGCGATGATTCTTTGGCCTGAAAAACCAGACCGCTAGACACCGCAAAGCCGCCCGCAGCCCCCAATAGCCCCAGAAAGAGTCCCACAATCAAAGGCAATTTGTTGGATTTTTTGGGCTTTGGCGTTGCGTCGGACATGCATACCTCGGTTTTTCGAACAGTTTGTTCATAGACCCGCAGTCACTAACCGAATGTTAAGGCTGTCGATTCAAATTACCCCCATCGGACAGAAGGCCGGAGGGTGCAGTGAAGCAAATAGAATCGATCAAACCGCTCGTTTTGAAATACCGCAATTGGATCGCGGCCGTCGTAGGGATTGCGGTCTTTGCGATGATCATCATTCTAGCCCGCGGTGTCGGTAGCAAAGACATGGCGCTCTTGTACTCTGGCTTGGATAATCGCGCGGCCGCCGACATTGTTGTGGCTTTGGATACCAATGGCACGGGATATGAAATCCGCGGTGATGCCATTTTTGTCCCAACCGCTGAACGTGATTTACTACGCATCAAATTAGCTGGCGAAGGGCTGCCGAATTCCTCTGTCCAGGGGTATGAAATTTTGGATGGCCTATCAGGTTTTGGGACAACGTCGCAGATGTTTGATGCCGCCTATTGGCGCGCCAAAGAGGGCGAATTGGCCCGTACGCTGTTAGCTAGCCACAATATCCGCGCCGCGCGTGTTCATATTTCCGCAGCGGCCAACCGACCTTTCGCCACGCAATCACAGACCACCGCAGCAGTCACTATAACAACGTCTGGCGCCATTCCGAATCCGGCACAAATTCTAGCGATGCGCCATCTGATCGCCGCCGCAGTGCCTGATCTATCACCTGAAGACGTCGCCATCATCGACAGCGCCAAGGGCCTTCTTTCTGCCGAAACCACGACGCAAACCACAGAACTATCCGATACGTTGCGCGCGCGCGTCTTGCGAATGCTAGAGGCAAGAGTGGGTTATGGAAACGCTGTTGTCGAAGTTGCCGTTGATACAGAAGTTCAAAGCGAACAAATCATTGAACGTACGATTGATCCAAACAGCCGCACCGCGATCAGCAGCGACGTTCAGGAAACCAGTTCCAGTTCGCAAGATAGCTCTGGGGGGCAGGTGACTGTTGCCTCGAATCTACCAACGGGTGACGCAAATGCAAATGGATCGTCGTCGGGGGAAACGCTCGAAACACGCACGGTCACAAACTACGAAATTTCTGAAATCCAGCGTGAAATCGTTCGTTCGCCGGGTGCGGTGCGGCGGCTATCGGTGGCCGTTTTGATCAACGAAACCGATACCCCCAGAGCCGAGGACGAATTAGCGGCGTTACGTGCCTTGGTGTCTTCGGCCGTTGGATATGACCCTAGTCGAGGGGATGAAATCACGCTCTATTCCATGCCATTTGACCCAATTGCTGATTCAGGAACTCTGGTCGAAGGCCCGTCTGCGACACCGTTGGACATGATGAAATTAATACAAGTCGGCGTGCTTGCTGTGGTTACGGTGATAATGGGGCTTTTCGTTTTGCGCCCTCTGGTTTTGCCCAAACAGACCCCGATGGCGCTGCCCGATCCCGACGTGATTGATGCCGTTGCGATTTCCCCGACCATGGCTGAAATGGATCCCCCTCCCGAAGACCCGTCCGATCGTCTGAAACGGCTTATGTCCGAACGTCAGCGTGACAGCCTTCAGATCCTTCAGTCTTGGGTCGATCCCGTTCAAAGCAGAGGTGACGCATGACTATCGCAGGTCTGGTACTAGACGATTTCGCCCCCATCACGACCACAACAGATGAACCGTCAGAGGCATTCACCCAAGGCATGACCCAAGGGTACGAACAGGCCCAAAAAGAATTCGAGGCAAACCAAGCCGCACTGTCGGACGAGCTGATAAATGCCCTTACCGATATGGCCTTTACCTACGCAGAAGCCCGTCAGGAAATTCTAAACGGTCTGCGTCCTGTCGTGCAGGCCATGATCGAACAACTCGTGCCTTTTATGGCGAAACAGGGTCTAACAGCGCGTCTGTCCGATCAGATAAACGACGCATTCACCGGCCACGCGCCGGACGTATGCGTACATATACACCCCGACATTATTCCAACGATCCAATCAGAAACCAACGCATCGCAGTTTTCAAATCTCACGCTCATACCAGATGAAACTGTTTCGCCGCACGCTGCCCGATGGTCATCCAGTGGTCGCGAAACTCTGATCGATCTGGCACCGCTTTGCGATCAAATCTCTAATGTTTTTGAAACTATTTTCACTGAAAGGGCCCAATCGCATGGCTGACCCAATGATCCCCGAACACCCGCTACGTTCTGTCCCGGTTGAAATCACCGTGTCGGTTGGTCGTGCACGACCGAAAGTGAGCGAGCTTTTGAATTTGGGTGAAAACGATGTTTTGACCTTGGACCGATCTGTGAATGATCCGGTTGAATTATACATCGGCGACAAACTGATTGCGCGGGGCGAACTGCAACAAATCGAAGGTGCAGAAGCAGGGCAATTGGGTGTTCGCCTGACCGAAGTTCCCAGCCTACTGGACACGCAATGAAACGCGCGCCAATCGTGCTGTTTTTGATTTTGGCTGCAAATGGCGCGTCTGCCCAAGGGATCGAACTGCCATTCGGCGCCGACGGATCATTATCGGCGCAATCCATTCAGCTTATCTTGCTGATCACGGTGCTGAGCCTTGCGCCAGCTATTTTGATTATGATCACGGCCTTTCCGTTCATAATCACGGTTCTTTCAATCCTGCGGCAAGCGATCGGATTGCAACAGGCACCACCGAATATGCTGCTGATCAGTTTGGGATTATTTTTGACCTACTTTGTGATGGAGCCCGTTTTTATCGTCTCTTGGACACAAGGCATCGATCCGTTTTTATCAGGTCAGATCGACATCGATAGCGGATTTTCAAACGCCATCGCCCCATTCCGAACCTTTATGGCGGCTCGCATAGACCCCGATACATTTGGCGCTTTGATCCAATTACGTCCCGATGTGGAACAAGGCACAGCAATCGAAAACGCATCTTTGGGTGTGATGCTGCCGTCTTTTCTGCTGAGCGAAGTTGCCCGCGCTTTTCAGGTCGGTTTTTTGATCTTTTTGCCATTTCTGGTGATCGATTTGGTTGTCTCTGCCGTGCTTATGTCGATGGGCATGATGATGGTCCCACCCGCGATCGTATCCCTACCGTTTAAGCTGGCTTTTTTCGTGGTCGCAGACGGCTGGAGCCTGATCGCAGCAAGTTTGGTAAGCGGCTATAATCTGCCCTAACGGATTATAAATTCCGCGTGCAAGGCACCTGCTGCCTTAATCGTTTTCAGGATGTCGATCATATCATGGGGCGCAACGCCCAGTGCATTTAGACCTGCGACGATTTCAGACAAGTTTGCGCCATTGCCGACCTCGGCCAAACCTGTTCCTGGATCTTGTTCAATCGATGCTGCGGTATTGGGCACCACCACCGTTTCACCTGGTGAAAAAGGGTTCGGCTGAACGACGCTAGGTGTTTCTTGTACGCGTAGCGTCAGGTTGCCTTGGCTGACTGCGACGCGGCTAATACGCACATCTTCGCCCATGACAATCGTACCCGATCGCTGATCAACAACCACGCGCGCTCGGTGTTCGGGTTCGACAACAATATTTTCAATGCGGCTAAGGACGTGAGCGGGCGAGGTCATCCCAGCTTTCTCCAAATCCAAATAAACCGTGCCGGCATCCATCATCACCGCAATCCCGCCGCCGAAATCAGCATTGATCGCGCGTTCAATCCGCAAAGCCGTCGTAAAATCGGGCGTCCTGAGGGCAAGCCGCATATCCTCGAGCGCGGTGAAATCAAAAGCGATCTCACGTTCGACGGTGGCGCCCGACGGAATGACACCTGACGTCGGCACACCTTGGGTCACTGATCCTGCGTCCCCTTCGGCCACAACGCCACCTGCGATGATCGACCCTTGGGCAACGGCATAGATATCACCATCTGCGGCATTCAAAGGCGTCATAACCAATGTTCCGCCCATCAGGCTATTGGCATCCCCGATTGCAGAAACGGTCACATCAACAGGGCTGCCCGCTCGCGCAAATGGCGGCAATCGCGCGGTAACCAAAACCGCCGCCACGTTCCGCGGCCGGAAATCTTCGCCAACGACATTGACGCCCAACCGTTCCAAGATGTTGGACATGATTTCTTCGGTAAACGGCGAATTGCGCAGGCCATCACCCGTTCCATTCAAACCGACCACCAAACCGTACCCGACCAATTCGTTGCTACGCACACCATCGAATTCCACCAAATCCTTGAGCCGGATCGGGTTGGCCAAAACCGGCCCCGCAGTTAATGCAATCGCACAAGCAACGACCAAAGCCTTCATCACAAATACTCCGTCAGGGATAGACCAGACAGTTTTGCCGTCAGGGTATAATGCGTCTGAAGCTGGGTTTGTATTTGCTCCAGCGCGACAGCGGCTTCGTATGAATCCGAGGCAATCATTTCATTGCGGCGTATCTGCAAATTCGCGCTATCAACGGCCAATCTTGCCGAAGCGTTTGCAATAACTTCTTCTTGGATGCCAAGCGCCCCCTGCATATGCGCCAAATCATCGCCGGCGGCCAAAAGTGTTTCACCCGCATAGTTTTGCAATTCGGCCACCGCGTCACTGTCGAACCCCAAATCGGTCGATAGCGCAGAAACGGCAAGTCCTGTGATTATCGATTTTATGGCGTCATCATCCGCGCGCACGGAAAATGAAACGGATTGGCCCACTCCGATCGGACGCGTCGCGCTATTTTCGGTATCGCCGTTGTAAATATCAGCCTCATATCCGCCCCCGTTGAACCAGTCGTCCATGGCAGATTTCAGAGTTTCAACATCGGTTGCGCCGTCAATGACTGTACGGACGGCAGACAAAATATCGTCTGCGGATCGCAATGCCGTATTTGAAACCGCAGTACCGCCAAACAACGATTGATCGGCATAAGTCGTGTTCAAGGCTTGGACCGCGGTTTCCAAAGCCGCCTTTGCCGATTGGGCCGCGATTTTTTGATCACTTGCCGTACTGGACTGAGAAATTGAAACCAATGACGCGGCGGTTTCAGCGCGCGATGTTTCCACAGCGTCTAGCGCCGTCTGCATTACTGACATCGTCTGTCCTGCAGCAGACGCAGCAGCTGCATAGCTGTCAGACATCGCAATACTGCGATCAATCGCCGCCAAAGCAGATGAGTCCGTTCCCAAATGCCGCGCAACATCGGCAACAACGCCGGTCGACAATTCTTGGGTCAATGTATTCATTTTCGTTTTGATAACGGACGTGCTGCGCGTGGATGTGAAAAAATGCGCCAGATCACCGATAGACGTCATCGTCATTTCTAAATCTCCATTAGTTGTTGCAGCATCCCATCTACGGCTTGGATCAAACGGGCATTTGCCGCATAGGCCTGTTCGATCGACAGCAACGACTGGAGCTCGTAATCAGTATCAACGCCATCGGATAATTCAGCTTCGCGCAGCGCATCATAACGCGCAGAGGCATAGGCAAGGTTATCTTCGGCTGTGACACGCGCCGCGCTGATCTGGGATGCATAATTTGCCGCATGTCCCGCGGCGGTTTCCGCCGACCCGCCCGATGCCAACGTCTGTTTTTGTGACAATCCCGAAAGCCACCGTTCAATCTGCGTGGCATCCCCAGATGCGCCCGCCGTTTCGGCACCAACGCCATCACGGATCAGGCTGACATTATCCACGACGCTCTGATTAACAGCGATTTTGCCTGCCAATCCAACAGTGTCTGAACCGTCCCAAAACGCACCCGAAACAGTCAACAAACCTGCCTGCCCAGTGTCCAAAGTCGGATCAATATCTGCATTTTGAAACCGGCTGATTAAATCGGCAGCCACGTTGTCCAAACCTGTTTGAGCCGCAACCAGCGTATCATCGCGCAAAGTGAATGCCGCACCCAATGTGCCGCCATCCAATCGATCCATTTGTCGATCTGTCAACAGCTCTCCGTTGACTGTCAACGAAGACAAAGCGCCATCCACCGTCATATCCGCAGTCACGATAGCAGAGGCATCAAATCCAATTTCCACGGGTGAATCAGATAACAAAACCATTCCCGTCGGCGTCGTTAATCCCACGGCACCGTTACCGCGATCGACCTCTTTGATCGGGACGATCTGACCGATGGTATCGATCAAAGATTGCCGCTGATCCATTAGGTTCGACACGTCCCCACCCACATAAGCCATACGAACAATCTGTTCATTCAGTTCGTCCACTTGGGTCAGGGATGCATTCAACGTGTCAACCTGCGCCGCGATGTCCGCGTCGGCATCTGCGCGCATCGATTGGATCGCGTCAGAGCTATCGACCAGCGCTGATGTTACCGCAGACAGTTTGGTCACGACATTCGTCAAAGCGATCTCGGACGTGGGGTCTGTTGATGCGGTGATCAGTGACGTTTCAACGGCCGCTATCAGATTTGACAACGATGTGTCGCTATCGGCCGTCCCAATCACCGTTTCTAACCGCGATAACATGGCTGCGCTGTCGGAATGTCCTTCCATTTCGGCTTCGGACAGGCGGCGGTCGGCTTGAACAGCGGTGTTAACGACGCGCGTCACGCCATTTGCCTGTACGCCGCCATACAAACCCGAAGAGGTATCCAATTCACGGCGCGCATATCCGTCTTCGGACGCATTCGCGATATTCGTTGATACGATTTGTGCCCGTTTCGCCGATACGGCCAGCCCGGACACTGCATTCGACAGGGCGCTAGAGAGGCTCATGGTTCAGGTCACCGTTTGATGTTTGTGGTTTCTTGCAGCATTTCATCGACGGTCTGGATCACTTTGGCGTTCGATGAATACGCCCGCTGGGTCTGGATCAGGTCGGTAAGTTCGCTTGCCACGTCAGTTGTCGATTCTTCACGGGCATAAGACGCGATTTCACCCGTGGGACCATCGCCGGCATCCCACAAATACATCGACCCCGAACTGTTGGTGATGCGGTAGGCCTGACCGCCCACCGCCTCTAGGCCGTTCACATTCGCGACATCCACCAATGGCACTTGATACAGAACCCGCGTGACGCCTGTATCAAACGACGCCGTAACATTGCCGTTTTCATCCACGCCAACAGAGGTCAAATTGCCGACTTCGGACCCGTCTTTCGTCACAGTGCCGGGCTGAAATGTGTCCGATAGCTGCGTCAGGCCATCGGAATCACCCAGCGTTCCAATATCGATAGAAATCGGCCCCCCATCGACAGTGATCGTGATCGTCCCATCGGTGGCGTCATAGGCACCGCCCACGACAGCCGTGACTGACTCCAGCGTTCCGCCCAAATCGCGGGTGTCGTCAAAGGTCAAAGTGTATTCACCGACGACCGCATCACCCGATGCGCTATCCGTGATGATCATCGTCCAAGTGTTCGACGATCCGTCCTCGGGAACGATCGGAACAAACTCAATTCCCAGATTTTCCGTCTTACCCAGATTGTCATAGTATTCGACGGTCAGTTCTTCGGCTGCGCCGTCCGCGCCATAGGCTGTCGATGTCGCGGGTAAATTGGCCTGCATTTCGATAGCGGTCGTCGGTTCGCCTGCAAACCCACTGGCATTGATCAAAATAGGCTCTAACCCTTCGGCAGTGTCGCGCGCGTGGGTCGAAATCGACCCATCGGCATTTGCGGGCCAACCCATCAAAACCAAACCGCTAGAGGTGGTCAGATAGCCATCTTCATCCGTGGAAAAACTGCCTGTCGTCGTCATTAAAAGGGGCGAATCATCGCCAGCCTCGCTTCGGGATGCGGAGGTTGTTACAGGCAACATACCGCGCCCGCTGACGGCCAAATCCAGCGCACTGGATGTCGACACCAAAGACCCCATTTCATCGATTGCACGGGTGGTTGTTGTGCGCACACCGCCGGCCGAATACGAACCTTCTACGCTAGAGACGACCATTGAATTGAAATCAGTTTCTACCCGTTTGTAGCCATAGGTCGACGCGTTCGAAATATTGTCCGAAATCGACGCAAGTCGCGACGCATTTGCCGCCAATCCAGCGACCGAAGCGTTAAGAGAAGAGGAAATCGTCATATCGAGCCTTTCTGCATCAGGACGTTGCACAAAGGTCTAGGCCATCACAATTAACAGGCCCCTAACGCAAATCGGACCGTATAAACACAACTCTGACACGGTTGTTGCGAACGGATGTGGGCGCGAAATCTGCGGGATCGCGGTCCGCATGACCAACCGCACGAACGAAACGGTCCGGCGCAATATTTTCAGCCTCTAGTAATTCACGCACCCGCCCCGCACGCGCCAGCGAAACATCCCATACAATGTGATCCCGCACCACAATAGGCTGTGCTGCATTATGCGCGTGAACCGATATATCGTTCACAACCATATCTGCAGCAGCGCCGACCGAATTCAGAATTTCCATAAGGATCGGGGTTGGTTCTGCAGTTCGGTCAACAAAGATCGGCGCCGTCGGTATCGCGAAAATATCGATAACCAGCCCCTCGTCTGTGACCGACGTCACTACGTGCCGCAATTCATTCTCTGAAAATAAGGCCTCTCCACCTTGGCCAGTTATCATCGCGGCAAATTCGGCTAGGGAATCAGTTTCGGTTGGCGACATCCCTTTGGCCGTGCCGACCACGCCGCCTGTCCCTGACTGTATTTGCATGTTGCGCGAAAAAACGTCCTCTCCGCCTAGCGTACCGTCGCCGCCAGCGGAGACACGCGCCAGCGGAATCGTTGGCGCGAAATAATCCGCGAGCCCCTTGCGTTGCTGTTCTGTCGTCGCGTTCAACAGCCACATCAGCATAAAGAACGCCATCATTGCCGTTACAAAATCCGCATAGGCCACTTTCCACGCGCCGCCATGGTGGCCATCACCACCGACGATTTTTTTGCGTTTAATAATGACCGGCGCGTTGGTTCCAACCGCCATTTTATCCACCTTTGTTCACCCGCAATCAGGGCTATGGTCCAAAGGTTTCGAGGGAATTAATCGCGATCAGCGTAATCTGTAAATTTCGTCGGGTCCTGCAAAGTCCACCAAATCATATCCGGCGTCGCGCATGATCGACGCAATGACAGAATCGCCCGCGTTGTTTTCGATCGCCCAGACCTGAACACGGTGTTCGCTAAACGGGAAATCGCGCAAAACTGCGACCTCTCCGCCTTCGATATCCAAAGATACGAAATCAGGGTGTAATATGCCCACGTCCGTCAAAATGTCTGACAATCGTTTGGTCTGCACTTGAACCAATTCTTCGGCATGACGAGGGTCATTTCTGACCTGAGCCAAGGTCTGCGCATCATAACTTTGCGCAAGGCCGCTCATTTGAGTGAACCCCTTTGTCACCGCAATAAATTCAGCTTCACCAGCCACATCGGAAACCGCCAGTTGCAAACAGTCACATTTGCGGGCGATGCGCGCCTTTTGAATTTGGGACGGCACAGGTTCAACCAAAACACCCGACCAACCACGGATCTGTTCAAAAAACAATGAATTAGACCCTGTTACGCCATCATACGCACCAACATCCACGAATGTCCCGCCTGATTTGCCACCAAACAAACGATCCACAATCATGTCTTGGCCAGCTTGTGACGCGTATAGATATTGCGGTTCTGTTCCGCGGCGCAACATATGCAGTTCGCGGTTCAAAGCGGCCCGACTTCGCCCCTTTTCTTGGCGCAGCTTTACTGCGATCTCATTCTTGATCGCGGCCGCCTCTGCGTAATGTTGGCGTAGGCGGGCACCCAAAGTCATTTGCCCGTGTCCGCATATGATTTTTCTTCGACCAGGGCAGAGCCAAGCAGCATATTGATCTGTTTTTTCACTGCCGCTCTGCGGTCGTTTGTTTGATACACCGCACGGGCAAGGCGGATAAATTCGGGGCCGAAATCATCACGGGATTCGCAGATACGAATGTCGTCTTCGATCACCCAAAGCTGCGCGTTTATTTGATACAATTCGTCCCAAAACCGCTGCAATTCATCCGATTTAGGGATCGACTGGTTTGCGACGGCTGTTAACGCGGATTGCTCTATCGCGACGTTTGCCAATTTCGCGGCATCGTCTATCCGTTCGGATTTCAGTCGAAGAATGGTCAGTTTATCGATCAATTCACCGGGGGCGACGGGGACCAGAATATCATCCATTTTCAGAAACCTTTTCGATTAATGCCTGACGCACTTCCGTCATTACATCGTCCCAACGCAGGGCTTCGCGCTGACGGAACAACCGCATGCTGGGATACCATGGGGTCGTCGCGCCCTGATGGCGATACACCCAAAATGCATCCATATGTAAAACCACCCAGACCGGAATACCTAACGATCCCGCGATATGCGCAGTCGCCGTGTCCGAGGTAATCACAAGATCCAATTCACGCATCAATGCAGCGCAGTCGGCGAAGTCGCGGTCGTATGATCCAGCATCAACTATAAATCCAGATGCGCCGTCATCGTAGAACGCATTGATCATCGGACCTTTGTATAGCGAAAACAGCTGCACATTTTCGACATCGCACAGCGGCAGAAAATCACTGTGGCTGAACGACCGGAATGCATTTCCGCGATATGTCACGGACCCCGTCCAGACGACGCCAACGTTAAACGTTTCCCGAAAGGGTGACAGGATTTTTCCCGCCCGTTGGGCGCTGTCGTCCGGAATGTTCAAAGTCACAGGCGCACGAATATCAGCATCCGATTTTAACGTGATCGCACCCAATTCCATCATATTGACCCAATAATCATAGGCCGCATTTGGATCGGGTTTAGGAACAATAAAATCAGCGCCAGATAGACCCTGCATCAGCCGAAACAGCGGCTTTTCCACAACGACCGAAACCGTTGCGCCCAAGCTTTTCAGGTCCGACACATGGCGCGACATCAAAACGAAATCACCGAACCCCTGTTCGGGCATGACGATGATATGCTTGCCGTCCAAAGGTTGGCCGGTCCATTCAGGAAAGGGCATGCGCCGCGGGGTCAATTCATTGGTCAACCAGCGTGCGCGATACAATGCAAAAGCATCTTGGTATTGACCCAAGGCCAACAAAGCCATGGCGGACTGAAGTTTAATATCGGCATAGTCGGGAAAATGATCGACCCAAGGGCGCAAATAGTCCCACGCACCCTGATAGTCCCCCATGCTACGCAAACACCGCCCGATCATGGCGTGTTGTTCGGGGTCGTCATCCTTTTCGTTGATCAGCGATCTGCGTATTTCAATCGACTGCGCGTAATGACCCAGATCAGACAGAATGTTAGCGTAATTTGCCCGAATGGTACGGCTGTTTGGCGATAGCGCAAAGGCGCGTTCATGCGCCCGTTTTGCATTATGGAAATGTTTGGTCGCGCGTAACAGCGCCCCGTAATTCGACCACATCTGTGCATCGGTCGGCGCCATGCCCAGATATTGACCGTACAAGCGCAGCGCATCGTTGTGACGCCCTGACTGATGCGCCTCGATACAGCTGTCGCGCATGTTTTTGGCCATAATAGACCCTATTTGTTTCTACGGATGGGTTTGACTAATGTTTCTGGCCTGACCTCTTCGGCGCGTTCGAACAAGCTAAAGGTCTGGTTCACATAGGACACCGCGCCAGAGACAAAATCGACGTAATCGGTCAATTCCGGGGTCACTTCGGTTTCCGCCAGAACAAAACTACGATCGGGCGATATCGTTTCGAATTGCACATAAAACAACGGATCACCCCGATTGATTTTCAGCGGCTTAGAAACGTCATGCCATTCAAACGCCCACATCAACGGGCGCGGCCACGTGTGGATCGGGAAACGACCACCAAAGATTGTGCCGGGCCATGGATCCTTTTGATAATCCATAAACGGGGCCAACTGCGTTGCATAAACGGGTTCATCCGCAATCAACACATAGGGCAAAGACAACTGAACCGTCGGCACATTGGGATGTCGCCATTCACGTTCGTTCGCGATGTGTAAAATTTGGCTCAGTTTGTTTGCGCGCACCGGCGACATATCACCGTTAAGGTTCTTGAGCCCCGGCTTGCCATCCTTATCGCGGACAAATTGCAGGTTCAGATCAAATGGGGCGCGAAATACGAAATAACGGCTCTCCATGTTTATCACAGCAGGACAGCGCGATGCCGATTTCGCATGTTCGCGATTTTTTTCCGCTCCGCGATACCGTTCGGGAGGAAAATAAATCACGCCATTTTTCTGCGAATTCAGGAACCACCCGACGGTGACTGGCCCTTTGTTTTCGGGCAGGCCGGGGGCGTTTTCAAACCTGATCGACAAATCCATTGTGACTACTCCTGCGGGTTTGCACCACTCAATGCGATTGTTGCCGCGTTGTCAAAACAGCTATTCAGCCGTCGGCGCACAAACAGGATCGCCATTGCGATCAGTCAAAGGAAACCCAGAACGGGGTTCAGTGGTTTCGATTTCAAATGCATAACAGCCGTCTTCAGCCAAAAATACGATCGCAGGGTCAACGCCCTCGGGCAATGCCGCGACGACTTCTGGTGGGTAAATCGGATTTCCATCCGCATCCAACGGAAAATCACCCATCGTACAGGCAGAAAGCCCAACAAAAACAGCAGGCAGTAAATAGAAAGCTCTGGTCATTAACACTCGTCCGAATATAGTCCGCGGAACAGGTAAACCCTGAATAGATGTTTCATCCAAGGGAAAACCGCTGTTGATCCTCCCCCTTATTGGGCTTTACCTTGGGGAAGTGATCTAAATACCCCGACCTTGTCGCCAAAGAGCCAGAATATGACCGAAAAACCGACTCGCACCCGAATTCAGGAACGCAATCGGACCGCGATCCTGAACGCCGCATTAGAAGTTTTTTCGCAGTTCGGTTTTCGCGGATCCACATTAGACCAGATCGCGGAACAGTCAGGTTTGTCCAAACCAAACCTGCTGTATTATTTCCCATCCAAAGAAGCGATCCACGTTGAACTGTTGGAAGGTCTGTTGGAAACGTGGTTGGACCCGCTCAAGGAAATGAACCCAGACGGCGATCCCGTCGAAGAGATTTTGGACTATGTCCACCGCAAATTGGAAATGGCGCGTGAATTCCCACGGGAAAGCCGCCTGTTTGCGAATGAAATCATCCAAGGCGCGCCGCGCATCATGCCCGATCTGGTCGAGGGCTTGAAACCTTTGGTCGATGAAAAGACCAATGTGATCCAAAAATGGATCGACGATGGAAAGATCGCAAAACTAGACCCTTATCACCTGATTTTTTCGATCTGGGCCACAACCCAACACTATGCCGATTTCGATGTTCAGGTGCGGACCGTTCTGGGCGGCGTAGATGACCCATTCCCAGGTGCAGACGCCTACCTAGACCAACTATTCCGCAAGATGCTGGCCGTCTGATTCCAAAGTAATCACCGGGCCCCCGGCCGCCTTTGCGTCCTGTTGATCATGCGTCACCATCAGGACAGGAATATTGCGTTCTTTGGCATGACCAAACACCAGCTGGCGCATTCGGTCGCGCAAATCGCTATCTAGGCGCGAAAACGGTTCGTCCAGCAGCAGGGCCCGTGGTTCTGACAGCAGGGTGCGCATCAATGACACCCTTGCCTTTTGGCCACCTGATAGCGTGACGGGATCAGCCCGTTCAAATTCAGACAATCCAATCTGGGCCAAGGCATCACGCACTTGCCGATCACGCTGCGCCGTCGTTCCGCCGCGCCGCAACCCAAAGGCAAGGTTCTGAAAAACATTCATATGTGGAAATAGCAAATCGTCCTGAAACAAGATGCCAATTTGGCGTTTTTCAGGTGAAACAGAGCCTAAATTTACATCATCCAAAATGATGTCACCTGTCGCCGAAAACGCCAAATCCAAGGTACCACCGACAAACGACAGGAGCGTAGATTTACCAATTCCCGACGGCCCCATGATCGTTGCAATGGTGCCTGCTGGAACAGTCAGATCGATATGCAGTAGCGCATCCGCACCTTTGGAAATGCGGATATTGCGGAGCTCTAATGTTCCTTTAGGCATGGCGAAGTCCTTTTCTATTGCGCCACAATACATATGGCAAAACAGCTGCCATCATTAATGGCCCCACGGCCGCAATTGCCTGGAGTAACGCGTAGGCGGCAATCACGCGCCTGTCCCCGCCGCTGGATAATGCGACGGCCTCGGTTGTGATCGTAGACACACGTCCGCCACCGATCAGCAACGTGGGTAGATATTGCGCCACCGACACCGCGAACCCGACTGCAAACGCCGTTATTATCGGACCGCTTAAAATCGGCAATCGAACGCGCAAAAAGACCGTCCAGTTAGATTGCCCCAACGCAGCAGCCACTGTGTCATATCGCCTGTCATAACCGTCATAGGCCCCCTGCAAGGTCAGCAACACATAGGGCAGGACAAATACGACATGCACGAACATGACGGCCGCCATGCCTGATCGCACACCGATTTGGATCATGAACACCTGTAGCCCCAACAAAAAGGCAACCTGCGGCACGATCAAAGGCACAAACAACACATAAGGCGCGATGCGTTTCCCTGATTCAAGCACGGCAATCGCGGCTAGAATGCTGATCCCCGAAACGCACACCCCGATGAATGCAGCGTCAAACAGCGCAGAGGTCAGACCCTGGGTCTCTTGATCCCAGACGCGGGTCGTCAGATTATCGGGTAGTAAGTTTGGAAAAGACCAAAATCCAGCAAAGGACCAAAGCAGTAAGACCCCGCCGAAACAGATAAACAAAATCGGGAAAAATCGAAAAAATCGGCCAGCGCCCAGCGCGACTGCCCCCGTTCGCGGCATGCGATAGCCCAAACCGGCAGATCGCAGAACGCCCTTTTTTATGCCGCTTTCGACAACCAGCCAAACCGCAAACACAGCCAATACCAACCCCAACTGAATGATCGCGCCCGCAGCGGCCAGTATGCGCACGTCTAGATCAGGTGATGCCATCCATTTGATGATCTGAACAGACAACGTCGTGGGCGTTGTCGGACCCAAAATGATCGCCATATCCACAACTGTCATTGAATACGCCAGCACCAAAAACACCGGCATCCTGATGGCGCGATATAGCGGTATGGCCACGGCATAGATCCACGCTGCCATTTGACCATAGCCCAACGCATTGCACGCTCTGACGCGTCGAAAAACATCCAATTGGGGTAGCGCAGCCAAAGCCATAAACAGGATAAATGGGATTTCCTTTACGACCAGCCCCAGAACAAGCGACAGTCCCCATGCATCCCCGACAATCACCACGTCTGGCGGGCGTGCCCAGCCAAATATTTGCGCCACAAGTCGCGATACGATGCCAGTCGGGTCAATCAGAAATAGCAGCGCAAAGCCGACCGCCGCATGCGGTAACGCCAGCATTGGCCCCAGATAAAGGCGCAGTCGTTTTTGCCCCCCACCCGACAGTGCGGCCAATATTAAAAAACTGATCACAATCGACAGGGCTGTTGCGGCAATGCCGGTAAATACCGACAGTCGCGCGGCAGAGCCAAAGCCAGGCCAGGCGATCACATCGCGAAAGGCGGCCAGACTGAAATCCAACCGCCCAATTGCAGGAAAATATCCAAATGCGGGCAACGCAATTCCGATCAGACCGGCGATCACCGGTCCGATCAAAGTGATGACAATGATTGCCCGCACCATCGAATTAACGAACGCCGAACCGTTCCTGCCAATCTTCTGCAATGCGCGTCATCCAGCTGGGATGTGGTTCGTCCTGAACCATGCCCAATTCGGCAGGGGGCAATGTTGCTATGCCCAAATCCAACGCTGCAAACGCAGCCGCGTCATCATCAGACAGTTTTGCCATATCTAACACGGTGCCATAGCCTAGCACATTGGGGTCTTGGGCTTTGATCTGAGCCTGAGGGGACAATAGGAAATTCGCAACAACCATCGCGCCTTCGGTGACATCGGAATTGTAGGGGATCGCGACAAATGACGCGTTTCCGATGGTGCCTTTATCCAGAACAAATGTACGCACTGTGTCCGGCAACTGGTTATTCGCAATCGCGGTGGATGCTTCGCCCGGACTGAAAGAAATCGCCAAATCCACCGCATTATCGGCAATCAACTGCAATTGCGCGGGCCCCGTCTGTGGATAGGTTTCACCGCCGCGCCATAGGTTCGGGGTCAGCTGCTCTAACCACGTCCATAGTGGCAAGGTGACGGCGTCATAGGTGTCTTCGGTCACGGGTTGCGCCAGAACAGCTGGGTCATCGATCAGATCAACCAAAGCCTGCTTTAGGAATGTGGTCCCCAGAAAGTCGGGCGGTTGCGGATATGTAAAACGGCCGGGATGGTCTATCGCCCAGTCCAGCAATTCCTGCATTGATCCGACAGGTTCCATATCAGCGGTATCATACATGAATACGACCTGAGCCATGGCCCATGGGCTTTCATATCCATCGGTGGGAACCGTGAAATCGGTTTCGACGGTTTTTCCGTCAACATCGACAAAGGCCCAGTTTGGCAAGTCCGCCGCGAAGGGACCAAACAACAAATCTGCGTCTTTCATCGCGGCAAAATTGCTGCCGTTAATCCAAATCATATCAATCGCGCCGCCAGCATCTTGGCCTGCCTGTTTTTCTGACAAAACGCGGGACACTGCATCGGCGGTGTCGGATAGTTTCACGTGCTCTAACGTCACGCCATAGTCTTCGGCCACACGCTGTCCGACCCATTCTATGAATGCATTCGTTGATGTAGACCCGCCCCAAGCGTTCCAATACACCGTTTGTCCGTTTGCTGCCTGTAGAACGGCATCCCAATCTGCAGGATCCGTTTCGGCAAAGGCGATTGTCGGCAGTAGGAACACCGCACTTAAGGTCGAAAACTTCATCAATTTTCCTTTCATTTATCGAATACCTGCCGCGCGCCCCAAACGCGCAAAACCGCTGTGACAAAACATAGCGTGCCAAAAACCCATGCCATCCCAGCAAACGCCGCCGGAAACAGGCACAGCAGGATAAAGAACACGATCGTTTCGGTGCCCTCTAACAGTCCGTTGGAATAATACAGCGATTTGACGCCCTGAACCGAGGTTTCCAGATCAAACCGTTCGGCAAGGATCGCATAGCCCAGAAAACTGGCGCCGTTCGTATAAAAAGACGCCAGTAGAAATGCGCCTGCCGCGCCGTTCGACGCGGGATCAAACAGTACAAATGCCAGCGGCACAGCGCCATACAACAGGAAATCACAGGTGATATCCAAATAGCCGCCAAAATCAGTTTTACGGCTATGGCGCGCTACAGCTCCATCCAGACCATCCAACAGGCGACCAAAAAGAATAAAGAACAAACCGGCCGCAAAATGGCCGAATGCCACACAGATCGCGCCGATCAGGCCCAGCGCAAGCCCCGCAACCGTGACGACATCCGCCGCAATGCCCAGCCGCGCCATACGCGCGCCTATCACATTTAACGGAGGGTCGATGAATTGTCTGGCGACGCGATCCAGCATGGCGGTTCCTTTTGAGTTGCCGATTAGTGGCTGAACTTCCTGCGCTTAGCAATTGTGCTGACGCGGTTTTGACCCGTTGTCACAATTGAAATTTACCAAAGTAAAATTGTCGGAATTGACATTGCCGACAAAATTAGTCAGAAAACCCGCAACCTGACTCGAAGAGGCAATTATGTCCGACCTGTCGAATACACCCCATACGCCCCGTGGCGGCGCTCCTGTCGGCAAAATGGCCGATCTAAATCCGATCGAAGCAGCAGCCGTTCTGTATTTTCGTATGTGGTGTGATGGCGCGAACGCCGCTGACCGCCTGCGCATGGATTTTTTATCCACGTTGGGCCTGACCCAAGGCGAAGCTGCATTGGGCGCTTTCAATCAGCTATGCCAGGGCTGCACCACCTATGGGCGCCGCCCTTTGATGCGTCATTCGTTGACCTGCAGCTGTCTGGGTGCTGATGAATCTTGTTTTGCCAATCTTATCGCTCTCGCTGGCGAAGGTGCCCGCGAAGACGCTGCTTTGATTGCATCGCTTATTGTGCGGGCGGATTTGGCCCTACCCATGGCTGACCTGGCACAGCAGGTCGGCATCGCATTCCGACGGATGATGATGTCCGCCGATCTAAACACTCCTCCTACGCTGCATTGAAAGGTAAAATATGTACCGTACACTTTTGGCCACATCGGCCGTTTTGGCAATTTCCGCGACCGCGTCGGTCGCAGCTGACAACGCTGCCGTTCTGGACACCTATGCGAACATCGCCGAAGCAGGCTACGCGGACAGCCTTGCAACTGCGAAAGTTCTGCAAGCTGCCGTAAACGAATTGGTTGCGAACCCATCCGAAGAAACACTTACAGCGGCACGTTCGGCATGGCTGGATGCACGCGTTCCCTACCAGCAGACCGAAGTGTTCCGTTTCGGCAACGCGATCGTTGACGACTGGGAAGGTCTGGTAAACGCATGGCCACTGGACGAAGGCCTGATCGACTATGTTGACGCATCCTATGGCGGCCCAACCGATGAAAACGAATTCGCAGCGCTGAACGTGATCGCGAACCCGACCTTTACCGTTGCTGGCGTCGACATTGATGCGACCAACATCACCCCTGAGCTGATCGCGGACAGCCTGAACGAAGCAGACGGTATCGAAACCAACGTTGCTCGCGGCTATCACGCGATTGAATTCCTGCTGTGGGGCCAAGATTTGAACGGCACCGACGCAGGCGCAGGCGACCGTCCATACACCGACTATGCGGCTGGCGACGATTGCACCAACGGCAACTGCGACCGCCGCGGTGATTACCTGATCGCAGCGACCGACCTGCTGGTGTCCGATCTGGAATTCATCACCGCCGCTTGGGCTGCCGAAGGCGAAGCCCGCGCAGAGCTGACCGCTGACGAAAACGCAGGCATCATCGCGATGCTGACCGGCATGGGATCGCTGTCCTACGGTGAACAGGCTGGCGAACGTATGCGTCTGGGCCTGATGCTGAACGACCCAGAAGAAGAGCATGATTGCTTCTCGGACAACACGCATAATTCGCACTACTACGACGGTCTGGGCGTTCAGAACGTATATCTGGGCTCCTACACCCGCGTTGACGGCACCGTTGTTTCGGGCCCGTCCCTGTCGGAACTGGTTGCAGCAGCAAACCCTGAACTGGACGCTGAACTGACCGCGAAACTGGACACGACCGTTGCAGCGCTGGGCGATATTGTTGAGGCCGCTGAAAACGGTTTCTCGTACGACATGATGCTGGAACGCGGCAACGCCGAAGGCGAAGCACTGGTCATGGGCGCCGTAAACGGCCTGATCGACCAAACCCGTAGCATTGAAAAAGTTGTTGCAGCACTGGGCCTAGACGCAATCGCGTTCGAAGGTTCGGACAGCTTGGACAACCCAGACGCTGTTTTCCAATAAGGAGTCATAACGATGATCGTTTGTAGCTGTCAGAATATTTCAGACCGCGACATCCATGCCGCCATCGACTGGATGCGTGCATCGGATGAACGGACGATCATCACTCCGGGAAAAGTATATCGCGCGTTGGGCAAAGCGGCAGATTGCGGAAACTGCATGTCGCTTTTCCTTTCCACAATGCGATCCAATGATAACCTAGGTGTACCCAGCCATCTACGCGGGCTCAGATCCGCACCAGCACAGGAGCACAACAATGAAGGGCGACGCAAAAGTCGTTGAGTTTCTCAACACCGCACTTCGGTCCGAATTAACAGCCGTTAACCAATATTGGCTGCATTACCGACTACAAGAAGACTGGGGGCTAGGAAAAATGGCCGCCAAAAGCCGCGAAGAAAGCATCGAAGAAATGCATCACGCGGACAAACTGATCGCACGTATTCTGTTTTTGGGCGGACACCCAAATCTACAGAAACTGGATGCACTACGTATCGGTGAAACACCTAAAGAAACGCTAGAGGCGGATCTGGCCGCAGAAAAAGAAGCCCGCGCTCTTTACGCCGAGGCACGCACATATTGCCAAACCGTTGGCGATTATGTGTCGATGAAGTTGTTCGAGGAATTGCTGACCGACGAAGAAGGGCATATCGACTTCCTCGAGACTCAACTTGACCTACACGACCGATTGGGAGCCGAAGGGTATGCCCTGCTTAATGCGTCCACAATGGACCAAGCCGAATAAACTAGCACTGTGCGTTGCCCTTATAGGCAGCGCATCTTTTGCTCAGACTGTCACCTATGACGATCTGCACGATATTCATCTAAATGCTATTCCTCGCACCGACAGTGAAACCGCGCGGATCGCGGCTGTCACTGCGCCGACGACAGATTTCACAGCCCCCGAACGGTTCGAAGAAAACCCCGCCGGCGCCGCAACTGTCCGTGCGCGTACCAATGCCGATGCGTTTTCGCAGCCTTCGGCAAATATCGGGTTCGAAGGCGAATTGGATTTCAAAGTCGGCAACGGGTTGTTCCGAAAAATTTGGGTGTCATCGCCGTCATCTACGCTGGCTTCCGATGGTTTGGGCCCGCTGTATAACGCGCGCGGCTGCCAGAACTGCCACATCAAAGACGGCCGTGGCCACACCCCCGAAGGCCCCGAAGACAACGCCGTTTCCCTGTTCCTGCGAATTTCCATCCCGGGCAGCTACGACGAACAGATCGAAGCCATCGAAGGGTTCCACCCCACGGCGGCCGATCCGAACTATGGGTTCCAGCTACAGGATTTCGCCGTCGCGGGGCACAACGCCGAATACCGTTTGGATATCCAATACGAAGACATCGAAATCCAGCTAAGCGATGGAGAAACAGCCACCCTGCGCAGCCCGACATATACGGCGGCTGATCTGGGCTATGGCGATTTGCACCCCGATGCGATGCTGTCCCCTCGCATCGCCCCGCAAATGATCGGCCTTGGCCTGATCGAGGCGATCCCTGCCGCCGATATTCTGGCAAACGCCGATGAAAATGACGCAGATGGCGACGGCATTTCGGGCCGCCCGAACATCGTTTGGTCCAAGGAATTCGATCAACCCATGCTGGGGCGTTTCGGGCTCAAGGCGGGCAATCCAACGGTGAAACAACAGTCGGCAGATGCCTTTGCCGGTGATATCGGCATTTCCAGCCCCCTTAACCCTGATCCATGGGGGGAATGCACCGTTGGGCAGGCCGATTGCATTGATGCCCGCCACGGCAATGACGACGCCCAAGACGGGTTTGAGGTCGACCAAATCGGTCTGGATCTGGTGACATTCTATTCCCGCAATCTGGCGGTCCCTGCCCGCCGCGATCTGGATGATCCACAGGTTTTGGCCGGCAAAGAGGTGTTCTATGACACCGGCTGCGCCTCCTGCCACATGCCGAAATTCGTGACCGCGCGGCTAGAGGATCGCCCCGAACAATCGTTCCAGCTGATCTGGCCCTATTCGGATTTTCTGCTGCACGACATGGGCGAAGGTCTGGCCGATCACCGCCCCGAAGCCCGCGCAACAGGCACCGAATGGCGCACCGCGCCGCTATGGGGGATCGGCATGACCGAACAGGTCAGCGGCACCGTAAATCTATTGCATGATGGTCGCGCTCGTTCGATCCTAGAGGCCGTGCTATGGCATGGCGGCGAAGCTGCGCCGCACCGTGACGCCGTTATCGACATGCCGAAAACCGACCGCGATGCCCTTATCGCATTCCTGGAGAGCCTATGATCCGCGCTGCCCTGTTCACAATCGCATTGGCGACCCCAGCGGCGGCAAACGTCGACACGCTGCTGAACGACTATGTTCTGCCGTCTTGGGATAGCTTTGCCACATCCGCCGCAGACCTAGCCAACGCGGCCGCCGCTGATTGTTCGCCCGCACATGTCGCGCCCTATTACAACGATGCTTTTGACCATTGGTTGAACGTGCGGAACTTGAAATTGGGGCCAACGGAAAATGGCACCCTGAACATCGAATTCTGGCCCGATGATCGCGGATTTATCCCCCGCACCTTGGCCGATCTGATCGCGGATGAAGACCCGATTGCCTATGACGCGGTGGAATACGCGACCATGTCGATCGCCGCGCGCGGCCTGATGTCGATCGAAATGCTGGTGTTTGATGATCGGTTCAACACATACGGCGCGGATGACTACACCTGCGATCTGCTGAAACAGATCACCGCCGATTTCGCGACCGAGGTCGCCCGCCAATCAGACGGCTGGGCAAACGATTACGCGCCCATCATGTTGGGCCAAGGCGACGGCGTATCGACACCTGTGATCCCAGAAGATCAGGCCTTTGCCACGTTTTATACGCAGATCGTGTCGGGGCTGGAAAACCTAACGATCCAAAACGTGAACCGCCCTTTGGGTACATTTGATCGCCCGCGCGAAACCCGTGCGAACGCTTGGCGGTCGGATCGGGCATTGCGCAATATCGTTTTGTCGGCAGATGCGATGGTGGAACAGGCGCATCTATTGATGGGCACCGATTTGCCCGCCACAACTGCCGCATTGGCCGAATTGCACAAAACGGCGGATCGGGTGACCGACCCCAGCTTTGCTAATATCGAAACCGATACGCAATCATGGCTGTTGCTGCAAATTCTGGGTCAGAACGTGGATACCATTGGCGCAGGGATCAGCAATGAAATCGGTCTGGTCATGGGTATCTCAGCTGGATTTAACGCATCGGATGGCGACTGATGGCGAACCGTCGGCAATTTCTGACGTCGTTACTGGCGGCATCGGCCGCGCCGACGATCAGCTGGGCATCCGTTGGCAACCCGTCATTCATTGCTGCCGCCAAAATTGGTGACGATTACGCGCTGTGCGGGTTGACGAATGCGGGCCAGATTGCGTTTCAGGTGCCCCTGCCCGCCCGTGGCCACGCCGGCGCGGGACACCCCACAAAACCTATCGCGGTCGCCTTTGCCCGCCGCCCCGGCACCTTTGCTGTGGTGATCGACTGTTTGACCGGCGGCGTGATACAAGACCTCACCGCGCCATCGGGTCGTAGTTTTTCAGGCCACGGCATGTTTTTGGATGACGGCAACCTGTTGCTGACGACCGAACAGATCGCTGAAACGAGCGAAGGCTTTCTGGGCCTTTGGGACGTGTCCGACAATTTCAAACGCATTGGCGCGATCCCGACCCATGGACTGGGGCCACATGACGTCAAACTGCTGGACGATGGTGCCACTCTGGTCGTTGCAAACGGCGGCATTCACACAGATGCTTTTGGCCGCACGAAACTGAACATCGAAACCATGCGCCCGAATTTGGCTTATTTGTCGATTGATGGCCTGTTGGAACTGGTTGAACTGGATGCCGAACTGTCGAAAAATTCGATCCGCCATTTGGCCGTGCGCCCCGATGGATTGGTCGGGTTCGCGATGCAATGGCAAGCGGACCCATCATTCCTGCCCCGAATTCTGGGCCTACACAAACGCGGGTCGGACGTCATTCTAGCCGAAGCCCCCCTGAACGAAGCCTTTGCGATGCAAGGCTATGCAGGGTCTATCGCGTTCAGCGGTGATGGCGACGAAATTGCCATTTCATCGCCCAAGGGCGGACGGCTACACCGTTTCACCGATACAGGCCAATTCATTGCCGCGACCATGCAGACGGACGTTTGCGGTCTGGTGACTCTGCCGGATGGCTATATGACCAGCGACGGCTACGGGCATCTCGCTGCAATGGAAAACGGGGCGCTCCGCCCGCTGGCAGAACACCCCGTCAATTGGGATAATCACATCATTGCGCTGTGATTATTTCTGGTCGGCCTCTTCGGCGATGCGCTGATCTTCGCGCAGCTCCAGCCACATTGCGTTCATCACCGCAAAAATAGCCGCCAGAGGAAGCCCGAGGATCCAAGCAAAATACCACATGGTGTCTATCCTTTCTTAGTACAGAGAATGGCTGTTTTCGTTGATGTCGTTTTCCGTGACCTTGCCCCACAGCACCTTATAAACCCACGCGGTGTAGGACAGGATGATCGGCATAAAGATCGCGGCGACGAACAACATAATAAACAGCGTCAGGTGCGACGACGACGCGTCCCAAACCGTCAGCGACGAATTCGGATCGGTCGACGATGGCAGGATGAACGGGAACATCGTCAGGCCCACGCTGGCCACCATGCCCAGGATCGCCATTTTGGAAAACAGCAGGGTGATCACCTCTAGTTTCAGGCGCATCGACACCAGAACCAGCGCGATACCGGCAAAGCCCATGATCGGCGCAATCGCGATCCACGGACGATCCGCATAAGACGCGATCCAGCTGCCGCCTTTGGCGATTTCGGACATCAGCGGGTTGGATGGGCCGTCTTTGACCGCCTCGTTCACGAAGGCATAGCCATCGATGCCTGCCATCAGCCAAACGCCTGCCAACGCATACCCGACGCCCGCAACAACAGCCGCGACCGATCCGTATTTGCGAGCCCGTACGACAATGTCGCCTTCGGATTTCAGACCCAGCCACGCGGACCCGTGCATCACCAACATCGCCACCGAAACAACGCCGGTCAGCAGGGCAAACGGGTTCAGCAGGCCAAAGAATTTGCCGAATGCGCCGCCTTCGTAGATCGACAGCAGTTCAGGGGTCAGGTGGAATGGCACGCCTTGCAACACGTTGCCGACAGCCACGCCAAAGATCAGCGCAGGTACGAAACCGCCCGCAAACAGCGCCCAGTCCCATGTCGCCCGCCACCGCACGTCATCGCGTTTGGACCGATATTTGAACGCGACAGGACGCACAATCAGCGCGGCCAGCACCACAAACATCGCCAAATAAAACCCCGAGAAGCTGACCGCATATAACGGCGGCCATGCGGCGAAAACCGCGCCGCCGCCCAAGATGAACCAAACCTGGTTGCCTTCCCAAACGGGGCCAACGGTGTTGATCACCATACGGCGTTCGGTGTCATTTTTCGCAACGAACGGTAGCAACGCGCCAACGCCCATGTCAAACCCGTCGGTCAGGGCAAAGCCGATCAACAGAACGCCCATCAGGACCCACCAGATGATTCGCAGTTCAGCGAAACCGATCAATTCATGTAAAATCATATCTCTTACTCCGCTGGGGCCAGTTCAGAGGCTGGCATGCTAGCCAGTCGGCGGTTGTGTTTTTCGGTCCATTCGTCAGTCACATCGACGTCCATGTAGGGGCCTTTGCGGATGTATTTGATCATCAGGCCCATCTCGACCACGAAAAGGACGGTGTAGAAAATGATGAACCCAGCCAAGGTGAACAGGATTTCCCCGACCGATAGCGCACTGACCGACATGGCAGTTGGCAGAACACCATCAACGGTCCACGGTTGGCGGCCGAATTCAGATACGAACCACCCCATCTCTGCGGCGATCCAAGGCGCAGGGATCATGATCACAGCGGCCTGCAATGCCAATTTGGGGAACCGCATGCCGCGGAATGACGACATGAAAAAGAAATATCCCATCAGCGCGATAAAGCTAAAGCCAAGCCCAACCATGATGCGGAACGACCAGAACAGCGGCCATACGGTTGGAACGGTATCGTTCGCAGCCATCTGGATTTGTTCTTCGGTCGCGTCGCGCGGATCATCCACATAGCGTTTCAGCAACATGGCAAAGCCTAGATCATCGGAATGCTGTTCAAACCGCATTTGATCATCGGGCTGAATATTGTTCAGGTCCGCGCGGATATCCATCAACGCATCATAGGCCAGAATACCGGAACGGACGCGCTGTTCGGCGGTTTCAACCAGCTGGTCAATACCGGCGATTTCTGTGTTCAACGAACGGGTGCCGATCAGGCCCATGACCCATGGGATTTCGATGGCATAATGGGTTTCGCGGGCCTCTTGATCCGGAATGCCGATCAACGTGAACGGCGCGGGCGCGTCGTGCGTTTCCCACATCGCTTCGATCGAGGCGAGTTTCATTTTCTGCGTGTGGCTGGCCGAATAGCCCGATTCATCGCCCAACACGACAACGGACAGCGCCGACGCCAAACCGAACGACGCTGCAACCGCAATCGAACGGCGGGCCAGTTCGATGTGACGGCCCTTTAGCAAATACCACGCCGAAACGCCCAAAACGAACACCGCTGCGGTGACGTATCCGGCGGACACTGTGTGCACGAATTTGGCTTGGGCGACTTCGTTGAACAGCACCTCTTTGAACGACGTCATTTCCATGCGCATCGTCATTGGGTTGAATTCAGCGCCCACAGGGTTCTGCATCCAGCCGTTTGCGATCAGGATCCACAGCGCCGAAAAGTTCGACCCCAGCGCCACCAGCCATGCGGTGACCAAATGGCCCACTTTTGACAGTTTATCCCAGCCGAAAAAGAACAGACCAACGAATGTGGCCTCTAGGAAGAACGCCATCATGCCTTCGATCGCGAGCGGAGCCCCGAAGATATCGCCGACATAGTGGCTGTAGTAGCTCCAGTTCATGCCGAACTGGAATTCCATGGTGATGCCCGTCGCGACGCCCAACACAAAGTTGATGCCGAACAACGTGCCCCAGAATTTGGTCATCTGACGCCAAATGGGGCGGTTGGTCATCACATAGACGGTTTCCATGATCGCCACGATGATCGACAGCCCCAGCGTGAGCGGCACGAACAAAAAGTGGTACATGGCGGTCAGTGCGAACTGTAATCGTGACAGTTCGACAATATCCAGTTCCATAGTTTGGGCTCCTGAAAAACGGTTTAATTCAACGACTATTTATCATGATTCTTTGATGTAACTTTGACATGTATCAAAAAGTCACATTTGTGATGTCGCATTATCCGATATGCAAAATCCGCGTAGCAAGGTCGATCTCAGCCTGACGATGCGCTGCGATGATAAATATAGTGTTTGGCAAAGCGGCTCTGATGTTTGCCAAAACCTGACGTGCTGTTGGATCATCCAACCCTTCGGTTGGTTCATCCAGCAACAGAATATCAGGATTGCGGGTCACAGCACGCGCCAAAGCAACACGGCGCAATTGGCCGCCTGACAGGCCTTCGCCTTTGGGGCCAATTTGAACATCCAAACCGCCACGGTCGCGGATCGTATCAGCCAGCAACACTTTGTTTAAAATGTCATAAATCGTATCATCATCGATGTCCGGATCGATCAGGCAAAAGTTGTCACGCAAGCTGCCAGACACCAGCGCCGACCGCTGCGGCAACATCGTCAGGTGGTCACGCAGCTGCCATTCTGGCCAATCACAGACGGGACGATTTCCAATCGAGACATCGCCCTCCAACAGGCCCGCGATTTGATGCAACAGCGTGGATTTGCCCGCGCCGCTAGGGCCTGTCAAAACGACGGTTTCGCCAGCCTTAGCCGGTTCGCCGAAACCAAAATCCACGTCAAAACATTCAGGTTCGATAGGCTTTTTAGCAGGTTCAACCGCCGCGAACTGGTTCGGTTCGATGCGTTGGGCGGCCAAACGAACCCTACCAAATTCTGTAGATGCACGCCGCAATGGGGGTAAAATTTCAGACAATCCCAACGCGGCAAACACCGACAATGCGACCATCGGCACCGAAAGGCCGCCGCGGTCATGGGACAGAACGCCGATGACCAGAGCCCCTGCAATGATCAACTGAGTCGATAGGCCAATTGCCGCGCCAATCGCACGATCTATGAATGCCAGCCTATCGCGTTCGGCCAACACCGTATCAATACCCGCATGCAATTTCGCGGTTTCCTGATCAATACGGCCATAAACGGTTAGATCGGATCGACCACGGACCAAATCGATCAATGAAGAACGGGTAACCTGCGAAAAATTTTCGATACGCACAGCTGTCCGCGAACTCAGTCTGGCCCCGAGCACAAAGATGATCACGCCGCATACCAAATAGCTGATCGTGATAAACAGGGACATGCCCCAGCCGACCAACAGTCCCAACACAACTGCCGCAATAACCAGTGTCACCATGGCACCCACAATCGGAAAAACCAATCGCAACGGGATCGTGTCCAACGCATCTACGTCAGCCACAATTTGATTAGAGGCTTTGGAACTGCGCAGTTGAATTTGTTTGCGAAAGGGTGCGCGCGCCATTCCAGATAGGATTTGCACCCGAACCATTGCCAAAAATCGCAAGGTCGCATCATGGGTGGACAGCCGTTCAAAATATCGTGCTGCCGTGCGCCCCAACGCAAGGAATCGCACCCCTGCCGACGGGCGGAACACATCAAAAACAGCGCCCAATCCTGCCAACCCTGCAACAGACGCGGCCGTAATAAACCAGCCCGATAATCCAATCAGAGCCGCCCCCATCACCAGAACCAGGACGGATAGAACAGCACCGATGTAAACAGAGGTCCCGTGATCGCGCATCATTGCGCGCATGATGTTGAACATGGGCTTCATGCCGATACCTCGATCACTTGATCCATCTGTTCGGCCAATCGCGCGTCATGCGTTGATACAATCAGCGCCACACCCTTTGATTTTAACTCTAACAAAGCATTCGTGACGATTTCAGCCGTTTTAGGGTCTAAATCCGCTGTCGGCTCATCTGCGATGATCAGCCTGGGGTTCGCCAAAATGGCACGACATAATGTCAGGCGGCGCGCTTCTCCGCCCGACAGTCCGGCGCCGGTTTCGCCCAATATTGTTTGCGCCCCTTTGGGCAAACGTTCCACCACATCTGCCATGCCAACGGATGTCAACGCTGGCCAAATATCCGCGCCAGTCCCAAAATCCAGATTGAATTGTAGCGTATCATCAAAGAAATGCGGCGCCTGAGGCATCCAACCAATGTCGTCCCGCCACGCGACGGCTGTGCCATCATCCAAAACTTTGCCATTCACATAAACAGCGCCGTCCACGATGGGCACCAATCCAGCGATCGCATTTAACGTCGTCGATTTGCCTGCGCCTGATGGGCCCGTGATCGCGATGCTTTGACCTGACTTGAGTACAAAATTCGGGATCGATATCCGCTGCTGCCCCACCAGAGCCACTGCACCAACGGTTTTTACACCAAAATTTTCGCCCCAAACGACGCTTTGCCTTGAACCGATGATTGGCGTTCGATCCTGATCGAACCATTTTTGCCATTCATCGGCGACAGCGCTTGCTGCGGCTTTGTCGTGCCATGCAGCGGATAGGTCACGTAAGGATTGATAAAATTCGGGTGCGATCAGCAGGATCCAAATGACGGAAAACGGCGTCAACCCTCCCCAGGATTGCCCAAAACCAATGGCCCCCAACAGCGAAAACCCTAAATAAATCGCCATAAGAGCAACGCCAATCGCCGCAAAAAGTTCAAGAACCGTTGACGTGAGAAAGGCAATTTTCAAAACGGCCATGGTTCGGCTACGCAACCGATCGGCAGACTGGGTAAATCCGTCCAAAAACCGCCCCGATGCATTCAACACCCGCATGTCCAAAATCGCAGGCAACCGATCCACGATCATATCGTTCATGGTCCCCATTTCAGCCATCTGATTTTCACTGGCGTCTTTTGCCGCCCAGCCAATCAACGCCATAAAAACGGGGATCAGCGGCCCGGTGATCATGAAAATCAATGCGGCAACCCAGCTATAGTAAGCGGCGATTAATATGATGATGATCGGAACAATGCGCACACGCGCCATCGCCTGACGATACCGGCCAACATAAGGCACGATCATATCGAGCTTTTCAAAACTCAGAGCCGCCGTCGCGCCCGCCCCCATATCACCGCCGAAAAATCGCGCTTCTTTTTCAACAATGATCCTGCGGCACTGCGCAATCAGGCTGTCACCCGCCGCGCTGGATCGCGACTCTGACATCGCGTTTAGGGCCGATTTGATAATCGCCAATCCGATAAAACACGCGGCCATATAGCCAACAAAATGCGGATCGCCTTTTAAAAGCCGCGCCAACACCCACGCGATAATTGCGGTTTGAACCAGCCAAATCAGATTGGCGAAAATCGCGAACCGCGATGCTGTCCGAATGGCACGGGCGATCGGACTTAGCAGTGTATCCAATGCGGTGTCGCGTGAATTGGCCAACAGAATTCCTCTATCTCACATCAAAAATACCGAAATTTCGGCCTACATATGATCTGGATCAGTTACAGGACAGCGCAATTGAGGTGAATGTGACAAAAATGTTGAGTGTAAAAGGGAATAAAAATGCGGCTGACCACACGCACCAACCTAGCATTGCGGGTCTTGATGTTCTGCGGAACGACACCCGATCAGATCACCCCTTCGCCTGTTATTGCGCAGGCCTGCAATGCATCTGCCAACCATTTGGCACAGGTGGTTCACGCCCTTAACCAGTACGGCTTTATCGAAGCCAGCCGCGGGCGCACAGGTGGAGTCAAGCTCGCCCGAACGGCGAGCGATATAAACATCGGCGACGTTTTCCGCGCCTTTGAATCCGAAGTCCCGTTTACCGAATGTTTTTCGCCTGAAACGAACACTTGTCCGCTGGTGTCCGCATGCCGCCTGAAATCTGCGATCAGCCGCGCATTGGACGCATTTTTCCGCGAACTGGATATGCTGACTTTGGATGATTTGGTCCGCGGCAACTGCGGCCTGACCGAACTATTCGCGGTCACCCCGTCCATATCCTGCCAAGGACAAGTCGCGCATTGAATGTCTGGTAAATTGTGCCGGCGACAGACGGCCCATCGACGTAAGTTATCAATTAATAACTAAAATGGTCCACAATACGACCATATAACACCACTCAATAATGACGGTCGTTTACTAGTTACGTTTCGTCCGTTGCGATAGGGACTTAACAAACGTCGATCGCAGGCCTTACTGATCAGAGCCTAGGCAATAACGATGTAATAGCCGCAGTGGGCTGCAAGTTTCAAAATCACGGCTTTGCGCTCGTCGTGCTCTAGCCTAGTGCGACCCACCATCGGACAGGGACCGCGCCTCGACGATCAGCTCCTCTGTCTCTCGGACAGCCTTTTCCGAGCGAGTGGCGAGTTTTTGGACGGCGCTGGCCACAACGGCAAAACCTTTGCCCGCCTGTCCCGCATGCGCTGCTTCAATCGCTGCATTAATCGCGAGCATATTTGTCTGCATAGCAATCTCGTCCATGACCTTTATGACGCCATCAACACGGTTAAAGAGGTTGTTGGACTGAGCGCGCGCTTCGAATAATTCCGTCTCATCCTGCCATTCGACAAAAACATGCGCCAGTGCGCCTTCATCCGTGAACTCAGGCGTCGCGCGGAAGCGCAGATGACAGTCGCCAATCGTCAGCGCTGCCGTGTGAGGCTCGACCATTTTTGCGATGAGATTACGCTGAATCCTCGGGTGCTGGTGAAAGCTGTCGATGTTCTTACCGACGACCGCGTCTGCACTGAACCCTTTGATAAATTGCGCAATCGGCCTTTCAATCCGGCGAAACATTTCAATGGCGGCTTTGTTTGCAAAGACAACGACAAGGTTTGCGTCTGCGACCATGATGGGATTGCCCAAAAGGTCGAGATCGCGGAAACGATCTATGGATGAGAGCGGAGACAGATCGTTCATGTTTTGGCCAGTTCTTTTTATTAGTCCTAGTTCGTAACGGCAGCCTCCTAGGCCGATGATAGTTTTTTATTGCCAAGCGCGTTTCGCACTCCGCGCCAATATTACCCAATGCCTGACGAAAGCGATGAGCCGCGGTTTGCATGATGACCGTAAAAGCACCTGGTTGTGCGTCGAACCGAGCTTTCGATTAAGCGTCGTCTTACCAATTCAACGCTGGAGCGTATCCGCAACATTGCTTTTGAACCTGTAACTTTCATCACTTATGCGGAAGACATATCAAAGTCACTTCTGGGGCATTCATCATCCATAGCTGAATCATTGGATGATGTCCTTATAAACCAACTGCGCAAGCTTGATCAGTTCTGACAAATCGGTGCCCGAAACAGACGAAACGGTCCCTAAAATGGTACCGATAAATTCCTAAGCAAAGGTAATCATTGAACTATAAGGAAATATGGCTGGTAAATGGTGCCGGTGATAGGACTCGAACCTACGACCCCATCATTACGAATGACGTGCTCTACCAGCTGAGCTACACCGGCACTGGAGCGGCTATTAGCACTGCTAAGCCGCCCCGAAAAGTATTATTTTTCGCTTTGGGCTTCCAAAACTTCAGCTGCGTCTGGGACGATGTCAACGTCGTCCAATTCGGTGACCGGTTCCGGGCCAATAATCAAAGGCAACATTTCAACACCTGCCGGCATGGTCACTTCGCCTTTGGGCGGATTTTTCCACGATAGCGTGTCGAACCCAGCGCAATGGCTACAGACCGGGGCCCATTCTGCGTGAATGTGATGGCATTTATCACAGATCCATTGCGGTCCGCGTGGCGCCACCAATGCCTTTGCCAACCAGCCACGTACGACCTGATCGTCTGCACCGCTACCGCGTTCAATTGCCGCCATAAGCGTTAGAACACGCGCTGTTGGGTCTTCGTCAATCAATGTACCCAATGCGCGTTTTGCTTCGGGGAAATCACCGTTGGCAATGTGCAGTTCAGACAACAGCATGCGGGTTTCAGCGTTATTTGGCTGTAGTTTGGTCAAGGCGCGGAAACGTTTCAAACGTTCGGCTGAGGTTTCATCTGGCGCAATCGCAGCAAAGGCCGCCGCCAAATCAGGGTGCGGCTGAACACCCCATGCTTTGGTCAATACCCGTGCTGCCAATTTTGGTTTACCAGCTTTGATATGCGCCTTGGACGCCATAACGGCGGCAGGGATCAAATCAGGCGACTGTTTATTTGCCGCAATCGCTGCTTCTTGTACCTCGATGCCCGTGCCTTCGTCGGTCAATTCGGACAGTTCAGACAAAGCCAAAACAGCATCACGGCGGCGGTGCACGTCCTTGGGCAGATCGCCAGATTTCAATTTCGCCGCCAATGTCTGACGCGCGCCTTTCCAATCGCCCTTTTCGGCCTGCAATTTCAGCAGCGTATCTTGGGTATCGGAATGTTTTGGTTTTAGGGCGAACGCCTTTTCCGCCAGTTTCATCGCCGTGTCGGTATCACCATCTGCCAGCTTCTGATGCATCAAACCGCGAATACCTACGAAACGGGTGCGATCATCGGTGACCAGCTTTTTGTACGCTTCTTCGGCTTTGCGGCGATCGCCAGCGATTTCGGCGGCCTGAGCCGTCAAAAGAGTCGTCAGTTCAGGTTTATCCAGTAGGCGTTCAGCTTTGGCAGCTTTGGCCAAGGCCAAATGCCCTTCGCCGGATGCCGCAGCCATCATGCCTTCGGACAGGGCTTGGTACCCGCGTTCGATGCGGTTGCGCGCGAAATAGCGTGACACGGCTGTTTCGTCGCCGTTCAGGAATTTTAGAAACGCGATCGTCAGACCGATAAGTTTGAACATCAACCACGTCAGGACAATCAGGCCAAACAGCGCGAACACGACCTCTAGCGGGCCGAGGCGCAATTCAACGCCCGCAAAGGTGATGAACATTTCGCCTTGCAGACGGCTGAGTTCTAAGGCGCCATAGGTCAGCGCGGTCACGCCAAGGACAAAGGCCAGAATCTTGAGTAGGGACCAGAGCATCATGGCGTGCCTCACTGATTAAGGTTAACAGATAGATCGTTCGCAGCCGAAACCGCATCGACGCGCGCTTTGGCTGCTTGCGTCCAAGTGGACAATGCGTCCTGCGCGACTTGAGGGAGCGTTTCAATTTCCGCAATCGCATCGGCCAAACGGCCATCACGAACCGCGGCACCGACGCGCGACAAAATAGCGTCGGCATCATCACCTTCGCGCGGCTCTACCGAACGGACGTTAAATAAATTACCCAAAAATCCGCCAACAGCGCCGGTTTCACCTGCAACACCTTCGCGGCGGGCGATTTCCAATGCGTCGCGGGCAGCTGGGGCAAATTGATCTTGCAATGCCGCCAGCGATTCAACACCGCTTGCGGCAACATCCGCAATCGCCTGCGGTACGGAACCTGCTGCCTCTTTCAAATCGGCAAGCGCATCAGAAAACGGTGTCCCCGCCTCTAACGCTGTTTGCACACGCGCCAGCGCAACGCGGCTTGCGGCGGTTTCTTCGGCTTCACGAGCCGCTGCTTCGTCTGCAGCCGCAGCATCGCGGGCAGATTGCAATTGTCCAGCGGCTGCATCGGCGATTTCTTGGATACGGGCTTGCTGCGTTGCCAGTTCGGCACGCAGCTCTGCGGTTTGCGCGGCGACTGCGTCGATGATTGTCGAAACGGTTTCACCTTCGCCAACGGGCAGGGCTTCGATCTGGGCAAGGCGCGCATCGAAATTGCCGACTTTATCGGTCAAAACGGCAATCTGGCCTGTTACATCGCGTTCGATCGCATCCAGCCGGCCACCAACAGCGGCATCGACCATCGTTTCCGGATCAAATTCTGCAAAGATTGACCGCAAATCCGAAAGTCCGGTTTTGATGTCCTGAATTTCACTGATCTGAGCCGCTTCGGTGTCCGCATTTATCTGCGGCAACGTCAAATAAGCCGCGCCGTAACCCAGACCGCCCGCAATCAATCCGCCAAAGATGGCAGGGAAAAAACCGCCGCGTCGTTTTTCAACGATCACTGGTGCCGGAATCGGTTCCGGCGGCACAGAGGTTACCTCTGGCTCTTCTTCAACCGTGTCTTGTTCGTCCTCGGGCGTATCCTCTTCGACGTCAGACTCTTCGGCCGTTTCTTCGGGTGCCTCGTCTGTGTCGGTATCGGCAGCGGTTTCTGCAATTATTTCCGCATCTTCGATTTTTGCGTCGTCTTCGACTGATGTTTCGGTCTGATCTTCGACCTTTTTGTTTTTATCGTCTTCCAATGTCGAATCCTCGCGAACGAATACTACTTAGGCGCAACCTAATGGCTGCATAATATGGTCTCAAGCTAACTACACCAGCTATAGCGCAAACAATCGGCGACAGGTCGCCGCAACCATCGAATCAAAATTTGGCCGATCGGCGACAACCACCGTATCGACCCCCAAATCTGCCAATTCGGCGGCAACTGCATGGCTCATTGCAATCGCATGAACCGGAGCATTAACAATTGCAGGTATCAACACTGCACTGCGGGGTGAAAACAAGGGGAGCACAACCGGTTCGGTCCCCGAAACTGCATTTAGTGCGTCAGGATCAGGCGGACAGGCCCTTTGATCATAACAAATCGCCTCGGCGCAGTGTTTACCCAATTGGGTCAGGCGTTGGGCGATATCTCCACGCGCATGGGTGCCGCGCAAATGGCACAAACGCCCCGTGGACTGTGACGCGATCAAATCCACCAGCGCATCGGCATCTTTTCCCGCTGAAATAGGCTCTAATCCGGCTTGTTTCGCGACTTGGGCTGTGCGGTCGCCCACGCACCATGCCCGCGTTCCCTGCGCTACGCCTAAACGTCTGGCTTGGCGCGCACCGTTTGCGGATGTCAGGATCACATCATCAAAAACGGGCAACGACACATCTAACGGAATAATTTCCATCACAGGCGAAATAACCGATTTAATCGGACCATAATCATTGGTCACCGCGTCCAAAAATCTTTCAGAATCCAGACGAGGACGCGTCAGCAGAAGGATGGTCATAGCCGCCTTACCATTGTTCAGTTACGCGTCAGATGTTACCTGCCATCTAAACAGGTGCAAGCGGACCCGATGACCAAAACGATCACCATCCTAGGAATTGAGAGCAGTTGCGACGATACAGCCGCCGCTATTGTACGCGTCGGCAGCGAAGCGACTGTTCTTTCATCAGTTGTAAAAGGCCAAAATGATCTGCACGCAGATTTCGGTGGCGTTGTCCCCGAAATCGCGGCCCGCGCCCACGCCGAACGCGTTGATTTATGTGTAGAGGCCGCGCTGGCCGAAACTGGGCTGACTTTGGCTGATCTGGACGGGATTGCGGTTACTTCTGGCCCGGGGCTGATTGGCGGCGTTTTGTCCGGCGTCATGTGCGCCAAAGGGATCGCTGCGGCCACTGGTTTGCCGATTGTCGGCGTAAACCATTTGGCGGGGCACGCATTGACCCCGCGCCTGACGGACAACGTGACCTTTCCCTATCTGATGTTGCTGGTGTCGGGCGGGCATTGCCAATTCCTAATTGCCGAAGGCCCCGATCGGTTCCGCCGCATTGGCGGCACCATCGACGATGCCCCGGGCGAAGCCTTCGATAAAACCGCGCGCCTTTTGGGCCTGCCGCAACCGGGCGGACCGCATGTGGAAAAATCCGCAGCAATGGGGGATCCGAAACGGTTCAAACTGCCACGTCCTTTGTTGGATCGCCCTGGGTGTGACATGTCATTTTCTGGGTTAAAGACCGCTCTACTACGCGCCCGCGATGCTGTGGTTGCTGAAAAAGGCGGTCTAACCGAACAGGACCGCGCGGATTTATCCGCTGCATTTCAGGCATCAGTCACCGATATTCTGGTCGAAAAAACCCGCCGCGCTTTGCTGGAATACCGTGAACTCAATCCTGAAAATTCCGTTTTCGCCATCGCAGGCGGCGTGGCGGCCAATGGGCCGATCCGCACGGCGTTAATGGCACTTTGCGCTGAATTAGAGACTGAATTTACCGCGCCTCCGCTGGCATTGTGTACCGATAATGCGGCTATGATTGCCTATGCAGGCGCGGACCGACTGATGAACGGCGACGTTGATGACATGACGTTCAAGGCCCGCCCACGTTGGCCATTGGACGACCGCGCAGCGGCAATGCTAGGGTCAGGGAAAAAGGGGGCCAAGGCATGAAGATCGCAATCGCAGGTGCCGGTGCGTTTGGTACGGCACTGGCCGTATCGTTCTGCGCAGCCCAGCCCGTTACGATCTGGGCGCGCAATGCTGATACGGTGGACCTGATCAACATTGATCGTGTGAACCCGCGCCTGCCTAACGTCACCCTGCCCGACAATTTGACCGCGACCAACAATCTGGACGATGTCTTCGCCGCCGACATCATTCTGCTGGCTATCCCCGCGCAGCAATTCCGCAGCTTCGTCGCCGAACACAGCGCCAAACTGGCTGGCAAAATGGTCGTGTCCTGCGCCAAAGGCATCGACACAGAAACCATGCGCGGGACGGCTTCGACGATCCAAGATTCAGCTCCTACCGCGACCGTCGGCCTTCTGACCGGTCCCAGTTTTGCCGCTGATATCGCCAAAGGATTGCCCACGGCGTTGACCTTGGCTTGCACAGATACGGCTGCGGGCGAGCTGATGCAGAACGCGCTGTCCGTCGGAAATTTGCGGTTCTATCGCACCACGGACGTGATTGGCGCCGAATTGGGCGGATCGTTAAAAAACGTCTACGCAATAGCTTGCGGTGCCTGCATCGGCGAAGGCATCGGCGACAGCGCCCGCGCAGCGTTGATGACACGCGGTATGGCAGAAACCATGCGATTGGCCGCGGCAATAGGCGCGAAACCCGAAACTTTGATGGGGTTGTCGGGCTTTGGCGATCTGGTCCTGACCTGCACATCGGAATTGTCGCGCAACTACCGCTACGGCCTATCGATCGGGCGGATGGACAAATTCACAGAAAACACCACCGTCGAAGGCGTCGCCACCACCCATGCGGTTGCGAAACTGGCCGCTGAAAAAGGCATCGACATGCCGATTGTGTCCATGCTTCAAGACATATTAACAACCGATTGCAGCGTCGCCGAAGCCATCGCCGTATTGCTGCGCCGCCCATTGAAAGAGGAATAACATGCGTTTTGCCATCGTCACCAAAGACAAAGACGGCGCCCTGCAGATCCGCCTAGACACCCGCGAGGCGCACCTAGCCTACATCAAAGAAACCGGTGTTGTCGAAATGGCAGGCCCGTTCATCAATGAGGCTGGCGAAATGCACGGGTCGATGATCATTCTGGAGGTGGCCGACCGCGCCGCCGCCATCGCTTGGGCTGAAAATGATCCATATGCCAAGGCGGGACTGTTCGAAAAAGTCCGCATCGAAGAATGGAAAAAGGTGATCGGCTAATGGCCTATTGGCTGTTCAAATCCGAACCCGACGTTTGGGGCTGGGACCATCAGGTCGCCAAAGGTGACGAAGGCGAAGAATGGAACGGCGTTCGCAATTATCAGGCGCGCAACAACATGAGTGCCATGAAATTGGGCGATCAGGGGTTTTTCTATCATTCACGCAGCGGGCTGGAAATCGTGGGGATTGTTGAAATCTGCGCGGAATCCCACCCCGACAGCACGACCGATGATGAACGGTGGGACTGCGTGGATGTCCGCGCCGTCAAACCGCTGAAACGCGCGGTTACATTGGAACAGATCAAACAGGACGAACGCCTAACGGACATGGTTCTGTTGAAAAATTCCCGCCTATCGGTCCAGCCTGTGACCGAAGAGGAATGGAATATAATCTGCGAACTGGGCGGAATTTAGATAGCCAAAGATCACAAAGCCCCCGATAGTGAACCCATTCAACGGGGGCTTTGATATGGAATTTCTAAACGTAATCGTGGCCGCAATCGCGGGATTTGGCTTTGGTGCGGTGTGGTACATGCTTCTGGCCGAACCATGGATGGCTGCCGCGCAAATCGAAAAAGGCGCGGACGGCAAACCCAAAAACAGCAGCGATCCTAAACCCTACATCATGGCGATGGTCGCGATGATTTTCGTCGCAGGCATGATGCGCCACGTCTTTGCGTCGTCGGGCGTGATGACCGTTGGCGGAGGCCTGATTTCCGGACTGGGGATCGGCGCGTTCTTCATCAGCCCGTGGATCATGATCAACAACGCCTATGGCGGGCGGCCGTTCAAACTGACGCTGATCGACGGCGGTTATGCGGTTTTTGGTTGCGCCATCATCGGTGCGGTTCTGAACCTGTTTTAATCAAAACGGGGCCGCACCGCTGCGCCGCCCCGTTTTGTCACCCGACGCTCCCACACGTTGGACCGTGGGACCATCTAAAAACAAAAAAGGCTTTCCCACAAAGGAAAAGCCTTTCGCATTTTCATCGATATCGATCGATTAGCTGTAGATCGACTCTTTGCCGAAATGTTTGGTCAGCATGTAGTAGATCACAGCCCGATATTTGTTACGCTCGGATTTACCATAGGTTTCGATGACCGAATTGATCGCTTCCATCAGCTCTGGACCGTCGGACAGGCCCAGTTTTTTCATTAGAAAGTTTTTCTTTACGGTTTCCAATTCGGATGGCTGGCTGCCCGCAACGGTCGATGCGTCCGCGTTATAGATCGCAGGACCGCAGCCGATGGTGACTTTCGTCAGCAGGTCCATGTCTGGTGTCATGCCGCATTTGGATTTCAGATCGTCCGCATATTTTGCGATCAGTTCGTCACGTTTGCCCATTTCTGTGCCCCTCGAATAAATACGCACGCCCAATTCGTGCTTGAATGACGAAAGCCTAATTCGTGAAAGATTGTTGGGTAAAGAAAAAATCCCCGCATTCGTCAGAATTCGCACGTTCCAATGGAATTTTCCCCCTAGGGACATAGAAAAACCGCCGGCTCAGCATCCTGAACCGGCGGTTTATAGATCACATCAGATCAGTAACGATAGTGTTCCGGTTTGAACGGACCCTCTGGCGTTACGCCGATATAGGACGCCTGATCAGGCGATAGCGTGGTCAATTTCGCACCAACGCGAGCCAAATGCAGACGCGCAACTTTTTCGTCCAGATGCTTTGGCAGGATGAAAACGCCCGGCTGGTAGTCGTCGCCGTTGTTCCACAGTTCGATCTGCGCCAGAACCTGGTTGGTGAAAGATGCCGACATCACGAACGAAGGGTGACCCGTCGCGTTGCCAAGGTTCAGCAGGCGACCTTCGGACAGAAGGATCAGACGGCTGCCCGACGGCATTTCGATCATGTCGACCTGTTCTTTGATGTTGGTCCATTTGTGGTTTTTCAGCGCGGCAACCTGAATTTCGTTGTCAAAGTGGCCGATGTTACCAACGATCGCCATGTCCTTCATCTCGCGCATATGCTCGATGCGGATGACGTCTTTGTTGCCGGTGGTGGTGATGAAAATGTCTGCGTCCGCAACCACATCTTCCAACAGGACAACTTCGAAACCGTCCATAGCGGCCTGCAATGCGCAGATCGGGTCGGCTTCGGTCACTTTCACGCGGGCACCAGCGCCAGCCAGCGATGCAGCAGACCCTTTACCAACGTCGCCGTAACCGCAAACAACAGCCACTTTACCAGCCATCATCACGTCGGTCGCGCGGCGGATGCCGTCGACCAGCGATTCTTTACAGCCGTATTTATTGTCGAATTTCGATTTGGTGACGGAATCGTTCACGTTGATCGCAGGGAACGGCAGCTGGCCGTTTTTGTGCAGATCATACAGGCGGTGAACGCCAGTGGTGGTTTCTTCGGAAACGCCTTTGATCTGGTCGCGCACTTTGGTGAACCAGCCTGGGGATTGCTCCATGCGCTTTTTGATCTGCGCCTTGATCACGGCTTCTTCTTCGGACTGCGGCACCGGAATGATCTCTTCGCCTGCTTCGGCACGTGCGCCCAGCAGAACGTACAACGTTGCATCGCCGCCGTCGTCCAAGATCATGTTTGGGCCGTCTTCGAATTGGAAGGATTTGTCCAAGTAATCCCAGTGCTCTTCCAGGCTTTGGCCTTTGATCGCGAACACAGGAACGCCGGCTTCGGCGATGGCTGCTGCTGCGTGGTCTTGGGTCGAGAAAATGTTGCACGACGCCCAGCGCACATCAGCGCCCAGCGCAACCAAAGTTTCGATAAGAACGGCGGTCTGGATCGTCATGTGCAGCGACCCAACGATGCGCGCACCAGCCAGTGGTTTCGCGTCGCCGTATTCTTCGCGGGTGGCCATCAAGCCAGGCATTTCGGTTTCAGCGATATCCAGCTCTTTGCGGCCAAACGCGGCAAGAGTGATATCCTTAACTACATAATCTGCGGCCATGAGCGCATCTCCAATTCAATTGTCGCGGGACAGATAGCACTGTAATCCCTATCGGGCAACGGAACGAACGGGTGAAAACATGGCTGCAAAACAACCACGCGCATGGCAACGTATGCTTTCGGGGCGTCGTTTGGACCTGTTGGACCCAACCCCCATGGATATCGAAATCGAAGATATCGCCCACGGGCTGGCGTTTGTTGCACGTTGGAATGGGCAAACTATGGGCGACTGGCCCTATTCCGTGGCCGAACATTCCGTGCTGGTCGAACAGATTTTCACCGCCCAAAACCCCAAGGCGCCCGTAAAATGGCAATTGGCGGCCCTGCTGCATGACGCGCCGGAATACGTGATCGGCGACATGATCAGCCCCGTCAAAGCATCCGTTGGCCCCGGCTACAAGGATCTGGATGAACGCCTGACCGCAGCCATTCACATCAAATTCGGCCTGCCCGCCAAATTGCCTGCCACGGTGAAACGCCAGATCAAAAAGGCCGATCTGGTCAGCGCGTGGTTAGAGGCGACCCGCATCGCCGGTTTCACCGAAGCCGAGGCCGATAAATTCTTTGGCAAAATAGACCGCAGCTTTGCCGCGCAATTCGAATTGAAACTGCGCCCGCCCGTGCATGCGCGCAACGATTATACCGCACGGCACAACGAACTGATTGCACAGCTTTAGCGCATATAGCTGCGCAGCAACGCGCGGCGGAAATCTTCGCGTTCGGCAGGTGTTAGATTTTTATCGTCCTGTACGCGCCGCAGCTCCTGTTCGAAATGCGAATATCCCGAACGGGTTTCACGCCGCATTGCTGTTGAAAATACGGAATTGAATAGACCTAGCATGGGTAAATCTCCTGATTGGGTGATTTACCTGTACCGCGTGCATCCCCAGTTTCGCGAATCTTGAAAAATGTCGGGATGTAAGCCAAACTTACACTATGGATTGGCACAATCTCCCATCGCTGGCTGCGCTGCGCGCATTTGAATCGGCCTGCCGTACCGGCACCCTGACGGCTGCAGCGACCGAACTGAACGTCACCCACGCAGCGATTGCCCAACATATCCGCGCGCTACATGACTATTTCGGAGAGCCGCTGATAAAACGTCAGGGCAACCGCATGGTCCCAACATCGGCTGGGCGTAAATTGTCCTCTGAATTAAACCTTGGGTTCGGGACGATCATTTCTGCGGTACGTGATTTGACGGCGGATAAAACGGATGCACCGCTGGTTATATCCACGACATCAAATTTCGCTGAAAATTGGCTGATGCCGCGGCTGCCGCGGTTCTGGTCGAAACACCCCGATATTCCTTTGGCGATCCGCACGTCGCATGATCTGGTCAATTTCCAGTCCGACGGTGTTGATCTGGCGGTCCGATATGGGCGCGGGAATTGGGCGGGAACGGACAATCAACTACTGACCGAGGCGCGATTTGTCATCTGCGGGTCTGCCCAGATTGTGCGCGATATGCCCCGCCTGATGGCGGGCGATCTGTCGAAAATGGACTGGCTGTTCGATGAAAACCATCTAGAGCCTATCGAATGGGCGAAAGAGGAAGGATGGCTGGACGACCAATCCACCATTCGCAGCCTGCCCACAATGGGCAGCGTCCGCGCTGCGTTGGCCACGGGATCGGGCATTGCCGTGCTGATGGAACCATTGGTCAAGGCAGAGCTGGACGCCGGGACGATCATCCCCATTGCGCGTACGAAACCACGCGGCGTTGGATATTACATCGTCACCCGCAAAGGCTCTGTTTCATCCAAACGCGCAACATTCATCAAATGGCTGCGCAGCGAGGCGTCTATTTAGGGCTGCGTTTCGCCAGAATGCGCTGCAACGTGCGGCGATGCATATTCAGACGGCGCGCCGTTTCCGACACGTTACGATCACACAGTTCGTAAATGCGCTGAATATGTTCCCAGCGGACGCGGTCTGCGCTCATGGGGTTTTCTGGCGGCGGTGGCAGTTCATCACCCGTTTGCAACAAGGCATTGATGATGTCATTTGCGTCCGCTGGTTTAGATAGATAATCTGTCGCCCCGATTTTGACCGCAGCAACAGCCGTTGCAATCGCACCGTAGCCCGTCAAAACGACGATGCGGCTGTCAGGACGGCGTTCGCGCAGCGTTTCTACCACGTCCAAACCGTTTCCGTCCTCTAGCCGCAGGTCGATGACCGCATATGCTGGCGGACGGGCAGTTGAAATGGCTTTGCCGGCCACAACAGACCCTGCCGTTTCGACAGAAAAGCCGCGCTTTTCCATAGCCTTTGCCAGCCGTTTCAGAAACGGTTCGTCATCATCAACCAGAAGAAGCGAAGTGTCCTCTCCCAGATCCAGAGCTTTAACGTCCATACGATCTGCCTCTTTTCGCGTACCCTACAGGTAGCCCTGACTTACGGTTTCGTCAAATCAGCTGGTCATATCAATCAGACATTCCATACGCTGGGCCACATTTTCGGGCGTGTCGGTGTGCCCGAACACATCAATAACGCCATAACCGGGGATATTGAAATACGACTGAATGCTATGATCAACGAGGTAGTATTCCGGATCGCCGTTTTCTTCTTTCTTATAATACGTGCGATAGGCCTTGGATGCGGCATCGGTTTGTTCGATGGATCCCGTCAAGCCGATCATGCGTTCATGGAAATTGCTTGCGAACTCTCCGACGACGTCTGGTGTATCGCGTTCGGGGTCGATCGAAATAAAGATCGGCGTAACCTCGATCCCTTTTTCATCCAGAATATAGGTCGCTTGCGCATTGCGCATGGCATCCAGCGGACAAACATCAGGGCAGAACGTATAGCCGAAATAGATCACCGATGGGCCTGTAATCACATCCGCGTCGGTGACGGTTTCGCCAGCAGAGGTGACCAATTCAAACGGTCCGCCAATTGCACTGCCTGCGACCGCGGTTGCCCCGCATTGCGCGAAATCCTGCGGCGCTTTGTTCAATTGAACGACGGCAATGGTCCCGCCGATAAACAATGCGGCAACGGATGTGGCAGCAATGGCGATTTTCTTTTCCATGACGCTCTCCTTTGTTTGGCGCATTGATTGCCCTAAAGTCCCTGAATAACAAGCCCTGCAAAGGCCAAACCGCTATGACAATTCCGACAACTTCCTTGTACGACCGCGAACGCAGCCGATGGGTCCGCCTGCGTACATTGGTTATATTGCGTTGGATCGCCATTATTGGGCAGATCGTCGCGCTAATTGTCACAGTCTACCTATTCCAGCTGGACCTACAGGTCGGATTGGCCGCAATGGCGATTGGCGCATCCATCATCGCCAATCTGTTTTCATCGTTTCTATACCCCGAAACCAAACGCCTCACAGAATTAGAGGCGATGTTGATGCTGATGTTCGATCTGCTGCAATTATGTTTGCTGCTGTATTTGACCGGCGGGCTGAACAATCCATTTGCTTTGCTCGTGCTTGCACCGGTGACAATCGCCGCGACGTTTTTGCGATTGCGCAACACGGCCATGCTGGGCGGTGTCGCTGTCGTTATCATAACCGCATTGGCGCTGTGGCATTTCCCGCTGATTTCCAACACCGGCGATTTATTAGAGCTACCCGCGATCTTTCGATTTGGGTTCTGGATCGCACTGGTGGTTGGCGTTTTGTTTCTGGGCGCTTACGCACGGCAGATCACCACAGAAATGCACGATATGTCTGATGCGCTTCTTGCCACTCAGATGGCGCTGGCGCGCGAACAAAAGCTTACGGATTTGGGCGGTGTTGTTGCCGCAGCCGCGCATGAACTGGGCACGCCTTTGGCGACGATCAAATTGGTGTCGGCCGAACTATTGGACGAAGCCGGAGATAACGACGACCTGATCGAAGATCTGCGTTTGATCGGCGATCAGGCAGACCGTTGCCGCGATATTCTGCGATCCATGGGCCGTGCCGGCAAAGAAGATTTGCACCTGCGCAACGTCCCAATCGAAGGCATCCTAAGAGAAGCCGCAGAACCACACCTGACCCGCGGCAAAGAGATCAAATTCCATATCGCCAAAGACACAATCGCCCCCGACACGCAGCCAATCATCAGCCGCCGCCCTGAAATCATTCACGGCCTGCGTAACCTGATCCAAAATGCTGTGGATTTTGCAAAAACGACCGTCGACGTCGAAATGCATTGGTCAAAAGACACGGTTTTGGTGCGTATTTGCGATGATGGCGCGGGGTACAGCCAAAATGTCATCACGCGCATTGGTGATCCCTTTGTGCGGCAACGCAACCTGCCGCAACGACCAGGATATGACGGGATGGGTTTGGGGCTGTTTATCGCTAAAACGTTGCTGGAACGGTCGGGCGCAAAACTAGCCTTTGCCAATGGCGGTGATCTGGGCGGCGCTATCGTCACCGTCAGCTGGATCCGCGCCAAGGTTGATCCAGACCACGGCGAACGCACAGCTTTGGGTGAAAACACACCCATTGATACTTAACCCCGAATTAACCTTCGTTGATTTAGCTTCATCAAAACGACGATGGAGTTTCGATCATGACGATCCAAGGATTGGTTTTGACCTGCCTTTTGGGCGTGGGGTTAAGTGGCATTTTCATCTACACCTTGATGCGCCATTTCGATCAGAAACGGCAAACCGCACGTGCACTGCTGCGCGAAGCCGAAGAAAAGATTGTTTTTCTGTTTGATGACCACAACCTAATTGATGCGACCCCTGCAGCGCGCGCATTGATCAAAAATCGCATGACAGAAACCACTGACTGGGATCGATTTGTTGCGCTTTTCGCGCCGCATTTTCCGCATCTTCGGTCAAATCTGGAAAACCTTGCGCAGGACGGAAGGCGCGTTTTAACGTCACCCGATAATCCCGATTTGCAGGTGATCGCAGAATATTGGAACGGGTTGTCACGGATCAGCTACGACGATGGTTCGCACCGCGGTGAAACCATTGACCGCGCGGCGGCGGCTTCGCTGAATGATGAACTGCAAGCGCTGCGCAACATCGCCGAAGATTCACCCCAACTGATCTGGAAACAAGACATCAACGGCACGATCACTTGGGCAAACAGAGCCTATCTGGATCTTGCCTCGCAACACGCTGGCTGCGCCCCCACGGAAATTCAAACCTGGCCGCCAATGAATTTGTTCAACACGCCAAGCGATCACAGCGGGTTAATCGACGGCGCCAACGCGCGACAGAACATCCATATATCTGGTGATCCAGAGGAGACTTGGTTCGACATTTCCTGCGTCCCGCGTCCGACTGAAACATTGTTCTTCGCAACAAATGTCACCAAAGTCGTCCAAGCCGAAGAAACCCAGCGCAGCTATGTGCAGACCTTGGTCAAAACCTTTGCTCAACTGTCCATCGGTCTGGCGATTTTTGATCGAGAACGCCGTTTGATGATCTTTAATCCGGCCTTGATGGATCTCACAGGTATTCGCCCCGAATTTTTGGCATCCCGCCCCGGTATCCACACGTTTTTGGATCGCATGCGCGAGGCACGGATGATCCCAGAGCCGAAAAACTATACCAATTGGCGCGAAACCATCATCGATATGGAAACACGCGCCAAAGATGGGACCTATTGCGAAAAATGGGACCTTCCGAACGGGCAAACCTTTCGGGTCACGGGTCGGCCGCATCCCGATGGTGCTCTTGCGTTTTTATTCGAAGACATTAGCGCCGAGATTTCATTGACGCGGCGTTTCCGAAACCAAATCGACAGCAGCCAAGCGGTGCTGGACAATTTCGATACCGCTGTCGCTGTGTTTTCATCCTCTGGCACACTGACAATTCACAACGCGGCCTATGAAAAATTATGGCATCAACAACCCATCGCCCAATTTGTCGGAACGACCCTGCTAGAGGAATCGCGGATTTGGCAAAAATCGACAGTCCCGACACCGGTTTGGTCGCGACTAAGGGAAGAACTGTGTTCGATGGCGCCTCGTTCAGCATGGAACGATAGCATCAGATTGAACAACGGCAGAGAAGTCGCCTGCTGGGTCAAACCTTTGCCAAATGGAGACACACTGGTAGAGTTCCGACCAGAGGTGCCCCTGTCTCAGGGCACATATGAACAGCCTACGCTTTGGGCCGCGCATGGTTAATTCTGGCTTGCCTGTTTATTAGCATCGCGTAGTTTGGGCCCATGTCATTTGAACTCGGCCCAATTTCCCTAACCACAGAAACCGATACCGTTATTTTCGCTCGAAAAATTGCGTCTATTCTGGGGGCAGGTGATACAATTTTGCTAGAAGGCGATATCGGCGCCGGCAAAACCGCATTTTCCCGCGCCGTAATCCGCGCAAGGCTGGGATATGAAGAGGATGTTCCTTCGCCAACATTTACGTTGGTTCAAACCTACGAAGATGACCCCGACATCTGGCATTTTGATCTGTATCGGCTGTCACATCCAGATGAAGCCATCGAGCTAGGCATAGACGAAGCGTTTGAAACGGCGATTTGTCTGATCGAATGGCCCGATCGTTTGGCCGACCTTGCCCCACAGGACGCCTTGGTTCTGAAATTGTCGGCGGGCGATCCGCATACCGCAATCCTATCAGGTCCGGACGATTGGAAACCACGGTTAGAGGCCGCCGGTGTCTGATATCAATCGTTTTTTAGCACAGACCGAATGGGAGCATTGGACCCAAACGCCAATCGCTGGGGATGCGTCGCGGCGCAGCTATCGTCGTTTGACCGGGCCATCGGGTCAAACCGCCATTTTGATGATTGCTCCACCTGAACTTGGCGAAGATTTGCGCCCGTTTGTTAAAATGGCCGACCATCTGCGTGGATTAGGCCTGACGACACCTAAAATCCTTGCCTCTGATATTCCAAACGGACTGGCCGTGATCAGCGATCTGGGGCCTGACCACTATGCCCGTTGGTTGACGACCCACAGCGCAGATGAATTGGCGCTGTATCAGCTGGCAAAACAAACGATTGATGTTTACGCCGCAGGTCCCGTACCAGATGGTCTGTCCGAAATGACGCCCCGTGTCGCGACTGATCTTATGGGGTTATACACCCAATTTTATGCCCCTCATGCCAATGCATCGGAAATTGCGGAACGCATGCACGCCGCGCTGGTGGCAATCGATGCGCCCCTATCTTTATCGCTGCGCGATTTTCATGCGGAAAACTTGATCTGGCGTCCGTCTAAAACTGGTTTGGATCGTGTTGGACTGTTGGATTTTCAAGACGCTTTATTGGCGCATCCCGTTTATGATTTGGTATCACTGTTGCGCGATGCACGACGCGACGTACGCCCCGAAACCGTCGAAGCATTGACCGAAAACATAGACCCAGCCGCCTTTGCCGTCATTTCCGTTCAGCGCAACCTGCGCATCTTGGGGATTTTTGCGCGCCTGATCCATCAGGACGGCAAAGAAAAATACCGTGCATTTGTGCCGCGCGTACAGGCCTATGTAAAACAAGACCTCTCCCACCCAATTTTAGCCGATCTAGCGCCGTTGATTTTACCTGATGTCCCCTAATTCTGTTCTATTTTTCGCCGCCGGCTTTGGCACACGCATGGCCCCGCTGACGGACACGCGGCCCAAACCAATGGTCAAGGTTGCTGGCAAACCTCTTTTGTTTCATGCCCTTGACCTTGCGCCTCGTTTTACGCGGGTAGTGAATGTTCATTATCTGGCAGATCAAATTATCGATGCCGTCCCGAACGATGTCACGATTTCAGATGAAACAGACGCCATTTTAGAAACGGGTGGCGGATTGAAACGCGCCCTACCCTATATGACGTCAAACCCTGTTTTCACGATGAATACTGACGCCGTGTGGCACGGCCCCAATCCCTTTGAGGTGCTGCAATCTGCATGGCATGATGACATGGAAGGGTTGCTGTTATTGGTCCCCCAATCACAGGCGCATGGCCACATTGGTAAGGGCGATTTTCAAATCGACGATCAAGGCCGCATCCGCAAAGGCCTAGGAGCGATTTACACTGGGTGCCAAATAATCCGCACGGACCTGTTGGATGACATCGATCAGACCGCGTTTTCCATGTGGGAATTATGGAACCGAATGCTTCAGCGTGGCACATTATTTGGCACGGAATATAACGGGAATTGGTGCGATGTTGGCCGTCCCGATTCCATCGACATTGCACAAAGGATGATAGCCGATGTTTGATCCAATCGATACGCCCCGCGTTTTTGGTCAACCGCTCGGCGTTGATGCTGCGCAGTCTTTGGTCGATGGCGTTTTGGACCGCATGGCGGGCAAGTCTCCGACGGACATCGCGCGCGTCGAAATATATTTGAACACCCAGCGCATGAAACGCCGCGTGGCCCAAATTTTCATGCAACGCGGTGCTATGTTACTGCCCCGCTTGCGATTGGTGACGGATCTGGCATCCGATCCTATTTCGGCAAAACTGCCGCAGCCCGTCGCCTCCCTGCGCCGCCGACTAGAACTATCGCAATTCGTGTCCGCTCTGCTGGACAAAGAACCCTATCTCGCGCCTCGTTCCGCGTTGTTTGATCTATCGAGCAGCCTTGCCAATCTGATGGATGAAATGCACGGCGAAGGCGTACCGCTGCAATCCGTTCTGGATCTGGACGTGTCGGATCGGTCGGGTCATTGGGAAAACGCGCAAAAATTTATCGGGATCGTGCAGCCGTTTTTTGACAGCGCCCTAGCCGCGCCGGACAAAGAATCGCGCCAGCGGATGGTCATCGAACAGTTGGTTGCAACTTGGGCCGAAAATGCGCCCGATCACCCGATTATCGTCGCGGGTTCCACAGGGTCACGCGGCGCAACCTCCCTGTTCATGGAGTCCGTCGCCCGCCTGCCTCAAGGCGCGGTCATCTTACCTGGTGTCGATTTTGACATGGGGCCCGATATTTGGGACGCCATGACCGACCGCCGCAAATTCGAAGATCATCCCCAATACCGGTTCAAACTGTTTTTGGAAAAATTGGGTATTGATGTGTCCCAGATGAACAAATGGGGCGATGAAACGTCGGTCGATACACAACGCAATCGGGTCATATCGCTGTCCCTGCGTCCTGCGCCTGTGACGGATCAATGGCTGACAGACGGTCCTGCATTGGGTGATTTGACACACGCAATGGACAACGTGACGCTGGTCGAAGCCCCTTCGCCCCGATCCGAAGCTGAAACAATCGCACTGCGTTTACGTCAAGCCGTGGACGATGGCGTGACCGCCGCCCTGATCACGCCCGACCGGATGCTAACGCGTCAGGTTTCGGCAGCTCTTGATAAATGGAATATCGTCGCAGACGATTCCGCTGGGCAACCGTTGCATCTTTCGCCTCCGGGTCGGTTTATTCGACTATGTGGATCGCTGATTTTTGACCGCCCAACAGGCGAGACGCTGTTATCAGTTCTAAAGCATCCATTGGCTGCGACGGGGTCCGATCGCGGACCGCATTTACGTTGGACGCGCGAATTGGAATTGCATATCCGCCGATATGGGCCGCCCTATCCCACGGGTGAATCCATGCGCGGATTAAAGACAGACGATGACGATCACCGCGAATGGGCCGATTGGGTCGCGCAGATTTTGGATTTGGCGCTATCTGGGCCAAAACACGGGGCGTTGATCGACCATCTGAACCACCATATCGCCTTGACCGAATTGGCCGCGGCTGGTCCCGCCGCAGGTGAAAGCGAACTGTGGAAAGAGGCCGCAGGCCGTGAAGCGACCAAAACAATCGCAGAATTGCGAACCCATGCTGATGCTGCGGGCGACCTTTCGCTGCACGACTACGCGTCGATGGTGTCATCGATCCTATCGGCAGGCGTCGTACGCAACCCAGATAACGGCCACCCCAACGTGTTGTTCTGGGGAACGTTAGAAGCCCGCGTCCAAAGCGCTGATTTGGTCATCCTTGGCGGGATGAACGATGGCGTGTGGCCAGAAACACCCACGCCCGATCCGTGGCTAAACCGCGACATGCGTGCCAAAGCGGGTCTGTTATTGCCCGAACGCCGCATTGGTCTATCCGCACATGACTATCAACAAGCCGTCTCTGCCAAAGAGGTGTGGATCACCCGCGCCGTCAGATCAGAAGAGGCAGAAACAGTCCCGTCGCGCTGGATAAATCGTCTGACCAACCTGCTGAACGGTCTGCCTAATCAGAACGGCCAGATCGCATTACAGGCGATGAAACAACGCGGCAGCGAATGGGTCGAAAAAGCGATCGCATTGGGCACGCCTGACGGACGCGGTACACCTGCCAAACGCCCCTCGCCTCGTCCGCCTGTGTCCGCGCGTCCGAACGATTTGTCGGTCACCCAAATCGCGACCCTCATTCGTGATCCATATGCGATTTATGGGCGCAAGGTGCTGGATCTTAAACCGCTTGATCCTTTGGTTCCGACCGCTGACGCGCCCCTAAAAGGCACGATCATTCACGAGGTTTTGGAACACTTTATTGCGGAAAAAAATGACCCCGCCGCACCAAATGCGCGGGACCGCCTGATGCAAATCGCCGCCGAAAAACTGGACGCTATGTGTCCGTGGGTCGTCACGCGGCGTTTGTGGCTGTCGGCATTCGACAAAGCGGCGGATTGGTTCCTACAGACCGAAATCGAACGTCAAAAACGCGGCACCCCGACCCATATCGAAGCATGGGGGGAAATGACGATCCCAGAAATCGATTTTAAAATCAAAGGCAAGGCAGACCGCATTGACGAAACCGACAACGGCGAAGTCATCCTGTACGACTACAAAACAGGCACGCCGCCCAACGAAAAAATGCAGTACTACTTTGATAAACAGCTGATTATCGAAGCCGCAATGGTCGCACGCGGTGCCTTTGCCGCTGTTGGACCCAAAACCGCCCATGATGCGGAATTTATCCAGATCAAAGCCGGCGCAAAACCGGTCCGCGCGCCCATCGCCACCAGTGGCGCACCAGACAAGAAACGCAAAGATCAGTTGCCAGATTTGTCTGTCGACGACGAATGGGACAATTTCGTCAAACTGATCCGTGCGTGGGGCAATCCAAAACGGGGCTATACGGCCATGATGGCGGCGCAAACCGCAACCTATGGCGGGGACTACGATCACCTGTCCCGCTACGGCGAATGGGACCTAAGCCAAGACGCCGAACCAGAGGATGTCGCATGATTATGGATGACGCCACTCGCCGCCAAATTCAGGCGGCTGATCCCATGGCATCGACTTGGGTGTCTGCAAACGCAGGTTCGGGGAAAACCCGCGTTTTGACAGACCGTGTTGCGCGGCTATTGCTCGCGGGTGTGGACCCGTCGAACATCCTGTGTCTGACCTATACCAAAGCCGCCGCATCCGAAATGCAGAACCGCCTATTCCGCCGTTTGGGCGCTTGGGCCATGATGCCCGACGATGCCCTGCGCAAAGAATTGTCCGACATGGGCGCAGACCCCGATCACACGGTGCCTGATTTATCTGTCGCCCGCCGTCTATTCGCCACCGCGATCGAGGTCCCGGGCGGGCTGCGTATTCAGACGATCCATTCGTTCTGTTCCTCCATCCTGCGCCGTTTTCCATTAGAGGCTGGCGTGTCCCCTGCCTTTACTGAAATGGAAGACCGCGCCGCCGAAATGTTGCGCGAAGAGGTGTTGGAAACCATCGCCGAAGGCCCGCACGCCCACGCGATCGACAATATTGCTCGGCTCGTCAGCGATATGACGTTCCCGAAACTTGCCGCTGAAACCATCCGTTTCAAACGTGAATTCCTGGCGGGCACAACGCGTGCCGATTTGGCAGCCGAATTTGGCATCCGCCCTGATGAAACGGCACAGTCTTTGTTGGATGATGTGTTTGATCCGCGCGACCGACAGACCATTTCCGCCGTTCGGGACCTGTGCCTAAAGGGCAGTTCCACCGACCAAAAAAACGGGGCTGCGCTATCGGCTATTTCCGGCGATCCCTTCACGATGGGTGATCTGCGGATCTGCGAAAATGTTTTTCTAACAGGTTCGGGCGCTAAATCCCCGTTCTCTGCGAAAATCGGCAGTTTCCCGACCAAAGCCACTCAGGCCAAAGACCCCGCCCTGATCGAAGACCTGAACGATTTAATGGAACGGGTTCAAGAAACCCGCCAACGCCGTTTGGGGGTCGAAGCGTTGGACCGCACGATGGTGCTGTACGATTTTGCCCGCGTGTTCATCCCCGCCTATGAGGAACGCAAACTTGCGCGCGGGTTGCTGGATTTCGATGACCTGATCGACAAAACCCGCGATCTGTTGACCGAAGAAGTCGTTGCAAACTGGGTTCTGTTCAAACTGGACGGCGGAATTGACCACATTCTGGTCGACGAAGCCCAAGACACCAGCCCAGCGCAATGGGCCGTTGTGGATGCCCTGTCCCGCGAATTTGCAGCAGGCGAAGGCGCCCGCGCCGACCAGAAACGCACGATTTTCGTGGTGGGTGACAAAAAACAGTCGATCTACAGTTTCCAAGGCGCCGACCCCGAAGAATTCGACCGCATGCGCAGCTATTTTGACGAAGCCCTGCAAGGAACGGATGCGCCGCTGGTGTCCACTGAATTGCAGTATTCGTTCAGGTCGTCTCAGGCGATCCTGTCCTTTGTGGATGGCACATTCACAGGCGAAATGGCCGAAGGTCTGGAACAAAAGGTCACCCATATCGCGTTCAAAAAAGACATGCCCGGACGCGTAGACCTGTGGCCGTTCATCGAAAAAACGCCCGAGGTCGAAAAAGAACATTGGTACGATCCAGTGGATTTGATCCAAGAATCCAGCGCAGAGGTAAAGCTGGCCAAACAGATCGCCGCGCAGATCGACCGCATGATCCGCACCGAAACGATCCCCGAAGAAAACGGTCATTCGGGCACCTATCACCGCCGCCCTGTGCAGCCGCGCGATTTTTTGATCCTTGTTCAACGGCGCAGCAAACTGTTCAACGAAATCATACGCGCTTGTAAAAACATGAACCTCCCGATTGCGGGCGCGGACGTGTTGACGCTCAGCCATCAATTGGCCGTTCAGGATATTCTATCGCTGCTGAAATTCCTGTCATTGGCCGAGGACGATCTGGCGCTGGCCGAGGTTCTGAAATCGCCCCTTTTCGGGTGGAGCGAACAGGACCTGTTCCGCATCGCCCATGGCCGCAAAGGATACCTGTGGGCGTCTTTGCGCGATCACGCAGATGAATTTCCCGAAACGATGGCCGTTCTGAATGACATGCGTAAACAGGCCGATTTTCTGCGGCCCTATGACCTGATCGAACGTATGCTAACCCGCCATGGCGGGCGCAAAAAACTGGTCTATCAAATGGGCGCCGAAGCCGAAGACGCCATCGACGCGCTGCTGTCTCAGGCGCTGGCCTATGAACGGTCTTCGGTTCCGGGGCTGACGGGGTTCCTGCATTGGATGGAAACCGAAGAGGTCAAAGTCAAACGCCAGATGGACAGCGCGGGCAATCTGATCCGCGTCATGACCGTGCATGGATCAAAGGGGCTAGAGGCCCCCATCGTGATCCTGCCTGAAACGCAGGACCGCCGAAATAACGTCAGCGATGGGATCATCAGAACCGACAGCGGGCCGATCTGGAAACCAACCAGCGGCGATATGCCGGATACGATTCAACCGTTTGTCGATCATATCGCAGACAGCCAAACACGCGAACGCCGCCGCCTGCTGTATGTCGCGCTGACCCGCGCGGAAAAATGGCTGATCATTGCGGGTGCAAATGCGGCCGAAGAAGGCAAACAAAGCTGGTACGACGTGATCCGTGCGGCCATGGACGGCATCGGGGCCACGGATGAAAAGATCGACGATCTGGAATTCAAACGCTACAGCGTGAATGATTGGAACGGCCTAGAATTTCATTCCATCACAGAGGTTGAAAAAACGGCCCCAACCCTGCCCGATTTCGGAATTGTGGATCATGTACCCGAACGGCCCAAAACGATCGCCCCCAGCGATCTAGGTGGCGCCAAAGCGTTGCCAGGTGAATTTGGCGAATATGACACCGAAGTTGCCATGATCCGCGGATCAATCATTCACCAACTGTTGGAACATTTGCCAAATTATCCAATCGAAGAACGATACGACATCGGACAATCTTTGATCGATGGAAATCCAGATGCGGCATTGGTGGATGACTGCGACGACATCTTGGATGATGTGATCGCAATGATCGATAATCCGAAACTGTCGGTTCTATTTGACCCTGAAACATTGGCAGAGGTCGAAATCACCGCCGAAATCCCGCAATTGGGCGGACGCATTTTCGGGGCGATCGACCGATTGGTTGTCGATGAAACCCGTGTTTTATGTATTGATTTCAAATCAAACCGCACGGTCCCAGAAACGCCTGAAAAAACCCCAGACGGTGTTTTAAGACAAATGGCCGCCTATCGTGCTGCTTTGGCGGAAATTTATCCCGACCACCGTATCGATTGCGCGATTTTGTGGACGGCAACCGCAACGCTTATGGAATTGCCTCCTGCGACCTTGGGTCTGGAATGGGCTACGGGCGCTTGACCATTCAGGGGGGCGGACATACGTTCCAATCCGACATCCAGTTAGGAGAGATGAAATGGCTACCGTAGCTGTCAGTGATGATACCTTTGACGCCGAAGTGCGTCAGTCCAACATTCCAGTTGTCGTCGATTTCTGGGCAGAATGGTGTGGCCCTTGCCGCATGATCGGCCCAGCTTTGGAAGAACTGTCCGAAGAATTGGAAGGCAAAGTAAAGATCGTCAAAGTCAACGTTGACGAAAACCCGAATTCGCCAGCTCAGCTGGGCGTGCGCGGTATTCCAGCATTGTTCGTATTCAAAGACGGCGAAGTCGTCGCGAACAAAGCAGGCGCAGCACCCAAAGCCGCGCTGCAAGCGTGGATCCAAGACAGCATCTAATTGCTGACTTACCTCCTTTTCAAAGGCCCGATCGTTCCAAACGGTCGGGCTTTTGTCATTTTGGGCAAGCGGTAGGGTTGTTCCCCCATTGGCCCGCATCCATATAGGTCCAAAGAACAGGAGGCATCTATGGCAGATAACGAATTCCCCGGTTGGCACGGCACCACCATAATCGGCGTCCGCAAAGGCGGAGAGGTCGTGATCGCCGGCGACGGTCAGGTCAGCCTAGGCCAAACCGTGATCAAAGGCACCGCCCGCAAGGTGCGCCGCCTGTCCCCGGGTGGGCGCGATGTGGTCTGCGGATTTGCTGGATCAACCGCTGATGCCTTTACCCTGCTGGAACGTCTGGAAAAGAAACTAGAGGCCACCCCCGGCCAACTGATGCGCGCTAGTATCGAACTGGCCAAAGATTGGCGCACCGACAAATACCTGCAAAAGCTAGAGGCGATGCTGATCGTCACCGATGGCACCGACCTGTTTGTTATCACAGGGGCAGGGGACGTTCTGGAACCCGAACACGACGTGACCGCAATTGGGTCGGGCGGCAATTTCGCGCTGGCTGCGGCCCGCGGCATGATGGACAGCGACTATGACGCCGAAACCATTGCCCGCCGCGCCATGGCGATCGCCGCTGACATTTGCGTTTACACAAACGGCAAGCTGACGGTCGAAAAGATCGCAGGCTAAGAGGATAGAATGACTGATCTTACCCCCCGCGAAATCGTATCCGAACTGGATCGTTTCATCATCGGCCAATCTGACGCGAAACGCGCTGTGGCTGTTGCCCTGCGTAACCGTTGGCGCCGCAAACAGCTGGGCGCGGACCTGCGCGATGAAGTGTACCCCAAAAACATCCTGATGATCGGACCAACCGGCGTTGGTAAAACCGAAATCAGCCGCCGTCTGGCCAAACTGGCCCGCGCACCGTTCATCAAGGTCGAAGCGACAAAATTCACCGAAGTCGGCTATGTCGGCCGTGACGTTGAACAGATCATCCGCGATCTGGTGGATGTCGCGATCATGCAGACCCGCGAATTCATGCGCGAAGATGTCAAAGCCAACGCGCAAGCCGCCGCCGAAGACCGCGTGATCGAAGCCATCGCAGGCGTCGATGCCCGCGAAGGCACGCGCGAAGCGTTCCGCAAAAAGCTGCGTTCGGGTGAATTGGACGGCCATATGATCGAACTAGAGGTTCAGGACACGTCGAACCCGATGGGTGGTTTTGAAATCCCCGGACAGCCGCAAATGGGCGGTATGATGAACCTTGGCGATCTGTTCGGCAAAGCGTTCCAGCGCACCGTGAAAAAGAAAGTCACCGTCGCAGAAAGCTATGACATTCTGATCGGCGAAGAGGCCGACAAACTGCTGGATGATGAAACCGTCAAACGCACCGCGATTGAATCGGTCGAACAGGCGGGCATCGTTTTCTTGGACGAAATCGACAAAGTTTGCGCACGTGCCGATGCGCGCGGCGCCGACGTCAGCCGCGAAGGCGTGCAGCGCGACCTGCTGCCCCTAATCGAAGGCACGACCGTGTCCACGAAACATGGCCCTGTGAAAACCGACCACATCCTGTTTATCGCATCGGGTGCGTTCCACGTGGCGAAACCATCGGACTTGCTGCCCGAATTGCAGGGCCGTCTACCGATCCGTGTCGAATTGAAAGACCTGACCGAAGCCGATTTCGTCCGCATCCTGACCGAAACCGATAACGCGCTGACTCTGCAATATTCGGCGCTAATGGGCACCGAAGAGGTCACCGTTGAATTCACCGATGACGGCATCGCCGCATTGGCCCGCATCGCGGCAGAGGTCAACAAATCGGTCGAAAACATCGGCGCACGCCGTCTATACACCGTGATCGAACGCGTGTTCGAAGAACTATCGTTCACCGCGCCAGACCGCAGCGGCGACACGATCACCGTGAATGCAGATTTCGTTGAACAGAATATCGGCGAATTGTCCCGCTCTGCAGATCTAAGCCGTTACGTGCTTTAACCGCGTCTGCGCAGATAAACGTAATATGCCCCGTGCCCGCCGTGTTTCAGGTGGGCAGGGGTCACCTGCATCACCACATGGTTCAGCGGCGGCAGGCGCATCCATTGTGGGACCTGATGGCGCAAAACACCCATCCGCGTTGGGATCGGGCCACCGTCATCACGATCTTTGCCTTTGCCCGTAATCACCAAAACCAAACGATGCCCGATGTCGTGTGCTGTCAGCAGAAATGCGATCAGTTCCGAATGCGCCTCGGCCACGGTCATGCCGTGCAGGTCGATCCTAGAATCGGGTTTTAGTTTCCCGCCCGTCATCTTTTTATGGGTCTTGTGATCCATAATCAGCGGGGCCTTGCGCAATCCATCAGCAATAGACGGCGCGATATCATGGGGGCGTTTTACCGACGATTTCGCACCAACGCGAAAATTCGGGATCGATGGCTGCACCAAAGCAGCAGGCGCCGTTTTGGGCGCGGGCAGGGGTTCTGGGTCTGGTTCTGACACCTTATCCGAATGCATCCGTTCTGTCGTTTTCGCCACCAGTTCCCACAAGGCTTTTTCTTCGGGCGATAAATGGCGACGACGACGCGGCATTACAGAACCTCTGGCACCAGCGAAAACGCGGTCTGGATCGGCATCAAAACGACCATGCGGCCGGTATCTTTAATCTCGCCTGCGGTGCGGCCAGCCTCTGCACCCGTGCCGATGAAAATATCCGCGCGCTGCGCGCCTTTGATGGCTGAACCGGTGTCCTGCGCAATCATCAGGCGGTGCATGTTTTCTGCGCCGCGACGTTCGATCCAGACAGGCGCCCCCAGCGGCGTGAATGCGGGATCAATAGCAATCGAACGACCTGCGGTTATCGATCGATTCATTGCGCCTAATGGGCCTTTGTCAGCGGGGACTTCGTTCACTGTGCGGAAAAAGACGTAGCTGTCATTGGTCCACAACAGTTCGCGCCCCTGTTCGGGGTTATTACGCACCCAGTTGCGGATGACCGCGGCGCTGACCTGATGTTCGGAATAAATGCCGCGGCGGATCAATTCCTGACCGATGGAGGAATAGGGATGACGGTTATTCCCCGCATAACCCACGCGGATCACTTCGCCATTGGTCAAACGCACACGGCCCGACCCCTGAACCTGTAGAAAAAACCGATCAACGGGATCAGACAGCCACGCGATTTCCAACCCTTGGCCCGACAGTGCGCCCTGTTCGATTTCACGGCGCGTCAACCAAGGACCCGTACGTGGCAGGGCAGATGGCAAACGATACAGCGGATAGCGATAGGTTTCGGTGCGTGTCGGACTGCCAGCAAGTTCAGGTTCGAAGTAGCCAGTGAACAGCATTGGTACGCCGTCTTCGATCATCACAGGTTTGAAAAACAGTTCAAAAAAACCGCGTGCATCATCGGTTTCCAATGCCAAAGCGCACAGTTTTTCCCATTCGGGACCGCTGACATCACGGCAAGTTTCTTTGAATGCAGCAAAGGCCGCGGAATGATCATCCTCGGCCCAGCCATCCAGATCGGCAAAATCCAGTAACGTGTATTTCGTTTCCGCCATCGCAGCCCCGCAGATCAGGGATAATCCTAGGGTCAGCGCACGGCCAAACCCACCAATCATTCGCCCGTTGCCACAAGCGTCCAGTTCGGATCATCCGTGCCCATAGTCCGCGCAAAGGTCCAAACATCACGCTGACGTTTTACAGTCGTTGGGCCACCTTCGATGATATCGCCAGCTTTGTCGCGGACAGTATAATTGAATTCGCCCATGAAACGGATGGTAATTTCGGCTTCGCGGCTGGTGCTGTCGAATTCTGCATCTTGAACGGCTGTTTCAGACACACCGATAAACGATGCTTCGACCGTGATCCCGTCCTTTTCCCGCGCTTCGATACCCGATGCGAACGCGTCGTAGATATCTTTGGAAATGAATGGCTGTACCGAAGACAGGTTTCCAGTTTCATAGGCCATCAGGATCATTTCATATGCGCCTTTGGCACCGCCCAAAAATTCGCCCACGTTGAACGTTTGATCCACGCGTTTCATGTCGGCAAATGCAGCCGCGGCTGGGCTGTTTTCTGGGACATGATCCGTGATGTCGTGATCTGGACCGCCTTCGATCACCTCTAGGTTCGGGCGACGGCTTTGGGCTTCCTCTCGCTGGATCGGAGGTTTCTCAAACCCCTCACGCGTGCCCAGAACGCTGCGCAAACGCAGGATTAGGAAAATCGCGACCCCAGCAAGGACCAGCAGTTGGATTAGGGCACCGTTCATTCGTGAACCTCTTTCTTGCGACAGGCATTCAAAATTTATCCTACCGCACCTATGTAGGTTACAGGCCCGATCAAGTCCACTGTCGGCCAGAAAGGATATCTTATGTGGCTTTTGTTAGCTTTTGTCGCAGTTCCGATGATCGAAATCGCACTGTTCATCACTGTTGGGGGTGCAATCGGGTTGGGTTGGACGCTGCTGATCGTTCTGGCGACCGCGATGATCGGTGCAAATCTGGTGCGTAGCCAAGGCGCGCAAGAGATGAACAAACTCCGCCAAAGTTTTCAAACCATGCAGGATCCCAGCGAACCTTTGGCCGCTGGCGCCATGATCCTTTTTGCGGGCGCATTGCTGCTGACGCCGGGTTTTTTCACCGACACCGTTGGTTTCGCACTGTTGATCCCACAGGTCCGTGCGGCTGTGTTTAAATTTGCGAAATCGCGCGTCAAAGTGCAGTCGTTCAGCTACGGCCAGTCGCCGCAATCCCAGCATCCAACAAACGACGACGTGATCGATGGGGAATTCGAACATCTGGACGGGGATAAACGCCCAACGCATCCATCCGGCTGGACCCGCCATTAGCATTGAGGCCCGCGTTCAGGCCTGATAAACAAGGCCGAACCTTATTTTTGGAGAAGTCTGATGGCTGAAGAGCAGTCCCAAACCGCGGCCCAACCGGCCCAGATCAAAAACCGTATCGTCGCGCAATACATCCGCGACATGTCGTTCGAAAACATTCTGGCGCAAAAAGGCGTCAAAGGCGATCCAGCCCCAGAAATGTCGATCAAAGTTGCGCTGGATGCCCGCAAACGCACGGAAAACCAGTACGAAGTGATGACCAAACTGACCGTCACATCGAACACCAAAGAAGGCAAAGAGCCTTTGTTCCTGCTGGAAATCGACTACGCTGGTATTTTCCAGATCGAAGGCGTGCCAGAAAACCAGATGCACCCTTATCTGATGATCGAATGCCCGCGCCTGACATTCCCGTTCCTGCGCCGCGTTGTATCTGACGTAACCCGCGACGGTGGTTTCCCACCAGTGAACCTGGACCAGATCGATTTCGCAACGATCTACCAGCAGGAAATCATGCGCCGCGTTCAGGCTCAAAAAGAAGCAGCAGAAACCCCTGCTAACTAAGCTTTTTCCACAAAGCGCCGTCGCCCAGTTTTTCAACGAATGCGTTGTGGGCGGCGGTTTCTTCTTCGGTGATCCGCGATGGCAGCGGCGTTGGCCGAGGGGTAGGGCGCCAATTTGTTTGGGCGCTAGACCCCGCCGAAGATGTCGATTGCGTCGATAGGGCAAAGTCAGGCTGACGGCCCCCGATCAATTCCAGATACACATCCGCCAGAATTTCAGAGTCGAGCAACGCACCGTGCAAGGTACGGTTCGAATTGTCGATGCCGAAACGGCGACACAGCGCATCCAAAGACGCAGGCGAGCCCGGGAATTTTTTACGCGCGATTGCCAGCGTATCCAGCGCCCGTTCGTTCGGAATTTGCGGTAATCCCATCCAGCGCAATTCAGCGTTCAGGAATTTCATATCGAACGTCGCGTTGTGGATCACCAGACGGCTGTCTGTGCCGATGAAATCCAGAAAGCTCTGACCGACCGCGGCAAATTTGGGTTTGTCCAGCAGGGTCACTTCGCCTTTTTCAGCGGGGCGAGGCGGTTCCAGAATATCGGGGCCAATCCCGTGCACACCAAAGGCTTCGGCGGGCATGGATCGTTCGGGGTTGATGTAAACGTGATATGTTTTGCCCGTGGGCATGTGGTTATACAGCTCTAGGCAACCGATTTCGACAATACGGTCGCCGCTTTCGGGTTCGAACCCTGTGGTTTCTGTATCCAGAACGATTTCACGCATGATTTGCCCCGTGTGTCAGATCGGAAATCAGGTGTCGCACATCTGCGGCTGTCCCGTCTAGGGTCAGCGTTTCGATCACGTAATCCGCGCGGGCGCGTTTTTCGGCATCCGGCATTTGACGCGATCGAATCATGTCGAACTGTTCAGGCGTCATTGTTCCACGTGACAGCACGCGTTCGGCCTGCACTTCAGCAGGGCAGGAAACAACAACAACCTTGTCCAGCCACGCATCCGCGCCCGTTTCAAATAACAGGGGGATATCAAACACGACCAGCTCAGCATCCGCATGGGCCGCGATAAAATCCGCGCGGTGATCAGCCACCAAAGGATGCACAATCTGTTCGATAGCGGTCAGGGCATCAGGATCAGATTGTATGATCTTTTTCAGCGCGTCGCGGCTAACGGCATTATCGACGATTGCATCAGGAAATAGGCTCTGAATAGGCTCAACTGCCGTTCCGCCGACGCCGTAAATTTCATGAACGGCGGCGTCAGCGTCCCACACAGGAATACCGGCATCACGGAACATCGACGCGGTTGTCGATTTTCCCATGCCGATCGATCCTGTGAGGCCCAGTTTGATCATCAGCCAGCCAGCATCAGTTGGCGCAGCTCTTCGGTCACTTCGGGGCGACGACCAAACCAGCGTTCAAAACCTGGAACTGCCTGATGCAGCAACATGCCCAACCCATCGACAGTACGGCATCCAGCCTTTTCTGCTTCGTTCAACAGATGCGTCCGCAGCGGCGTGTAAACGATGTCTGTCACCAACTGGTCCGCGCGGAGTTTATCCAGATTTACCTTGAACTCCGGACCGCCCTTCATCCCAAGGGACGTGGTGTTCACAATGGTATGCGCATCGGCAATTGCGTCGCCTGCGTTTACCCATTCAACAACGCGCACTTTGGCGCCGAAATCACTGCGCAGCGTTTCCGCATTCGCGCGCGTACGGTTCGTCAGGATAATTTCCGGAACGCCGCTATCCAGCAGCGCCACGATGATCGCGCGCGCGGCACCGCCGGCACCCATAACCAATGCTGGGCCTTCATCCGGTTTCCAGTCAGGTTCGCCCTGCCAGACGTTCGCGGTAAACCCGTAACCGTCTGTATTATCAGCGTAAATTTTGCCATCACGGAATGTCAGAGTATTCGCGGCCCCAATCATAGATGCGCGATCGGTAATCACGTCTGCGATTTCCAACGCAGTGATTTTATGCGGAATGGTCACGTTACATCCGACAAACCCCAGTTTGTGCATATTGCGGATCGCCTCGGCGAAATCCTCTTTCTCGATATGCATTGGAATGTAGTGGCCTTCGATCCCGTAGGTTTTCAGCCAGTGACCGTGCAGACGCGGTGATTTCGAATGCGAAATCGGGCAACCGACAACGCCTGCCAAAGGAATTTTATGTTCGCTCATGATTTCAAGTCCCCACGGATCGTCAGGTAATTCAGCAATTCCAACAAAGGCAGGCCAAGTACATTGAAATAGTCGCCTTCGATACGCGCCATTAGCCGCGATCCTTCTTCTTCTAATTTATATGCGCCAACCGCCCATTGGACGCTGTCCCAGTTCCGTTCCAGATAGTCATCTAGATAGTCATCCGAAAAATGACGCATTGTCAGGCGAACAACGCCGACATGACGCCAAATCGGTTCCATGTCCTTATACACAACCGCCGCAGAAAGCAGACGGTGCGTTTTGCCGCGCAGGGTTTTCAGCTGTTCGCGGGCGTCATCGATGCTGGACGGTTTGGAAAACATCTTTCCGTCCGCCTCTAGCACCTGATCGCAGCCCAAAACCATCGCGGATGGCAGTTTCATAGATACTTTGCGGGCTTTCGCTTCGGCTAATGCATCGGCAATATCGCGGGGCGACGTATCTTCGGCCAATAGGGCATCGCGAATTGCCTCTTCGTCCACGCGGGCGGGAACGGTTTCAAAAGGCACATTTGCATTGCGCAACAAAGTGGCGCGAATTTCGGATGTGGATGCTAGAATAATCGGATCAGACATGTGGATAACTGGCAGGAAAACTTCCGTATAATCTGAGGGCAGGTTGGGGGACTCTTAGAGGTTGACTCGCCAAGTCGCAATTTCCGATCAAACTATTCTCGATTCCAACACAGGTTTTCAGCATGGGGATGGGATAACTGCCACATGTGGACAGATCGGTGGGAATCGACACAGGACTCAGACCCGTTTCAGAGTCAATTTTCAGATGTCAAAAATAAAGTACTGAAATTTATGGTTTTTCTGAATCATTCCACAGAAAAATCAGCCTTGTGGACGGATGGGGAAAACTGGATAACATTGGGGAAAACTATGAATGACCCGGTTATCCACAGTACAACAACCAAATTCTTTTCTTTTAAATAATATATTTATTAGGGGGGAACCGAACCGAGACCTGACATGATCCAAGATTTCCTAAGCAGCGCATATTTCTGGACCAAGAGCCTTCATATCGTTTCGGTCATGTCTTGGATGGCAGGATTGTTCTATCTTCCACGTCTTTTCGTTTATCACGTCGAAGGTCTGAAAAAACGCGGGGTGGAACAGGGCAGTGAAATGGATCTGCTATTCCAACATCAGGAAAGATTGCTTTTACGGGCGATCATGAACCCAGCGATGATCGCGACCTGGATCTTTGGTTTGATGTTGGTCTTTACGCCAGGCGTTGTTGGCTGGGGAATGATCTGGCCCTACACCAAAGGCGCAAGCGTCATTGCGATGACGTGGTTTCATCATTGGCTGGGAAAACGGCGCAAGGATTTCATGGCAAACAACAATGCCCTAACTGGCCGCCAGTATCGCCTGATGAACGAAGTACCGACCGTTCTGATGCTGATCATCGTGTTTTCGGTCATTTTCAAATTCTAAATTTGACTCGTGCCCTGAGTCGCGCTTAATAGGGGCGCCTCTCCGTCCGGAGATGGACTCTGTCTAACATCATTACTGTTTGCCGGCGCGGCGCGTCGTGCGTGAAAGGGTTTGCAATGTCGCAAGACCGTCTGAACCTTGCCGATCTAAAGGCAAAAAGCCCCAAAGACCTTTTGGCTATGGCCGAAGAGTTGGAGATCGAAAACGCATCCACGATGCGCAAAGGCGATATGATGTTCGCCATTCTGCGCGAACGTGCGGACGAAGAATGGATTATCGGCGGTGACGGCGTTCTAGAGGTCATGCAGGACGGTTTCGGTTTCCTGCGTTCGCCAGAGGCCAACTATCTGCCGGGTCCTGATGATATCTACGTATCGCCCGACATGATCCGCCAGCACGCGCTGCGTACCGGTGACACCGTCGAAGGCGTGATCAAGGAACCACAAGACAACGAACGCTATTTCGCGCTGGTCACGGTTGAGAAAATCAACTTCGAAGAACCAGAGAAAGCCCGCCACAAGGTCGCGTTCGACAACCTGACGCCGCTGTACCCTGATGAGCGCCTGAAAATGGAGATCGAAGATCCAACCGTGAAGGATCGTTCGGCCCGTATCATCGATCTGGTATCCCCAATCGGTAAAGGCCAGCGTTCGCTGATCGTGGCTCCGCCCCGTACGGGTAAGACTGTTCTGCTGCAAAACATCGCGCACAGCATCGAAAAGAACCACCCAGAGTGCTATCTGATCGTTCTGCTGATCGATGAACGCCCAGAAGAGGTGACCGACATGCAGCGCAGCGTAAAAGGCGAGGTCGTGTCGTCCACCTTTGACGAACCCGCGTCGCGCCACGTTGCTGTTTCCGAAATGGTCATCGAAAAAGCCAAACGTCTGGTCGAACACAAACGCGACGTTGTGATCCTGTTGGATTCGATCACCCGTCTGGGCCGCGCATTCAACACAACCGTACCATCGTCGGGCAAGGTTCTGACAGGTGGTGTGGACGCAAACGCGCTGCAACGTCCGAAACGTTTCTTTGGTGCGGCTCGTAACATCGAAGAGGGCGGTTCGCTGACCATCATCGCGACCGCTCTGATCGATACAGGTTCGCGCATGGACGAAGTTATCTTTGAAGAATTCAAAGGTACGGGTAACTCTGAAATCGTTCTGGATCGTAAGGTTGCGGATAAACGCGTCTTCCCTGCGATGGACATCCTGAAATCCGGCACCCGCAAAGAGGACCTGTTGGTGGACAAGATCGATCTGCAGAAAACCTATGTTCTGCGCCGCATCCTGAACCCAATGGGCACAACGGACGCGATCGAATTCCTGATTTCCAAGCTGAAACAGACCAAATCGAACAGCGAATTCTTCGATTCGATGAACAGCTAAGCCGCGGAGGCTTTCATGGACACGATTTATGCCTTGGCCACCGCGCCGGGCAAAGCTGGTGTTTCTGTTGTGCGCGTCTCAGGCCCTTCGGCCTTTGGCGCGTGCAAGCTTTTGTGCGGGTCGGTTCCGAAAGGCCGCGGATTGCGTCATGTCCGTGACCGCGCAGGCGAATTGATCGACGAGGCGCTAATCCTGACGTTCGATCAGGGGCGCAGCTTTACCGGCGAAGAAGTCGTAGAATTCCAACTGCATGGATCGCCCGCGATTACAGCTGCCGTTTTGGCCGAACTTTCACAGATTCAGGGTCTAAGACTGGCCGAAGCGGGCGAATTTACCCGCCGTGCGTTGGAAAATGGACGTTTGGATTTAGCCCAAGTCGAAGGTTTGGCCGACCTGATCGACGCCGAAACCGAAGCGCAGCGCAAACAAGCCCTGCGCGTGTTTCAAGGTGCCTTGGGCGATAAAGTCATTAAATGGCGCGAGGACCTAATCCGCGCGGCTGCTTTGATCGAAGCCACCATTGATTTCGCCGACGAAGATGTTCCCGTTGATGTCACGCCCGAGGTGTCGGACCTATTGGCTGGCGTCCAAACCGAAATGATGGCCGAGGCAGAGGGCGTTCGGATCGCTGAACGGGTCCGCGAAGGGTTCGAAGTCGCAATTGTTGGCGCGCCGAATGTTGGAAAATCCACGCTGCTGAACCGTTTGGCTGGTCGTGATGCTGCAATTACGTCCGATATCGCAGGAACAACCCGCGACGTGATCGAGGTTCGTATGGATCTGGGCGGTTTGCCTGTTACCGTTCTGGATACCGCCGGTATTCGCGAAACCGACGACGTTGTCGAAGGTTTGGGGATCGAATTGGCCCGCAAACGCGCAGAGGCCGCCGATATAGTGATCTATATGTTGGAGATTGGTGAAGAGCCAACTCAGCAATTTGGGTCGGATACCATTATTGTGCGGTCCAAAGTAGACCAGCCACAAGACGGCGTTTTTGGCGTATCAGGGAAAACAGGGGCAGGGATCGACAAACTGATCGCCCATATTGAAACCGACCTACGCAACAAAAGCGCGCGCGTTGGCGTTGCGATGCGCGAACGCCATCGGATTGCATTGCTCCAAGGCTGTGATGCGCTGAATACTGCTATCGGGATGATGGACTCCGGCATTGGAATGTCGGACATTATCGCCGAAGAGATTCGAACCGCAGTGCGGGCGACAGAATCGTTGACGGGTCGCGTCGACGTCGAAGATTTGTTGGATGTTATCTTCTCCAGCTTTTGCATCGGAAAATAGGAGTGTTTCACGTGAAACATTTGGACTTTGATGTTGTTGTAATTGGCTCGGGCCATGCTGGTTGCGATGCGGCTGCCGCATCTGCACGTATGGGCGCACGCACGGCATTGGTAACCTTGTCGATGGAATCCATCGGCGTCATGTCCTGTAATCCTGCTATTGGTGGACTGGGCAAAGGCCATCTGGTTCGCGAAGTCGATGCATTGGATGGGGTTATGGGGTTGGCTGCCGATTATGCAGGTATCCAATTCCGTCTGCTGAACCGCAAAAAGGGTCCCGCCGTGCAGGGCCCACGGGCTCAGGCGGATCGTGCGCGTTATAAGTCCGCGATGCAAAAACTGATCACCGATCAGCAGAACCTAGATATTGTGATTGGTGAAGCAACTGACCTCATCATGGATGGTGACCGCGTTGCTGGCGTCGTGCTGGATGACGGATCGCAAATCAAATGCGGTGCGGTTGTTCTGACGACCGGTACGTTCCTGCGCGGCATCATTCATATCGGCGACGTGCAGAAACCAGGCGGCCGGATGGGGGATAAGCCTTCGGTTAAATTGGCCGAACGCATGGACAGCTTTGGTCTGCGGATGGGGCGTTTGAAAACGGGCACGCCGCCACGTTTGGATGGACGCACGATTAAATGGGATATTCTGGACGAACAGCCGGGTGACGATGATCCCGTCCTATTCTCATTCATGAATAAATCGGTCGTAGCACCGCAGATTTCGTGCGGGATCACGCATACCAACGAAAAAACCCATGACATTATCCGCGATAACCTGTCGCGGTCGGCGATGTATGGGGGGCATATCGACGGCGTCGGGCCACGTTATTGCCCATCGATCGAAGATAAAGTCGTGCGTTTCGCGGATAAAACATCGCATCAGGTGTTTTTGGAACCCGAAGGCATCGATGATCCGACCGTCTATCCAAACGGTATTTCGACATCGCTGCCTGTCGATGTACAGGATGCCTATGTTCGATCCATGAAAGGTTTGGAGGATGTTAAAATCCTGCAACCTGGTTATGCGATTGAGTACGATTATGTTGATCCGCGGTCCCTGCTGCCGACCCTGCAGTTGCGGGACGTGCCAGGCCTATTTCTTGCCGGACAGATTAATGGCACCACCGGTTACGAAGAAGCCGCAGCGCAAGGCGTTGTTGCTGGTCTAAACGCTGCGCGGTTGGTTCAGGGTGGGGATAACATCATTTTCAGCCGAATGAACAGCTACATCGGCGTCATGGTAGACGATTTGATCACGCGCGGCGTTTCAGAACCGTATCGGATGTTTACGTCACGTGCTGAATTCCGTCTTGCGCTGCGGGCCGACAATGCTGACCAGCGCCTGACAGAACTGGGACGCAACGTTGGTAGTGTGGGTGATGATCGTTGGGCCGTCTATTCCGATAAGAAAGATGCGATCCAATCGGCGGTTCAAACGCTGTCCGAGGCTACTTTTACCTCTCGGGAAATTGCAGCGACAGGCGCGAAATTGAACGCAGATGGGCCGACACGGTCGGCAATGGATGCGCTATCGTTGGCGGAATTTACCGATGAACAGCTGTTGGCGCTATATCCCGATGCGCAGTCAATTGATCCTGACATTCGCGCTCAGGTCAAATGTGATGCGTTGTACGCGCACTATATCACGCGACAACAGAAAGATATCGAAAGCCTGAAACGAGACGAGGCTGTCGTTATCCCAACCGACTTTAGTTACGAAGGCATCTCGGGTTTGTCGAACGAGCTTCGGTTAAAACTTCAGGCCGCGCGACCAGCGACCATTGGTCAGGCATCGCGGATCGAAGGCATGACGCCAGCCGCTTTGGTGTTGCTGTTGGCGCAAATCCGGAAATTGGAAAAGGCTAAGATCGCATGATTGAGAGATTGGATGTTTCACGTGAAACATTGGACAAGTTAAAACACTTTGAATCTCTGGTCATCAAATGGACGTCAAAGATTAACCTGATTGCAAAAGGCACGGTCAATGACGTTTGGGATCGCCACATCCTGGATTCGGTCCAAATTTGGGAATCCGCCCCGCAAAACTGGACCCATTGGGTCGATATCGGTAGCGGCGGTGGATTTCCGGCTATCCCAATTGCCTGTATTGCATCAGAGCGCACGCCCGATGGCCGATTTACATTAATCGAAAGCGACCAACGAAAAGGCGCATTCTTGCGAACCGCGGCGCGCGAACTGGGTTTGAACGTCAAAGTCATTAGCGATCGTATTGAAAAGGCTGACCCACAAAATGCAGATATCCTTAGCGCGCGGGCATTGGCGTCGTTAACGGATCTGCTGGGGTATGCTGAACGCCATTTGTCACCTGACGGGATTTGCCTATTCCAAAAGGGAAAAAACGCAGATCGCGAAATTTCCGAGGCAAAAGCAGATTGGGTATTTGATTACAATTCCACGCCGAGTATCACCGACACAGAAGCCAGCCTAATTTCAATCAAAGGATTCAAACGTGTCTGACCTAAGCCGTACGACAGCCCCGAAAATCATTGCGATTGCGAACCAAAAGGGCGGCGTAGGTAAAACGACCACAGCCATCAACCTGTCGGCTGCTTTGGCTGATCTGGGTAAAAAAATCCTACTGGTGGATTTGGACCCGCAGGGAAATGCGTCGACGGGTTTGGGGATCGAACCAGAAAATCGTGACGTGACAACCTATGATCTGCTGGTTGGTGACGAAACGCTATTTGATGCAATTTACGAAACGCAGGTTGAAAACCTTGTTGTGATCCCTGCGACGACGGACCTTAGCTCTGCTGATATCGAGCTGATCGCGAATGAAAAGCGCAGCTTTCTTTTGCATGACGCGCTGCGCCAGCCGGCCATCGATGCCTTTGCTTTGGATTATATCATCATTGATTGCCCACCGTCGCTGAACCTGTTGACGATCAACGCCATGGTTGCCGCCGATTCCGTCATTGTTCCTTTGCAGTCCGAATTCTACGCCTTGGAAGGCTTATCCCAGTTAATGTTAACGGTCCGCGAAGTGCGCCAGACAGCCAATCCAAAACTGGCGATCGAAGGCGTTGTTTTGACGATGTATGACCGTCGAAATAACCTGTCGCAGCAGGTCGAAGACGACGCACGAGAAAATTTGCGGGATCTTGTGTTCAATACGGTTATTCCGCGTAACGTTCGCCTTAGCGAAGCCCCGTCTTATGCGATGACCATTTTGGAATATGATCCAAATTCGCGGGGCAGTCAGGCATATCGGGAACTAGCAACCGAGCTTTTGGCGCGGTCGGGTAAATAAGGGAGATTACAGATGGCAGATAAACCAAATCGAAACCGCGGATTGGGCCGTGGACTGTCGGCCCTTATGTCGGATGTGACAGCGCCGGTTCAAACCGCTGAGGCGGGCGAAGCGATCGCGCCTGATTTGACCGTCGCGATTGAACGTGTCGAACCAAACCCAGACCAGCCGCGCCGTTATTTCAGTGACGAAGCGTTGCAGGAACTGGCATCGTCGATCAAAGAAAAAGGGATTATTCAGCCCCTGATCGTCCGCAAATCGCCACGCGACGAAAACAAATTCGAAATCGTTGCCGGTGAACGTCGCTGGCGTGCGTCGCAGATCGCGAAACTGCATCAGGTTCCTGTCATCCTGCGTGAATTTACCGACACTGAGGTGTTGGAAGTCGCGATTATCGAAAACATTCAGCGCGCTGACCTGAACGCAATTGACGAAGCGGCAGGTTACAAACAGCTGATGAACCGTTTTGGACATACGCAAGATCAGCTAAGCCAAGCCTTGGGCAAAAGTCGTAGCCACATCGCGAACTTGCTGCGTTTGTTGAACCTACCTGACGACGTCCAAACATTCATTATCGAAGGCAAGCTGAGTGCGGGTCATGCCCGTACACTGGTCGGTAACGATCAGGCGTCTGACATTGCGCGCAAAATTATCACGCAGGGCTTATCGGTTCGTGACGCAGAAAAACTGGCAAAAGCTGATCCACAAAAACAGAAAGCTGCGCAGAACAACCGCGTGCGCTCTGCCGCGAAAGACCCTGATACTGTTCAAATTGAACAAGAGCTGTCGGCTGGTCTGAAAATGAAGGTGTCGATTGATCACCTTGCCGGTACAGAAGGCGGCAAGGTGACAATCAGTTATGAATCGCTGGACCAATTGGATGATCTGATGCGGATTCTGTCTGCGTCCTAATCAGATAGCAGATCTCGTAGTACTGCGTTTAGAATTGGCCGTCCTTGTGGAGTCACACAAAGGCGGCCATTTTCTTTGGTAACCACCCCATCATCTTGTAGCCGCTGAATGGCCGGATCAAACCGTTCGCCAGACAGATCAGTCATACGGCACAGGTCGACGCCTTCGGTCAGACGCATTCCCATCAGCAGGAATTCGGTGACTTCGTCTTCGCGGGACAGTGGTTCACGCGGCAGTTCGCCGTGTCCGTTATTTTCCACCGATTGCAGCCACAGTTGTGGGGCTTTGGGACATTCGGTGGCGTAACGCGTCCCGCTAAATGACAGCCGTCCATGCGCACCGGGACCGATCCCGACGTAATCGCCATAGCGCCAGTAGATTTGATTGTGCTGGCTTTCAGCATCGGGTTTTGCGTGGTTCGATACTTCGTACGCGGGGAAACCCATCTGACCGCAGATATCCTGCGTTAGATCGTACATGTCGGCGGCGGTATCGTCATCGGGCAGGCCGCGCAGTTTGCCGATGGCATAGCGATCACCAAAGGCTGTGCCATCCTCGATCGTTAGCTGGTACAATGATAGGTGGTCGATCGCCATAGACAGAGCCTGTTTCAGCTCTGTTTCCCAATCTTTCAGTGTCTGTTCCTGCCGCGCATAGATCAGATCAAAGCTGACCCGTTCGAATTCAGATCGCGCAATGTCAAAGGCGGCGTAGGCTTCTTCAACGGAATGGAGCCGACCGAGTGCGCGCAGATCGCCGTTATTTAGGGCCTGAATCCCCATCGACACGCGGTTGACGCCCGCCTGTCGATATCCGCGGAAACGGCCTGCTTCGACAGATGTGGGGTTGGCCTCTAATGTGACTTCGGCGGAATTGGTCATGGGCCAGGTTGCACGGACTTTGTCCATGATCCGATGCACGGTTTCCGGTGCCATCATGCTGGGCGTGCCGCCGCCAAAGAAAACTGATTTCAGGATGCGGCCTTGGGTCTGTGCGCCGACGCGGTCCAGTTCGGCGACATATGCGTCCGCCCATCGGGATTGATCGATGGACGTAACGACGTGGCTGTTAAAATCGCAATAGGGGCATTTGGCCTGACAAAACGGCCAGTGAATATACAGGCCAAAGCCACCGTTCTGCCAATCCTCAGGCAAAGCAGCCCTGTACCAATTTAGCAAAGGCATCGGCGCGGTGGCTGATGCGGTTTTTGATTTCTGGGTCCATTTCACCAAAGGTGATGTCATAGCCCGCAGGTTGGAAAATTGGGTCGTAGCCGTGGCCTTGTTCGCCGCGCATTGGCCAGACGACTTCGCCTTCCATCACGCCGGGGAATACTTCGTCATGGCCATCAGGCCACGCTAGAACCAAGGTGCAGCAGAACCGCGCGGTACGCGGGTAGGGTGCGTTGGCCTCTTCCAGTTTTGCCCATGTTTTTTCCATGGCCATTTCGAAGTCACGACCGTTCGGGGTTTCAGCCCAGTCTGCGGTGTAAACGCCCGGCGCGCCATTTAGGCCGTCAATCTGGATGCCTGAATCATCTGCCAGCGCAGGTAGGCCCGTTGCCTTGGCAGCGAAGTGCGCTTTGATCCGTGCGTTGCCGACAAAGGTGTTTTCAGTCTCTTCCGGTTCATCCAGATTATGATCCGCCGCGGACGTTAAAGAGACACCAAACGGCGCCAGTAGAGCCTGAAACTCTACCAGCTTGCCGTTGTTGTGGGTCGCGATGACCAGTTCTTTGCCTTCGAAACGACGGGTCATTTCACGGCCTCTAGCTGTGCTTTCATCAATTCTGCGTTTCCTTTTTCCGCAAGGTCCATCAGCTGGGACATCTGTTCGCGGGTAAAGGTAGAGCCTTCAGCGCTCATTTGTACTTCGATCAGGCGGCTACCTGTCATGACAAAGTTGCCGTCAACGCCCGCTTCGGAATCTTCGGGGTAGTCCAGATCCAGAACAGGTTGGCCCGCATAGATACCGCAGGACACGGCTGCCACGGGATCGACCAGCGGATCGGAAATGACATCGCCCGCTTTCATGAGTTTCTGAACCGCCAGTTTCAGCGCAACCCAACCGCCCGTGATCGATGCGCAGCGGGTGCCGCCATCGGCCTGCAGAACGTCACAGTCGATGGTGATCTGGCGTTCGCCCAACGCGACGCGGTCGACGCCTGCGCGCAGCGAACGACCAATCAGGCGTTGGATTTCGACCGTACGGCCACCCTGTTTGCCCATGGCGGATTCGCGGCGCATGCGCGAACCGGTCGAACGGGGCAGCATGCCGTATTCGGCAGTGACCCAGCCCAGGCCTGACCCTTTGATAAATGGCGGCACGCGTGGTTCCAGCGATGCGGTACACAGAACATGCGTGTCACCGATTTTGATCAGGCACGACCCTTCGGCGTGTTTGGTGACGTTGGTTTCGATCGAAATCGGGCGTAGTTCGTCGTTTTGACGGCCGGATGGGCGCATTGTGATCTCCTAAATTGTTGGGATTTGGATACGCCGTGCTTACATGAAAACCAACCCCGATTGACGCCGCACGCGTCAGGGTTTTAATTGTGTCGCCTGCATGGGAACCGATTATGCCTGACAAAGCACTACTAAGCGAAATGAACGACCGCTCCCGCGAGGTGTTTCGCCTTGTGGTCGAGGGGTATTTGAACACGGGCGCGCCTGTGGGATCACGGACGCTGACCCGTGACATGACCGAAAAGGTCAGCGCGGCGACCGTGCGCAACGTGATGCAGGATCTGGAATACATGGGCCTGCTGGGCAGCCCCCATGTGTCGGCGGGACGCATTCCGACCCAATCGGGCCTGCGGATGTTTGTGGATGGCCTGCTAGAGGTCAACATGAACGGCGAAGACCGCGATCAGATCGACAAAACATTCGGCGAATCCCGCGATGACGTGAATACTTTGTTGGACCGTGTGGGGTCGGCGCTGTCTGGCGTGACACGTGGCGCATCGCTGGTTCTAACCCCGAAACACGAAGCCCCCATTAAACACATCGAATTCGTGTCTTTGTCGGCGGATAAGGCTCTGGTCGTTTTGGTCTTTGCCGACGGGCAGGTAGAGAACCGTCTGTTTTCACCGCCCGCGGGTCAAACGCCCAGTTCCATGCGCGAGGCCGCGAATTTCGTGAATGCCTTTGCCCAAGGCCGCACGTTGTCGGAACTGTCGACCGTGATGCAGCGCGAAATCGATGCCCGCCGAAACGAGATTGACCAACTGGCGGCTGAACTGGTCGCCAGCGGCATCGCCGTTTGGGAAAACAAAGGCGAATCCACCGAACGTTTGATCGTGCGTGGACGCGGCAACCTGCTGACCGAATCCGAAAATGCTGAAGATCTGGATCGCATCCGCGTGCTGTTTGACGACCTTGAACGCAAACGCGACATCGCCGAATTTCTGGACCTGACCGAAGATGGCGACGGCGTGCGCATTTTTATTGGGTCAGAGAACAAGCTTTTTTCACTTTCGGGTTCCTCTTTGGTGGTTTCTCCTTATATGAACGCCGACCGAAAGATTATTGGCGCCGTTGGCGTCATCGGTCCGACGCGTCTGAATTACGGGCGCATCGTTCCGATCGTAGATTATACAGCGCAACTGGTTGGGCGCGTCCTGTCCGGCCAGAGTTGAGGGAAAGAAAATGAGCGACGAACCAAAAAGCCTGGACGAACTGGCAGCAGAGGCTGACGAATTCGACACCGAAGATGGCGTAGCGCCAGAGGTCGAAGTAGACGGTGATGTCATTGCCGCGCTGACCGCAGAGCGTGATGAATTCAAAGACCGTTTCATGCGTGCCGTGGCTGATGCCGAAAACATGCGCAAACGTGCGGAACGCGACCGCCGCGAAGCTGAAAACTATGGTGGTTCGAAACTGGCGCGCGACCTGCTGCCTGTTTACGACAACATGCAGCGCGCGATTGATGCCATTTCCGAAGACCAACGCGAAGCTCAAGCCGCGTTGATCGAAGGCATCGAACTGACCATGCGCGAATTGACCAACGTGTTTGAAAAGCACGGCATCACTACGATCTCGCCAGAGGTGGGTGATCGTTTCGATCCGAAAATGCACGAAGCGATGTTCGAAGCTCCGCTTCCTGGCACCAAAGCCGGCGACATCATTCAGGTTTCGGCACATGGTTTCATGTTGCACGACCGTCTGCTGCGCGCGGCGCAGGTCGGCGTGTCGTCGATGCAGGGCTAATTCGCCCCAACATCGTCACTGTTTTAGGGCTGGTCCGATATTATCGGGCCAGCTCTTTTAGTTCGTACAGTAGGGCCAGCGCCTCTTTGGGGGATAGGTCATCGGGGAACACATCGTTCAGGCGGGTTTCGACCTTGGATGGTTCGGCGGCTTTGGCGGGCGCGGGCGCTGGGGCGACGGACGCGAACAGCGGCAGATCATCGATCAGCGCCTTTTGTGCTGTCCCGCCTTCCCGTTCGCCTTTTTCCAGCGCTTCCAACACGACCTTGGCGCGATCAACCACAGCGGCGGGCAGGCCAGCCAGTCGCGCGACCTGAACGCCATAGGAACGATCAGCGGTGCCGCGTTTGACCTCGTGCAGGAAAATGACGTCGCCTTCCCATTCTTTGACAGACACGGTGGCGTTATCGACGCCGCCCAGTTTGTCGGCCAATTGGCACATTTCGTGGTAGTGCGTGGCAAACAACGCGCGGCAACGGTTCACATCGTGCAAATGTTCCAACGTGGCCCACGCAATCGACAGACCGTCATAGGTCGCCGTGCCGCGTCCGATTTCATCTAGGATGACCAAAGCGCGGTCATCCGCCTGATTCAGGATCGCAGCGGTTTCGACCATTTCGACCATGAATGTCGAACGGCCTCGTGCCAGATCATCAGATGCACCAACGCGGCTGAAAATCTGACTGACCAGACCGATCCGCGCCGCGCGGGCAGGGACCCAAGCGCCCATTTGCGCCAGAACAGCGATCAGGGCGTTCTGGCGTAAGAACGTCGATTTACCCGCCATGTTCGGACCTGTCAGCAGCCAGATGTTGCTGTCGGTCAGCGCGCAATCATTCGCGACGAACGGTTCGCCCGACTTTTTCAGGGATTGTTCCACGACAGGGTGACGTCCGCCTGAAATGTCGAAGGCACGCGAATTGTCGACCGTTGGGCAGACCCAATTTTCCGCAATAGCCAGATGCGCCAACCCTGCGGCGACATCAAATTCTGCCAGTGCGCGGGCCAGAACGCCGATCGGTCCCGCATTTTGCACGATGGTGCGGCGCAAGCTATCGAACAGCTGTTTTTCGATTTCCAACGCACGGCCGCCCGCGTTCAGGATTTTCGTCTCTATCTCGCTAAGCTTTACGGTCGTGAATCGGATCTGGTTCGCGGTTGTCTGGCGGTGGATAAAGGTTTCGTTCAGCGGCGGCGCCATCATCTTTTCTGCGTGGGTCGCAGTGGTTTCGATGAAATAGCCCAGCACGTTGTTGTGTTTGATTTTCAGGGACTGAACACCCGCCAGTTCCGCATATTCGGCCTGCATCGCGGCGATCACGCTGCGGCCTTCGTCGCGCAGGGTGCGGCATTCGTCCAATTCGCCGTCATAGCCGGGGGCGATAAACCCGCCGTCACGGGCCAATAGGGGCGGTTCGGCGACCAAAGCATGATCCAAAAGGTCCAGCAATTCGTCATGACCGATCAACGCGCGGGTGCTGTCAGACAGGAACGGGGGCAAATCGCTAGGCAAAAGCGTAGCAATCTGTTCGGCCTGCACCAGCGTGTTGCGGATCGCGGTCATATCGCGGGGGCCCGCACGATCCAGCGCAAGGCGCGACAGGGCGCGGTCGATGTCATGAACGCCGCGCAAGGTGTCACGCATATCATCGCGCAAACGGCTGTTTTCGGCAAAATAGGATACGGCCTCTTGTCGCGCCAAAATCGTGTCTAACAAACGCGAAGGCGACGCCAGACGGCGTTCCAGCAAACGGGCACCCGCAGCGGTCACAGTCTGGTCGATCGTCGCGAGCAATGATCCCGCGCGTCCGCCGCCCATCGCATGGGTCAGTTCCAGCGATTTACGCGTGGCCGCGTCGATCTGCATGTTGGCGGCTTCGCCTTCGATCACGGGGGGACGCAGAAGGGGCAGGTTGCCCTTTTGCGTGATCTCTAGATATTCGACGACAGCGGCCATGGCCGACACTTGGGCGCGCGTGAATGACCCGAACGCGTCCAGCGACGACACGTTGTACAAATCGCACAGACGTTTTTCGCCCAAAGTGCTGTCGAAAGCCGATTTGCCCAATTCAGTGACCGCCGCGCCGCCATCTTCAACCGTGTTGCGGTATGGGCTTTCGTCGATCAGCAGGACCTCTTTGGGGGTGAGGCGCGCCAGTTCGGGGGCCATGCGGATCACGGCGCAGGGCATCACATGGAATGCGCCTGTGGAAATATCGACCCACGCCAGTGCGGATTCGTCACGCACTTCGGCAAAGGCGGCTAGGAAATTGTGGCGGCGGGCGTCTAGCAGGCTGTCTTCGGTCAGGGTGCCGGGGGTGACCAGACGCACGACATCGCGTTTGACGACCGCTTTGTAGCCGCGCTTTTTCGCTTCGGCGGGGCTCTCCATCTGTTCGCAGACCGCGACGCGAAACCCTTTGCGGATCAGGGTCAGCAGGTACCCTTCGGCGGCATGAACGGGAACGCCGCACATGGGGATGTCTTGGTCATCGTGTTTGCCGCGTTTGGTCAGCGCGATATCCAAAGCCTCGGCCGCGGCCACAGCATCGTCAAAGAACATCTCGTAGAAATCGCCCATGCGATAAAACAGCATCGCGTCTGGGTGTGCTGCCTTGATTTCGAGATATTGCGCCATCATCGGCGTGACGTTTGCCATTTGGTCCCCCATTTTCGGTCCAGACATTCCTAACCAGCCAATGTTAGCGACGAAAGTAGAAAGATATCCCGTTGCGGGCATATGGCATGAAACGATAGATGGTTGGGGCGCTAACGGAGAAATAATATGTCAAAGGCAAAGGTCACACGCGAAGACGCGTTGGCATTCCACATGGAACCAAACCCAGGGAAGTTCGAAATCACCGCAACTGTCCCGATGACAACACAGCGTGATTTGTCGCTGGCCTATTCGCCAGGTGTGGCGGTTCCGTGCGAAGAAATCGCAGCAAAACCAGAAACCGCATATGACTACACGACCAAGGGCAACCTTGTGGCTGTGATTTCGAACGGCACAGCTGTTCTGGGTCTGGGTAACTTAGGTGCGCTGGCGTCCAAGCCTGTGATGGAAGGTAAGTCGGTTCTGTTCAAACGCTTTGCCGACGTGAACTCGATCGATATCGAATTGGATACCGAAGACCCCGATGCATTCTGCAACGCTGTGCGTCTGATGGGCCCGACCTTTGGCGGTATCAACCTAGAAGACATCAAAGCGCCCGAATGTTTCATTATTGAACAGCGCCTGAAAGAAGAGATGGATATCCCTGTCTTTCACGACGACCAGCACGGCACCGCCGTTATCTGCGCCGCTGGTCTGATCAATGCGCTGCATATTTCGGGCAAAAAGATCGAAGACTGTAAAATCGTTCTGAACGGCGCTGGCGCTGCGGGTATCGCGTGTCTGGAACTGGTCAAAGCGATGGGCGCGCAGCACGACAACTGCATCATGTGCGACACCAAAGGCGTGATCTATCAGGGCCGTACCGAAGGCATGAACCAGTGGAAATCGGCGCATGCCGCTGTCACTGATGCCCGCACACTGGCCGAAGCGATGAAAGACGCCGACGTATTCTTGGGCGTATCGGCCAAAGGCGCGGTAACGCAGGATATGGTTGCATCCATGGCGCCGAACCCCGTGATTTTCGCAATGGCGAACCCTGATCCAGAAATCACCCCGGAAGAGGCGCACGCCGTCCGCGAAGACGCCATCGTTGCCACGGGCCGTTCGGATTACCCGAACCAGGTGAACAACGTTCTGGGTTTCCCATATCTGTTCCGCGGCGCGCTGGACATCAACGCGCGTGCGATCAACGACGATATGAAAATCGCTTGTGCGAACGCGCTGGCCGAACTGGCGCGCGAAGACGTTCCAGACGAAGTTGCCATGGCTTACGGCAAAAAACTGTCGTTCGGTCGTGACTACATCATCCCAACGCCGTTTGACCCGCGTTTGATTTACACCATCCCGCCAGCGGTGGCGAAGGCAGGTATGGACACCGGCGTTGCCCGTCGTCCGATCGTTGATATGGATGCCTACGAGGTTTCGCTGAAATCCCGCATGGACCCAACCGCGAACATCCTACGCGGTCTGTTCAACCGTGCTCGCGCGGCCCAAGCGACCATCGTCTTTGCCGAAGGCGACGATCCTCGCGTTCTGCGCGCTGCGGTTCAGTACCAGCGCAGCGGTCTGGGCAAAGCTTTGGTCATCGGCCGCGAAAAAGAGGTCGCCGATCTGCTGACCCAAGAAGGCATGGCAGACGCCGTTGAAGAGATCGAAGTCGTCAACGCCCGCAACACTGCGCATTTGGATCAGTACAAGGAATTCCTGTACCAGCGCCTACAGCGCAAAGGTTTCGACCGCAGCGACATCAACCGTCTGGCATCGCGTGACCGCCACGTATTCGGCGCGCTGATGGTGGCGCATGGTCACGGTGACGGTCTGGTCACAGGCGCGACCCGTAAATCCGCCCACGTGCTAGAGGCCATCAACCACGTGTTTGACGCATCCCCGAAATCGGGCGCTGTTGGAGTGTCGGCCGTATTGAACAAAGGCCGCATCGTTTTGATCGCGGATACTTTGGTTCACGAATGGCCGGACCAAGAAGATTTGGCAGACATCGCAGAACGCGGTGCCGCAGTTGCCAAAGATTTGGGTCTGGATCCTCGCGTGGCGTTCGTTTCGTTCTCGACCTTTGGGTATCCGATTTCGGAACGTGCGGAAAAAATGCACATCGCACCAAAGGTTCTGGACGAACGCGGCGTTGATTTCGAATACGAAGGCGAAATGACCGTCGATGTGGCGCTGAACCCCAAAGCAGCCGAACATTATCCGTTCAGCCGTCTGACTGGCCCAGCCAATGTTTTGGTTGTACCAGCCCGCCATTCGGCTTCTATTTCTGTGAAACTAATGCAGGAAATGGGCGGCGCAACCGTGATTGGCCCTATCTTGGCCGGTGTTGATAAACCGATCCAGATCTGTTCAACCGTGTCGACTGTGAACGACATTATGAACATGGCCGTGCTTGCAGCCTGTAACGTGGGATAAAACTATGGCGGTATGGAATCTGGGATCGATCAACACGGACATCATCGTTTCCGTACCGCATATTCCCGCCCCAGGCGAAACCTTGGCGTCCACGGGGCGCCAAGTGTTTTTGGGGGGCAAAGGCGCCAATATGTCCGTTGCTGCAGCGCGGGCAGGGGCGCATGTCCGTCACATCGGTGCAGTGACAGCGGATACCCGTTGGACCCGTGACCGTTTGATGGAATACGGCGTGGACACGCGCCACATCGCGGAAATCGACTGCGATCCGGCCCAAGCGTTCATCATGGTCGCGGCTGATGGCGAAAACGCGATTGTCCTGCAACCGGGTGCGAACGCGCAAATTTCCAGCGACCAAATCAAATCCGCCCTATCCGAAGCCGCCGTTGGTGATTGGATCGTCACGCAAAATGAAACCAACGGTCAGGCAGAGGCGCTAAAGCTGGGCAAGGAAATGGGGCTCAAGGTGGCGTATGCCGCTGCGCCATTTGATGCGGATGCTGTGTCTGCCGTGCTGCCGTTTGTCGATTTCCTGATCTTGAATGAAATCGAAATGGCGCAATTGACCGATGCGCTGGGCAAAGAGGCCGCAGATCTGGGCATCGAAACCGTCATAATCACCATGGGCGGCAAAGGCTCTGTTCTGGTGCAAAACGGCGAACGCATCGAAATCCCAGCGATAAACGTGAAACCAGTGGATACCACTGGCGCGGGCGACACGTTCACGGGCTATGTTCTGGCTTGCCTTGATCGCGGAATGCCCGTTCAGCAGGCCATGCAGGTCGCAACCAAAGCGGGCGCGCTGATGGTCACCCGTCAAGGCACCGCAGATGTCATCCCTGATCTGGCAGAGGTTCAGGCGTTTACGGCTTGATGCCGAATGCGTGATCGTTTGTGATCGCTGCGGTGTTATCTCTTTTGGATAGGGTCGCGTACTTCTTAGTGTAACAACAAACACAGGGAGTGTTTCACATGACTATCAAATCTATCATCGCTGCTATTGGCCTGACCGCAACTGCATCCGCTGCGCTGGCCGCAGGGCACGCGATGGCGCCGAGCGTCACCGCAACGGATCAGGACGTATCGGGCGGCACTGTGACCGCTGACGCTGTGATTGCACCTGCAAACGGTTGGATGGTTGTGCACCGCACCGACGCCGAAATGAAACCAGGCCCTGTCGTTGGCTATGCGCCGCTGCGCCACGGTGAAAACATGGATGTGACTGCAATCCTGCAAGAGGACGTCGCAGCAGGCGAAATGCTGATGCTGATGGTTCACGGCGAAGACGGCGGCATGACCACCGGCGGTTTCGAATACAGCTTGGGCGCAACCGAAGACGGCCCAATCCGGGTGGACGGCAATCTGGTGATGACGGTTGTGACAGCGCAATAATTCACGCATTGCGTGCAAAGTATTATGTTAAGGGTCGGTTCCTACCGGCCCTTTTCTTTTGTCTAATCGATGACCTAGCCGCCTAGGGAATCGAAAATCCTGTGGATAAGTCCGCCATTTCGGCGCAACTGTCTGAATTTAAATTAGTTTTGCCAGTTGCATGGCAACCGCTGGATTGCCCGAAATTTTCAGTTTTCCCATCGCCAGCCCCGTCATCGGGTTCAATTTACCCTTGAGCAGCTTTTCCAAATTGGCGGTAGAGATTTTGATGGTGCAATCGGCATCGGGGTTGTCGGTTGATACGCCGTTCGGCCCGATCGCAACGCTGCCGTCATCGCCGCAGTCAAATTTCAGGACGTTGGACAATTCTTTGCCCTCTAGTCCGCGTTTCAACATGTCTACGATGTCTGAAAAAGTCATGGCCGCCCCCTATATCTGCCTTACGGCTAGGGGACGGCCATCAATCAATCAATCGAAACGCTGCGTCAGCCTTTGACGCGGGCGTTACGTGCTGCCAACAATTTCAGGCGCAGCGCGTTCAGCTGGATGAAACCTGCTGCGTCTTTCTGGTCGTATGCACCTGCGTCGTCTTCGAAAGTGACGTGCGCTTCGGAATACAGGGAATGATCGGACCAGCGGCCAACAGTGTTCACCGAACCCTTGTACAGTTTCAGGCGAACGGTGCCTGTTACGTGCTCTTGGGATTTGTCGATCGCGGCTTGCAGCATCTCACGCTCTGGCGAATACCAGAAACCGTTGTAGATCAGTTCGGCGTAACGAGGCATCAGGCTGTCTTTCAAATGGCCTGCGCCCGAATCCAGAGTGATCTGTTCGATACCGCGGTGTGCCTCTAGCAAGATGGTGCCGCCAGGGGTTTCGTAGATGCCGCGCGATTTCATACCGACGAAACGGTTTTCAACGAAATCCAAACGACCGATGCCGTGCTTGCGGCCGTATTCGTTCAGCTGAGTCAGGATGGTTGCAGGCGACATTGCTTCGCCGTTGATCGCAACTGCATCGCCTTTTTCAAAGGTGACTTCGATGAATTCTGGGGTGTCTGGTGCGTCTTCTGGGTGAACGGTGCGCTGGAACACGTAGTCCGGTGCCATATCGGCCGGATCTTCCAGAACTTTACCTTCGGACGACGTGTGCAGCAGGTTCGCATCAACCGAGAAAGGCGCTTCGCCGCGTTTGTCTTTGGCGATTGGAATCTGGTTCTGTTCTGCGAATTCCAGCAGTTTGGTACGCGACGACAGATCCCATTCACGCCAAGGCGCGATCACTTTGATGTCTGGGTTCAGGGCATAGCAGGCCAGTTCGAAACGAACCTGATCGTTGCCTTTGCCGGTCGCGCCGTGTGCCACAGCGTCAGCGCCGGTTTCACGTGCGATTTCAACCAGACGTTTGGAAATCAAAGGACGCGCGATCGAGGTACCCAGCAGGTACAGGCCTTCGTAGACGGCGTTGGCGCGGAACATCGGGAAAACGAAATCGCGAACGAATTCTTCGCGGATGTCTTCGATATAAATGTTTTCCGATTTGATGCCCAGCATCTCTGCTTTAGCTCGTGCTGGTTCCAGCTCTTCGCCTTGGCCCAAGTCAGCGGTAAAGGTGACAACCTCGCAACCGTATTCGGTTTGCAGCCATTTCAGGATGATCGAGGTATCCAGTCCGCCCGAATAGGCAAGGACCACTTTCTTTGGTGCAGACATCTGGCGCTCCTTTGTGAATATCCAAGGCGCGATACCTGTTTTTCATGTGGCAAGCAAGGGTAGCCCATTGACCAATCGCCCGTATTCATGGCCTTTTGGCGGAAATTTGGATTAGGAGTTTCATCGTGGCTTGGAAAATTGTCCTTCACGCGTTTCGCATGATTTTTGGCAACATTGGCGACGCGCTAAAGGTGTCGGTTGGACCGATGTTGATTTTCGTGTTGCTGGCGCTTGTTCTTGGCGGCGTTGCGAACGTGTCGTTTACGTCAATCGACCCGATGCAGTCCGTTGAAAACGCATCTGCGGGCGCCTTGTTCGTTTCCGTTTTGATTCTGTGCGCCGCAGCGATATTTATTTTTGCGTGGATCGCTGTCGCATGGCACCGGTTCATTTTGCTAGAAGAATATCCAGGTGTTTTACCAGCGTTGGCGGATCGCCCGATTGGGAATTATGTCGCGAAATCCATCGTAATCGCATTGATCTTGATTTTGATCGGCGCAGCGGCTGGAATGGTCGTCATGATGCTGCTGTCGATGGGCGGGTTGTTCCTGTTGTCGATGGGCATGGGTTTGGTGATGTTGCTGATCAACTTCCTTGGTTTGCGTTTCGGCCTGATCCTTCCTGCCGCCGCCGTTGGACAAAATATGTCGATTGGCCAATCCATGGAAAAAACCAAATCGGCCTCGGGCCAAATTCTAGGCGTAACGACCATTTTGATCGCCCTGAATTTCGCCTCTACCTTGATTGTGGGCATGTTCTATGAATTTGCGACCATTATCGCGTTCGTTTTGGATATCGCGACCAACTGGTTGTTTATCATGGTCAACGTTAGCGTCCTGACAACGCTATACGGGATGCTGATCGAAGGCCGCGAATTGGCGGACTAAAGCAGGCTTTGCACAAATGCACGGTCGCCCACGCTGGCGATCGTGACGGCCGCCTGATTGGCTGGCATCCAAACTGGGGTATGGTCAGGCTCTAACGGGTCTGACACCTGCATGATCGGGCGCGCCATATACATGTGGCAGATCTTTTCAGCCCATTTGTCATAATCCGGCATATAGCAGAACCGACGATAGGCGCCCAGTTTGCGCGGTGCGGCGATGGTCCAACCGGTTTCTTCCATCACTTCGCGGTGCAAGGCCGCAATGGGGTGTTCGCCTGCATCAATACCGCCGCCGGGCAGTTGGAATTCAGGGTTATCGCCGTCTTGCAGTGTGACCAGCAATTGATTTCCGCGCGGCAAAATCACGTAAACGCCGGGGCGCGCTGTGTATTGAATGCCCGCCTTAACTGGTTCACCATATCGTTTCATAACGAAATACCCCTTGGACCTGCCACTGATGCGCTTATATGGACACGATATGCCAAATCGCGCCAAGTAAGGAAAGCCTATGAACCTCGGCAGTCAAATCGCATGGGATGATACTGTCCTCCCGTTTCAGCTGGATGCATCGGACGTGCGCGGCCGCGTGGCCCGTTTGGACGGTGTGTTGGATCAGGTGCTGTCGCAGCACGACTATCCCGCCCAGATCGAAGCATTGGTTGCGGAAATGGCATTGCTGACCGCGCTGATCGGTCAGACGATGAAATTACGCTGGAAACTGTCGTTGCAGGTTCGCGGTGACGGTCCTGCACGCCTGATTGCGACCGATTACTACGCCCCACAAAAAGAGGGCGATATCGCCCGTATTCGTGCCTATGCGTCGTTCGATGACGCCCGTCTGGATGCATCGAAACCAGCGTTCGACATGATCGGCAAAGGTTATTTTGCAATCCTGATCGACCAAGGCCAAGGCATGACGCCGTATCAGGGTATCACGCCCATTGCAGGCGGATCGCTGTCGAAATGTGCGGAAACCTATTTCGCGCAGTCCGAACAGCTGCCGACGCGGTTTGAACTGTCCTTTGGTAAATCCACACTGGCGGGTCAGGCCGAAAGCTGGCGCGCGGGCGGCGTGATGTTGCAACACATGCCCAAAGCATCGCCTTTCGCTTCCGGCGAAGGCGGATCGGGCGAGGCTGGCCTGCTGGCCGCCAACGATCTGCTGGACGAAGACGAAGGTGAAAACTGGAACCGCGCGAACATCCTGCTGGATTCCGTGGACGATTTGGAATTGATCGGCCCATCGGTGCAGCCGACCGAACTGTTGGTCCGTCTGTTCCACGAAGAACAGCCGCGCGTCTATGATCCGCAGTCGGTGAAATTCGGCTGTTCCTGTTCCGCTGACCGCGTCCGCGAAAGCCTGTCGATCTATTCGGCCAAAGACATCGCGCATATGACCACGGACGAAGGTATCGTAACCGCCGATTGCCAATTCTGCGGCGCGCATTACGAATTCGACCCCAAAACTCTGGGGTTTGAAGCATCGGTAAAACCGGATGACGCCGAATAATTCGATAGAACAACTATTGATCTCTGCCCTTGCCAAAAAGGGCGGAGATTCTTCGGATTTTGATCTGAATCCAGACACTAAACTGCCTGAAAACCGCGTTTTGAAACCTGCAGCAGTGCTGGTCGCGTTTCACGAAGACGGGCGGTTGCTGCTGACCAAACGGTCAGCGCGGCTGAAACACCATCCAGGCCAGATCGCGTTTCCAGGGGGTAAATTGGAACAGGGCGAAACACTGGAACAGGCCGCCCTACGCGAAGCCCAAGAAGAGGTCGGTCTGCCGCCCGAACAGGTCGATATTCTGGGCCTTTTGCCGCCGCATGAAACGGTGACCAGCTATATCGCGACCCCTGTTGTGGCGATGATCCGTGGGGATTTCGAACACCGCCCCGAGCATGGCGAAGTGGCTGAAATTTTCACTGTCCCGTTCGATCATATCGCAGACCCCGCCAATTTCCGCATCGAAGGCCGCCGTTGGCAGGGCCGAAAGCGGTATTATTACGTGGCTCCATTCGGGCCATATTACATTTGGGGCGCAACAGCGCGGATGCTGCGCGGGCTTGCGGGGCGGTTATGCGACTGACGGCGGATTGGTTGACCAGCGCCGCATCTCAGGCGGTTTGTGCGGCTTTGGCAGATGGCGGGTTTCAGGCCTATTTTGTCGGCGGATGTGTGCGGAATGCGCTGATTGATGCGCCGGTATCTGATCTGGATATCTGCACCGACGCGCGGCCAGAACAGACCCTAAAACAGGCAAAACAGGCTGGATTAAAGGCAATTCCCACAGGTATCGACCACGGCACCATTACGATCATTTCGGATGGCATCCCGTTTGAGGTGACAACGTTCCGCCGCGATGTGGAAACCGATGGGCGTCACGCCACAGTCGCCTTTTCTGACACAAAAGAAGAGGACGCGCAACGCCGCGATTTCACCATGAACGCGCTGTATTGCGACGCGGCGGGGCAGGTGTTTGATCCCGTCGGCGGACTGCCTGACCTTGAACGTCGGCACGTGCGATTTATCGGTGATCCCGATGCCCGCATCCAAGAGGATTACCTGCGTATCCTGCGGTTTTTCCGTTTCACCGCATGGTATGGCGATGACGCGCTGGGCATTGATGCCGACGGGCTGGCGGCCTGTGCGATGCATAGCGATGGTTTGGCGCAAATTTCGGCGGAACGCATTGGATCAGAGATGCGTAAACTGTTGTCTGCGCCCGACCCGTCCGTTGCGGTTTCCGCAATGCAGGCGAGCGGTGTCTTAGCGGCTGTGTTGCCCGGTGCGTCTGCTGCCGCATTACCTGTGTTGGTTCACATTGAAGCGGGGGAAACGGTAAACCCGATCCGCCGTTTTGCTGTGATGGGCGGTGAAAATGTGCCTGACCGTCTACGGTTTTCAAATGCCGAACGCAAAGAATTCGACGCAATTCTCGCTGGATTAGAGACTGATTTGACAGAAATGGGGTATCGGTTCAAAGAAACGTGCCTTGATAGCTATCTGGTGCGGCAAGCGTTAATGGGACAGCCGGTTGTCCAATCCGAAATTGACCAAATCAAACACGCCAGCCGTCAGGTGTTTCCAGTGCGTGCCGTTGATCTTATGCCAGCCTATTCCGGCGCGGCATTGGGGGTAAAGCTGAAAGAGCTAGAGCAGGCGTGGATCAATTCTGGCTTTTCGCTCACGAAATCGCAATTGTGCGACGGGTAGCGTTTACCACCGCGTTAAAGGGCCTATAGTCAGGATCATTAGGCCCGATTGGGCAAACGCCTTTTAGCCGATATTCATTGAATATTCCGCCACCGACGTTGCATTTTTCGACGAATTGCAGGGAATATTATGACCATAGTTTCGCGGATCCAGACTTGGGTCGATACGTTGATTGATCCTTTTGCCCCAGCGGACGGTGCGCCCCCCAGACGTTTGTTCGCCTTTGGCCGTTGGGCCGTTTCCGGAGCCGAGAAGGCAATCCTATTGGCCGTGACCACAGCATTTTTGGTCGGCTTGATCGAATTGGCGTCGGCTGCCTTTGCGGGGTGGGTGGTTGGTGCGGCGTCCAGTGCGCAGTCAGAGGGGTTTTGGCGCCCCTTTGCGGGCATAATTGCTATCGGTTTGGTGTTTTTCCTGATCCTTCGGCCCGTTATTCTAACAGCGGATGCCGCGACCAATTCTGTCCTGCTGCACCCAAATTTGTTTCCCCTGATCATTAGCCGCCTAAACCGATACGCGTTGGGGCATTCGATGCAATATTTCGAAAACGACTTTGCCGGGCGGATTAGCCAGAAAACAATGCAGGTCGCGCGGTCTTTGACGGATATTATCGTCGAAACCGCTGATGTTGTTGTGTTCGCCCTGGCGATGTTTGTTGGTGCGCTGATTTTGATGGGCGGGATCGATGCGCGTTTGTTGTTGGGCTTTGCCATTTGGGGTGCGCTATATGCCGTCGCGCTGTGGTTTTTCATTCCGCGCGTCATGAAAAAATCCAAACAACGGGCGGGTGCGCGGACGGTGGTGTCTGGGCAGTTGGTGGATACGCTCTCCAACATCGCGACCGTGAAATTATTCGCCCACCACAAATACGAAGACCGCGCCGCTTTGGACGCGTTAGACACGTTTCGCACCCGCGCTACAGAGTTTGGATATCTGGTCGGTGCCTTTCGGATGACCTTGGTGACTTTGGGCGGAATTCTACCCATCGTGTCGATCTTGGGCAGTTTGTATTTATGGTCCATCGGTCAGGCCACGGTGGGTGATATCACGGTGACGGCGATGATCGGGTCACGGCTTAGCATGCTGACCAATCGGTTGGGGTTCACCGCCGTTTCGATTTTTTCCAACATAGGCGAAGTCGAAGACGGCATGCAGACCTTGGCCAAGCCGCACGATGTGTTGGACCGGCCTGATGCGATCGACGATTTCGATGGCAAAGGCGCGATCATCTATGATCAGGTCGGGTTTTCCTATGGCGGGGAAATTACCGCGATCCACGATCTGAACCTGACTATCGGCAAGGGCGAAAAACTGGCCGTGGTCGGGGCATCTGGTGCGGGCAAATCAACGTTCGTGTCGTTGCTTTTGCGGCTATATGACGTGGAACAGGGTCGAATTGCGATCAATGGTCATGACATCCGCGACCTGACCCAAGAGGCTTTGCGCCGTCAAATTTCGGTCGTGCGGCAGGAAACCGCGATGTTTAACCGTTCGGCGTTGGACAACATCCGCTATGGCCGCCCAGACGCCACCAACGAAGAAGTCGTTGCTGCCGCAAAATTGGCAGCCGCAGACGATTTCATCCAGAACCTGCGCGATTTCAAAGGTCGGTCTGGCTATGACGCGTTTTTGGGGGAACGCGGCGTGAAATTGTCGGGCGGTCAACGTCAACGGATCGCGCTGGCCCGCGCGATTTTGAAAGATGCTCCGATATTGATATTGGACGAAGCCACATCAGCGCTGGATTCAGAGGTAGAGGCCGAAATCCAAACCAGTCTGGATCATGTCATGGACGGCAAAACAGTGATCGCAATCGCGCACCGTTTGTCGACGATCGCGCGGATGGATCGGATCATTGTGATGGAAAAAGGCCACATCGCAGAGATCGGAACCCATTCCGAGTTATTGGCGAAACAAGGCATCTACGCGGGTTTCTGGGCGCGTCAATCGGGTGGATTTTTGGGGGCAGAGTGATTGCGCCCATTGACTGATCGCGCCCAGTTGCTAATCACCGCTGCATGAAAATTGAATCCATTACACATTTGGGTCTGGGGCGCGCGGACGATGGTACTTTGGTGCCGCGTGTTTTGCCCGGAGAAGAAGTCGAGCTGACAGCCGATGGCGTGCGGGTTTTATCCCCGTCGGCGGAACGGATCGCTCCTGTCTGTCGTCATTTCAAGGCGTGTGGGGGCTGCGCGATGCAGCACGCATCAGAACCATTTGTGGCGCAATGGAAAACGGGCATCGTCACGCGTGCATTGGCAGCCCAAGGGATCGACGCACAGGTCGAGGCGGTCGATACTTCGCCTGCGAATTCGCGTCGCCGCGCCAAATTGTCTGGTCGCCGAACCAAGAAAAGCGCCCTGGTCGGGTTCCACGCACGCGCGTCGGATACAATCGTAGAGATCCCCGATTGCCAGCTGTTGACGCCTGCTATTTTGAAAACGGTGCCTGCATTGGTCGAATTGACCCGTATGGCCGCCAGCCGCAAAGGCGAAATCGGTTTGACCGTGACCGACAGCATCGATGGCGCCGATGTTCATATTTCAACATCGGTTGAATTGACGGAACAGTTGCGCGTTGATTTGGCGGCTTGGGCAAATGAATACGATATTGCGCGGCTGGTTTGGGGTGATGAACCCGTTGTGACTTTGCGACCGCCACGCCAGAAATTTGGCGACGCGCGGATTGTGCCGCCACCCGGCGCGTTCCTTCAGGCGACCAAAGAAGGCGAAACCGCGTTGCAATCGGCTGTTCAGGCGATTGTGGGCAACGCTGCACGTGTGGTTGATCTGTTTGCGGGTTCGGGCACTTTTTCGTTCCCAGCGGCGAAAACGGCAGACGTTCACGCGGTCGAAGGCGACAAGGTAATGATGGCGGCATTGGACCGTGCATGGCGCGATACCCAAGGTTTGCACACCATCACGACCGAAGCGCGCGATCTGTTCCGTCGTCCGTTGTTGCCCGACGAGTTGAATGAATTTGATGCTGCGATCATCGATCCACCCCGCGCCGGAGCCGAAGCACAGATCGCGGAAATCGCGGCGTCAAACCTGAAAACGGTGGCAATGGTATCGTGCAATCCCGTCACATTCGCACGGGACGCGAAAACGTTGATTGATGCTGGATTCGCGATCAGCGCGCTACGCACGGTTGATCAATTCCGCTGGTCGCCCCACACCGAAGTTGTGGCAGCCTTTGTTCGTTCAAAAATGTGATCAGCAGCCTTCTAGCGACGCATAAGCAAATCGTTTATACTGTGGATAAAATAGCGAAAAGCTAGAGGCAGTGAGCAATGTTTACGCGGCGCAGTTTTATCCTGGCCTTGGGCGCAGGACTGGCGGGGTGCACGTCACCACGTTTCAAAACCTATGATGGTCCCGACGTCACAGGCATTTATGTCAGTAAATCCCAACGGCGTTTGTATCTGATGAACAACGATTCCGTTTTGGCGGATTTCGCGATGAAATTGGGGTTTGCGCCACAAGGTCACAAACAATTCGAAGGCGACGGACGGACGCCCGAAGGACTGTATGTGATTGACCGTCATAACCCGAACAGCGCATTTCACCTGTCGATCGGCATTTCATATCCCAACGCGCAGGATCGTGCTTTCGCGTGGTCGCAAGGGCGGTCGCCGGGCGGGGATATTTTCATCCACGGTACGCCCGCAGATGTCGACGCGAATACGGATTGGACCGCGGGGTGTATCGCGGTCCATAATCATGAAATCGAAGATATTTTTGCGATGGTGAAAACCGGCACGCCGATTTTGATCGTGGCTTAGGCCGACTGACCCAGCACCATCGTCCACCATATTTTGCCGTTGGGTTCTTGGAACCATGCGAAACCCAAATCGGTGGCGTCGGCGTCCATGATCACGGCGCGTGTATCCGTTTGGCTGACCCAAGCGGTGAGGGTTTGCAGCTCTGTTTCGAATGTTTCGGAAATCGCTTCGCCCAAAATGCGGCCTTCGTATCCGACGCGGCGACCGCGATCCAAAGGCGAAGATCCGTCAGATCCAAAATGCCACGGGCGGTTCTGCAGCGACATGTCGCGCGAATGCGTCGCAGCCGCAGCGTTCAGGCGTGCGTTCAATTGTACGGGGCGCAGGCCAGCGCTTTGGCGCAGGGCGTTGACGCCGTCCAGAACGCGGAACTGGATTGCGCCTTCGTCTGCAGGGTCAATCATATAGATGCGGACACCATTTGGCGCCGTGGCAACGGGGGCAGCTGCACAAGCTGACAAACCCAAGGCACCCAAACCAAACACAACACTGCGACGATTCATTGCGAACTCCATTCTGTTGGACCATCCATATCCATAGCGCAGTGGCAATTCAAACCCACCAAAAGCAAGAAAGTGACTTCTCCCGATGGTGTGAATTGCTTGTCACAGTACAACCTCTTATTTTGCGGGGAAATCGGGCGATCCCGACAGGAGACATCGTTATGACCACCAATACATTTAGCCGCCGTGCTTTTCTTGCGGCGACGGCCGCGACCATTGGGTCGACCGCAGCTGCACAAACATCGAATTCCACCGAAATCGAAGGCGACCTGTCGCAGTCGTTGCAGCGGAATATTTCCAGCTTTCGTTCGTTGGATTGGCAGCCATATTTCACCAACCTGAACAACGGCGCAATTCTGGTCGATACACAAAGCCGCGCGTTGCATTTCTGGTCCGAAGACGAATCGGTCTATAAACTGTTCCCGACATCTGTTCCGATGACTGCGGATTTAACGCGCTTGGGTCGAACAGAGATTATTCGCAAGGTCGTTGGCCCTGATTGGCGTCCGACCCCTTCGATGTTGGAACGTAATCCTGATTGGCCTGAATACATTGGTCCGGGCCCGGATAATCCGTTGGGAACGCATGCATTATACCTGTCGTGGACCTATTACCGCATCCACGGCACCCACGATACGCGAAAAATTGGGCGTCGATCATCAAATGGTTGCATCGGTTTGTACAACGAACATATCGCAAATTTGTATGATTTGACCAAAGTCGGCACACAAGTGTTGCTAATTTGACAAATTTGCCCGTGTGATCGTGTGAATCTTATCTAAATTGCTTGGCAAACCTCAGAAAGTTCTAGTTTACAGAATACACGAGGTAAGTCTTATTTGTCGGCTGCCGCCCTCAACCTTTGGTCAGCCGGCAAGAATTGGAGAAATATTATGAAAAAGATCGCTCTGGCCGCTGCTTTCGCTGGCGTTGCATCGACCGCTGTTGCTGGCGGCATGGCACCTGTTGTTGTCATGGAACCAGTTGTTGTTGAAGAAGCAGCTGCACCATCGTCGTCGAACGGCCTGATCATCCCAATGATCGCTCTGGCACTGATCGCAGTAGCGTCGCAGAACTAATTTCTGTTCTGTAATCGAATTAAAAAGGGCCGGTTGCGTTTGCAGCCGGCCCTTTTGTTTTAGTCGATCCAACCCGCAAGGTTGGTTTTGATGATATCCGTCAGCGCGTCGATATGCGCCGGATCATCATTCAGGCACGGGATATAGGTGAAATGTTCACCGCCTGCGTGCTCAAAGCTTTCTTTGATTTCTTCGTTGATCTCTTCCAACGTTTCGATGCAATCGGCGCTGAATGCAGGGGCGCAGACGGCAATATTGGTGTGACCCTGTTCGGCCAGGCGCGCGACTTCTTCGACCGTGTACGGCTGAAGCCATTCTTCGGGGCCGAATTTCGACTGGAAGGTCGTGATGATCTGATCGTCCGCCCACCCCAGACGTTCCTTTAGCAGGCGTGTGGTTTTGGTGCATTGGCAGTGATACGGATCGCCGCCTTCGGTCAGATAGCGTTTTGGCAGGCCGTGGTAGGAACAAACCAGTTTGGTCGGTTTGACTTCGGCTGCGTCATAGGCGCGTTGAACGGATGCGGCCAACGCGTCGATGTATTTTTCATGTTCGAAATAGGGGGCAACAACGCGCGGAACAGGTTGCCATTTTTCGTCCATCAAGGCGCGGAAAAACTGGTCATTCGCAGTGGCCGATGTTGCGCCTGCGTATTGCGGATACAGCGGGAAAAATAGGATTTTATCGCAGCCCGCCGCGACCATTTCACTGACCTTGGACGCGGTCGAAGGGTTGCCGTAGCGCATGCAGAAATCAACGATCACCTGATCGCCATAGGCGGCCTCGATCTCTTTGCGGATGGCGTCCGTTTGGTCGCGCGTGATCGTCAGTAGGGGGCTTTCGTCGCGTTCATTGTTCCAGATGGATTTATAGGCCGCGCCGGATTTTTGCGGACGGATCGACAGGATGATGCCCTGCAGGATCGGCTGCCATTTCCACGCGGGATAATCGATCACGCGTTTGTCCGACAAAAATTCGCTTAGGTAGCGACGCATGGACCAATAGTCGGTGCCATCAGGCGTGCCTAGGTTAGCTAGCAAAACGCCAATGCGTGTTGGTTTGACTTTGGGGTGATCCTTTGGCGCGTGGGCCGGACAAACGGCGATGCCGCCGGTGTTCTTGGTCTGGGTCATATTCCTCGTTCCGCATTTTAGGGGCAGAGTTAATCCGCCAGCCGCAATGGTCAATTATTCGTATCGGGTAGTTTCAGTTCTCTTGCACCCAGCGCGTCAGCTAGCCGCGCCTGAGCCGACCCCGGACGCAGCGGTTTTTGCTGATCGTCCGATGGCGCCCATCCGGTCAGATAGATGATTTCAAAGGTCGCGTTGATGCGCCCCTGATCGTCGCCGTAGTGGGATTTGTAAATGTTGCCTGCCGTTTCAAACACGGCGCGGCGTGTTGGCGTGCGTAGACGTGCGTCCAGCGCGTTGGATTCGCCCATCGCCCGCACATCCCGCATCAGTGCCCAGATGTCGGTATAGGACACGTTCAGCACGGCTGTATCCGCCACTGGCAGCGCCACCGATGATCGTTGTAGCAGCGACCCCATATCGCGGATTTCGCCCATGGGCGCGATGCGTGGGGACAGGCCGCCTGTCACGCGGCTTTCGGCCTCGGCCAGACAGGTGCGCAGTTCATGCAGGGTTTGACCGCCGAACATCGCACATAGGAACAACCCATCAGGGCGCAGCGCGTTGCGCGACTGTACGATCTGGCCAATCGGATCATTGGCCCAATGCATCGACATGGCGTGTACGACCAGATCGTGCTGCAACGGTTTTAGATCCAGCAGGTCCGTATCAGCTGCATGTGTGGCATTCGGGAAATACTGGCCCCAGTAATCTGGCTGCCCTGACACAACGGCAACGTCCGTAAAGGTTCTGTTAACCTCGCCGAGTCTTTCTTGAATTTCGTCTGCGACGGCATCGAACAGAAAGGTTTCGGTCATCCGGCTTCGGTTTTTGTTCAGCGCGGCGCGATCAGTGATTTGGGGCGGTTTGGTCATAGGCTGTATGTAAGGAAAACTATCGATGTTGCAAAGCATCCTGCGAATGGTCATGCCGCGTCAATGTGGCCTGTGCGACGCGTTGACCGAATCTGACACGGGGCTGTGCCCGACGTGCTGGGCGGATACAGATTATGCGTTTGGCGCAATTTGCACCTGCTGCGGTGTTGTTCTGGTCGGCGAAGGCGACGGGCATTGCGATGACTGTCTGGCCAGCCCGCGCGACTGGGATCAGGGCCGCACGGTTTTCGGGTATTCGGGCGCTGGGCGCAAAATGGTGCTGGGTCTAAAACATGGGGACAGGCACGATCTGGTGCCTATGCTGTCACGGCAAATGGCGCGCGTTGCGGCGCCTCTGCTGGAACCTGACAGCATTTTATTGCCTATCCCGCTGCATTGGACCCGATTTTTGAAACGGCGGTACAATCAGTCGGCATTATTGGCGCAGGGCATAGCCAAACGATCCGCCGTTCAAGTGATCGAAGACGGTCTACTGCGCACGGTCCGAACCAAAACGACCCAAGGGATGACGCGCGATGAACGGATTGCCGCACAAAACGGAACGATAGCGATAAACCCCAAAAGGGCCGAGGCGATCGCGAATAGGCCCGTCATTTTGATTGATGACGTGATGACGACGGGGGCGACTTTGGGGGCTGCGGCGCAGGCTGTTCATACCGCAGGCGCACGGCGGGTTTGTGTTCTGACACTGGCGCGCGCGGTCAAAGACCCCTAGATACATAGCATATCGAAAAGGTGAGCTATGAAACCTGTTGAAATTTACACGACCCCGATTTGCGGATTTTGTCACCGCGCGAAAATGTTGCTGAAATCCAAAGGCGTCGAATTTACCGAAGTCGACCTGTTCGACGAACCAGAGCGCCGCGAAGAAATGATTCAACGCGCAAACGGTGGTCGCACTGTGCCGCAAATCTGGATCGGCGACGATCACGTTGGCGGCTGCGACGATCTATATGCGCTGGAACATGCGGGTAAACTGGACGCGATGCTGGCATGAAGGCGGCTCTGATCCAGTTTTGTGGATCGGATGATCCGGCGGACAATCTGGCGCGGATCAGCGCGATGATTGAATCCGCTGCGGATCAGGGCGCGGGGTTTGTCCTAACGCCCGAAGTCACCAATATCGTGTCGCAAAATCGGTCGCATCAGAACGATATTCTAAGGCATCAGGACGATGACCCGACTTTGGCAGGTCTGCGCAATCTGGCCGCGCGATTGGGGATTTGGCTGTCGATCGGATCGATTGCCGTGAAAACCGATGATCCTGACGGACGGTTCGCCAATCGGTCGTTTGTGATCGATCCAGCGGGGGATATCGCCGCGTGGTACGACAAAATCCATATGTTCGACGTGACCGTGTCGGAAACCGAAACCTACCGCGAATCTGCTGGGTTTAGGCCTGGGGATTGGGCGGTGGTGTGCGATACGCCCTTTGGCAAACTGGGGCTGTCGGTCTGTTATGACGTGCGTTTTGCGCATCTTTACCGTTCGTTGGCCCATGCGGGGGCTTCGATCATTCTGGTGCCTGCGGCCTTTTCTCCTGTGACGGGCGCGGCGCATTGGGAACCGTTGTTGCGGGCGCGGGCGATTGAAAACGGCGCCTATGTTTTGGCCTCTGCGCAAACGGGCACGCATCCTGCAAAGTCAGGCAAAAGTCGCCAAACTTATGGGCATACAATGGCTATTTCACCTTGGGGCGCGGTTATTGCGGATGCAGGCACGTCCGAAGGTATTGTTTTCGTTGATCTTTGCCCCGAAGAGGTGTCAAAAGCACGGCAGCGTATTCCGTCTTTGTCGCATGACAAACAGTTTAAGGGCCCCGATGGACAGTCAGACCAATAACCTTGCGGTGACTTTGTTCAGTGAAATTCTGACGGTGGACCAATTGGCCCGCGCCAACGTTGCGCGCGTTCTGCCCAAAGGGATGGAGCTGTCGCATTTTTCCGTTCTGAACCATTTGGCTCATTCGGGCGTTGAACGGTCCCCTGCGCAGCTGGCGAAAACGTTTCACCTGACGCGCGGCGCTATGACCAACACGCTGGGTAAACTGGAATGGGCGGGCTGGGTGCATATCCGCCCCGATTGGGACGATGCCCGCCGCAAAATGGTGGCGATCTCCCCCGCTGGCATGCAGGCGCGGGATGCGGCGCTGGCGGCGATGACACCGGTGATTGCGGGTCTGGTTGAACGGGTCGGCGCGGAAAAAGTGCGGTCGGTTCTGCCTGTGTTGCGCGAATTGCGCCAAGTCCTAAGCGATAACGAATGATCCGGTCTGAGGGCATACGCAGTGACCTGATGGTGATGCGGGGGTTTACCCATGTCACCGAACATTCCGAATACTACGAATTCCACACGCCGGATGAACCTGATTTTTGGTACGGCAACTGCATCGTGGAAAAGATGCCTCCGATCGATCCCGCGACGGTTTTGGCGCGGTTTGATCGGCATTTCCCAACGTCGAAACATGCGGTGATCTGCTGGGATATTCCCGATTTTCAAATGGCCGAAGCGACCGCAGATTGGTTCCGCGAACGCGGTTTCAGCGTCGAACGGGATGTGTTCCTGTCGGGCGGGCGTGACATCAATCGGTTTGACCTGCCTGACGGCATCACCGCCCGACCCATCGGCGATGATGACTGGGGCCAGCTGATCGACGCGCAACAGGCTATCGGCGTCGAATTGGGCTTTGCTGACGCAACGCATCGCAGTTATCTGGAGTCCCGCAACGCGCGCCGCCGCGATCAAATTGCGCGGGGCGAAGGCCAATGGTTTGGCGCGTTTGATGGCGATCTATTGGTCGCCGATTTGGGTATTTTCCACGATCAGGACGTCGCGCGGTATCAGGCGGTGGCGACCCATGTTGACTACCGCGGTCGCGGCATTTGTGCGGCGCTGTTGGGTATTGCGCATGAATGGGCGATTGCCCGCGCCCCCGATGCGACCGTGTTGATTGCGACAGACGCCACTGGCAGTGCCCGCCGCGTCTATGAACGTGTGGGGTTCAAACCGTTCGAGGTGATCACAAGCGTGATGAAACGCGCCTATTAGCGTTTGATCGATGCGGTGACGTAGTTGACCGATAGATCGCGGTCGCTGACGGACCATGTCCACAGGATCGGGTTGAATACGAACCCTTTGCGGTCGACAGGATCCAGACCCGCGCGGGCGATCAGGTCGAACAGTTCATCAGGCGTGATGAATTTCGACCATTCATGGGTGCCCTTTGGCAGCCAGCGCATGATGACCTCGGCCCCGACGATGGCAACGGCATAGGATTTCGGATTGCGGTTGATGGTCGAACAGATGTGCAGACCGCCCGGTTTCAACAGTTGCTGACAGGCCGTCAGATAGGCCAGAGGGTCGGCGACGTGTTCGACGACCTCCATATTCAAAACGACGTCGAATTGTTCGCCCGCTGCGGCCATCGCTTCGGCTGTGGTGAAACGATAATCGATGTCCAGACCCGATTGGCGGGCGTGGGCTTGCGCCACGGGGATGTTGCGTTCAGCGGCATCAACTCCCACGATTGTCGCGCCCAGACGCGCCATAGGTTCGCACAGCAAACCGCCGCCGCACCCGATGTCCAGAATGCGCAACCCGTCGAATGGGCGGTCAGAATCCAAGTCTCGGCCGAATTCGGCAGCGATTTGTTCGGTGATGTACCCCAGACGCACAGGATTCATCATATGAAGGGGTTTGAATTTACCCTCTAGGTCCCACCATTCGGCGGCCATCGCTTCGAATTTTGCGACTTCTGCGGGATCAACGGTGGTTTGTGTCATTTGTGAACCTTTGCGGTGATGGATTGAACGCACGAGGTGCTATATAGGTGGACCATGGATAGAACATCAGGTCAAAGACGCGCTGTGCCGCACCTTTACCCCCCGATCGACCCATTTGACCAGCAGATGCTGAACGTGGGGAACGGGCACCATATTTATGTCGAACAATGCGGACGTCCAGATGGCGTGCCCGTGATTGTCGTGCACGGTGGCCCCGGGGGTGGATGCAGCCCCGCGATGCGGCGGTATTTCGACCCTGAAGTGTACCGTATCATTTTGTTCGATCAGCGCGGATGCGGCCGGTCCACGCCAAGCGCTTGCGTGGATCACAACACCACGTGGCATCTGGTCGCCGACATGGAAACGATCCGCGACCGCCTAGAGATCGACAGCTGGTACACGTTCGGCGGCAGCTGGGGCGCGACCCTGTCGTTGATCTATGCGCAGACGCATCCTGACCATGTGCGCGGCATCGTGCTGCGCGGTGTGTTTTTGATGACGCAGCCCGAATTGGATTGGTTCTATGGCGGCGGCGTTGGCAGTTTCTGGCCCGACCTGTGGGATAATTTCGCAGGCATGGTCCCCGAGGACGAACGGCATGATCTGATTGGCGCTTATCATAAACGTCTATTCGGCGGCGATTCCGTGGTCGAGGCGAAATTCGCGCGGTCTTGGACTCTGTGGGAAAATGCACTGGCGTCGATTGAATCCAATGGTTTCAGCGGCGAAGTGCCCGCCTATTTCGCCCGCATGTTTGCGCGGCTGGAAAACCATTATTTTATCAACAACGGGTTCCTGACGGACGACACCGCGATCCTGAACAATATGGATAAATTGCAGGGCATTGACGGGTTCATCGTGCAAGGGCGTTACGACATGATTTGCCCACCGCAATCCGCCTATCGCCTGCATAAATTGTGGAAAGGGTCGCGCCTGCGAATGATCCCGCATGCGGGTCACGCGCTGTCCGAACCGGGGATTACCCGTGAATTGGTGCGCGTTATGGATGACATCGCGGCCCACCAATGAAAAACGGCCCCGATTGGGGCCGTTTGTTTTTAACCGTGTAGCGCCTCGATGGCTTGGGTCAGGTTGACCGTGCCTGTCACCGCGCCGGTTTTGTCGGTTACCCCGATGGTCTGATCGGGGGCTTGTGCCAATGGCGACAAAGCTTCCTCTAGCACCGTAGATCCCGGCAGGGTCGGGCCGTCATAACCCGTCACAGGCGATTTCAGACCCGTCAGGCGGATCACCTTGGCGCGGTTAATGTCCTTGGTGAAATCGGCGATGTAATCATCGGCGGGTTTCAGAACGATTTCCTGAGCATCGCCCTGCTGGATCATCGCACCGTCACGCAAAATCGCGATGTTGTCGCCCAGACGTAGGGCTTCGTCCAAGTCGTGAGTGATAAAGATGATCGTTTTGTGCAGTTCTTTTTGCAGCTCTAGCAGGATGGACTGCATGTCGAAACGGATCAGCGGGTCCAATGCGCTGAACGCTTCGTCCATCAGCAGGATATCGGCGTCGTTTGCCAAGGCGCGGGCCAGACCCACACGTTGCTGCATACCGCCCGACAGCTGACCGGGGTAATGCTGTTCATATCCCGTCAGGCCAACGCGATCGATCCAGTGCTGAGCCCGCTTTTGCGCCTCTGCCTCTGGTACGCCCTGAATTTCCAGACCATAGGCCACGTTTTCCGCAATCCGGCGATGCGGCAGTAGGCCGAATTTCTGGAATACCATTGCCATCTTTTTACGGCGCATTTCGCGTAGTTGGGTGTCGTTCATCGCCAGAACGTTTTCGCCATCGATCAGGATTTCACCATCGGTGGGTTCAATCAGACGGTTGATGTGGCGGATCAGGGTCGATTTGCCCGACCCCGATAGGCCCATCACGACCTGAATTTGCTTTTCTGGGATATCCAGCGACACGTTGTGGATACCCAGCACGTGGTTGTGTTTGTCCAGCAGTTCGGGTTTGGTCATGCCTGCTTTGACGTCTGGCAGCACCTTTTGCGGGTTGTTGCCAAAGATTTTGTACAGGTTTTTGATGCTGACTTTGGTCTGGGTCATTTGCTTTGCCCCCGATAGGCTTGCAGGCGTTTGCCGTAGCTTTGTGTGACGCGGTCAAAGATGATGGCCAGCGCAACAATGGCCAGACCGTTCATCAGGCCCAGTGCCAGATATTGGTTCGAAACGGCGCGCAGGACGGGCACACCCAGACCTTTGACGCCAATCATCGACGCAATCACGACCATGGATAGCGCCATCATGATGGTTTGGTTGATGCCTGCAAAAATGTTCGGCAGCGCCAAAGGCACCTGAACGCCCAGCAGTTTTTGTTTCGGGGACGCACCGAACGCATCGGCGGCTTCTAGCACGTCTTTGTCCACCAGTCGGATGCCTAGATTGGTCAGGCGCACGATGGGCGGGATCGCGTAGATGCAGACCGCCAACAGGCCCGGGACTTTGCCGATGCCCAACAACATCACAACGGGGATCAGATAGACGAACGACGGGATGGTTTGCATCACGTCCAAAACTGGCGTGATCACCGATTGTGTGCGGTCGGACCGCGCCATGAGGATACCCAAAGGAATTCCGACGACGATACAGACCAACGTGGCAACCGAAATGATTGCCATGGTTGCCATTGTATCCTCCCACATGCCCAGCACGCCGATAGCGACAAATGCCAGAACAGACGCAACGGTGATTTTCCATGACCGTGACCCCAGCCATGCCAGACCACCAATGATGATCAGGAACAAAGGCCAAGGCATTCCCAGTAGTAGTTTTTCAAACCAGATCAGAAAATGCAGCAGCGGGTCGAAAAAGTTTTCGAGCGATTCACCGTAAGCGCGGGAAAAGCTGCGAAAGGTTTCATCGATTGCCTGACGAAGCGACGTTAGATCGCGTCGCCCCATAGAAGGAAATTCAGTCAGGAATTCCATTATGTATCCTTGTTTTTATGCGTTGAAACGGGCGGACCATTTACGCGAAAACGGGGAGCCGCAGCCCCCCGTTCGAAAAGTTCATGCTAAAATTACAGAGCCGATTTGATGGCTTCTGCTGCCTCTGGTGTTACCCACTGGGTCCAGATGTCTTCGTGCTCTTCTAGGAATACATAGGCTGCGTCTGCGCCGGTTGCCTGGTTTTCAGTCATGTATACCAGCATGGCGTTCATGATTTCGCCCGGGAATACGCGCTGTTTCAGGTAATCCACTGCGATACCGCCCTGCTGCATCAGGTTATCGGTGATAACGGTGTGCACTTCGGATTCGGTGTAGGACGATGGCTGTGGGTCCAGACATTCCTGCTCAGGCTTTACGATACAGCCGTCCCAGTTTTCTGTGCCAGCCCATTCGGTTTCCCATTCCAGCAGTTGCAGGTTGTATTTGCCGATGATCGCGGTTGGCGCCCAGTAGTAACCGAACCATGGTTCGCCGCGGTCGGATGCTTTGGCGATTGCGCCGTCCAGACCTGCTGCCGAACCTGGATCAACCAAGGTCCAACCTTTTTCTTCCATGTCGAACGCGCGGAACAGCTGCGCGTTGGACAGCTGACAGCCCCAACCTGCAGGACAGCCCATGAATGCGCCCAGCGATTCATCTTCGGCGTATGGGAACAGCTCTGGGTGCTCTAGCACTTTTTCAACGGTGTTCAGTTCTGGGTGTTCTTCTGCGAATTGTGCGGTGACCCACCAACCTTCGCCCAGCTGAGTGATTGGGCCCTGCAGAACCGAATGCAGGCGGCCTTCTTCGATCGCGGCGTTCAGCGGGTCGCGCACAGCGTTGACCCATAGTTCGCCAGCGATATCTGGTTCGCCTTTTTCGTTCATCGACGCAAAGATGGTCGTGGTGCCGCCTGGGATCAGTTCGATGTCACAACCGAAACCTTCCTCTAGGACGATTTTGTCGACGTTGGCCATCAGTTCAGCCGATGCCCAGTTCATTTCGGCCATCGTGTAGGACCCACATTCCTGAGCCATCGCGGCAGAGCCAGCAAATGCAGAAGTCATTGCCACAGCGGCAACAGCACCAAGTTTGTTGAATTTCACGTTTAGTCTCCCTGACTATGTTTTTTGCGTTCGGCTTTTCATCAGCCTGCACGCCATTAGCTTAGGGTAAGTTGTGCAAAAACGACGCCTTGCCCTAAGATTATGTCGCAAACAGAACATAAACTTGGGTTTAAGTAAATCAATTCAATCGCTTTTGCGCCAATTTATGTCGCAAACTAACCGTCTGAGATGGGGTTGATCAATTTTTAAGAGTGGACCGCATAGGCATGGTTGTCTAACGTCGTCAGGCCTAGCGGATAAAGGAAACGTGCATTTTGCAGACCTATAAACGTAGACGATTGCTCCAGTATGGTATGGCAGCGGCAGTGTTTTCTGCGGCTGGCGCTGGTGCATTTGCGCGTGGACAAGGTGGCCGTTTGTCCGTTGGCCTGTCTGGTGCGCAAGCGTCCGACAATTGGGATGCCCGCACCTTTTCCGACAGCTTTATGATTGCCTGTGCACAGGGTGCCGTTTTTGATTGTTTGACCCAAGTTTCTGCAGACGGATCCATCGTCGGCGAACTGGCGCAATCGTGGGAATCGTCCCCCGATGGGCGGATTTGGACGGTTGATCTGCGGCAGGGCGTGACGTTCCACAACGGCGCAGCCTTTACGGCGGCGGATGTGATTGCGTCCTTTGATCTGCACCGTGGATCGCAATCTGGCGCCCGCCCGATTGTCGATGAAATACAGCAGATCACCGCGTTGAATGATCACTGTGTTCAGTTCACGCTGACCTCGGGCAATGCGGATTTCCCGTATCTTTTGTCGGACTATCACCTGATCATCTATCCGGCGTCCGATATGGACGCTGCGATTGCCAAAGGCATCGGTACAGGATTGTACCGCGTCGAACAGTTCCAGCCCGGTGTGAAATTCGTCGGGCTGCGGGTAGAACGCCATTACAAAGACGGTGATGCGGGATGGTTTGACCGTGTTGAATTTATCGCGATGAACGACCGCGCGGCGCGGATGAATGCGTTGATCACTGGGCAGGTCGATGCGGTGGACCGCGTTGATCCGTCCTATGTGGCGCGTTTGTCGACGCATCCGACGATGCGGATACTGGAAACCGCTGGCAACATGCATTTCGGGTTCGCGATGCGCATGGATCAGGCGCCGTTTGACGATCCGCACATGCGTTTGGCGATGAAACACGGGATCAATCGTCAGGGCATCGTGGATAACGTGCTGCATGGCCATGGCCGAGTCGCCGCCGACAGCCCGATTGGCCCTGCGAATGCGTATTTCGCCGATCTGGCACCGACACCGTATGATCCTGACCGTGCGCAATGGCATTTGCGACAGGCGGGTGTGAATGCTGTTGATCTGGCGCTGGGCTATTCCGCAGATGTGATGCCGCGTCCCATGGCGGACGGGTATCGCGACACGCTGGCGGCTGCGGGGATCAACGTGACCTTGGACGCGCTATCGGCGGATTCGCAGTTGTCCGCGACCTATTGGTCTGGCCGCATCACCGAAGACTGGATGCTGACCACAGCCTATAAGGCGGGCAGCCCGTGGAATGAAACGCGCTGGGCAGACGGTCGGTTTGAACAGCTGCTGATCGCGGGCCGTGCGGAATTCGACAGCGACCTGCGCCGCGAAATCTATGCTGACCTGCAAAAAATGCTGCGCGACGATGGCGGTATGGTCATTCCTGCTTTTGCCAATTGGATCGGCGCGACCAGCACGCGGATCGCGACTCCGCATGAAATCGGCAACCTCTGGCCGCTGGATAATGCGCGTTTTGCCGAACGTTGGTGGGTGGCCTGACGGTTTTCCTTGCAGATTCGTGCCAATCGATCTATATGGCATCTCAACAGCGGCGCTGACGGCCTTGTGCCTGACGCTCCACCGGGAAACATCGACGGGCCGCGCGCCCGTTTTTTTGTGTTCGGAGAACAGATGAACGATCTGATCGCCAAGGCGGCAATGGACCGCCGCATTGCAGACATTATCACCCCAGTCATCGAAGACATGGGGTTTGAAATCGTGCGCGTGCGCCTGATGACCAGCACCAAGGAAACGATCCTACAGGTCATGGCGCAAAAGCCCGACGGTACGATCGAAGTAGACGATTGCGGCAACATCAGCACTGCGATTTCCGCTGTGCTGGACGTCGAAGACCCCGTGGTCGAGGCCTATAGCCTAGAGGTGTCATCGCCCGGTATCGACCGTCCGCTGACCCGCCTAAAGGATTTCGATCAATGGGCTGGTTACACGGCCAAAATCGAAACCACTGAACTGATTGATGGCCGCCGCCGTTTCAAAGGCGCGCTGGCTGGTACCGAAGATGACGAAGTGCTGATCACGCTGGATGATCAAGCCGAAGAGGTCACCATCGGTCTGAAATTCGAATGGTTGTCGGATGCCAAACTGGTTCTGACAGACGAATTGATCCGCGAAGTGCTGCGCGGTCGCAAGGACAAGGGCCAGATTGACGAGGCCCAGTATGACGAAGTTGAAACCATCATTGATGGCGACGAGGAGTAAGAGAAATGGCAATTACCTCTGCTAACCAGCTAGAGCTGCTTCAAACTGCCGAAGCTGTTGCACGCGAAAAGATGATCGACCCAGGTCTGGTTGTCGAAGCGATGGAAGAGTCGCTGGCCCGCGCTGCAAAGTCCCGCTACGGTTCGGAAATGGACATCCGCGTATCCATCGACCGCAAAACCGGTAAAGCGACCTTTACCCGCGTGCGTACCGTCGTCGAAGACGAAGAGCTGGAAAACTATCAGGCTGAAATGACCGTCGAACAGGCGCGTCAGTACATGGACAACCCAGAGGTCGGCGACGTCTATTCCGAAGAAGTCCCACCCGTTGAACTGGGCCGTATCGCTGCGCAGTCCGCGAAACAGGTTATCCTGCAAAAAGTCCGCGAAGCAGAGCGTGACAAGCAGTACGAAGAATTCAAAGACAAGAACGGCACCATCATCAACGCTGCTGTTAAGCGCGAAGAATATGGCAACGTGATCGTCGATGTGGGCGCTGGCGAAGCTGTTTTGCGCCGCAACGAAAAAATCGGCCGCGAAGCGTACCGCCCGGGCGACCGTATTCGTGCGTACGTCAAAGACGTGCGCCGCGAACAGCGTGGTCCTCAGATTTTCCTGTCGCGTACTGCACCGGAATTCATGGCCGAACTGTTCAAAATGGAAGTGCCTGAAATCTACGAAGGCATCATCGAAATCAAAGCGGTGGCTCGTGACCCAGGTTCGCGCGCGAAAATCGCTGTTCTGTCGACCGACGGTTCGATCGATCCTGTTGGCGCTTGCGTCGGTATGCGCGGTAGCCGCGTTCAGGCCGTTGTGAACGAACTGCAGGGTGAAAAGATCGACATCATCCCGTGGAACGAAGATATGCCAACCTTCCTTGTGAACGCGCTGCAGCCTGCAGAGGTTTCCAAGGTTGTTCTGGACGAAGAAGCCGGCAAAATCGAAGTCGTCGTCCCAGAAGAGCAGCTGTCGCTGGCCATCGGCCGCCGCGGTCAGAACGTGCGTCTGGCATCCCAGCTGACCGGTCTGGACATCGACATCATGACCGAAGAAGAAGAATCCAAGCGCCGTCAGGCCGAATTCGAGGTCCGCACGAAACTGTTCGTCGAAACCTTGGATCTGGACGAATTCTTTGCTCAGTTGCTGGTTGCCGAAGGTTTCACAAGCCTAGAAGAAGTGGCCTACGTTGAACTGGACGAACTGCTGGTCATCGACGGTGTCGACGAAGACACCGCAAACGAATTGCAGGCACGTGCACGCGACTACCTAGAAGCGCAAGCTGCCAAAGCATTGGAAGCGGCTCGCGCAATGGGCGTCGAAGACAGCCTGATCACGTTTGATGGTCTGACACCACAAATGGTCGAAGCCTTGGCCGAAGACGGCGTGAAATCGCTAGAAGATTTCGCAACCTGCGCCGACTGGGAACTGGCTGGCGGCTGGACCACTGTGAACGGTGAACGCGTCAAAGACGACGGCGTTCTGGAAAAATTCGATGTGAGCCTTGAAGAAGCTCAGAACCTGATCATGACCGCTCGTGTCATGCTGGGTTGGGTCGATCCAGAAGAGCTGACCGCTGACGTCGAAGAAGAGGAGGCCGAGGAGTAATTCCTCGGGGGCCTTGTAATTGACGCGCGGCGGACAACATAAGGACAGGGGCGCAGACCCGGAACGTCGGTGCATAGTCACCGGCGACGTCCAACCAACAGCCGGTTTGGTTCGGTTTGTGGTTGGGCCGGATAATACGGTCTACCCTGATGTCATGGAAAAACTGCCCGGTCGCGGCATGTGGGTGACTGCCACCCGCGATGCGATCAGCCAAGCCGGCAAGGGACAGTTTTCCCGATCCGCAAAGGCACAAGTAAATGTGCCGGACAATCTGGCGGATGAAGTCGAACGCCAGTTGGCTCGCCGTGTTACTGACCTGATCGCATTGGCCCGCAAGGCGGGTCTGGCGGTCTGTGGGTTTGAAAAGGTCAAAGATTGGCTCGCAGGGAGCGCACGTGTTCGCGTTCTACTGCAAGCATGCGACGGATCAGAACGTGGCAAAGCAAAATTATGGACGCCGCAAGGCGCCCGTTACTTCGATTGCCTGACAGCCGACGAATTGGGTTTGGCTTTTGGACGGCAAAGTGTGATACATGGCGCGCTCTCTACTGGTGGACTCAGCGACCGTGTTGTAGAGGAAGCCGCAAAGCTGAAAAGCATGCGTGTAACTGACGGCGGCAATTCGGCCACCGGAAAGGAAAAAGAAGCTAGATGAGCGATAACGACGGAAAAAAACCTCTTGGCCTGCGTGGCGGTTCTGGAAACGTAAAGCAGAGCTTTAGTCACGGGCGTACCAAGAACGTCGTGGTTGAGACCAAACGCAAACGCGTTATGGTCCCAAAACCAGGCGCAGCGAAATCGGGTGGATCATCCTCCCCTGCGTTGGGTGACCCGAAAAAGCGTCCAGCAGGCATTTCGGATGCCGAACTGGAACGCCGTATGAAAGCTTTGGCCCTGGCCAAAGCCCGCGAAGCCGAAGAGGCAGCGCAACGCGCAGCCGAAGAAAAGGCCCGCGAAGAAGAACGCGAACGCCGCCGCGCCGAGGCAGAAGCCAAGGAACGCGAAGAGCGTGAGCGCGAAGAAGCATTGAAGGCAAAGGCCGAAGAGGAAGAGCGCAAAAAGCGTGAAGCCGAAGAAGCTGCCAAACGTGCTGCAGAAGAAAAGAAAAAAGCCGCCGCTGCCAAAGCTGCGCCAGCCGCAGATCAAAACCAAGCGGACGATCGCGGTGGTGCACGCAATGCGGGCCCTGCACCTTCGGGCGCGCGCAAAACCGACAATCGTCGCGACGATAACCGCGATGATAACAAAGGCGGCAAAGGCAAAGGCGCTGGCCGTGACGGCGGACGTCGTTCCGGTAAACTGTCGCTGAACGATGCGCTGTCCGGTCGTGACGGTCGTCAGCGTTCGATGGCGTCGATGAAGCGTAAGCAGGAAAAAGCCCGTCAAAAAGCGATGGGTGGCCAGCAGCAGCGTGAAAAAGTTGTGCGCGACGTTCAGTTGCCAGAAGCGATCACCGTTGCAGAGCTTGCCAACCGTATGGCGGAACGTGTGGCTGATGTTGTGAAGGCTTTGATGCAGAACGGCATCATGGCAACGCAGAACCAGACCATCGACCAAGATACTGCAGAACTGATCATCGAAGAATTCGGCCACCGCGTACAGCGCGTGTCGGATGCTGACGTTGAACAGGCGATCGAACAGGTCCAAGACAAAGCCGAAGATCTGGAAGCTCGCCCACCTGTGATCACCATCATGGGTCACGTTGACCACGGTAAAACATCGCTGCTGGACGCAATCCGTAAAGCGAACGTTGTATCGGGCGAAGCGGGCGGCATTACCCAGCACATTGGTGCATATCAGGTGACTACGGAATCCGGCGCGGTTCTGTCGTTCTTGGATACTCCGGGCCACGCGGCGTTTACGTCGATGCGTGCCCGCGGTGCGCATGTGACCGATATTGTTGTTCTGGTTGTTGCGGCGGACGACGCTGTGATGCCGCAGACCATCGAAGCGATCCACCACGCGAAAGCTGCTGGCGTTCCGATGATCGTTGCGATCAACAAATGCGATAAACCTGACGCAAACATCGACAAAGTACGCACTGACCTGCTGATGCACGAAGTGATCGTCGAAAAAATGTCGGGTGATGTGCAGGACGTCGAAGTTTCGGCCAAAACCGGCAAAGGTCTGGATCAACTGCTAGAAGCCATCGCGCTGCAGGCAGAGATTCTGGAACTGAAAGCGAACCCGAACCGCGCTGCACAAGGCGCTGTGATCGAGGCTCAGCTGGACGTAGGCCGCGGCCCAGTGGCAACCGTTCTGGTTCAGAACGGTACGCTGAAACGTGGTGACATCTTTGTTGTGGGCGAACAGTGGGGTAAAGTCCGCGCGCTGATCAACGACCAAGGTGAACGCGTTGACGAAGCTGGCCCATCGGTTCCTGTCGAAGTTCTGGGCCTGAACGGTACACCAGAAGCAGGCGACGTTCTGAACGTAACCGAAACCGAAGCACAAGCCCGCGAGATTGCTGAATACCGTGCCCACGCTGCGAAAGAAAAACGCGCAGCAGCCGGCGCAGCAACCACGCTGGAACAGCTGATGGCGAAAGCGAAAGAAGACGAAAACGTCTCTGAGTTGCCTGTTGTTGTGAAAGCAGACGTTCAAGGTTCGGCAGAAGCGATCGTTCAAGCGCTGGAAAAAGTCGGCAACGACGAAGTCCGCGTGCGCGTCATTCACTACGGCGTAGGTGCGATCACCGAAACCGACGTGGGTCTGGCCGAAGCATCGGGCACGCCTGTCATCGGCTTTAACGTCCGTGCAAACGCACCGGCACGTAACTCGGCCAACCAAAAAGGCGTAGAGATCCGTTACTATTCGGTCATCTATGATCTGGTCGACGACATCAAAGCGGCTGCATCTGGCCTTCTGTCCGCAGAAATCCGTGAAAACTTCATCGGTTATGCGAACATCAAAGAAGTGTTCAAAGTGTCCAACGTCGGCAAAGTTGCTGGCTGTTTGGTCACCGAAGGTGTGGCACGTCGTTCGGCTGGCGTACGTCTGCTGCGTGACAACGTGGTTATCCACGAAGGCACCCTGAAGACCCTGAAGCGTTTCAAAGACGAAGTGGCTGAGGTTCAGTCCGGTCAGGAATGCGGTATGGCATTTGAAAACTACGATGATATCCGCCCAGGCGATGTGATCGAGATTTTCGAACGCGAAGAGATTGAGCGTAGCCTGTAAAGGCTACGCCACATCGGCACAGCAAAAAGGGGACAGTCTGATGACTGTCCCCTTTTCGTATTCTGGGGTATTTGGCAGCGTGAGTGTGGCTTAGGACGCTTTGTTTGCTGGTTTGCCAGCATAGTTTTTGCCTTCGACGTTGACCAAGATGCGGCCATTGTCCAAGTCGCGAACGTACAAGCCTTGCACGGAAACAGAGCTACCAACTGTGATTGTTTTGAGCATTTTGTCACCTTTGCGTTCAGGACGTGCGTAAATATGTATCACACAACGAATGCGCGATCACTAAAAATCCGTCACATTATTGACATAAACACCAGACTATGAGCGGTGAAATTTTCAGCGCTTGCACGAACTGTCAGCAACAGGTGGCTTTAAACTGGGCGGCCCACATAGTGTTTGTCGCCGACGCGTACGACAACACGGCCGTTTTCCGAATCACGCACGTATAGACCCTGAATAGCGACGCAGCTTCCAATTGTGATTGTACGGAGCATGATTTGACCCTCGGCTAGGTTTTCCTAAGGCCAGAATACAACGACGCCCTCTGCGATGGCAGAAGGCATCGGTAGCTTGTTTATAGCCAGTCGAATAGGATCGGTATCAACGGGATGTCAGCAGGCGGCATAGGGTAGTCGCGCAGTTGGTGTTTGCTGACCCATTTCAGGGTTTGGCCTTCTTTGGGTTGCGGCGTGCCGTTCCAACGGCGGCAGGCAAACAGCGGCATCAGCAGGTGGAAATCATCGTAGCTGTGCGATGCAAAGGTCAGCGGCGCAAGGCAGCTGTCCCATGTTTCGATCCCCAGTTCTTCGTGCAATTCGCGAACCAAAGCGGCCTCGGGTGTTTCGCCGGCTTCGATCTTGCCGCCGGGGAATTCCCATAGGCCAGCCATGGATTTGCCTTCGGGGCGTTGGGCCAGCAGAACGCGCCCATCAACATCGATGAGCGCGACTGCGGAAACTAGGATCACCTTTTTCGTCATGAACGATAGTCCGCGTTGATGCGGATGTATTCATAGGTCAGGTCACAGGTCCAAACCGTGGCTTTGCCCGTGCCCAGACCCAGATCGACACCGATCACAAGGTTCTGGTTTTTCATGTAGGCGCTGGCGTCTTCTTCGGAATAGTTGGGGGCGCGCCAACCGTTTTCCGCAACCACGATATCGCCAAAGCGGATCGACAGTTTATCACGGTCCGCATAAGCGCCCGATTTACCCACAGCCATCACAACGCGGCCCCAGTTGGCGTCTTCGCCCGCGATGGCGGTTTTTACCAATGGGCTGTTCGCGGTCGCCATAGCCACCTTGAACGCGTCCTGATCGTTTTGGGCACCTGTGACGGTGATTTCGACGAATTTCGATGCGCCTTCGCCGTCACGGACAACCTGATGGGACAGGTCCAGCATCACGTCATGCAGGGCAGCAACGAAATCATCGTTGTCCGTCACATCCACGCCCGAAGCCCCCGTCGCGCCGATCAGCAGCGTGTCAGAGGTCGACGTGTCGCTGTCCACCGTGATGCAGTTGAACGTACGGTCGGTCAGCTGGCTTAGCGCTTGTTGCAGCGCATCATGGCCGATTTTCGCATCCGTAAAGATGTATACCAGCATGGTCGCCATATCGGGCGCAATCATGCCCGACCCTTTGGCGATGCCCGCGATTTTCACGGGTTTGCCACCCACATTGATCGTCGCGCTGGCGCCTTTGGGGAAGGTGTCGGTGGTCATGATCGCCTTGGCCGCTGGCGCGATGCCAACAGGGTCAAGGTTGTCCACCAATTCACCGATTTTCGCGGTGATGCGGTCATAGGGCAGGGGTTCGCCAATGACGCCAGTGGATGATGTGAACACGCGGTTCGCATCGATGCCCATTTGTTCGGCAACACCAGCGCATAGGGCGTCCACGGCTTCGACGCCGCGGCTGCCGGTAAAGGCGTTGGAGTTGCCAGAGTTTACGATAATCGCAGCCCGACCCGCCTGTGTCTTGCCGTTTTTGACCTGACAATCCAGCACGTTAGCCGAACGGGTCGCGGAACGTGTGAACACGCCTGCGACGGTCGAACCTTCGGCCAATTCGGCCAGCATAACGTCCGTGCGGTTTTTATATTTCACACCCGCCATAGCGGTTGCGAAACGAACACCATCAATGACCGGTAGGTCAGGAAATGCCGCAGGGGCAAGAGGCGAGACGGGCATGATTAATTACTGCTCCAGCAGGTCGATGTTGGACAAAGCTTCTGGGTCGATGGTGCCTGCTTCGATGCGGGTGATCTCGGCGCCTTCTTCCAGAGCGGTCAGATATTCGGTTACAACGGTTTCTTCAATCTGGCCCGCGATTTCAGGGCGCAGTTCGTCGATCGATGGCAATGCCTGATCGCGCACTTCGTTCAGTTTGATGATGTGCCAGCCGAATTGGGTTTCAACAGGGCCCGATACTTCGCCAGCTTCCATTTCCATAACGGCGGCTTCGAATGGTTGAACCATCATGCCTTGGCCGAACCAACCCAGCGAACCACCGTTCGGGCCGGATGGGCCGGTGGACAGTTCCATCGCCAGTTCTGCGAAATCTTCGCCTGCGTTGGCGCGTTCCTGAACGGTTACGGCTTCTTCTTGGGTTGCGACCAGAATGTGCGACGCGTTGTATTCTTGCGCTGGGGTCACATCGGCGAACATTTCGTCATAGGCGGCTTGGATCGCTTCTTCGGTCACGTTTTCAGCGGAAATCGTAGCGATGCGTTCGCCTGCTTTGATCGAACGTTCTTCGTTTTCCAGCGCGATCAGGGCGCGTGCTGGCACGTCGGTTAGTTCGTCCGCCAGCAGTTGCTGCTGGATCAGCTGTTCCAGGATGCCGTCATACAGAACGTCGGCAGGCAATTGCGCGTACTGCTGTGGCAGCTGCGCGCGGGTGATGATCATGTGACCTAGTGTGATGTCGGTGCCATTTACGGTTGCAACAACAGTGTTCGGATCGGCGTCTTGTGCGTTTGCGGCAACGGCGGTCAGTGCGAATGCAGACACTGCTGCCAATTTGGTCAAATAATTCATCAATTTTTTCTCATCTGGGCCGCAAAAGGGCTGCGGCGTTGACACTTTATGGCCCCCACCTTACATGCGTTCAAGGCTGATAGAGGCCGGATTGCCCCTTGTTTAGGCTTTGCCACTACGGGCGACAAGCGGCCTCTGATCATAACGATGTTATAATGCCCGTGAACGGGCGCGGAGAGAACATGCTCGGATTCGGAACGCTGGCCAAAAAGGTGTTTGGCACCGCGAACGATCGCAAGATCAAGGCAACCAAACCAGTCGTTGCAAAGATCAACGCCCTAGAGCCCGAGTTTGAAAAGCTGACCGACGCGCAGTTGATCGAAAAAACTGCAGAGTTCAAAGAGCGCCTGTCCAAAGGCGAAACGCTGGACCAGCTGCTGCCCGAAGCATTCGCAAACTGCCGCGAAGGCGCGAAGCGCGCACTGGGTCTGCGTGCGTTCGACGTTCAGTTGATGGGCGGCATTTTCCTGCACCAAGGCAACATCGCAGAGATGAAGACCGGCGAAGGTAAAACGCTGATGTCCACCTTTGCGGCCTATTTGAACGCGCTGACGGGCCGCGGCGTGCATGTTGTGACCGTGAACGATTATCTGGCCGCACGCGACGCCGAATGGATGAGCAAAGTCTACGGCGCGTTGGGTCTGACCACGGGCGTTGTGATCCCGAACCAGCCCAAAGATCAAAAACGCGACGCCTATGCCTGCGACATCACTTATTCGACGAATAACGAATTGGGCTTTGATTACCTGCGCGACAACATGGCGACCGATCTGGCCCAGATGATGCAGCGTGACCACTATTTTGCGATCGTGGACGAGGTCGATTCGATCCTGATCGACGAAGCGCGCACGCCTTTGGTTATTTCGGGCCCAGCCCAAGACCGTTCGGAAATGTATGTCACAATCGACAAAGTCATTCCCGGCATCCAAGACGACCATTTCACATTGGATGAAAAATCCCGTCAGGTGACATTCACCGACGAAGGCAACGATTATCTGGAAACGCAGCTAAAGGCAGCGGGCCTGCTGGACGCAGAACATACGCTGTACGATCCAGAAAGCACCACATTGGTCCACCACGTGAACCAAGCGTTGCGCGCGCATAAAATGTTCACCAAGGACAAAGACTACATCGTGCGCGATGGCGGCATCGTTCTGATCGACGAATTTACGGGCCGTATGATGGCTGGCCGTCGTTTGTCCGATGGTTTGCATCAGGCGATCGAAGCCAAAGAAGGCTGCAAGATCCAGCCAGAGAACGTCACGATGGCGTCGGTTACGTTCCAGAACTATTTCCGTCTGTACGACAAATTGGGCGGCATGACCGGTACGGCCATGACCGAAGAAACCGAATTCCGCACCATCTATAATTTGGGCGTTGTCGCTGTTCCAACCAACCGTCCTGTGGCGCGTGTGGACGAACACGACCAGATTTATCGTTCGGCACAGGAAAAATACGCGGCGATCACCAAAGAGATCCAAAAGGTTCATGAAACCGGACAGCCGATCCTTGTTGGTACGACCTCGATCGAAAAATCCGAATATCTGTCGCAGTTGCTGACAGCCGCGGGTGTACCGCATAACGTTCTGAACGCACGTCAGCACGAACAAGAGGCGCAGATCGTTGCGGACGCAGGTAAACTGGGTGCAGTGACCATTGCGACGAACATGGCGGGCCGTGGTACCGACATCAAATTGGGCGGTAACGTCGAACACAAGGTTCTAGAGGCAATCGCCGCAGAACCTGACGCCGATCCAGAAACCATCCGCGCCCGCATCGAAGAAGCGCACAAAGCAGATGAAGAGGCAGTTAAGGCTGCTGGTGGTCTGTATGTTCTGGCTACAGAACGTCACGAATCCCGCCGTATCGACAACCAGCTGCGCGGTCGTTCGGGCCGTCAGGGTGACCCAGGGCGTTCGTCGTTCTATCTGTCGCTGGACGATGATCTGATGCGCATCTTTGGGTCGGAACGTCTGGAAAAAGTTCTGTCCGGTCTGGGCATGAAAGAAGGCGAAGCGATCGTTCACCCTTGGGTCAACAAATCGCTGGAACGCGCACAGGCCAAGGTCGAAGGTCGTAATTTTGATATCCGCAAACAGCTATTGCAGTTTGACGATGTGATGAACGAACAGCGCAAAGTGATTTTCAAACAGCGCCGTGAAATCCTCGAAGCGGAAGATCTGTCCGAAATCGTTACCGACATGCGTCAGGATGCGATTGATGATATTGTGGACCAGTTCATCCCTGAACGCAGCTATGCGGATCAGTGGGATGCCGAAGGTCTGTATGCCGCATCCATTGAAAAGCTGAATCTGGACGTGCCGATCATCGATTGGGCCAAAGAAGACGGCGTAGACGAAGACGATCTGCGGACCCGATTGATCGAAGCCAGCGACAAGCTGATGGCAGAAAAGCTAGAGGCGTTTGGCCCTGAAACCATGCGTCAGGTGGAAAAGCAGCTTTTGTTGACCACCATCGATGCAAAATGGCGCGAACACCTGCTGACACTTGAACATCTGCGTTCGGTTGTTGGTTTGCGCAGCCATGCACAGCGTAACCCTCTGGATGAATATAAAAACGAATCCTTCCAGTTGTTCGAAGGCATGTTGGAAAGCCTACGCGAAGACGTGACCCAGAAATTGTCGCGTATTCAGCCGATGACCAAAGAACAGCAGGAACAGATGGTCCGTCAGATGATGGAACAGCAGCGCCAGCAACAAATGGCATTGGCCGCTGCCGCGCAAGCCCAAGCAGCCCCTGCGGGCGAAGCAAAAGCAGGGTTTGATGAAACCGATCCAACGACATGGGGCAATCCAGGTCGCAATGATGATTGCCCATGTGGATCGGGTAAAAAATTCAAACATTGCCACGGCAAACTGTAATTGCCTTATTTCGGCCCGAATGAATCCCATTTCGGGCCGACCTAAGAACACCATTGAAACGTAGCCTGCCATCGACTCGATAGATTGGTGGAGGCTTTGATATGTTGCCGACTCGGAAATTACTGACGGCAGGCGCGACGTTTTCGGCGGCGTTGGCCATTGGATTCGTGATGCAGAACGGCGGTGCTTGGGCCGCGCGGTTTGGTGCCGACGATCAACATAACGTGGCCGTTCTACCTGCGCAGGATTTGGGGCTGACCTATGCCGCCCCGTCGATGCCTGTCCCTGATGCGTCTTATCAAGTGGCGGAACTATCCCTGCCCGTGATGGATATGCCCAATATTTCCGACATTACGCCCACATTGGTTGCGGCCGTGATCCCCGAAGTGGAATTGGACGTAGCAGCCGACCCATTTGATGCGGCTTGCGCGCCCGAAATGGTCGCCACCGCCCAAGGCAACGGATTGGTTGACCTAACCGTTCATGGCGCGTGTTTTTCAAACGCGCGGGTCACGATCCACCATCAGGGCATGATGTTTGCTGCTGCTTCGGATAGCCAAGGCCGATTGAATTTGACCGTTCCCGCGCTATCCGAAAACGCCATGTTTATTGCCTCTTTTGATCAAGGTATGGGCGCTGTCGCCACCGCCCAAGTGCCCGAGGTCGCCAATCTGGAACGCGCCGTCCTGCAGTGGCAAGGCGACGCTGCCGTGAGCATCCACGCATTCGAAGGCAACGCTGCCTTTGGTGAAACGGGCCATGTTTGGCTGGGCATGCCTGACAACGGGGATGGCTTTCTGGTCGAATTGGGGGATCGCACACTGCCTGATCCCATGCTGGCCGAAGTCTATACTTATCCTGCCGGCACAGCGACGGCTGACCAACAGGTCGCCCTAAGCGTCGAGGCAGAGATTACGATTGCCAACTGCGGACGCGATGTGGCCGCACAAAGTATCCAGATCGGGACTTTGCATGATGCCGAAGCTGTTGATTTGCAGTTACGCATGCCCGATTGCGATGCGGTTGGTGACTATCTAGTGTTGAAAAATATGTTCGAGGACCTGAAGATCGCCGCGAAATGACGCGACGATTTAAACTCAGACCAAAACTGAACAGCATCAGCGCGGCCTTTATGGCTGCGTTGTTTTGTATTTCTGTCCCTGCCTATGCCGAACCTGTGCGTATCACAACGCCCACGGGCCTTGACCTGATGGGGGATGTGTTGGGCTATGACGGTACGTATCTGCGCCTTGAAACGCCTGATTTCGGTATCCTTACGCTCGTCTATGCGGGAACGACCTGCGAAGGCTTGCGCTGCCCCGTCGTTAATGGTCCTGCGGAACTGCGCTTTGCCGGGTCAACGCGTATCGGCGAAGTTTTGTTGCCCGCGTTGGTCGAAGCCTTTGGTCGCGCAAAGGGATGGAATGTGCAGGCCACAGACCAAACCACTGCGTTGCAATATTTGGTTGGTCCGGTCGGTGCACCGGTCATAAAGGTTGATTTCATACTGTCTGATCCCCAGACGGCATTTGCCGAACAGATTGAGGGTAAGATCGATGTTGTGATGTCCGATCGCCCGGCATCCCCGGACGAAGTGGCGCAATCTATCCAAGCCGGGTTTGGCACGCCAACGGGCAGTGGGCGGTCGCGCATCATTGCCTTGGACGCATTGGTGCCTGTCGCTTCGCCTGCGCAATCTGTGCACACGATTTCGCTGGATGATTTGGCGGCGGTTTATCGGGGTGACATCGTCAATTGGGATCAGTTGGGTGGCAAAGATATACCGATTCACCCAATGTTGCCCGATGCATCCAGCGGACAAATTCGTGGGTTCGAAGATTTGTTGCTGTCTGGCAGCGCGAAACGGGCCGACATCACACGTTTGCCGTCGATGGCGGAACTGGCGACAACGGTCACGGATGACATTGGCGGTTTGGGCGTTTTGCCTATGGGGTCATTTGGCAATGCAACGCCTTTGGTGTTGCAAGACGTCTGTGGCCTGCGGTCTGTGCCGCGTCTGACAGCGCTGAAAACGGGTGATTATCCGCTGACCTTGCCATTGTATTTGTACCTGCCCGGATATCGCATCGCGCCCGAGGCCCGCGAGTTTATAAATTGGCTACAAAGCCATCAGGCCCAAGCCGTCATTCGCCGCGCAGGTTTCGTGGATCAAGGCGCAGTGCCCATCGGTCTGGATGTCCAAGGCGAAAGACTGGCCAATGCAATCATGTTGGCTGGGCAGTCTGTGCCGCTATCGGATTTGCAGGATATGTTGCGCCAGTTGGATGGGCACGCGCGCCTGTCACCTACGTTCCGTTTCGCCGAAGGATCCACCGCGCTGACCCCGGTTTCCAAATCCAATTTGGTCTATTTGGCCAAAGCCATAAGCGATGGGTTCTATGATGGCCGCCAGTTGGCGCTGGTTGGGTTCAGCGATGGCAATGGCCCTGCAGAGGCGAACCGCACCTTGTCTTTGACCCGCGCAGATAGCGTGTTGGCCGAATTGCGCACGCTGTTGGGTGGTGACATACCCGACGATGTGGTCATCGAAACCTTGGGCTTTGGCGAAGCTTTGCCCATGGGGTGCGATGAAACGCCTTGGGGGCGCCGTATGAACCGCCGCGTGGAATTGTGGATCAACGGCTAAATCAGACCCTCTGCACGAAAACTGAGTTCCGTCGATTTGCCGATAATCAAATGATCATGCAGGGTCAGCCCCAATACGGTTGCCGCGTCTTCGATTTGCCGTGTGATCGCGATGTCTGCTTCGGATGGGGTAGGGTCGCCTGATGGGTGGTTGTGGACCAAAATCAACGCCGAGGCGTTTAGCTCTAGCGCGCGTTTGACGACCTCGCGCGGGTAGACGGGCACATGATCAACCGTGCCTTTGGCTTGTTCTTCGTCGGCGATAACGACGTTTTTGCGGTCTAGAAACAGAACCCTGAATTGTTCGGTTTCGCGGTGAGCCATCACGGTGTGGCAATAGTCTAGCACCGCGTCCCAGCTGCTGATGACATGACGCTGGATCACCTTTGCGCGGGCCAATCTGCCTGCGGCGGCTTCGACCACCTTTAATTCGATGACAACGGCATCACCTACGCCTTTGACCTCTTTCAATTTGGAAGGGGTGGCGGTCAACACGCGTCCAAAATCGCCAAAGGTTTCGATCAGGCGCCGCGCCAGTGGTTTCACGTCCTGACGGGGGATCGCGCGAAACAAAACCAGTTCCAGCAGTTCATAATCAGGCATCGGTGACGCGCCGCCGGTCATAAACCTTTCGCGCAAACGGGCGCGGTGATCTTTTAAATAGGACGGTGTTGTTGTGCCTTTGGGCGACGCAAAAACGGGTGTTTCATCGCCCGCGTCGAAAAATGGCAGTGGCGCTTCGGCCATGTGGTTTATGCGACTCATGAGGCCAGAGTGCGTTAAACGTGGTTAAAGACCGGTAAACAAAAAAAGGCGACCCGATAGGGGCCGCCTTTGATTTGGGTGCGTTAGGGAATTACCCCTTCATCGAATCCCAGAACCCTTTGACCGCCGAAAAGAATTTCGACGCGTGCGGGTTGTTGTCTGTGCTCAGCTCTTGGAATTCGCGCAGCAGTTCTTTTTGTTGCGACGTCAGTTTGACAGGCGTTTCGACGTTGAGTTCGATCAGCATGTCACCCGTGCCGCCGCCACGTAGGGCAGGCATCCCTTTGCCGCGTAGTCGCATCTGGCGGCCTGATTGGCTGCCTTCGGGGATTTTGACGCGTGCACGTCCACCATCCAGCGTTGGCACCTCTACATCGCCGCCCAAGGCCGCATCGACCATCGACACAGGAACGCGGCAGAACAATGTCGTGCCATCGCGTTCAAAGATTTCGTGGTCTGCCACCTGAATAAAGATGTACAGATCGCCCGATGGTCCGCCGCGCATGCCTGCTTCGCCTTCGCCGGCAAGACGGATGCGCGTGCCCGTCTCAACGCCTGCAGGAATGTTGACCGAAAGCGACTTTTCAGTCTCTACGCGGCCAGCACCGTGGCATTTTTTGCACGGGTTTTTGATCGTCTGACCCATGCCGTTACAGGTTGGGCAGGTGCGTTCGACGGTAAAGAAACCTTGCTGAGCGCGGACTTTGCCCATGCCAGCACATGTTGGACATGTGACGGGTTCGCTACCGCCTTCGGCGCCGGTGCCATTGCAGCCATCACAAGCGATGGACGTTGGGACATTCAGCGTTTTCTGAAGCCCGTTATAGGCCTCTTCCAACGTGATCCCTAGGTTATAGCGCAGGTCATTGCCGCGTTGTGCGCGGGTCCGACCGCCGCCGCCACCGCGGCCGCCGCCCATGAAATCGCCAAACAGATCGTCAAAGACATCCGAAAAGGCCGATCCGAAATCGCCCTGACCACGGAAACCGCCGCCGCCATGGCCGCCGCCGCCGTTTTCAAACGCCGCATGGCCATAACGGTCATACGCGGCCTTTTTGTCCGGGTCTTTCAAGACGTCATACGCCTCGTTCACTTCTTTGAACTGAGACTCTGCATTGGGATTGTCTGCGTTGCGGTCAGGGTGCAGTTCCTTGGCTTTTTTGCGGTACGCCTTTTTCAATTCGTCCGCAGAAGCGCCCTTGGAAGCCCCCAAAACATCATAATAATCGCGTTTCGACATACGTTCCCCCTTTGGGAAAGGAAAAGACCGGCCCGGTTATCCCAGACCGGTCTTCATTGTTTCCTTGGCTAGGCCTAGGACTTAGCCGCGCTTGTCGCCGCCCAGATCTTCGAAGTCGGCGTCCAGAATGTCGTCATCCGACTCTGGGGCTTCGTCTGCGGAACCTGCGTCGCCGCCGTCAGCTGCTTCTTGCTGCGATTTGTAGATCGCTTCGCCCAGACGCATTGCTGCTTCGGTGACGTTCTGGATACCCGAACGGATTTTGTCCGCATTTTCGTTTTCCAGTTCGTCCTTCAGCGCTGCCAGAGCCAGTTCGATCGCTTCGACGGTCGATGGGTCAACCTTGTCGCCGTGATCTTCGATCGATTTCTCGGTCGAATGGATCAGGCTTTCCGCTTGGTTTTTGGCTTCGACCAGATCTTTGCGTGCCTTATCGGCTTCGGCGTTGGCTTCTGCGTCTTTGACCATCTGTTCGATGTCAGCGTCCGACAGACCGCCCGATGCTTGGATCGTGATCGACTGTTCTTTGCCGGTGCCTTTGTCTTTCGCAGCAACCGACACGATGCCGTTTGCGTCGATGTCAAAGGTCACTTCGATCTGAGGCATGCCGCGTGGTGCTGGTGGGATGTCTTCCAGATTGAACTGGCCCAGCATTTTGTTGTCGGCTGCCATTTCACGCTCGCCCTGGAAGACGCGCAGGGTCACTGCGTTTTGGTTGTCTTCTGCGGTCGAGAACACCTGCGATTTTTTGGTTGGGATCGTGGTGTTACGGTCGATCAGACGGGTGAACACGCCGCCCAGGGTTTCGATACCCAAGGACAGTGGGGTCACGTCCAGCAGAACCAGATCTTTCAGGTCGCCTTGCAGAACGCCTGCCTGAATTGCTGCGCCCATGGCAACAACTTCGTCAGGGTTTACGCCTTTGTGTGGTTCTTTGCCGAAGAATTTGGTCACTTCTTCGATTACTTTAGGCATACGGGTCATACCGCCAACCAGAACGACTTCGTCGATGTCGCCGGTGGTCAGACCTGCGTCTTTCAGTGCAGCCTGACATGGTTTGATCGAATTTTTGATCAGGTCAGCAACCAGCGATTCCAGTTTTGCGCGGGTCAGTTTCATGACCATGTGCAGTGGCTGGCCGTTCGAACCCATCGAGATGAACGGTTGGTTGATTTCGGTCTGCTGCGACGACGATAGTTCGATTTTGGCTTTTTCAGCGGCTTCTTTCAGACGCTGCAGGGCCATTTTGTCGGTTTTCAGGTCAACGCCGTGTTCTTTTTTGAATTCGTCAGCCAGATAGTTGACGATGCGCATGTCGAAATCTTCACCACCCAGGAACGTGTCACCGTTGGTGGATTTCACTTCGAACAGGCCGTCGTCGATTTCCAGAATGGTCACGTCGAAGGTACCACCACCAAGGTCATATACCGCGATGGTTTTGGTGTCTTCTTTGTCCAGACCATAAGCCAGAGCAGCCGAGGTAGGTTCGTTGATGATACGCAGAACCTCTAGGCCAGCGATTTTACCGGCGTCTTTGGTTGCCTGACGCTGAGCGTCGTTAAAGTACGCAGGAACAGTGATAACCGCCTGAGTGACTTCTTCGCCCAGATAGCTCTCTGCGGTTTCTTTCATTTTCTGCAGGATGAATGCGGAAATCTGCGATGGCGAATATTTGTCGCCACGGATTTCTACCCATGCATCGCCATTGCCGCCGTCGATGATTTTGTAAGGAACCAGATCCTTATCTTTTTCGACTTCTGCGTCGGTGGTGCGACGGCCGATCAGGCGTTTTACTGCGAAAACGGTGTTTTCAGGGTTGGTGACGGCCTGACGTTTTGCAGGCTGGCCGACCAGACGTTCGTCTTCGGTGAAACCGACGATCGATGGTGTTGTGCGTGCGCCTTCGGCGTTTTCGATAACGCGAGGCTTGGAGCCATCAAGGATAGCTACGCAAGAGTTAGTGGTACCAAGGTCAATACCAATGACTTTTCCCATTTTTCAAATCCCTCTTAGGCGGTTTGAGCAGTTCAGGCCCGGTGTTGGCACCTGAACCTCGTGGTTGAATTTGGCCCGAAACTGGTCCGGACCAATGAACACGGGGTATATAAGGGTGCGTTTTGTCCCCTGCAACGGGTTCAACGCGCGGAAATGTGTGAAAATAGCATTTGAAGGCCGATGAAAATGGATTCTTTGCCGACACCGACTGTGATCTTGCGGGACGTTCCCGTTTACAAAGCGTTTCTAGACCCAGACATGCAAGCCGCGATGGTACAGGATTTGCGCGCGGTTGTGGCGGCTGCGCCGTTGTTTCGTCCGATGACGATGCGCGGCAAAGAAATGTCTGTGCGCATGACCTCGGCGGGGGAATTCGGTTGGGTCACGGATCGCAAAGGGTACCGTTATGAACCGCGTCATCCATCAGGCGTGGATTGGCCACCGATCCCGCAAAGTGTCATGGACGTTTGGGATGCGGTATCCGGATCTGCCCGTCGTCCCGAAAGTTGTTTGGTCAATTTCTATGATGTTGACGCAAAAATGGGGATGCATCAGGACCGCGACGAAGCCGATTTCGATGCGCCTGTTGTGTCCATTTCCCTAGGCGACAGCGCGTTGTTTCGTGTGGGCAATCACGAAAGAGGCGGAAAAACAGAAAGCGTTTGGCTAGACAGCGGGGACGTATGCGTTTTGTCTGGTCCTTCACGACTGCGGTTTCACGGAATTGACCGGGTCAAACCCAACAGTTCGACCCTGCTGGGCAAGGGCGGACGCATCAATGTCACATTACGCGTTGTAACGTGATTATCGGGTCGCGCCCCAGCTCATGGAAACGTGACGACGGGTAAAGAATTCACCCAACAGGCCGATGCTGACAAAAATGAGGCTTAGGATCAGTGGGTAGGTGATGTTACTGTGGTGCGGGAAGTAGTTCACAAAAACATACCCGCGTTCCTGGTCGATGGCATGGAACAGCGGGTTCCAGTCAAACAGCTTTAGCATATAGCCAGGCGTTGCGTTGGCGACGAACATTTTGCCCGACGCAATCATATTCGCGCGTGAATACAGGGTTTGCACCACGCCTGTTGCCGTTGGAAACCACGGTTTTGCGGCCAGAAATAACATCCCGATTGAAACGCCGGAAAACCACGCAAGCAGCAGCATGGCAAAGGCCCCGACAGGATCGTGGATTTCAACAGGGTTGCCCAAAGCGTGGTATAAAAACAGGATCGTCAACAGCGACAGCGTTTGCATATACAGCGCACCCAATGCTGCCGAAGCAATCAGAATGAATGAATTCAACGGCGCATGTTTCAGCAAGGATGATGTAGACCCTTCGCTGCCGAAAACGGCGCTCATTGCTTTGTTGTGGGTCAGGAATAGGAACACGCCCGACATAATGTAGAGCAAAAAGTCGCCGCGCAATTTTGCGTTTTTTAGGCCCAAAATCATGAACATGAAATAAAAGGCGCCGACGAAAATCACGGCCTGCAACATGCTCAGCAGTAGGCCAATCACAGCATTGCCGTGGCTTTTACGCAGTTCGCGTACGGTTGAATGAAATATCAGCTCTAGGATGTTCCAGGCCGAGCCGGCCATCGTTGTTGGTTTGCTGACTTGGAACATGTCCTGTTTTCACCTGTCTGGGCGGGATTCGCCTGTTCTTGCACGAAATTCTTGCTGTCCGTCTTAGGCCATACCATAAGGGGCGAATATGAACTGTTCAATAATTCGACATTACGGCCGAAAACTGGAGTTATTTTATTATGGATTTTGACAAACTAACAATCGTGATGCGTCGTCTGGCTTTGGAAGCGGGTGACAAGATCATGGAAATCTATAACGGCCCCGATTTCGAAGTTAAAAGCAAATCCGATGACAGTCCCGTGACCGCTGCGGACGAAGCCGCCGATGCGTTGATTTCGGCTGGTTTGCGCGCTGAATTTCCTGATATCGCGCTGGTCACCGAAGAACAGTCCGATAGTCACGATCAATCTGTATCGACCTTCCTGATCGTTGACCCGCTGGACGGCACCAAAGAATTTGTACACCGCCGCGGCGATTTCACCGTAAACATCGCTTATGTCGTTGATGGCAGCCCTGTGCGCGGTGTTGTCTATGCACCGGCCAAGGATCGCCTGTTCTTTACCGATGCTGGCGGCAACGCGGTCGAAGAGGTCGCACCATTCGACAAAGACACCATCGGCACCCTGAACCCGATCCGCGTTTCGAAACCCGACAACGATGGCCTGTACATCGTCGCATCCAAATCGCACCGCGATCAGGCAACAGACGACTATCTGGCGAAATACAACGCCAAGGATATGAAATCGGCAGGCTCTTCGTTGAAATTCTGCCTTGTTGCGACAGGTGAGGCGGATTTGTACCCGCGCGTCGGCCGTACCATGGAATGGGACACCGCTGCTGGGCACGCTGTTTTGGCGGGCGCGGGTGGCGACGTGATCCGTTTTGATGACCATCAGCCGCTGCGCTATGGCAAAGACGGTTTCGCGAACCCGTTCTTTATCGCTTATGCCCCTGGTGTTGACCTGAAAGAAGCCTAATGCCCACCCTGATCGTCATTCCCGCCCGCTATGCGTCCACCCGTTACCCCGGCAAACCGCTGGTCGAACTAAAAGGCGCAAGCGGCGAATCCAAAAGCCTGATCCAACGCAGCTGGGAAGCCGCGATGGCCGTCAAAGGCGCCGACCGTGTTGTTGTCGCCACCGACGATGATCGCATCCGCGATGCTGCCGAAGCCTTTGGTGCTGAAGTCGTCATGACGTCGGAATCGTGCCAGAACGGCACCGAACGCTGCGCCGAGGCATTTGACGCGCTGGGCGGCGGGTTTGACGTGGTGGTGAATCTGCAGGGCGATGCGCCGCTGACCCCAGCATGGTTCGTCGAAGATCTGGTTGCGGGGCTCAAAGCCAGCCCCGTTGCCGAAGTCGCGACCCCTGTTCTGGTCACCGAAGGCGAAGCCCTGAACGGTTTCCTAGAGGATCGCCGCGCGGGGCGCGTTGGCGGCACAACGGCCGTGTTCGGCGTCGATAAAAACGCGCTGTATTTTTCCAAAGAGGTCATTCCCTACACCGGCAAAACCTATGCCGATGACGAAGTGACCCCAGTCTATCACCACGTTGGATGCTATGCCTATCGCCCGTCGGCATTGGCGGCATACCCACGCTGGTCTGCTGGACCTTTGGAAAAACTAGAGGGTCTGGAACAACTGCGTTTCCTAGAACGCGGCGTGCATGTTCTGTGCGTCGAGGTCGAAGCACGCGGCCGCCAATTCTGGGAATTGAACAACCCCGAAGACGTCCCTCGTATCGAAGCGATGCTAGCCAAAATGGGAGCCGCGTGACAGCGGCACCCGTCAGCGTAATCGTTGTCAGTCGTGATCGTCCACGGCTGCTGCGGCGTTGTGTTAAATCACTGACGCAGCAGTATTATTCCAATTTCGAAATTATTGTCGTCTGCGATCCAGATGCCGGAGAAGAGCTTCGGGCAGCAGGATACAAGGACCGCCTGAAAATTGTTCAATACGATACGGCGAATATTTCGGTGGCGCGCAACATGGGTCTGTCCGTCGCGTCGGGTGACATCGTTGCGTTTATCGATGACGATTCTGTGGCGGAACCGACGTGGTTGGATCATTTGGTCGAACCCATTGCAAAAGGCCATGCTGTCGCCGCTGGTGGGTATGTGCGCGGACGCAATGGAATATCGTTCCAATGGCGTGCGCGCGATGTGCGGCCCGATAGCTGGTCAGAGCCGCTGTACATTGAAGGTACCGACCCTGTTTGTGTGACGACCGAACCGTCACTTGGGGTAAAGACCGAAGGCACTAACATGGCGTTTCGCCGTGCCAAATTGATGGCGATGGGCGGGTTTGATCCGGCGTTTCAATTTTATTTGGATGAAACGGATGTGAACATGCGGCTCGCCAAAGAACGGGCCGTCACGGCAATTGTGCCTTTGGCGCAGGTTCATCATGGATTCGCGCAAAGCAGCCGCCGAACGGCGTTTCGCGCGCCACGTACGTTGTTTCACGAGGGCCGTAGCCTGTACATTTACCTGCGCAAACATTGCCCCGATGAACGGCATGATGTCATCATTCGCGCAGCCCGGGATCATCAGCACCGCCGCGTTATGGAATACATGGTGGCGGGACGTCTGGACCCATTTCAGGTGCGGTCTTTGATGTATTCATTTGATCAGGGTATCGTCGAAGGGTTGGCCGCAAATCTTACTGATTTGGGGCCCGTTGAATCTGCGAAATTGCCATTCCTGAAATATCAATCTGATCCCATATCACTGGGGCATACCGCATTGATTGCACGATGGTACAATCTGAAAAAAGTGATGGCGCAGGCGCATGCGTTGCGAAACGCAGGGCATCGGGTCACGATTTTCCGATATTCGTTGACGGCCGTTTTTCATCGTGTCCGGTTTGGCGACGATGGAATTTGGTTCCAAAGCGGTGGATTGTTCGGTCGGTCTGATCGAAACGATCCATTGTTTCGTTTGACCCGCAAAAAGGCACGAACTGACCGCGAATTGGGCAGATTGCACGGGTTACGCGAGTGTGTGATTAAAAAATAGGCGAAAATACAACGCGTCGTGGGCTTTCTATGGTAAATGCCATTGGCCGCCGTTCACCTGTTACACTTCGCGTGCTAAATGTACTGCGATATTTTTAGTTTATAATTTGGAGCCCCCCACCCATGCAGAAAAAAGTTACCAAAGCGATTTTTCCGGTAGCTGGCTTGGGCACGCGTTTTTTGCCTGCGACAAAGTCCGTTCCCAAAGAAATTATGACGCTGGTTGATCGTCCTTTGATTCAATACGCAATCGACGAAGCCCGCGAAGCAGGCATCACCGATTTCATCTTTGTCACGTCCAAGGGTAAATCTGCGTTAGAAGATTATTTCGATCGGTCTGTTGAATTGGAAACCGACCTGAAAGCGAAGGGCAAAGATAAACTGCTGGACGTGCTGAAAAGCACCTATATGGAAAGCGGCGCAATCGCCTATATCCGCCAGCACAAAGCGCTGGGGCTGGGTCACGCTGTTTGGTGTGCGCGCCGTTTGATTGGCGACGAACCTTTTGCTGTGATGCTGCCTGACGACGTGATTGCGGCGGAAACCCCATGTCTGAAACAGATGGTCGACGCCTACGAACAAACCGGCGGCAGCATGGTTGCGGCGATGGAAGTGCCCCAAGAAAAAGCCTCGGCCTATGGCCTGCTGGATGTCGAAGAAGACATGGGTTCGGTGGTCAAAGTCAAAGGCATGGTCGAAAAGCCAAAGCCAGAGGATGCACCGTCCAACCTTGCGGTCATTGGTCGTTACATCCTGACGCCTGACGTTATGAAAAACCTTGAAACCATTGATCGCGGGGCAGGCGGCGAATTGCAGCTGACTGATGCGATTGCCGCTGAAATGCAGCAAGGCCGCGGCGTCTATGGGTATCGTTTCCGTGGTCAGCGTTTCGATTGTGGTTCAAAGGCTGGCTTCTTGCAGGCAACCGTGTCATTCGGACTTGCGCGTGATGAACTGCGCGAAGAATTTTCTGAATACTTGGATGACCTGATGGCGGTCAAAAACGCCGCCCAATAACTGGTTGAAAAATGACAAATATTTTGGTGACAGGCGGTGCGGGCTATATCGGCTCTCACGCCTGTAAGGCTTTGAAAACGGCGGGCTATACGCCGGTCACCTATGACAACCTGATTACGGGTTGGCAGGACGCTGTGAAATTCGGTCCGTTTGAACAGGGCGACCTGTTAGACCGCGCGCGTTTGGACGAAGTTTTTGCAAAATACCAACCTGTGGCCGTCATGCATTTTGCGGCACTGTCGCAAGTTGGCGAAAGCATGAAAGATCCAGGCGCATATTGGCGCAACAACGTTGTTGGATCATTGAACCTGATCGAAGCGGCCGTTGATGCGGGGTGTCTGCAGTTTGTGTTCTCATCCACCTGCGCCACCTATGGCGATCAGGATGGTGTGACGCTGGATGAAACCTGTGTTCAGCAGCCGATTAACGCCTATGGCGCCTCTAAACGCGCGATCGAAGATATCCTGGAAAACTTTGGTCAAAGCCATAACCTACGGTCCGTGATTTTCCGATACTTCAACGTCGCTGGAGGCGATCCTGATGGTGAAATCGGTGAATTCCACCAGCCCGAAACGCATCTGATTCCGCTGATGTTGGATGCAATCGAAGGCAAACGCCCTGCGCTGACCATTTTTGGAACGGACTACGATACGCCCGACGGGACATGTATCCGTGACTATGTGCATGTGTGCGATCTGGTTGATGCACATGTCAAAGGCGTCGAATGGCTAAGAGACGGAAAAGACAGCACTGTGTTCAATCTGGGCACAGGGGATGGGTTTTCTGTGCGCGAAGTCGTGGCCCATTCGGCCGAGGTTACCAACAAGGCTGTTCCAATCGTCGAAGGCGACCGCCGGCCTGGTGATGCAACGAAACTCGTGTCGGGTAGCTCACGCGCTATACGAGAGTTGGGCTGGACGCCGAAGCGATCATCGTTAAAGTTGATGATAACGGACGCATGGCGCTGGCATCAGAGTGGACACTACGAAAAGTAAAAAACGCACCAGATTGCTTGATTTAACCCGACTATTGTCTCGGGCTGGTCAAGTTATGACTGGTGTTGATCGTGTAGAGTTCGCGTATCTATGCCAGTTTCTGGATGACGGAACCGACTGTTTTTTCTTGGCACGCACGGCTTATGGCTATGTTTTGCTGGACCGCGAAGGCGGCAAGGTCATTCAACAGGCTTGCGAGACTGGAGATTGGGGTCACCCTGATCTGTTGTCGCGTTTGCGGCGGAAAATGCCCGCTGCGGTTCAGTCAGCGCAAACTATGGCGCGGCAATATCGAATCGCGCGGTGCCGCAGCGGTCGCTTGGCTCTTATGTTGGCGGAACACCTTCCCGAAGCGGTTGATTTCTACAACGTCGGGCATACGAATTTGACGACAGCCTATTTTATGGCGCTGCGTCAAATCGTCGATGTTCGGATCAACGTCATGGTGCATGATGTGATCCCGATTGAATTGCCGGAAATGCAAGAGCCGCGCACGATCAAACGGTTCGAGGATATGATGCGATCGGTTTCGGAATATGCCGACCGCGTCATCGCGATCTCTGCGGCGGCGGCGGACAGCATGATTGGCCCATTTCGCAGGTTTGGGCGGCTACCTCCGATTACTGTCGCGCATTTGGGGGTGACCGTTCCTGTCCCGCGGTATGCGGAAATTCCTGAATACTTGGATCTGTCAGAGCCATATTTCGTCACGGTCGGCACCATTGAACCGCGCAAATATCATGCGCTACTGCTGGAATTGTGGCAGGCAATGCCCGATGACAAAAAACCGAAACTGCTGATTTGCGGCCGTCGGGGGTGGTTGAATCATTCGGTGTTCGAACAATTAGACCGTGGTGTTGACCGTGTTGTAGAACTGCCAGACTTACCAGATGACGCTTTGGCCGCGATATTGCATGGGGCCAAAGGGTTGCTGTTTCCGTCCGTGGCCGAAGGGTTCGGTCTACCACCAGTCGAGGCGGCGGCGCTGGGTGTGCCTGTAGTTTGTGCAGATTTACCCGTCTATCGCGAAACTCTGGGTGACACTGGTGTTTACCTGGACCCACAGGATAATTATTCTTGGCGGGAAACAATTAAACAATTGATGGCAAAAGACGATGGTGAAAGAGAGCCCTATGTGGTTCCACCAAAGTGGAGCAGTCATTTCGATACGGTTTTGGATCAATAGCTAAACCCGTATCTAGGAGGAAAGAGAGGAAAGCTTGGGTCTTTGGCGTTCGTATCGACTAAGGATCCAGCGTCGTCGCTGGCTGGTTCGTGCTGTTCGTAAGCGGCGCGATCTGAAAGTTGTTGCCGATCGCACCTCTCAAATCCGTGGCCGTGACATTCTGCTGGTTGCGACAATGCGCAACGAAGATGTGCGTTTGCCGTTTTTCCTAAAGTATTATCGCGACTTAGGGGTGAACCACTTCCTGATCATCGACAACGATAGCGATGATGGCGGGCGTGAATATCTGGCCGATCAGCCGGATGTTTCGGTCTGGCGGACGGGGAAAAGTTATAAACGGTCCCGCTTTGGTATCGATTGGGTCAACTGGTTGTTGATGCGCTATGCCCATGGGCACTGGGTTTTGACCGTCGATCCTGATGAACTGTTTGTCTACCCGTTCTGCGACACGCGCCCTTTGCGTGCGCTGACGGATTGGTTGGATGCGTCGTCGATCAAATCTTTTTCGGCGATGTTGCTGGATATGTATCCCAAGGGTCCGATTTCTGCGATCCCGTATCGCCGTGGTGATGATCCATTAGAAATCGCGAATTGGTTCGATAGTGGAAACTATACAATCCAGCGAAACCCTCAATTCGGGAACCTGTGGATCCAAGGCGGTCCGCGAGCGCGTGAATTTTTTCAGGATAATCCCCAACGGTCTCCGGCGCTGAACAAGGTGCCATTGGTCAAATGGAACCGCCGCTACGCCTATGTCAGCAGCACGCATATGTTGCTGCCGCGCGGTTTGAACCTCGTCTACGACGAATGGGGCGGCGAAAAAGCGTCGGGCATTTTGTTGCACACCAAATTCTTGGACACTTTGACCGTCAAAGCACACGAAGAATTGCTGCGTAAACAACATTACGCTGCCAGCCATGAATACAAAGCCTATGTAGCGGGCCTGCAGGATGACACCGATCTGTGGTGCAAGTGGTCTGAAAAATACATCAACTGGCGTCAGCTAGAGATTTTAGGGCTTATGTCCAAAGGAAACTGGGCATGACGCGGGTTGGTGTTGTCATGCTGGTGCACACGGCGCTGCACCGCGCGGAACAAGTGATCCGCCATTGGGTTGCAGGGGATTGCCCTGTGGTCGTTCATGTCGATGCCAATGTGAAATCCGAAGAATTCGATCGGTTCAAATCGTCGGTCAGTGATCTGCCTGCCGTGCAGTTTTCGCCTCGTCATCGGTGTGAATGGGGCACATGGGGCATTGTGGCCGCGACCCAAGAAGCCTCTGAAATCATGTTGCGCGACAACCCCGATGTCACGCATGTCTATCTGGCATCCGGATCATGCCTGCCTTTGCGGTCAGTCGATGAATTGAACGACTATCTGGAAACCCGCCCCCGTATCGATTTTATCGAAAGCGCGACAACGGCGGATGTACCATGGACCGTCGGCGGTTTGGACGAAGAACGGTTCACAATGCGGTTCCCATTTTCATGGAAAAAGAACCGCCGATTGTTTGATGGATATGTGTCGCTTCAGCGGAAAATAAAACTGCGCCGCAAAATTCCCGAAGGTATCGTGCCGCACATGGGATCGCAGTGGTGGTGCCTGACGCGGCAGACGTTGTCGGCAATTTTGCAGGACCCTGATCGGGCGACTTATGACCGTTATTTCAAACGGGTCTGGATCCCCGACGAAAGCTATTTCCAGACGCTGGTGCGCCTATATTCGCCCAAGGTTGAAAGCCGGTCGTTAACCCTGTCGAAATTCGATTTCCAAGGCAAACCGCATATTTTCTATGACGACCACCTGCAGCTGTTGCGGCGTTCGGACTGTTTTGTGGCGCGTAAAATCTGGCCGCACGCAAACCTGTTGTACGATACGTTCCTAGGTAAATCCGGCACGATCAAAGCGGCCGAACCGAACCCTGGAAAAATCGACCGTATTTTTGCACGCGCCGTCGACCGCCGAACACGTGGTCGCCCCGGTTTGTATATGCAGAGCCGTTTTCCGAACGAAGATTGGGAAAACGGGGTTACCTGCGCACCTTATTCGATTTTTGAAGGGTTCAGCGAACTGTTCGAAGATTTCGATGAATGGATGTCCAAGGTGACAGGCGCACGCGTGCATGGGCATTTGTTTGCGCCCGACCGTGTCGAATTTGCCGGAGGACAATCAACCTTTGTTGGCGCGTTGTCGGATTGTGCGGCGCTGCGCGATTATAATTCGCGTAGTTTCATTCGCAGTCTGGTTTGGAATACGCGCGGCGAACGCCAGTGTTTTCAGTTTGGTCCCCACGACAATCAATCGATTAGTTGGGACATTGCCAAGGATCCGAATGCGCAGATTAGCGTCATTTCGGGCGCATGGGCCGTGCCATTGTACCAGTCGAACCGCAATTTCGCTGACCTTCGTGACGAAGCCGCACGCCTGCAAAAGATCGAGGCAGAACATTTAGATGCGTTGCGGTCCATCTATTCCAAGGCGCGTATTCGCATTTGGACGCTGGCCGAATTTATCGAATCTCCGATGGAGGCATTGCAGACCGTGGTTGACGAAATCACGGGTAAATCTGTTCGTGGCCTAACCGAAGCCCCGCGTATGGTTGATTTGGCTGGGTTCGGTCAATTCCTGCAAAACCTGAAAAACCAAGGCATGCACCCTTATTTGATGGGTGATTTCCCCGTTGATCCTGTGCCGACGAATGCACAGCGCAATACGCGCAAACCTTATTTAGTTAGATAATGAATGTCGAAATTTGACTACTTTGTGGTGTTTGCAGAAATGCGCACCGGTTCGAATTTTTTGGAAACCAATTTGAATGCGTTCGGCGGGCTGCAATGCCACGGAGAGGCGTTCAATCCATTCTTTATCGGCTATCCGAACAAAGACAACATTCTGGGCGTGTCGCAGGCTGAACGCGATGCCGACGCAGGTAAACTGATTGATACCATCAAATCGAAATCGGACGGTCTGGGCGGTTTTCGGTTTTTCCACGATCACGATTCCCGCGTTTTGGATATCGCTTTGCCTGATCCGCGCTGTGCGAAAATTATCCTGACACGCAATCCTGTTGATAGTTTCGTCAGTTGGAAAATCGCGCAGGCGACAGGGCAGTGGAAACTGACCAATGTTAAAAATCGCCGTTCTCAGGTTGTGACATTCGATCCGCAGGAATTTGAAACCCATTTGACTGCCTTGCAGGATTTTCAGGTCTATTTGCTGAACGCGCTGCAAAAATCTGGGCAGACGGCGTTTTATGTCGCCTACGAGGATTTGCAGGACGTCGATGTCATGAATGGTTTGGCCGCCTATCTGGGCTGCACGGATCGATTAGAGGCGCTGGACAAATCGATCAAAAAACAAAACCCGCAACCATTGTCGGAAAAGCTGTCAAACTTTGACGAAATGGAACGCGCGCTGGTGCGGCTTGATCGGTTTAATTTGTCCCGCACGCCCAATTTTGAACCCCGCCGTGGGGCGATGATCCCGCATTATGTCGCCGCACCTGCGGCGCCTTTGATTTATTTGCCGATCAAAGGGGGGCCTGTTGATGGCGTAACGCAGTGGCTATCGGATCTGGATGGTCGGCCGGCGCTGACGGGATTTACGCAAAAAACGGTCCGTCAGTGGAAAAAGGCTCTGCCTGGTAATCGCGGGTTCACAGTGGTGAGGCACCCGTTACAACGCGCTCATGCAGCGTTTTGCGATCATATTTTGGGGTATTCGGACACTGTTTTTGGTGAAATTCGCAAAAACCTGCGCCAGATGTTCAGCATACCAATCCCTAAAAAAGTGCCCCCCACTGCGGATTATGATGACGCCACCCACAAAGAGGCATTTTTGGCGTTTTTGAAATGGCTCAAGATGAACATCAACGGTCAGACCGCAATTCGCGTGGACGCGTCGTGGGCGACCCAATCGGCTGTGGTCCAAGGGTTTGCGAATTTCATTCCCCCAGACGTCGTGATCCGAGAAGACGATCTAGAATCCGAATTGGCATTTTTGGCCAAATCGGTCGGGATCGACGATGCGCCCGCTGTGACGGCAGTCGATCCACATGCCGAATTGCTGTCACGCATCTATGATGCCGACATAGAAAAAGCCGCGCAGGATGCATACCAGCGCGACTATATGACGTTCGGGTTTGGAAATTGGCGCGATTAAGCGGCTTGCGTTGCCTGCGCTTCGGTCAGGATCGCATGGATCGTGGCCGGATCGCTGTTAGCGCGCAGTTTTGCACAAATCGATGCGTTGCGCATTGTGCGCGATACCAGTGCCAGTGCCTTTAGGTGTTCAACGCCCGCTGCATCAGGTGCCAGCAAGGTAAAGACTAGATCAACAGGTTGGCGGTCCACAGAATCGAAATCCAGCGGTTTTTCCAAGCGAATGAAAATGCCGCAGATTTGTTCTGCTTCGTGGAGGCGCGCGTGGGGCAGGGCGATACCCTGTCCCACACCAGTAGGCCCAAGATTTTCACGCTCTAACAGTGCGTCGACAACATCATGCGCGTTGAACCCATAATTAACGTGGGCCATTTCTGCGATGTCGTGAAACAGGCGTTTCTTGCTCGTCGCAGACGCAATCGTTTTGACCGCTGCGGGCTTCAGAAGTTCCGAAAGCTGCATTTACTCGTCTTAGGCCTTATTCTTGCGTCAGGCGGTCACTTTGGATCAACCCAGCCGATGTTTCCGTCCTCACGGCGATAAACCACATTCAGGCCGCCATGTTTTTCATTCTTAAAGACCTGAACAGAGTTGTGGGCTAGCTCCATTTGCATCACCGCTTCACCAACCGAAATTTCTGGGATCTTCGTCTCCATTTCGGCAATGATGATTGGTGCGTCTGCTGGCGCGTCGTTCTCGTCCGAGTCCTCGGTTGCTGCGAGGATATAGGATGAACCGGCCAAAAGTTCAACCGGAGTTGTCCTTTCGTTATGGTGATCTTTCAACCGACGTTTGTAACGACGCAATTGTTTGTCCATTTTTTCGCAGCAGCCGTCAAAAGCTGCATAGATATCATGGGCATGCGATTTCGCTTGGCAATTCAGACCGGTGGATAGGTGTACGACAGTTTCGCACACGTATTCCGAACCAGACTTTGAGAAGATCACAACGGCATCGGTAGGTCGGCCCGAATATTTGTCCAACGTCGCACCTAGTTCGGTTTTGACGTGAGTCTGCAGGGCTTCGCCGATATCAATTTGTTTTCCGCTGATTTGGTAACGCATGTTATCTCCTCTTCACGTGTACACACACGCTATGGATCGAGCCCGATATGGCACCCGTTTCGACATAGTGGTGTTTGGGAAATTGATGACATTGGCCCGAACCATTCCGTCAGGCAAAACGGCCTGCACAGGAACGCGAGGGGGAACAATCTGTGTCATCCCTTACATGACACGACTCAATTCGGGATTTGTCAATGACCCTGATGAGCGACTAGCCAATTGCCGCTAATTTACGCGGAAAGTATTGCCCAGATAAACGCGGCGAACGTTTTCGTCGCGAACGACCTCTTCGGTGGTGCCGGACATCAGAACTTTGCCATCGTGCAGGATGTAAGCGCGGTCAACAATTTCTAATGTTTCCCGCACGTTATGGTCGGTGATCAATACACCGATGCCGCGGTTTTTCAGATCAGACACCAGATGACGGATTTCGCCAACGGCAATGGGATCAACCCCCGCAAAGGGTTCGTCGAACAGAACATATTTCGGGCCTGCGGCCAGACAGCGCGCGATTTCGGCGCGGCGACGTTCGCCGCCGGACAACGCCATAGCCGGGGCGCGTCGCAGATGTTCGATGGAAAATTCGCTTAGCAATTCTTCTAACCGTTCGCGGCGGCGTTTGGGGTTCGATTCCGAAATTTCCAGAATCGCCATGATGTTGTCTTCGACGTTCAGGCCGCGAAAGATCGACATTTCCTGAGGCAGGTACCCGATCCCTAGCCGCGCGCGGCGATACATGGGCAATGCCGTGACATCGCGGCCATCGACGTAAACGCGCCCGCCTTCGGGATTGACCAGACCAGCGATGGAATAAAATGTCGTCGTTTTGCCGCACCCGTTTGGCCCCAGCAAAGCGACCACTTCGCCGCGTTCCAGCCGCAAAGACACGTCGCGAATAACGGTTCGTTTTTTATAGCTTTTGCGCAGATTGACGATGTTCAGGCCAATATCGTCTGCGTCCACCGTGGGGTTGGTCATCAGTTGTTGTCCTGCTGCGTCAGGGTGGTGCGCACGCGGCCATCCAGCTGAGCTTTGCCAGTGGCCAAATTCACGCGCATCGAATCGGCGGCGATGGCGCTGCGGCCTTGGGTGATTAACACGTCGCCCGTCATGGTCAGCCTGTTTTCGGCCAGATCGTAGACGGCGGTCTGCGCTTCTGCTGCGTCTGTTGCGGTGACAAAGGTCACGCCGCCCGATGCCACCAATCGGGTGATGTCACCGCTGTCATCATCATAGACAACTTCGACCGACCCTGCGGACAGGCGCAAGTCGCCTTGGGCGATCAAAACATTTCCCGAAAACGCGGCGATACCTGTTTCCTGATCGACCGATAGGCTGTCGGCTGTGATTTCAACGGGGGCACTGCTGTCTGCCTGAATGCCGCCCAATGCAATGTCGGTCTGCGCTGCGGCTGTCGTGGCGGCGGCGAACATCAAAAACAAAACGATACGCAGTAGTGACATTGATTACATCCTTTAAGGCTGTGGTTCGTATACCAGCCTGACGCCTTCGTTGAAAACCATTTGCTGCGCCCCCGTTGCGTCGTGGCTGATCGACAGATGACCAGCGGTGAATTCGCCGAAGGGGGAATGAACTTCTAATATGCCCGTGGTTTCGATATCGCCCGTGCCCAGATTGGCCCACGCACCGATGGTTTCCATGACATAGCCGTTCGTCGTCGTGATGCGCACCAGATTGCGTAGCGCAACCATTCCATCCGCGCCGTCATATTCGCCTGTGCCGGCAATCAAATCGATATTGGTGCCTGTCGCGCTGTTGATTGTTATGGCGATGGAATCGATCTGGATCTGGTCGGTGTTTTCTTGGGAAAACTTGGCAACATCTGCGCTGATTTGATAGGCGTCACCCGCATTGGTCACGCCAGATATTGTTGGCGCCGAAATACGTTGTTGGCTGGTGATTTCCTGCAAATCGGCAAAGGGTATATCCGCCGTGTCGCCCGTGGTCCGCGCCAGCAAAAATAGCGTCGATAATAGAACCAGCGCTGCCAAAGGCAGGATGATTTTTGCCCAGTTCACAAACCGGCTATAGGCATTGTCGGCAGACACCTAAGCGACCCCAGCGCGTAGGCAATCGTGAATGTGCAGAATGCCCACAACGCGGCCTGATCCTGCGGGATCGACCACGAACAGACAGGTGATTTTCTTTTCGTTCATGACCGCGACAGCCTCTTCGGCCAGTGCATCGGGGCCGATTGTGCGCGGCGATTTCGTCATAACTTCGCCAGCGACGTGGTTTAACAGGCCCGACATATGGCGGCGCAAATCGCCGTCGGTCACGATGCCGCTTAGGCGGTTATCATCGTCCAGAACGCCGACAACGCCGAACCCTTTTTGGCTAATGGTCAGCAGCGCATCGGACATCGGTGTTTTTTCACCGGCCAAAGGAATGGCATCACCGTCGTGCATCAGGTCGCGGACTTTGGACAGGCGCGCGCCCAGTTTGCCGCCAGGGTGGAATTGGCGGAAATCGGCGGCGCCGAATTCACGGTGTTCCATCAATGCGACGGCCAGCGCATCGCCCAAGGCCAGCGTCATCGTCGTCGAAATCGTGGGAACGACGCCGTGACCGCAGGCTTCGCCCAAGGCGGGCAGTACCAGTTTCACATCCGCCTGCTGCATCAGAGAGCTGTCGGGACGCGATGCAACGCCAATCATCGTGATGCCGAAACGGCGCGTGTGCGCGATCAGATCGGCCAGTTCAGGCGTTTCACCGGAATTCGACAGGATGATCACTACGTCGCCTTTGGTGATCATGCCCAAATCGCCGTGGGATGCCTCGGCGGGGTGAACGAAATGGGCGGGGGTGCCTGTGCTGGCCAAAGTGGCGGTGATCTTGCGTCCGATGTGCCCAGATTTTCCCATGCCCGACACAATCACTCGTCCCGGTGCCTTTAGGATCGCCTCTGCAGCGTCTGCAAGGGAATCGCCCATCCCATTGGCCAAAGTTTCCAGCGCTTTGGATTCTTCCAATGTGACGCGTTTAGCGGTTTCGATGATTTTGGTACGGTTCATATTAATGCGCAAAAATATCTGGGTCGTCCCAACCCATCAGGTCTAGTTGGGCACGAGTCGGTAAAAAGTCAAAGCAGGCTTGCGCGATCTCTGCGCGGCCTTCGCGGGTTAGTCGTTCGTCTAGCACGGCTTTCAGTTTATGCAGATGCAAAACATCAGAAGCGGCGTAATCCAGCTGAGCGGGGGTCAATTCGGCCGCGCCCCAATCGCTTTGTTGCTGAAGTTTTGAAATATCGACCTGTACCAATTCGTGCAGCAAGTAGCGCAGGCCGTGGCGATCGGTGAACGTGCGCACCAGTTTCGACGCGATTTTGGTACAGTAAACGGGTGCCGCGACCGCGCCAAATGCATGAAACAGCGCAGCAATATCAAAGCGCCCAAAATGAAATAGTTTCAAAACGTCGGGGTTGGTCAGCATCGCGCATAGGTTCGGCGCGGCGGTCTGGCCTTTTTCGACCTGCACCAGATGGCAATTTCCATCACCGCCCGACATTTGGATCAGGCACAAACGGTCGCGGTGTGGGTTCAGGCCCATGGTTTCACAATCAATCGCAACAATCGGGCCTAGGTCCAAACCGTCAGGTAGATCGTTTTTATATAGATAATTCGCCATAGGCCGCACCGTTTTCCTTGTTTTGTTACCTCTAGTGATTGCCACACCCAAGCGCAACATCGGCGGCGACTCTGCCCAAATGCGCTACGTACCTGTGCAAATCGGGCATACATTCCAAAATTGACATATATCAAGGTGGCGGGCATTTGTGTGACATATAAGGATTTTGAAATGTAACTGCGGAGCAGAGATATGACCATGCCACACCGCCAAAGACCCGCCGACAATTATTCCCCCCTGTATTTCCTGACGTCCGTCGGGGCAGGCGGGCTATCCGTCACGTTTTTCATGTACCTGATGTTCTGGGTGAAACACCCGGGCCGCCCCGTTCCTGTGTTCGAAGACATCACAGCCGCTTGGGCCACGGGTGGAACAGCAATGCATATTGGGATCGCCGCTGCGATGATCGGCATCGCGGTGATGTTCTTTTTGAACCTCAAGTATCTGATTTGGAACTTGAACCAGTTTTCCCTATTCAAAAAAACCGAAGCATACGCGAAATTGCGCAGCACAAACGCGGAGACGCAGTTGATGGCGATGCCGCTGGCTGTGGCGATGTCGATCAACGGCAGCTTTATCGCCGGTCTGGTCTTTGTGCCTCAGCTGTGGACGATCGTTGAATTCCTGTTCCCAGCTGCCATGGTCGCCTTTGTTATGACGGGCCTGTGGGCGTTGTCGATGATCGGTCGTTTTCTGGGCCGCGTATTGTCCCAAGGCGGCATCTTTGATGTGACTGCGCACAACAGTTTCGCTCAGTTGTTGCCTGCTTTTGCCTTGGCGATGGTTGCTGTCGGTCTGGCTGCCCCTGCGGCAATGTCCACGGGCGCAACCGTTGTTGCCGCCAGCCTGATCTTGTCCACATTCTTTGGGACCATTGCGCTGATTTATGCTGTTCTGGCCGCGATCACCGCGCTGAATTCGATGCTGCACTATGGCACGGCCAAAGAATCAGGCCCGACGCTGATGATCATTATTCCTTTGATGACCATTCTGGGAATCATGTGGATGCGCCAACAGCACGGTCTGCACACCACGTTTGACGAACATGTCACCGCCGCCGGTCAATTCATGATGCTGAGCAAATTGATCACAGTGCAAATTGCCTTTGGTCTGCTGGGTTTGGTGGTTCTGCGTCGTCAGGGTTATTTCAGCACCTTTATCACGGGCGATAAAAACTCTGCCGGATCCTATGCCTTGATCTGCCCCGGTGTTGCACTGTCCGTTCTGGGTCATTTCTGGATCAACAAAGGTCTGGTTGCCGCTGGTATCATCGTCAAATTCGGCGTCGCATATTGGGCCTTTACCGCCATTGCACTGGGGTTCCAGATCGCCATGATCGGTTTGGTTTTCCACCTGAACCGCCGCCATTTCGGGCGCGCTGCCCCAGCTCGGGTTGTTCCCGCCGAGTAGTCCTGTCTACAAGGCTAACTATAGGCGCCCCTTTTTGGGGCGTCTTTTTTGTTTGCTCGATTTGCGAACGCCCCTAGCTTGATCCTTAGGGGGTACGAAAATGTACGACTTAGACCGCTTTGTCGATGCGCAGGCCGACGATTATGAAACCGCGTTGTTCGAATTGAAACGTGGACGCAAACAAAGCCATTGGATTTGGTATATATTTCCGCAGCTTGGGTCTTTAGTATATAGCTATCGCGCCAAATTCTATGGGCTCGAAGATGTAGAAGAGGCACGCGCCTACATGGACCATCCCGTACTTGGCCCGCGGTATTTGGCCTGCGTCGAAACGCTTTTGACACATTCGGATCGACCGATCCGATCCATCATGGGCAGCGATGTCGATGTCGATAAATTACTGTCTTCGCTGACCTTGATGCAGCGGGCAGGCGGTGGCGACAGGATCACCCAGGCGATTGAATCATTTTACAACGGGCGCACCTGCGCCAAAACAACCGATACGCTTGCGGAGATGTAATTCACGGGCCCAAAAACGACGAAAGCGGCCCGAAGGCCGCTTTGCGTAATCACCCAATTGGTGCCCAGAAGAGGACTCGAACCTCCACGTCCATACAGACACTAGCACCTGAAGCTAGCGCGTCTACCAATTCCGCCATCTGGGCACGTTATTGGTGTGACGCGGCTTCTATGGCTAGGTGCGGGGGGTGTCAACGGCCTTTTTTATAAAAATGCAAAAATCGTATTGCGCCTTGTCTGGCAACGGGTGGAAAGGTAAACCAAGCCCAAGTTTTTCAAAGAGGCGCCCATGTCCAAGCTAGTTACCATTATCGGCGGATCGGGATTCGTCGGTCGTTATGTCGCCCGCCGCATGGCCAAAGACGGCTGGCGCGTACGCGTCGCTGTCCGTAACCCAAACGAAGCCCTATTCGTTAAACCATACGGTGCGGTCGGTCAGGTCGAACCTGTTTTCTGCAATATCCGTGATGACGCTAGCGTTGCTGCTGTTGTTGACGGCGCAGATGCGGTCGTGAACTGCGTCGGCATTCTGGCCGAGGTTCGCAAAAACACCTTTGACGCCATTCAGGCCGAAGGTGCAGGCCGCGTGGCACGCATCGCAGCCGAAGCAGGCGTTGCGAAACTGGTCCATATTTCGGCCATCGGCGCCGATGCGGAATCGGACAGCGAATACGCAAAAACCAAAGCAGAAGGCGAAGCAGCCGTTCTGGCGGCTTTCCCATCGGCCGTTATTCTGCGTCCGTCGATCGTGTTCGGCACCGAGGATGAATTCTTTAACCGCTTTGCCGGTATGACCCGTTTCTCGCCTGTTTTGCCTGTTGTTGGCGGAAACACCAAATTCCAACCTGTTTGGGTGGATGACGTGGCCCAAGCAGCTGTTGCAGCTGTCGATGGCGATGCGGCTGGCGTTTACGAACTGGGCGGCCCTGATGTGGCGACCTTTACCGAACTGATGCAAACCATGCTCAAGGTGATCCACCGCCGCCGCATGGTTGTGAACATCCCGTTTGGCGTTGCGAACATCATCGCTGGCGTGTCCGGCGCGGTTCAGACCCTGTCGCTGGGCATCGTGCCTGCGCAAATCACCAAAGATCAGGTCATCAACCTGCGTTCGGACAACGTTGTTGCCGACGGCGCCAAAGGGTTCGCTGATCTGGGTATCGTGCCGACCGACCTAGAGGCTGTACTGCCATCCTACCTGTGGCGTTTCCGTCCATCGGGTCAGTACGACGCGATCAAAGATTCGGCCAAGAACCTAAAGCAAAGCTAAGGGTTTCACCTGATCAAAATACAAAGGGCGCCGCGTGGCGCCCTTTTGCTTTACCACGATACCGCGATCAGGATGATGCCCAAGAAGATCCGGTAAATGACATAGGGCGTAAAGCTGACTGATTTCAGTAATCGCATCATCAAAGCCAGCGACGCGAGCGCGGCAAAGAACGCGAAAATCGCGCCGATCCCAGCGTATTTCAACAGATCCCAATCCGCTTGGCCGACAACGTCCGCACCCAGCAAAATGCCCGAGGCCATGATGGTTGGGATCGACATCAGCATAGCGATCTTTGCGCCGTCTTCGCGGGTATAGCCCAATGCGCGAGCGCCCGTGATCGTGATGCCTGATCGTGATGTGCCAGGGATCAGCGCGACGGCCTGCCATAGTCCCAAGATGATGGCGTCTCGTAGGTTCCAGTCTTCGGCCTTTTGGGTTTCGGGGCCTTTCTGGTCGGCAACATACAGAACGATCCCGAAAATCAGCATCGCCCAACCGATCACTGCGACCGACCGCATTTGATCTGCCAAACCAGTTACTTTCAGTACAAGGCCAAGGATCACAACGGGGATCGTTGCGATAATGAGCAGGAACGCCAAACGTGCGCCTTGTGTGTTGATTCGTCCTTTCAACAGGTCGGGCACACCAAAAATTGCTGATTTCACATCGGCCCAAAAGAAAAGTATCACCGCACCCAAGGTGCCGACATGAACGGCGACATCAATGGCAACGCCTTGATCTTGTGCGCCGACAACATGTGGCAACAGCGCCAAGTGTCCCGAGGATGATACGGGTAAAAATTCTGTAAGTCCTTGAATTAAAGCAACTAAAAGCAAATAAAATAGGTTCATAAAACTAAGCCTAAATGGAATATATGGCCAACCTACTCTGACCGGCTGCAAAGGGAAGGAATAATTTAAGTCAGTATTATTTACCTAATTTTGCTGAGGTTTTGAATATTTTTGACACTGAGCTGTATGGTGAAATGAATTTAGGTCAGCATTTATGACTTTTCATTTCTTTTTATCCCGTCTAAGGAGACGGTCCGAGATGAATGCGGAGGGATGCCTGTGGCTACTGAAAAAATGCTCAAGTTCGTAAACGTCAATCGCGACATGCCGACAAAGCGTGGTGCGGATGATCGTAAGCAAGATTTCAACGAAATCTATGCCGAATTTGCCGAGGCAAAAGCCGAAGAACAAGCGAGCCGTTGCAGCCAGTGTGGTGTTCCATACTGTCAGTCGCACTGCCCGCTACACAACAATATTCCAGACTGGCTGCGCATGACTGCGACCGGCCGTCTACAAGAGGCATATGAGATCAGCCAGGCAACGAACACGTTCCCTGAAATCTGTGGTCGCATCTGCCCTCAGGACCGTCTGTGCGAAGGTAACTGTGTGATCGAACAATCCGGTCACGGCACCGTTACCATCGGTTCTGTCGAAAAATACATCACCGACACTGCATGGGAAGAAGGTTGGGTTATGCCAATCGTTCCAACCGCGGAACGCAGCGAAAGCGTTGCGATCATCGGTGCAGGCCCGGGTGGTCTGGCTGCGGCAGACATGCTGCGCCGTCAAGGCGTACAGGTCACCGTTTATGATCGCTACGACCGCGCTGGCGGCTTGCTGACCTACGGCATCCCTGGTTTCAAACTGGAAAAAGACGTGGTTATGCGCCGCGTTGAGCTGCTGGAAAAAGGCGGCGTGAAATTCGTTCTGAACTGCAACGTTGGCGAAGACATTTCGTTCGACGAAATCCGCAGCCAGCACGATGCAGTTCTGATCGCGACCGGTGTTTACAAAACCCGTGATCTGGTTGCCCCTGGTTCGGACGCCAAAGGCATCGTTCGCGCGATTGATTACCTGACTGCGTCGAACCGCCAGAACTTTGGCGATGTGGTTCCTGAATTGGAATCGGGCGAACTATCCGCCGAAGGTAAAAACGTCATCGTTATCGGTGGCGGTGATACCGCGATGGACTGTGTTCGCACCGCGATCCGTCAGGGCGCTAATTCGGTGAAATGTCTGTACCGCCGCGACCGCGCAAACATGCCTGGTTCGCAGCGCGAAACCCAGAACGCAGAAGAAGAAGGCGTAGAATTCGTCTGGCTGTCTGCGCCAAAAGGTTTCCAAGGCGGCGACGCTGTGACCGGCGTTGAAGTTCAGAAAATGCGTCTGGGTGCACCTGATGCATCGGGCCGTCAGTCGCCTGAACTGATCGAAGGTTCGGACTACGTCGAAGACGCCGATCTGGTCATCAAGGCGCTGGGCTTTGAGCCAGAAGACCTGCCAAAGCTTTGGGGTGTTGACGGTCTGGAAGTGACCCGTTGGGGCACCGTTAAGGCTGATTTCGGCACAGGTAAAACCGCGCTGGACGGCGTTTACGCAGTTGGCGACATCGTACGCGGTGCATCGCTGGTTGTTTGGGCGATCCGTGACGGCCGCGAAGCCGCTCAGGCGATTTTGGGCCAGTTCAACCAGTCGGCCAGCGTTGCTGCCGAATAAGGAACACAGATGAACGTTTTGCGCATCATTGCAGGACCTATGCTAGTGGCTTTCGCTGCTGGTCTGGGCATGCCTGCGGCTGCGCAAAACACCTTTGACCTGCCAGCAGGGTGCGAGGCTTATGCCTCGGCGCAGTTGCGGTCATGCGAAGTCATGCATTTCTTTCGTTGCGAAAATGACCCCTCGGGCCATCAACAAAGCGCAACGTTCGATCAAACGGGCATGACTTTCGTAAGCCGCATCGACACGCAAACCCAATGGATCGAAAGCTTTAGCCTGCGCAGCGGAATTCAGGAAAATCTGGAACCTACTCCGAATGATCCTGCGAATTTCGATGAACTGCTGGAAACGGGCATTGATACGTTCGATTTCAAAACGCAGTCCCCGCAGGTTGGCGCGACCCATTTCACAGGGTTCGACCAGCTGACGGGCCGTTCGGTCACCATTGACGGTGTCGAGCTGCTGGAAACAGAAAACAACGTCACCGCCTATGGCAACGACGGCAATATTCTGTGGCAGGCCCAAGGTAATGAATACATCCATCCGACATGGCGCCGGTTCTTTCCCGGAACGGCGGCCATTACGGCGGATGGGAACACTTTTGACACCGACGAAAGTCCGGTGGAATTCGATTTTCCGGGTGATCCCGGATTTCTCTCAGTCAATCCCAAGTTCGGATGTGACGCTGTGATGTCTCGCGCGCCCATTCAACTTGACAGCAAGGAGATGCCTCATGACCATCTATGACGAAACCTGGGTTGCTGCCGAAGAGGCAAAGCGCAAATGGATGGCCGAAAACAGCCTGTACCGCACCGACGATGAACATTCGTCCTGCGGCGTTGGCCTAGTCGTTGCGCTGGATGGTACCCCATCGCGCAAGGTTGTTGAAAACGGCATCAATGCATTGAAAGCGATCTGGCACCGCGGTGCTGTGGACGCAGACGGCAAAACCGGTGACGGCGCGGGTATCCACGTTCAGATCCCTGTGACCTTCTTCTACGACCAGATCCGTCGTACGGGCCACGAACCTGACATGAACAAACTGATCGCTGTCGGTCAGGTGTTCCTGCCACGCACCGATTTCGGCGCCCAAGAACGCTGCCGTACCATCGTAGAGACCGAAGTCCTGCGCATGGGCCACTACATCTATGGCTGGCGCCACGTTCCGGTGAACACCGAATGTCTGGGTGACAAAGCGAACGCAACCCGCCCAGAGATCGAACAGATCCTGATCCGTTGCGACAAAGACATCGACGAAGAACAGTTCGAACGCGAACTGTACATCATCCGTCGCCGCATCGAAAAAGCGGCTCTGGCGGCACAGATCCCTTCGCTGTATTTCTGTTCGCTGTCCTGCCGTTCGATCATCTACAAAGGCATGATGCTGGCCGAACAGGTTGCGGAATTCTATCCGGACCTGATGGACCCACGTTTTGAATCGGCTTTCGCGATTTATCACCAGCGTTATTCGACCAACACATTCCCAGAATGGCGTCTGGCTCAGCCGTTCCGCATGCTGGCCCACAACGGTGAAATCAACACCGTCAAAGGCAACATCAACTGGATGAAAAGCCATGAAATCCGCATGGCATCGTCGACCTTTGGCGACATGGCAGAGGATATCAAACCGATCATTCCTGCGGGCACTTCTGACTCGGGCGCTTTGGACACTGTGTTCGAAGTTCTGGTTCGCGCTGGCCGCAACGCGCCAATGGCGAAAACCATGCTGGTACCAGAAGCATGGTCCAAACAGTCTGACGGCATGCCTCAGGCGTGGCAGGACATGTACAGCTACTGCAACGCAGTGATGGAGCCATGGGATGGCCCTGCTGCGCTGGCAATGACCGACGGTCGTTGGGTCTGTGGCGGTCTGGACCGTAACGGTCTGCGCCCACTACGTTACGTTGTGACCGGTGACGGCCAGCTGATCGCTGGTTCCGAGGTAGGCATGGTCCCAACGGACGAAGCAACCTGCGTTGAAAAAGGCGCATTGGGCCCAGGTCAGTTGATTGCCGTCGATATGAAAGAAGGCAAGCTGTACCACGACGTCGAAATGAAAAACAAACTGGCCGCAGCGCAGCCATTCGGCGACTGGATCGAAAAAGTCACCGACCTGACCGACCTGATGGGCGACGTTCAGGAATCGACCATGTTCTCGGGCGATGACCTGCGCAAACGTCAGATCGCTGCGGGCTACAGCCTAGAAGAAGTCGAACAGATCCTGACGCCAATGGCGGAAGACGGCAAAGAAGCTCTGGCTTCGATGGGCGACGATACGCCTTCGGCTGTTCTGTCCAAAATGTACCGTCCTCTGTCGCACTTCTTCCGTCAGAACTTCTCTCAGGTGACGAACCCCCCGATCGACTCGCTGCGTGAAACCCGCGTGATGTCGCTGAAGACGCGTTTCGGTAACCTGAAAAACGTGTTGGACGAAAGCAGCAGCCAGACCGAAATTCTGGTTTTGGAAAGCCCGTTTGTCGGCAACGCAGAATTCGCGAAAATGGTTGAACATTTCGGCGATAGCGTTGTCACCATCGATTGCACCTTCCCAGCTGGCAGCGACCAAGAAGCCCTGCGCGCTGGCCTAGAGCGTGTTCGCGCCGAAGCCGAAGACGCCGTGCGTTCGGGCGCAGGTCACATCATCCTGACAGACGAAAATCAGGGTGACGACAAAGTCGCGATGCCAATCATTCTGGCAACCTCGGCTGTTCATTCGTGGCTGACCCGCAAAGGTCTGCGCACCTTCTGTTCGATCAACGTCCGTTCGGCGGAATGTATCGACCCGCACTACTTTGCGGTTCTGATCGGCTGTGGCGCGACCACTGTGAACGCCTATCTGGCACAGGACACTTTGGCGAACCGCATCGAACGCGGCCTGCTGGATTGCACCCTGACCGAAGCGGTCGCAAACTATCGCGCATCGATCGACGGCGGCCTGCTGAAGATCATGGCGAAAATGGGTATTTCGGTTCTGGCGTCGTACCGCGGCGGTCTGAACTTCGAAGCCGTTGGTCTGTCGCGTGCGATGGTCAACGAATATTTCCCAGGTATGCACAGCCGTATTTCGGGCATCGGTCTGCACGGTATCCAGCACAAACTGGAAGAAGCGCACGCCGAAGGTTGGAAATCGGGCAAAAACGTTCTGCCAGTTGGTGGTTTCTACAAATCGCGCCGTTCGGGCGAAAAACACGCTTGGGAAGCGTCGACCATGCACTTGCTGCAGGCCGCGTGTGACCGTTCGTCGTTCGAACTGTGGAAACAGTATTCGTCGGCGATGCAGTCGAACCCACCGATCCACCTGCGTGACCTGTTGGCCATCAAACCAATGGGCAAGCCGATCCCGATCGAAGAAGTTGAATCGATCACTTCGATCCGCAAACGTTTCGTAACCCCAGGTATGTCGCTGGGCGCACTGTCGCCAGAATCGCACAAACTGCTAAACGTTGCGATGAACCGTATCGGTGCGAAATCCGACTCGGGCGAGGGCGGCGAAGATCCGGCACACTTTGTTCCAGAGCCAAACGGCGATAACCCGTCGGCAAAGATCAAACAGGTGGCTTCGGGCCGTTTTGGCGTAACCGCCGAATACCTGAACCACTGTGAAGAGCTGGAGATCAAAGTCGCGCAGGGTGCAAAACCAGGCGAAGGTGGTCAGCTGCCAGGCATGAAAGTGACCGACCTGATCGCACGTCTGCGTCACTCGACCAAAGGCGTGACGCTGATTTCGCCTCCTCCGCACCACGACATCTATTCGATCGAAGACCTTGCTCAGCTGATCTACGACCTGAAGCAGATCAACCCGACCGTGAAAGTCACCGTGAAACTGGTGGCATCGTCCGGCGTGGGTACGATTGCAGCAGGCGTTGCTAAAGCAGAGGCCGACACGATCCTGATTTCGGGCCACAACGGCGGCACCGGCGCATCCCCTGCGACCTCGATCAAATATTGTGGTCTGCCATGGGAAATGGGTCTGACCGAAGCGCACCAAGTTCTGGCAATGAACAACCTGCGTGAACGCGTCACCCTGCGTACCGATGGCGGTCTGCGTACCGGCCGTGACATCGTCATGGCGGCTATGATGGGCGCCGAAGAATACGGTATCGGTACCGCTGCGCTGATCGCGATGGGCTGTATCATGGTGCGTCAGTGTCAGTCGAACACCTGCCCAGTTGGTGTTTGTACCCAGAACCCTGAACTGCGCGCCAAATTCACCGGCACCGCAGACAAGGTTGTGAACCTGATCACCTTCTACGCATCCGAAGTACGCGAAATTCTGGCGTCCATCGGTGCACGTAGCCTGGACGAAGTAATCGGCCGTGCTGACCTGCTGACTCAGGTTTCGCGTGGTTCGGCACATCTGGACGATTTGGACCTGAACCCACTGCTGATCACCGTCGATGGTGCGGACAAGATCAAATACGATCTGAACAAGCCACGTAACCCTGTTCCAGACACTCTGGACGCGGAAATCGTTAAAGACGCTGAACGCTTCTTGCGCGATGGTGAAAAGATGCAGCTGGAATACGCTGTTCAGAACACGTCGCGTTCGATCGGTACCCGCACGTCGAGCCATATCGTTCGCCAGTTCGGTATGCGCAATAACCTGCAGGCTGACCACCTGACCGTGAAACTGAAAGGTTCGGCTGGTCAGGCGCTGGGTGCATTCGGTGCGCCAGGTCTGAAAATCGAAGTGTCGGGCGATTCCAACGACTACGTGGGCAAAGGCCTGTCGGGTGCGACCATCGTTGTCCGTCCGCCAATGAACAGCCCGCTGGTTGCGTCGGAAAACACCATCATCGGTAACACTGTTCTATACGGTGCGACCGACGGTTACCTGTTCGCGGCTGGCCGCGCGGGTGAACGTTTCGCTGTCCGTAACTCGGGTGCGAAAGTGGTCGTCGAAGGCGCAGGTTCGAACGCATGTGAATACATGACCGGCGGCGTTGCGGTTATCCTTGGTTCTATCGGCCCGAACTTTGGTGCGGGTATGACGGGCGGTATGGCGTATCTGTACGACCCAGAGGGCAAAAACGAACCTCTGATGAACATGGAAACGCTGGTCACCTGCCCAGTCACCGTTGATCACTGGGAAGCCCAGCTGAAAGGCCTGATCGAACGCCACGCTGAAGAAACCGGCAGCCGCAAAGCTGCTGAGATCCTGCAGCACTGGGATATCGAAAAAGCCAACTTTGTTCAGGTTTGCCCAAAAGAGATGCTGATCCACATTCCGCATCCGCTGACCAACGAAGAAAAAGCAATTCCAGCAGAATAATCGTTCTGCGAAACAAGACCACAAAAGGGCGGCACTGGATAACAGTGTCGCCCTTTTTACATCTAATGAGTGTGCATATTCGCCCAATAGTATAGCTATTCAGCTTTGCCCCTCAGACCTATGTTGTTTCAACTGCTACTCACATCACAAAAACAACAAAGGTGCCCAATGCCAGTAATCCCACGGGCGAAAATCAAAACGCTTTTGTCCAGCAATTCAGATCTGTCCAAAGCGTCTTTGGCGACCCGCATCATGCTGACACGTATGCGGCTAGAGGTTTCCAACAGCCCTCTTTCTATCGACCAAAAAGTGTCGGAACTGGAAAGCATACTGATCTCTAAACCAATAATTGCCGAAGACCTTGCGTCGATCTGATATCTCTTAGGGGCGAATGAATGAAAAACGAACTTCTTTCCGTAGACGAAGCCGCAGACCGTATCCGTAGCGGTGCGCCAGTCGTTGTTGCGGGATCTGCCGAACTGATGAAACAACTGCCACAGGGCAATTGGATCGGCGGGACCACCGCATATTTTGTGACTGAAAATGGCGGCGCTGTCGTCGATGACAAATTGTTCTGCACCACGTTTGAAAATGCGGTTGGTGCGACGGTTCGAATGGTTGCTGCGGACACGCTGGGACAAATTGCAGATGGCTACCGTGACAATGGTTTCACGGTTGTCCTGATCCCCGCGTTTTCCAAAACCCATACCGAATTTGCGATGTCGGGCGCGGATAATGTCGCGGTTTTCGATCAGCCGCTGGTGGGTTGGATTACCGGTGTTCATCTGGACGAATTGGGCAGCAAAACGCCGCAGATCGTTGACGGGTCAACGGGGACATCTGCCGAAGATGGGGCCGTTCTATTGCATGTTGAAATGCCTGCCGGATCGGGTGTTGACGTCGATATCGTCAATATCTTTGATCAGGGCGACGAACTGACCTTTAAATTTGACGACGATGGGTTTTCGGCCAAGTCGGTCAATGTGAACGGTGAAACGGTCAATTTGGCGGACTATTTGATCGAAAACGAAATCGATACGCGTTTGCCGTTGGTTGCCAACTACGCGGGTTCGATGATCAACGTATCGATCCAGAATGTCGATGCAGAGGCAAAAGAGGTTCAATTCTATGCGCCTGTCGTGGCGGGCATGGAATATAAACTGGCTGCGCCTCAGGCGGATTATGCTGCGGCTTTTGCGTCGTCGGTCGGCGATTCTGGGATGGGCCAGTATTCCTGCAACTGCATCCTGAATTACCTGTATGGCGAACTAGAAGGCAAAAAGACCGGTCAATTCACGGGGCCAGTCACCTTTGGTGAAATCGCTTACATCCTGTTGAACCAGACATTGGTCAAACTGGATCTAAAAGCGGCCTAAACGGCTTTGCACATGGCGACAGGACGCCTATACCTGTCGCCATGGCCAAATCTACGAAGAAAACCAAGGCAAAATTGCCCATGACCGCCCGCTTAAAGGCGGGCTTTCGTCGTTGGGTCTGGCGGGTTTTATTTGCGGTCGCGGTGACTGTGGTGGGCGGCGTACTTTTGTATTCGGTCGTTAACCCGCGCATGACGCCCTATATGATTGGCCAGTATCGCCAGTTCGGGTTCATCGAACGCGAATGGGTGGATTTTGATGATATTGCGCCTGTCATGGCGCGTTCCGCCGTTGCAGCCGAAGACGCCAATTACTGCCTGCACTGGGGTTTGGACATCAACGCGATCCGCACCGCGATGGAGGATGGCGCCGCGCGCGGTGGATCGACCATTTCTCAGCAGGTCGTGAAAAACGTCTATCTGTGGCAGGGGCGGTCGTGGGTTCGCAAATCAATCGAGGCCGGCCTGACCCCATTGGTCGAATTGTTCTGGTCCAAATCCCGTATCCTAGAGGTATACCTGAACGTCGCCGAATTTGATCAAGGCGTGTTTGGTGTCCAGGCGGCGGCGGATCATTATTTCGGAACCACGGCGGCCAATCTGACTGCGGTACAGGCGGCGCGTTTGGCGGCTGTTTTGCCTTCGCCTAAAACCCGCGATGCGGCGGACCCTACGAATTACTTGCGCAACCGAGCCGCACAAATTCTGGACGGTGCGGCAACCATCGAACGTGATGGTCGCGCCGATTGTTTTACGGCAAACTCTGGCTAATGGGTGTTTGCCTGACTTGAACCCGCGGCTGAACTCCTGCATGGAAGGCGTAGTATCGAACCGGAGTTTTTGATGTACGCCTTGTATCACTATCCCCTTTCGCCTTTCTCTCGCAAAGTGCGCCTGTGCCTTGCCGAAAAGAAAATCGAAGTGAAGCTGATCGAAGAGCGTTATTGGGAACAGGATGCCGATTTCAAACGCCGTAACCCTGCGGGCAAGGTGCCAATCCTGAAAATCGGCAACAAATTCTTTTCCGAAAGCATGGCGATCTGCGAATATCTGGAAGACACCATTCCCGATCCCGCGCTTTTGCCGCGTTCCGCCGAAGCGCGTTACGAAACTCGCCGTCTGGTGTCGTGGTTCGACGATAAATTCTATGCCGAGGTTACGTCAAAACTGATGGGCGAACGCGTGTTCCGCAAAATTATGGGCACCGGCTATCCAGATAGTTCAAACGTCAAAGCGGGCGCCAAGGCGATCAAATACCATCTGGATTACATGGCGTGGCTATTGGAAAAACGCCGCTGGTTGGCGGGTAACGAAATGACGCTGGCGGATTTCGCGGCGGCATCGCATTTGTCCTGTTTGGACTATGTGTCGGACGTGGATTGGAACCGGTCCGAGGTCGTCAAAGACTGGTACGCGAAAATCAAATCGCGCCCTGCGTTCCGCACAATTCTGGCTGACCAAATCCCAGGGTTCAAGCCATCGCCACAATACGCGAACCTTGATTTCTAAGGATCAGATACGCGCCTTTGCGCTGGACGCGGGCTTTGCCAAGATGGGCGTTTGCCGCCCTGACGCGGTGCCTGATATCGCTGCGCGACTGCAGGAATTTGTGGATGCGGGCCGTCACGGCGATATGGCGTGGATGGCCGACCGGATGCATTGGCGCGGGAACCCCGCGGAACTATGGCCCGAGGCGAAATCGGTCATCATGCTGGCCGAACCCTACACTCCCGATCACGATCCGATGGATGTCATAGGCCAACACGACCGCGCCGCGATCAGCGTCTATGCCCAGAACCGCGATTACCATGACGTGGTGAAAAAGCGCCTGAAAAAGGTCGGTCGCTGGATGCTGGAACAACAGCGGGACGAAGCGATCAAAGTCTTTGTCGATACCGCCCCCGTGATGGAAAAACCGCTGGGGCAGGCGGCGGGTCTGGGATGGCAGGGCAAACACACCAACCTTTTGGGCCGCGATCTGGGCAGCTGGTTTTTTCTGGGCGCGATTTTCACGACGATTGAATTGGAACCCGATGATGCGGATGTGTCCCATTGCGGGTCTTGTACTGCGTGCCTGACGGCCTGCCCGACGGATGCTTTTCCCGCGCCGTTTCAGATCGACGCGCGGCGCTGTATTTCCTATCTGACCATCGAATTTGGCGGGCAAGTGCCGCTCGATTTGCGCGAAAAGATGGGCAACCGCATCTACGGCTGCGACGATTGTCTGGCGGCCTGCCCGTGGAACAAATTCGCCGCCACCGCGCGCGATGCGAAATACGCCGCCCGCGATGATCTGATCGCGCCGCAACTGGCCGAACTGGCCACGCTGGACGATCCGTCATTCCGCGCCATGTTTTCGGGCAGCCCTATTAAACGCATCGGACGAAATCGTTTTGTGCGGAACGTTTTATATGCCATCGGTAATTCGGGCGATCCGGCATTGATTGAATCGGCCAAGGCGTTGACCAGTGATCCCGATCCGGTCGTGGCCGAGGCAGCAACATGGGCCGTATCGCGACTAGATTAAGGCCATAGCTATGCAGCCGATCCGCGCGATCACATTTAAAATTCTGTCCGTCCTAGTCTTTGTGATGATGGCCGCGATGATCAAAGCAACCTCGCCCCATATTCCCCCTGGCGAGGCCGTGTTTTTCAGGTCATTCTTTGCCATCCCCGTTATCGTCGCGTGGCTGTGGCTGCGCGGGGATTTGGCGCAGGGGTTTGCAACGAAAAACCCGTTGAACCACGTTTGGCGCGGGGTGGTGGGCACGTCCGCGATGGCGCTGATGTTTGCGTCACTGGCCTATCTGCCGCTGCCGGAACAAACGGCGATTGGCTATGCGATGCCGATCTTTGTGGTCATCTTTGCATCGATGTTTTTGAACGAAACCGTGCGTCTGTTCCGCCTATCGATGGTGGGCGTCGGGCTGGTCGGGGTGATGGTGGTTTTGTCGCAACGCCTGTCGGTCGGCGCGGCTGGCATGGATACGGCGGCGACGTTGGGCGCTGTTTTCGCGCTGGGCGGGGCCGTTTGCGCGGCATTGGCGCAGGTGTTCATCCGCAAAATGACCAAAACTGAATCCACGTCATCCATCGTGTTCTGGTTTTCCTGCACGGCCACGGGACTGTCGCTGTTCACCCTATATTGGGGTTGGTCGATCCCCACATGGACCGAGGCTGCGCTGCTGATCGGATCGGGCCTATTGGGCGGTGTGGGGCAGATCCTGCTGACGTCCAGCTATCGTTATGCGGACGCGTCTTTGGTCGCGCCGTTTGAATATTCGTCGATGATTTTTTCGGTCGCGATCGGCTGGATGATTTTCGATGAAATTCCGACAGGCACCACACTGATTGGCGGGTTCATCGTGATCTGCGCGGGCATCGCGATCATCTGGCGCGAAAACCAACTGCGTCTGAACCGCACCCAACCTAGAAAAGCAATGACGCCCCAGGGCTAACCATAGGGCGTCATCAAAATCGGGGTTTGGTTGGCGATTACGCGCGGACCAGTGCCTCGTATTCGGCGGCGATGTCACGGGTCACATCGCCAACGGTAAAGGTGTAGTCGCCGATCTGGCCAACTGGGGTTACCTCTGCTGCGGTGCCGGTCAGCCAGCACTGTTCGAAACCTTCCAGCTCTTCCAATTGAATGCGGCGTTCGTGAACGGTGACGCCTTTGTCGCGCAGCATGCCGATGATGGTCTGACGGGTAATGCCGTTCAAGAACGCATCAGCGATTGGCGTGTGCACTTCGCCGTCTTTCACGAAAAAGATGTTCGCGCCGGTCGCTTCGGCAACGTAACCGCGATAATCTAGGAACAGCGCGTCGGAACAGCCTTTGGCTTCTGCGGCATGTTTGGACATGGTGCAGATCATGTACAGACCAGCGGCTTTGGCGGCGGTCGGGATGGTTTCCGGGCTAGGGCGTTTCCATTTCGCGATGTCCAGTTTCGCGCCCTGCATTTTCGCATCGCCGTAATAGGCGCCCCATGTCCATGCAGCGACAGCCAAGCGAACAGGGTTGCGCGACGATGCGACACCCATGTCTTCGCCAGCGCCGCGCCATGCAACAACGCGGATGTAGGCGTCGGTCAGGCCGTTGGCATCCAGAACGGCTTGTTTTGCGGCTTCGATTTCTTCGACGGTGTATGGGATTTCCATATCCAGCAATTTGCCCGAAACCAGCAGACGTTCAGAATGTTCAACGGATTTGAAAATCTTGCCGTTGTAGGCGCGTTCGCCTTCGAACACCGAAGAGGCATAGTGCAGGGCGTGGCTTAGGACGTGGACGTTTGCGTCGCGCCATTCTACCAGTTTGCCGTCCAGCCAGATTTTGCCATCGCGATCGTCATAACCCGCCATGATATTTCCCTTCAGAGTTAGATTCGTTACGCAAATGACCCGCTGCGAGTCATAAAATTGCGCGTTTCGGGGGATTCGCTATCATTCGGCCCTTGGAATGTCAACAAGGCTGACGTATTCTGCTGCACAATGAATAAGGGATGAATTGCCATGAATGATGTGCCCAGCGGTCAGTCGCTTCTGTTTTTGACAGATGAACAGATACGTCAGGGGATCGAGGCGATGTTTTTCGCCTATCGCGGATTCACGGCAGATCCTGATCGTATCCTAGAGGGCAAAGCCTATGGCCGCGCCCATCACCGTGCGATCCACTTTATCAATCGCAGTCCCGGCACGACCGTGAATAACCTGCTGTCGATCCTTGGTGTTACAAAACAATCCCTGAATCGTGTGTTGCGCTCTTTGATCGAAGACGGTTTGGTAGAGAGCAGGGTCGGGAAGACAGATAAACGCGAACGCCATCTTTTCCTGACCGAGGCGGGAGCGTCGCTAGAACGTGAATTGTCCGATGCGCAGCGGGATCGTATGCGCGCGGCGTTTCGTGCAGCTGGTCCATCGGCTGTGGCCGGATTTCGGCAGGTTCTAGAGGCGATGATGGATGAAGACATGCGTCGTCACTACGAGGCGCTGAGGGATAGGACGACCTGAACATGGATGATCCCCATATTCTGATCGTTGATGACGACGAACGTATTCGCAGCTTGCTGCAAAAATTTCTGATCCGTAACGGGTTTCTGGTCAGCACCGCGCGCGATGCCGCGCATGCACGGCGTTTGCTGTCGGGTCTGGAATTCGATCTGATCGTTTTAGATGTGATGATGCCGGGCGAAGATGGCATGTCGCTGTGTCGTGACCTGCGCGCGAAAATCAGCACTCCGATTTTGTTGCTGACCGCCAAAGGCGAAACCGCCGATCGCATCGCGGGGCTAGAGGCGGGCGCCGATGATTACATCGCCAAACCGTTCGAACCCAAAGAACTGCTGTTGCGGATCAACGCGATCCTGCGCCGCGTGCCACAGGCCGCGCCGGCGGCAATCACGCCCAAGGCGCTGGACATGGGTCCGTTTCGGTATGACATCGAACGGGGCGAACTGTGGAAAGGCGACGATCTGATCCGTCTGACCGCCACCGAAAGCCAGCTGATGAAAATATTCAGCGCCAAAGTCGGCGAACCGATCACCCGCACCACATTGGTCGAGGAACTGAGCCGTTCAGGCGGCCAGACCCAAGAACGCGCCGTGGACGTGCAAATCACGCGCCTGCGCCGCAAGATCGAGGTGGATCCGAAACAGCCGCGGTTCCTGCAAACGATCCGCGGGTCTGGATACATGCTCCAGCCTGATTGACGCATGAACAGGATTGGGGTTGAGTTGCGGCCATGACAACCGCTTTGATCACTCACCCCGCCTGTTTGAACCACGTCACCCCCGATGGGCATCCCGAACAGGTTGCCCGTTTGCGCGTCATTCTGGATGCGCTGGCGGATATTCCCCTGCAACAGCAATTGGCCCCGATGGCTGCGGATGATGATATCCTGCGGTGTCACCCACAGGCCTACATTGATCGTCTGCGGGCCGTGTCGCCGAAATCAGGGTCATTCCAGCTGGACGAAGACACCCATATGTCCCCAGGATCGATCGAGGCCGCCTATCGCGCCGCAGGCGGGGCTGTCCGCGCCGTTGATATGGTGCAGTCGGGCGAGGTGCAGAACGCATTCGTCGCAACCCGCCCCCCGGGCCACCACGCCGAACAAGAAACGCCCATGGGGTTTTGCTTGTTCGGGAATGTGTCCATCGCCGCGAAATATGCGCTGGAACACCACGGGCTGAAACGGGTCGCTATCGTCGATTTTGACGTTCACCACGGAAATGGCACCCAAGCGCTGTGCCAAGATGATGCGCGAATCCTGACGATCACATCCCAGCAAATGCCGCTATGGCCGGGCACGGGCGAACCTGATGATACGGGCGAATTCGAAAACGTGCTGAACATCGCCTTTCCGCCCGAAACAGACGGCAATCTGATGCGCAGCGTTTATGCGGAAACGGTGTTCCCGCGTTTGCGTGATTTCAATCCTGATTTGATCCTGATCTCTGCGGGTTTTGACGCCCATGTGGACGATCCGCTGGCGCAATTGGAATGGGATACGGATGATTTTGCGTGGCTTGCAGAACAGTTGTGCGATGTTGCGGCAGAAACTTGCCACGGGCGCGTGGTATCTGTTTTAGAAGGCGGCTATAACCTGACCGCACTCGCAGCCTCTGCCGCTGCCCATGTTCGCGTATTAGAGGAAAAAGGCCGATGACCGACGTTTCTGAAATGAGCTTTGAACAAGCAATGAAAGAGCTGGAAACCGTGGTGAACCGGCTGGAACAGGGCGATGTCGCGCTGGAAGATTCGATTGCGTTGTACGAACGCGGCGCCGCGCTAAAGGCCCGCTGCGAAGAAAAGCTGAAAGAGGCCGAAGAAAAGGTCGCGAAAATCACGCTGGGTGCAGATGGCGCGCCTACGGGTACGGCTCCGTTGGACGCTGGCTAATGACATTTCAAACGGCGCTGACGACCGCGCGTGATCTGGCCGAAGGTCGGATCATGGACGCGCTGCATGGGATCGACCTGCCTGTGGCCGATGCGATGGCATATGCCGTGCGCGGCGGCAAAGGGCTGCGTGCCTTTCTGGTGATCGAAAGCGCCCGCGTGCATGGCATCACGGACGCGGGTCATGTGGCTGCGGCGATTGAATGCGTTCATGCCTATTCGCTGGTGCATGATGATCTGCCCTGCATGGATGATGACGATCTGCGCCGTGGTCAGCCAACGGTTCACCGCAAATGGGATGATGCGACCGCCGTATTGGCAGGCGACGCGCTGCAATCGCTGGCGTTTGAATTGCTGGCCGATGCGCCCTGTTCGGCGGACGCGCGAATTGACCTGATCCGCAGCTTTGCCGTTGCATCAGGCGTGCGCGGTATGGTGGGCGGTCAGGCGATGGATATCGCGGCTGAAACCGCAGCAGAACCGCTGACGCTGGAACAGATCACCGAATTACAGGCAGGCAAAACGGGTGCGTTGATCAATTGGTCCGCGACCGCTGGCGCCCGTATGGCGGGGGCCGATATCGGGCCGCTGCACACCTACGGCACGGCGCTGGGCCTTGCGTTTCAAATCTGGGATGACGTTCTGGATGTGACGGGCGACGCCGCCACCGTGGGCAAGGCCGTGGGCAAAGATGCGGACGCGGGAAAGGCAACGTTTGTGTCCCTTTTGGGCCTAGACGGGGCGAAACGTCGCGCGGAACAGCTTGTGACACAGGCTTGTGATGCACTATCTGTCTATGGGAAAGACGCAGAAAACCTGCGCGATGCGGCTTGTTTCGTCATCGCACGCGATAAATAGAGACTGACATGACCGATCGACCACGCACGCCACATCTGGACCGCGTCCAGACGCCAGCCGACCTGAAATCCATGTCGGACGGCGAATTGCGTCATGTGGCCGATGAATTGCGCGCGGAAACGATCGATGCCGTATCGGTCACGGGCGGGCATTTGGGCGCAGGTCTAGGCGTTGTCGAATTGACCGTCGCGCTGCATGCGGTGTTTGATACGCCAAAAGACAAAATCGTCTGGGACGTGTCGCACCAGTGTTATCCGCACAAAATCCTGACGGGACGCCGCGACCGCATTCGCACTCTGCGCCAAAAGGATGGCCTGTCCGGTTTCGCGAAACGGTCTGAATCGCCCTATGATGCGTTTGGGGCGGGGCATTCGTCGACCTCGATTTCCGCTGCGCTGGGGTTCGCCGTGGCGCGTGATCTGGGCGGCGCAACGCCCGAAGGCGTGGGTGATGCGATTGCCGTGATCGGCGACGGGTCCATGTCCGCTGGTATGGCGTTCGAGGCGATGAACAACGCGGGCCATTTGGGCAAGCGAATGATCGTCATCCTGAACGACAATGAAATGTCGATTGCGGAACCAACGGGTGCGCTGTCGTCGTATCTGTCGCGCCTATACGCAGGCGCACCGTTCCAAGAATTAAAAGCCGCCGCCAAAGGCGCGGTTAGTCTGCTGCCGCCTCCATTCCGCGAAGGCGCAAAGCGCGCTAAGGATATGGTCAAACACATGACCGTTGGCGGCACGTTGTTCGAAGAGCTGGGCTTTTCCTACATTGGCCCCATCGACGGCCACGATATGGACCAATTGCTGGCGGTCCTGCGCACGGTCAAAGCCCGCGCAGACGGCCCGATCCTGATCCACGCGATCACGAAAAAGGGCAAAGGCTACGCCCCCGCCGAAGCCGCGCGGGACAAAGGCCACGCCACCGCGAAATTCGATGTGCCCAGCGGCAAACAGCACAAAGCGCCATCGAACGCGCCCAGCTATACCAGCGTGTTCGCGAATACTTTGCTAGATTTGGCCGCCACGGATCAGAAAATTTGTGCGGTTACGGCGGCTATGCCGGATGGCACGGGGCTCAAGACGTTTATGGAACGCTATGCGTCCCGCTGTTTCGATGTGGGCATCGCCGAACAGCACGCTGTGACGTTTGCGGCGGGTCTGGCGGCGGGCGGGATGAAACCGTTCTGCGCGCTGTATTCTACGTTCTTGCAGCGCGGTTATGATCAGGTCGTGCATGACGTTGCGATCCAGCGTTTGCCGGTCCGTTTCGCGATTGACCGCGCGGGTCTGGTTGGCGCTGACGGGGCAACCCACGCAGGCAGTTTTGATGTGGCGTTCCTTGCCAACCTGCCTGGTATGGTGGTGATGGCCGCGGCGGATGAAAACGAATTGGCCCGCATGGTGAAAACCGCGGCAGACTACGACGATGGCCCCATCGCGTTCCGTTTCCCGCGCGGCGAAGGCGTGGGCGTGGAAATTCCAGATACGCTAGAGCCACTGGAAATCGGCAAAGGCCGCATCGTGACCGAAGGGTCGGGCGTTGCGATCCTGTCGTTCGGCACCCGTTTGCAAGAGGTGCTGACAGCCGTCGAAAACCTGAATGCCAAGGGCATCCACCCAACGGTTATCGATGCGCGTTTTGCCAAACCTTTGGATCGGGATCTGATCCTGCAAACCGCCGCGACCCATGACGCGATCATCACGATCGAAGAAGGCGCAGCAGGCGGTTTCGGATCGCAGGTCGTTCAGATGCTATCGGACGAAGGCGCGATGGATCACGGCCTGAAATTCCGTTCCATGGTTTTGCCCGATACGTGGATCGACCACGCAAGCCCTGCGGATATGTATGCAACCGCTGGCCTAAACGCCCCCGATATCGAAGCCAAAGTGCTGGATGTCATGGGCGTTGCGCGGATGGAAAACCGCGCCTGACGCAAGGTTCCTCTTTGTTCGATGATAAACCTGTCGCATCCTGTGCGGCAGGGAGGACATCATGAACAAAACGCTGATTTTCCGCAGCGTGGTCACCGCCGTGGCGGTGTTCTACTGTTTGCGCTTTATCTTTTTGGGGGACTTCGAACATTTTGCAGGACCGTTTCGGTACCTGACGATCTGGGGGCTGTTTCTGGCAACCTTTGCCCATAGCCGCACGTTGCTGATCAGTCTGGGGCGTAGCGAAAAACGCTGGGATGGCTTCATCGGCGCGGCCGCGATCGTCAACGCGATGGTCGTTATATTGTATTGGCGTTTGTATTTCGCCGACCCGATGTCAGTGACCAGCGATGGGGCATTGGGTGCGCCATGGCTGGAATATTATCTGCATGGGGTGGGGCCGCTGCTGCTGTGGATTGACGCTTTGTTCCTGCATCGCGGATTTCGTCGGCTGGTTGCCTCGGTGCTATGGCTGCTGGGGATTATCGCGGCCTATGTTGCGTGGGCCGAACTGGTGGTGCAACGTTTTGCAACCTTTCCCACGGGCACAGTCACCAGCGGGCTGCCCTATCGGTTCTTGAACAACCTTGAATTCGACGGGCGCGCAAATTTCTACGTCACGAATTTCATCGTGGCGGTCGTGTTGCTGGTGATTTTTGCCTGCGTTGCGTGGGTTATTCGCCGGATTGCGCCAAAAGCGCCCTAAGCCCTGTGCGGTAATCGGGATACAGCAGTTTGACGCCCAGTTCGTCTTTGATCCGGTCGTTCCGTACACGTTTGTTTTCGGCATAGAACGATGCGGCCATGGGGGTCATGGGCGCATCTTCGATCGGGATCGCGGGCGGGACGGGCAGGCCCAGCAAATTGGCGGCGAATTCAATCACGTCTTGCGGCGGAGCGGGTTCGTCGTCGCAGACGTTATAGGCCGCACCGGGGTTGGGTTTGTTGATCGACGCCAACAGCACTTGGGCGATGTCGTCCACATGGGTGCGACTGAACACTTGGCCTTCTTTGATGATGCGGCGGGCCTTGCCGCTGCGCACCTTGGAAAACGGCCCGCGGCCCGGGCCATAAATCCCCGCCAGACGGAAAATATGCAGCGGCAGGTCCAGTGATTGCCATTCGGATTCTGCGCGGGCGCGCCATTCGCCGCGTTCGGTCGTAGGTTTGACGGGTGTGGTTTCGTCAATCCACGCGCCTCCATGGTCGCCATAGGTGCCTGTGGTGGACAGATAGCCCACCCATTCGAATTGATCGCGGCGGGCGGCAATTTCGGATTTGATTTCGTTCAGAACGGGATCGCCATCTTCGTTTGGACCTGCGGAAATCAATAGATGCGTCGCGCGGTCCAGATCGGCGGTGATGTCGCTGCCGGGCCAAACGCGGGCCTCGATCCCTTCGGACGTTAGCGCGTCGGCTTTGTCAGCGGATCGGGTGGTGCCGATGACGGTCCAATCGTCAGGCAGAATGCGGGTCAGGGCGCGTGCGGAAAATCCGTGGCCGAAAGAAAGCAATGTTTTCATGTGGTCAAATGTGCGTTGCCTGTCGTGGGCGTCAACCCGTTAGTCCCACCAGAATTGCCAAGTCGGCGCGTTCATCAAGGCGGATGCCAACCCGTCTAGCGTGTCGAAACCTTGATCCACGATATCGGGGCAATAGGCGTAATGTTCTTCGGCCAATGCGATGGCATCGTCTTGCGTGGCAGGGGGGCGCAGCACGTGCATCGTGATGGTATCATAGCTATGGCCCACAATGCGCGCGCCATATCGGTCACGCCAGCGGCGCATCAGACCCATGTGTACTTCGGCTTGGGGGAATGCATTCCAGCCGCCGCAGTCCAGATAGGCAGGGACTTGGGTCGCGTCTGACGTGGGAAACAGGCCGATATGGACGGTCTGATAGGGCTCTTGCCGCGCGACATCCCATAGGGCCAGCGTGATAGCGTCAGATTGGGACAGAACAGGGTCAAACGGCCCGCGTTTCGGGCCTTCGGTTTGCGCCCATTCAAACCGCGCTTGGGTCATATAGGCGTCGAACGAAAATTTGGCGGCGCGGGTTTCGATGTCTGCCACATCGCGCGGGGTGCCGTCATACATCATTTCAACGGCGCGCATGGATCCCAGCACGATGGGAGTGTGGTCGCGGTTCTGTGCCTCTTTGGCGATGATCTGATGGGCCTGATCACCACGGCAGCGGATGATCGGCCAACGCGGGGTGATTTGCCCCATGTCCACGCCCGTATGATAGATCAGCGCGTCGTCATTCGCGCCGCCCAGCAGTGATTTCAGAAATTTCATGGCGCCCCCGCAATTTGAAAACGTTTTGCCACCGTTTGTGCCCCGACGACAAGCGCTGATCGTGTCTTGAAGCTGTTGCCTAACTGGTGTCTGATCACAGGTCATAAAGGAAAGGACAAAGGGCGTCGCGATCCAACGGGGTCGCCTACGTAGACCGTCCTGAAGTTAAGGAAAAAGAATGAACGAAATTATCACACCAGACAGCAAACCCGCCGAGTCGTTTACCGACCCAAAGGCCGCTGTCGCCCGTTTGATCGAATTATACGACGAAGCGATCACGTTTCTGGGCCAAAAATTTTCCGAAGCCGTATCCAAAGGCAAACCGGACGCCCGCTATCGCGCCTATTACCCCGAAGTACGGATCACAACGACCAGCTACACCACATCCGACAGCCGCCTGTCGTTTGGTCATGTGCCGATTCCGGGGACGTATTCGACGACCATCACCCGTCCGAAACTGTTCAAGAATTATCTGGAACAGCAGATCGATTTGCTGATCAAAAATCACGACACGCAGGTGCAGATTGGTCTGTCGGACACGCCGATGCCGATGCATTTCGCGGTTGCCAATGATGCGGATGTCACGGTGCCCCAAGAAGGCGTTTTGAATTTCACGCTGCGCGATGTGTTCGACGTGCCGGACCTGACCACGACACACGATGACATCGTGAACGGCACGGGGTTTGTTTATCCCGACGGATCGCACCCATTGGCCCCATTCACGGCGCAGCGCGTGGATTATTCGCTGGCGCGTTTGGCGCACTATACCGCCACTGCGCCCGATCATTTCCAGAACCACGTTCTGTTCACGAACTATCAGTTCTACGTCGAAGAATTCGAAGCCTACGCTCGCAAAATGTTGGCAGACAAAGACAGCGGTTATACCGCCTTTGTTGCGCCCGGTAATGCGGTGATTACGGATGCGGATACGCCGCTGCCTCATTTGGCAAAGATGCCGCAAATGCCGACCTATCACCTGAAACGCGCGGACGGATCGGGGATTACGTTGGTCAACATCGGGGTCGGCCCGTCGAACGCGAAAACCGCGACAGATCATATTGCAGTTTTGCGTCCTCATGCGTGGCTGATGGTTGGTCACTGCGCGGGTCTGCGTAACAGCCAGAGCCTGGGCGACTTTGTTCTGGCTCACGCGTATCTGCGCGAAGACCACGTATTGGACGACGACCTGCCGATCTGGGTGCCGATCCCTGCGCTGGCGGAAATTCAGATCGCGTTGGAAAACGCCGTGGCCCAAGTGACCGAGCTAAGCGGGTTCGAATTGAAACGCATCATGCGCACGGGCACGGTCGCGACCATTGACAACCGTAACTGGGAATTGCGCGATCATTCGGGTCCGGTTCAGCGTTTGTCGCAATCGCGGGCTGTTGCGCTGGATATGGAAAGCGCGACAATCGCGGCCAACGGTTTCAGGTTCCGCGTGCCATATGGAACGCTATTGTGTGTGTCCGACAAACCGCTGCACGGCGAATTGAAACTGCCCGGCATGGCGTCGGATTTCTATAAAACACAGGTATCTCGTCACTTGATGATCGGAATTCGCGCGATGGAATCCCTGCGCGAAATGCCTCTCGAACGTATACACAGCCGCAAATTACGCAGCTTCGAAGAGACAGCATTCCTTTGATCCACAGTTTTCGGGTTGAAATTAGGCTTTTTTGCTTGCAATAGGCCAAATTTCATAGTGGTGATCTACTATATACCGTTACTATACGGGACATGAGGCCCAAGATCGGGCGCAACAAGGAGACCATGGAAATGGCAAAACCAATGACCAAGGCGCAACTCGTCGCCGCACTGGCCGAAAAATCCGGCACTGACAAAAAAACCGCAGCTGCTGGTCTGGAAGCGCTGCTGGACATCATTTCCGAAGAAGTTTCGGGCGGTGGTGCTGTAACCCTGCCTGGCGTTGGCAAAATCTACTGCCGCGAACGTCCAGAGCGCACCGTTCGTAACCCTGCGACCGGCGAAACCATGCAAAAGCCTGCTGATAAAGTCGTCAAGATGACCATCGCAAAGGCACTGAAAGACAGCGTAAACGCGTAATCGCGTTGCTGGTCTTGCATTTGATCAAATAGTGGGAAAGGGTCGCCGTATTGGTGACCCTTTTTCATTTGAGGCTTTGATGGATTTACGTGCTATTTTGATGGGGCTGTCTTTTGCCCTCATGTGGTCCTCTGCCTTTACATCTGCACGCATTATCGTTCAGGCTGCCCCGCCGATGACATCGCTGGCCTTGCGGTTTTTGGTGTCGGGCATCGTGGGGATCGCCATTGCTTATGCGCTGGGCCAGCGGATCAAACTGACCCGCCTGCAATGGACCGCGACATTCGTTTTCGGGATCTGCCAAAACGCTCTGTATCTGGGGATGTTTTTCTACGCCATGCAAACGATCGAGGCGTCGCTGGCATCGATCATCGCGGCGACCATGCCATTGATTGTTGCGCTGCTGAGCTGGATCACAGGGAACCGCCCACGTCCGTTGGGGATTGTCGGGTTGTTTGTCGGGTTCTTTGGGGTTGCCGTGATCATGGGTGCGCGCCTGACGGGCACTGTGGACGGTCTGGGCCTGATTCTATGCGTAATCGGGGTCACGGCCCTGTCGGTCGCGACGCTGTCCGTCAAAGGCGCGTCAGGGGGCGGCAACCTGTTGATGGTGGTAGGATTGCAGATGATGGTGGGCGCTGCCGTGCTGGCCGTCCCTGCGGCGCTGTTCGAAACATGGACCGTCGACTGGAGTTGGACCCTGATCACCGCGTTCATCTACACCACGATGGTGCCTGGCTTATTGGCGACATTCATCTGGTTTCAACTGGTTCAACGCATCGGCGCGATCAAGGCGGCGACGTTCCATTTCTTGAACCCGTTTTTCGGTGTCGCGATTGCATGGGTGTTGCTGAACGAACCCTTGGGCATTTGGGATGCTGTTGGCGTTGTGATCATCGCGGCGGGCATTCTAGCGGTGCAGCTGTCGAAACAGCGGGTCTGATCACATCAGCCAGAACAGCAGCACGGTATAGGTGAAAAACGATCCAATCGTCGCGCCTAGCATAGAAATCGACGCCATGCCTTCGTGACCGTATTCTTGGGCCAGAATGGTATAGATCCCCATCATTGGCGTGGCGCAGGTGATGATCAGCGCGGCACGCAGGTCGGACGGCAGGTCGGGTAGTCCGACCAAAGCCAGCAACGCCATCGCGCCGATGCCCATGGCGGGGTGCAGGATCAATTTGCCGAATACGACCTGAGCCGCGACTGGAACATTGCCGCGAATGGGCAGCCCGACCAAAGACCCGCCTATCGCGAATAGCGCCAGTGCCGCAGTCGCATTGCCCAGCATCGTCATGAACCGCAAGGCAGGCGCAGGCACAGGAATTTGGAACGCTGCAACGACGATGCCCAGCAACAGCCCGATAATCATGGGCCGTTTCAATACGCCCCACAGGATCGGGCCAATCAATTGCCAGAACTTGCGCCCGTCATTCCCGCGCGACAGGTCGCACAGGATAATTGCCAGCGGCACGGTTAGGAAATTTTCAACGATCACCGCCATGGCAAAGGTTTGGGTCGCGATGGATGGAAACGCGAGCAGCATGATCGGATAGCCGATATAGCCCGAATTCGGACAATAAACGCCCATCGATCCAATCGCGCGGCGTGTCGGTTCCATTTTTTGGACGGAAAACACGGCATAGGCGATGCCCACTGTGGCCAGCCCTGCGATGCCATAGGCGATCATCCATTCGGGCACCAATGCGTCGCCCAACGAATTGCTGGCCACGGCATTAAACATCAACGCGGGCAGCGCGATGTTCAGGACGAATTTCCCCAACACCTTTAGATCAGACTGGGAAAAGACGCCTTTCCAAACTGTGAAATAGCCTAGGCCAATACCGGCAAAAACGGGAAAGATGATGCCGATAATCGAAAGCATTAGCCGATGTGGCCGCGTTCTCCGCCGGTTTGGGCGCGGTCCAGCATGATGTGGTCTAGGATGACACAAGCGGCCATCGCCTCGCCCACGGGGACGGCGCGGATGCCGACGCAGGGGTCATGGCGGCCTTTGGTGATCACCTCGGTCGGGGTGCCATCGATGTAGATCGATTTGCGCGGCGACAAGATTGACGACGTTGGTTTCACGGCAAAGCGTACAACAATGTCCTGACCCGTCGAAATGCCGCCCAGAATGCCGCCCGCGTGGTTCGACCCATAGCGCACTTCGCCGTTTTCAAAGAAAATTTCGTCCGCGTTGTCACGACCCGTCAGGGCGGCAGCGGCCATGCCTTCGCCGATTTCGACGCCTTTGACAGCGTTGATCGACATCATCGCAGCGGCCAGATCGGTGTCCAGTTTCGCGTAAACAGGCGCACCAATGCCTGCTGGTACGTTGCGAGCGACGACCTCGATCACGGCGCCGACCGAATTGTGGTCGTCTTTGCGCAGGAACGTCAGGTAGTCTTCCCACTCTTTTGCCATTTCGGCGTCTGGGCACCAGAAATCGTTCTGGTCGATGGTGTTCCAATCGAAACGGGACCGATCAATTTTCTTGTCGCCCATCTGAACCATATAGCCCTTGATTTCGATCCCGGGGTTCAGGTGTTTCAGGGCTTCGCGGGCAACGCCGCCCGATGCGACGCGCGCTGCGGTTTCACGGGCCGACGAACGACCGCCGCCGCGGTAATCGCGCAGACCGTATTTCTGATGATAGGTGATGTCGGCGTGACCGGGGCGGAACGTTTTGGCAATATCGCCATAGTCTTTGGACCGCTGGTCGGTGTTTTCGATCATCAGCTGGATCGATGTGCCTGTGGTGACGCCGTCAAAAACGCCCGACAGGATTTTCACCGCATCAGGTTCATTGCGCTGCGTGGTGTTTTTGTTCTGGCCCGGTTTGCGTTTGTCCAGCCAGACCTGAATCATCTCTGGTGTCAGGGGAACGCCTGGGGGACACCCGTCAACAGTGGCGCCCAATGCGGGACCGTGGCTTTCGCCCCAAGTGGTGGTGCGATAGATGTGACCATAGCTGTTATACGACATGTGGGCGCCTCCGTTTGGGATCGTTTAACGCGGTCAGCGCACAGGGCCAAGGTCTAACATCATCGTTTATCCGCGAATGGGCTTGCGTGCGGCCAGATGGGGACTATGTTGCGCGGTACCTCGGGGTGCCATTCGTGGCTGAGACGCATATCGCGGACCCGTTGAACCTGAACCGGTTAAGACCGGCGGAGGGAAGGTCGCGAGAATCCTCGAACCCCCATCCGTTCGGCGTAAGAGGATTGAAATGAAATACTCCACCCTTCCCCTTGTCGCAGGACTGTCGTTCATTGCCACTGGCGCGATTGCGGACACCCTGACAGTTTACACCTACGACGGCTTTAACAGCGATTGGGGCCCCGGCCCGCAGATCGAAGCGAATTTCGAGGCCGAATGCGGCTGTGATCTGGAATTTGTTGGCGCAGGTGACGGCGCTGCCGTTCTGTCGCGCTTGCGTCTAGAGGGCGAAAACACCGACGCGGACATCGTTCTGGGTCTGGATACCAACCTGACGGCTGCTGCGGCCGAAACAGGTCTGTTCGCCGCGTCTGGCGTGTCTGCTGAATACGATCTGCCGATCGACTGGACGGACGAAACCTTTGTCCCGTTCGACTGGGGCTATTTCGCATTCGTCGCTGGCAAAGACGTTGCTGCCCCTGCGAATTTCCGCGAACTGGCTGACAGCGATCTGTCCATCGTGATCCAAGACCCACGTTCGTCCACCCCAGGTCTGGGTCTGGTCATGTGGATCGAAGCCGCCTACGGCGACGACGCTGCAGCAATCTGGGCGGATCTGGCCGACAACATCGTGACCGTCACCCCTGGCTGGTCCGAAGCGTACGGCCTGTTCCTAGAGGCCGAAGCGGACGCTGTTCTGTCCTACACCACGTCGCCAGCCTATCACCTGATCGCCGAAGAGGATGACACGAAAACATCGTGGACGTTCGACGAAGGTCACTACATGCAGGTCGAAGTCGCGGGCAAAATCGCGGGCACCGACGTGCCTGAACTGGCCGATCAGTTCATGGCGTTCATCGCGACCGAAGGGTTCCAATCCGTGATCCCTTTGACCAACTGGATGTACCCAGTTGTGACCCCAGCCGAAGGTCTGCCAGCAGGTTTCGAAACCCTGTCGACCCCAGATACCGCGCTATTGTTCAGCGCAGAGGACGCAGCGGCCAAAGCGCCATTGGCGATTGACGCATGGCGCAACGCGCTGGCGCAATAACCTTACCTCGTTGGCCGGGGGCGATTGTGATCGCCCTCGTGCTGATTTTGACGGTCGGCACGCTGATCGCGGTGCTGACGCGTGCGGACACGTTTGGCGGGCTTGGCTCTGCTGATCGTGCCGCGATTTCCTTTACATTGTTGCAGGCTGTCCTATCGGCGGCAATCAGCGTCATCGCGGCGGTTCCTGTGGCGCGTGCGTTATCGCGGCGTAGGTTTCGCGGGCGGTCTGTTCTGATCACCTTGCTGGGCGCGCCGTTTATCCTGCCCGTGGTCGTCGCTGTCATGGGCCTGTTGGCGGTTTTCGGGCGTAATGGGTTGCTGAATGACGCGCTGTCGATGGTCGGGGCAGGGCGCGTGTCGATCTATGGGCTGGCTGGCGTTGTTTTGGCCCATGTGTTTTTCAATCTGCCGCTGGCGGTGCGTATGATCCTGCAAGGCTGGCAGTCGATCCCCGCCGAACGGTTTCGATTGGCGGCCGCGTTGGACGCGCCCGTTTTCGGCCTGTTGGAACGCCCCATGCTACGGGCCGTTTTACCCGGGGCGTTTGCGTCTATTTTCCTGATTTGCCTGACTAGTTTTGCCGTCGCGCTGATCCTAGGCGGAGGCCCCAAAGCGACCACCGTGGAATTGGCGATCTATCAGGCGATCCGCTTTGATTTTGCGCTGGATCGGGCGGCATTTCTGGCGGCGATACAATTCGCGCTGTCTTTGACGGCGGCGGCAATCGCATGGTTTGTTGCTGTACCAGACGCATCAGGCGCGGGATTGGACAGAATGGCACGCAGGTGGGATGGGGCGACGGTGGCCGCCCGTCTGTGGGATAACGTGGTCATCACCATTGCCGCCGCGTTTTTGATCGTGCCGTTGGCCTTGGTTGTCCTGCGCGGCATCGTTGGATTGGCGGATGTTCCGCCGCAAATTTGGCCCGCCATTGCGCGCTCTGTCGTCGTCGCTGTGATTTCGACGGCAATTACCGTGCTGGCAGCCGTGGCGCTGTCTATCCGCGGAGGCCGAGGCGTCATCGTCGCGTCGGCGCTCCCATTGGCGGCGTCTTCGTTGGTGGTGGGCACAGGGTTGTTTGTGATGGTCCAGCCGTTGTTAAACCCCGCGAAAATCGCATTGCCTGTCACGGCAGCGATGAACGCGCTGATGGCGCTGCCTTTTGCGCTGCGGATTATTGAACCGGCCATCACCAAGGCGGAAAAAGATTTCGGGCGATTGTCGACGTCGCTGGCGATCACGGGCTGGACGCGCGTGCGCATCGCCATTCTGCCGCGTATTCGCGGGCCTTTGGGGTTCGCCGCAGGGCTGTCCGCCGCGCTGTCGATGGGGGATTTGGGCGTGATCGCGTTGTTTGCAACCTCTGATCAGCAGACCCTGCCGTTGTTGATGTATCAGTTGATGGGCAGCTATCGTACCGACGCGGCATCGGGCGCGGCGCTTGTTTTGCTGGGACTATCGCTGGGCGCATTTTGGATTTGCGACAAATGGGGGCGGTATGGCGCTGAAAATTGATGATCTTCGGATTCGAATGGATGATTTTTCGCTGGACGTGACCAGTGCGATTGCGGCTGGCCAGATCACCGCCTTGATCGGTGCATCGGGCGCGGGAAAATCGACGTTCCTTTCGGCCTTAGCCGGATTTGTTGACATCGATGGGGGCGATATTCGATGGAATGGCGCCCGTATTCAGGCCCTGCCACCCGCGCGCAGACCCGTGGCGACTTTGTTTCAGGATAACAACCTGTTTCCCCATCTGACCATCGCGCAGAACGTGGGGCTAGCACTGGGGCCGCGTTTGCGCCCCTTGTCCAAGGATCGTGCCGCCATCGCCGATGCGATAGATCGTGTCGGCCTGACCGGATTAGAAGCGCGCAAGCCCGCGCAATTATCTGGCGGTCAGCAAAGCCGTGCCGCATTGGCCCGCGTGTTGTTGCAGGACCGTCCTATTGTGCTGTTGGACGAACCCTTTGCTGCGCTAGGCCCGGGTTTGAAACGTGAAATGCTGGATCTGGTGCGCGATGTTATTCTGTCGCCCGATCGCGTGGTCATCATGGTCACGCATGACCCCCAAGACGCTCGATACATCGCGGATGACGTTGCGGTGGTGGCCGATGGGCGGGTGATACCGCCCGCACCTGTGGGGCAGGTTTTCGATAGCCCCTCTGACGATATCAAAGCCTATCTGGGTATCAACTAACGCAAAAGGCCCGCCAAATTGGCGGGCCTTTCGTTTGTCGGTCAAAGAGCCTTACTTCTTAGCGGCTTCTTTGGCTTTTTTCTTGTGTGGTGCCCACAGACGTTTGTTGGTCATGTACAGCAGAACCGACAGAACAGTCAGGAAGATAAAGCCGGTCAGACCAGCGTTCTTGCGAGCGTTCATTTTTGGTTCAGCGGTCCACATCAGGAACGCAGCAACGTCGGCTGCTTCGTGGTGCAGATCGTTCGAATGACCGTCAGCGTATTCCACGTCTTCGCCCCACAGAGGCTGGCCCATCGAGATCCAGCTACCTGGGTACAGGTGGTTGCCGTCTTCGTCTTTACATTCGTTCGGGTAACCGCCCGAAGTGAAGACCGTGTTGTAGCTGCCGTCGAAATCGTCTGGTGCGCACGATGGAGCATCTTCATAACCGGTCAGCAGGGACGCGATGTATTCTGGACCGCCCATGCCTTTGATGATCTGGTTGATGCCCAGGCCGTATGGGCCGTGGAAACCAGCGCGCGCTTTGGCCATCAGCGACAAGTCAGGTGCTGTCGACAGTGCCGAACCTGGGAATTTGTCTGCTGGGGTTGCAGCGCGGAAATCGCCTTCGCCGTCAGCCAGTTCCTGATCGAATACTTCGAAGTTTGCAGCGTAGTCCCAAACATCATCGATGTCGTAGTGTGGGCCGCCTTCGTCAGCCAAGGTGCCAAAGCGAACATGCTCTAGACCGTGACATGCCGAACAGACTTCGGTGTAGATTTGCAGACCGCGCTGAAGCTGGTTCTGGTCGTAGGACCCAAATGGGCCTTCGAACGAGAATGCGAAATCTTCGACGTGGGCTTCTCCGCCGGCTGCCATGACGGCACCCGACGACAGACCAAAAGCGATCGCAGCGGAAAGGGTTAGTTTACGGAACATTGTTCTTTCCTCTCTCACTCGGCTGGGGTGCCGTAGTGGGCGTTGAAGTCTTCTTCGATGGTTGCTGGCTGTGCCAGTGGCTTCTCGATCACGCCCAGCAGTGGCAGGATGACCAGGAAGTAAGCAAACCAGTAGGTCGAAGCGATCAGCGAAATCCAGTCGAATGGGAATTCGGTGGACTGGGCGCCAACCCACATCAGAACCATGAAGTCTACGCACAGCAGTGCGAACCAGACTTTGAACATTGGGCGATAGCGACCCGAACGTACCTTGGAGGTATCCAGCCATGGTGCCAGCGCCATAACTGCGATCGCGCCAAACATTGCCAGAACACCAAAGAATTTCGCGTCAACGATACCAAAGGTGATGAACTGAACGAACTGAACAGCCCAGACGTCTGCGGTGAACGCACGCAGGATCGCGTAGAACGGCAAGAAGTACCATTCAGGAACGATGTGCGCAGGTGTCGCCAGCGGGTTCGCAGGGATGTAGTTGTCTGGGTGACCCAGATAGTTCGGCATGAAACCAACGACTGCAACGAATGCTGCCAGAATAACAGCCAGCGCGAACAGGTCTTTGATGACAAAGTATGGCCAGAATGGCAGCGTGTCTTTTTCTGCTTCTTCTTTCGAACCGCGACGTACCTCAACACCGGTTGGGTTGTTGTTGCCGGTCGAGTGGAATGCCCAGATGTGAACCATGGTCAAACCAGCCAGAACGAATGGCAGCAGGTAGTGCAACGAGAAGAAACGGTTCAGAGCAGGCTGACCAACAGCCGATGCGCCCAGCAGCCAAGTTTGGATTGCTTCACCAATGAATGGGATCGCGCCGAACAGGCCGGTGATAACAGCGGTACCGTGGAACGACATCTGGCCCCAAGGCAGAACGTAGCCCATGAACGCGGTGCCCATCATGATCAGATACATCAGCATACCGATGATCCAGGTGACTTCGCGTGGTGCCTTATACGAACCGTAGTACAGACCGCGGAAAATATGCGCGTATACAGCGATAAAGAACAGCGATGCGCCGTTCATGTGGAAATAGCGGATCATGTGACCGCCATTCACGTCACGCATGATGTGTTCGATCGATGCGAACGCCAGATCAACGTGCGGGGTGTAGTGCATCACCAGAACAATACCGGTGACGATTTGCAGGCCCAGTGTAAAGGCCAGAACGATGCCCCAGATCCACATCCAGTTCAGGTTCTTTGGAGTAGGGATCATCAGGGTGTCATACAGCAAGCCGATGACTGGCAGGCGGTTGTTCAACCACTTCTCACCAGCGGTTTTTGGCTCGTAATGATCGTGCGGGATTCCGGACATTCGTGCCTCTCCTTAACCGAGTTGGATGGTTGTGTCGTCGATGAACGCAGCAACCGGGATGTCGAGGTTACGCGGTGCCGGACCTTTGCGGATACGGCCAGCGGTGTCGTAGTGCGAACCGTGGCATGGGCAGTACCAGCCACCGAAATCGCCTGCTTCGCCCAGAGGCACACAGCCAAGGTGGGTACAAACGCCCATCTGAACCAGCCATACACCGTCTTCGGTAAGGGCGCGGTTTTCGTCCGATGCGTCTGCGTCTGCAGGCAGGTTGGCGTTGTCTGCCAACTGGTCAGGCAGTGCCGACAGTTCTACGGCGCGTGCTTCGGCGATTTCTGCCTCGGTACGTGCGCGAATGAATACTGGTTTACCCTGCCACAAAACGGTCAGCTGGGTGCCAGGGGCAACGGTGCTGACGTCGACGCGTTTCGAAGCTTGCGCTTTCACGTCGGCAGAAGGGTTCATCTGGTTAACGAGCGGCCAGACAGCGGCGCCGGTCACCACTGCGCCCGCACCTGCGGTGGCGTAGTAGATGAAATCGCGGCGGGTGCCCTGGTGTTCTTCGGTATTTGACACTGGGTGCATCTCCGTTAATTCCGGGCCTCGGCCCATACGAATAGGGACAGCCGGCAGAAATCTGCCGTCCGTTCGGGCGCTGTTTAGCTATCAAAAACGGTCCCGTCTAGCGGACAATCGGGCGCAGGGGGGATCAGAGCCTGCATTTTGCACGAAAAATCGCTCTTGCCCCTTTAATATGGCATTTTTTGCCCTACCCCTGTGCTGAACTGCCGCAAATTGAATGTTATGGTTTTTTGCGGGGTGGTGGTTTAGCTGGGTTAGCGAACAGGAAAATCACCTGACACAATGATTGGACAATGAATGAAACAGCTGACTGCGATAGCTTTGCTTGCGACTGCCGCAGCCGTGCCAACGGCGTCTTTGGCGGAAAACGATTTCAGTTTTTATATGGGGTTTCAGGGGGCGCCGCATTCGGTGGTGACCGGAACCGATCCCGCTAATGGCGTATCGACCGATCTGGATTTCACCGCCGCATGGGAAGGCAAATCATGGGCCCCGCCCCCCTATTACGGGTTCCGCTGGACCCATTGGAAATCAGCCAATTTCGGCTATGGCGTCGAATTCAGCCATGACAAAGTCTACGCTTCCGATGAAACCCGCGCGGCGACGGGATACGACCGGTTTGAATTCACCGACGGCCTGAACATCATCACCGCGAACGTCAACTATCGTTGGCCGGAACAGTGGATGAGTGGCGACCTGACGCCTTATGTGGGTGGTGGTTTGGGCTTTGCCATGCCGCATGTTGACGTACAGGCCACAGCAGGCGGCCCGCACACGTTCGGGTATCAGTTCACTGGCGGCGCGATGCGACTGTTTGCGGGCGCGTCCTATGAAATCAACGACACATGGTCGATGTTCGGGGAATACCAATTCACCTATTCGATGAATGACGCCGAACTGGAAAGCGGCGGGTCGTTCCAGACCAACGTCATCACCAACGCGTTGAATATCGGTGTAACCTACTCTTACTGAGGCGGCACCGTATCGATCATCGACTGGCGCGCTGCGAATTTGGCGTGCCAGTCTGCCAATGCAGGGGCATTGGCGCGCCAGTCACGATCTGGCATCCGGAAATCCAGATAAGACAGCGCAACGCCCACGGCGATATGGCTCATGTCCAATGGGCCTGCCAGATGGGACATCCAGCGCGATTCGATATCCGCGACCGCGCGGTCGATTTTCTGGCGCTGCGCGTCGAACCACGTTTCATAGTGCAGTTCCTCTGGGCGCAGCTTTTGTTCGTAAACCACCGTCACGGCCGCATCCAGAATCGCATCGGCCTGCGATTCGAGCGTTTTGATTTCCCATTCGCGCGCCGCTGGGTACATGCCCAGATCCCAAGTTGCGTTCAGAAACTGAGTAATGACGCGGCTGTCATAGATCGCAGGGCCAGAATCGCGGACCAGCGCAGGGATTTTGCCGATCGGGTTCGCGGCAATGGCCTGCGAATCGGATGCCAATGGCGTGGTGGCCACCATTACCTGTTCGATAGCGTCGGTTTTGCCTGTTTCGTGCAGCAGTACGCGGACTTTGCGGACGAATGGCGACGTGGGTGATGCGATCAGTTTCATGGGGCCTCCCTAAGTTTAGAGGTACTATGGGCCGCCCACGTTTAGGTTCAAGGGAAATAGATCGGATCGTCGCCGTCGGCCCATGGCGCGTATTTCGTCATGATCGATTTGAACCGATCCGACGATTTGAACGCATCCAGCCAGCGGATCACATTCGGCAGGGGCTGCGCGTAAAACCATTCCTGATCCACATGCGCGAATTGGCGAACAAACGGCAGAATCGCGTAATCGGCCAATTTGGGCGCATCGCCAAACAGGAACGCGTGGTCACCGATGTGATCGTTCAGGCGGGTCAGAAAATCTATGGCTGTTTGTTTTTCGGCGTCCACGTCCACATCGTCGAACCGAATGGCGTATTTGTAGCGATCCAGCGCCTTTTTGAACGGACCGTCGCAGGTGGCGATCAGGTCATCGCCCACCGCGGGCATATCCAGCCAACCGTTTGGGTCGTTCTGCGCCAGCGCCCACCGCATCACGTCAAAGCTTTCGTCGATGACCTGCGTGCCTGTGTTCAGGCAAGGCACCGTCCCGCTGGGCGAGGTTTCCAAAAACGATTCGGGTTTGGCGCGCAGCACGATTTCACGCAGTTCAACGCGCACGCCCGATTCGGCGATGCCCAGACGGGCCCGCATGGCATAGGGGCAGCGGCGGAATGACCAAAGGATCGGGGTCATACCGTCAACTGCTGCCCGTTGATGCCGCGAATAACGGCGGTGACGATCTGCGATTCGGGTTGATCGGTGTCGAATGTGACTTCGGTAAATTGCGCGGTGCGGCCCATGCGCGGGTTTTCCATCAGGATGTGATGGGTTTTGCCGATTTGGGCAGATAGATGCGCGGCAACGGCCTCTTCTCCTTTGGCGCGCAGGCGGGCGGCGCGTTCTTTGATCGCTTTGCCGTTGACCTGCGGCATCCGCGCGGCGGGGGTGCCGGGGCGGACGGAGTAGGGGAACACGTGCAGCCACGTCAGGTGGCAATCATCGACCAGTTTTAGCGAATTTTCGAAATGCGCCTCGGTCTCAGTCGGGAAACCAGCGATGATATCCGCGCCGAATGTCATGTCGGGGCGCAGTTTGATCGCTTCCTCTGCAAAACGGATCGCATCGTCGCGCAGGTGGCGACGTTTCATGCGTTTCAGAATCAGGTCATCGCCGTGTTGCAGCGACAAATGCAGATGCGGCATCAATCGCGGTTCGGTCGCGATGGCCTGCATCAGGTTTTCATCCACCTCGATCGAATCGATGGAGCTGATCCGCAGGCGGGGCAGGTCGGGCACCAGTTTCAGGATGCGCATGACCAGATCGCCCAATTTCGGCTGTGCGGGCAGGTCCGCGCCCCATGATGTCAGGTCAACGCCTGTCAGGACGACTTCGTTATAGCCTTTGTCGACCAACCGTTTGATCTGATCTACCACAACGCCCGCAGGGACCGACCGCGAATTGCCGCGGCCAAAGGGGATGATGCAGAACGTGCAGCGGTGATCACAGCCGTTTTGTACCTGAACATAGGCGCGCGACCGTGTGCCGAACCCGTCAATCAGGTGTCCCGCCGTTTCGGTGACCGACATGATGTCATCAACTTGCACGGGTTCCGTGGTGCCGATCAGATTCGGCGCCATGCCCGCCCAAGTTTCCGGCTGCATTTTTTCGGTATTGCCGATGACCCGCGATACTTCGGGCATTGCGGCAAAGGTTTCTGGTTCGACCTGAGCGGCACAGCCCGTCACGATCAATGTCGCATCAGGGTTTTCGCGGCGCAGTTTGCGAATCTCTTGTTTCGCTTTGCGGACGGCCTCGGACGTGACGGCACAGGTGTTGACCACAACGGCGTTGTCGACGCCCGCTTGCGCGGCGAGCTCTTTCATCGCCTCGGTCTCGTACGCGTTCAGGCGGCAGCCAAGGGTGGAAAAGACAGGGGCCTTCATCGCCAGATTCCGTCAAATACGTGGGCCGTCGGGCCGGTCATCCAGACGCCATCGTCGCGCCAATCGATTTCCAGCGTGCCGCCGTCCAGATCAATGCGCACCTTGCGCCCCGTCAGACCGCGCCGCGCAGCCGCTACAGCCGTTGCACAGGATGACGACCCCGATGCCAGCGTTAGTCCCGCGCCGCGTTCCCAGACGCGCATACGCAGATGATCAGGCCCAATGACGGATGCGACCTGAACGTTGGTGCGTTCTGGGTACAGCGGGTGGTGTTCGATGGTCGGGCCAAAGGCGACGATATCGACGGCTTCGGCATCATCGACAAAGAACGTGCAATGCGGGTTGCCCATGCCGGTCGCCGTGGGCGCGCCATCAATCGGCAATTCCAGTGTATCCATTTCGGATGCCAGCGGAATTTCATCCCACTGCAGCTGCGGGTGACCCATATTGACCGACGTCAGGCCATTGCCCGCATCACGCGCGAACAATGTACCGCGTTCGGTGGTGATGGTCAGTTCGGTTTTGCCCGTGCGATCCATTTCCCAGCGGGCGATACAGCGCGTCGCGTTTCCGCAGGCGGCAGATTTCGACCCGTCCGAATTCCAGAAAATCAGATGCAGATCCGAATCTTTGCCCGTTTCGATGGTCGCCAATTGGTCATAACCGATTCCCATGTGGCGATCGGCCATAGCAATCGCCAAGCCATGATCGACAACCGATCCGGTCTCTCTTTCGTCGATAACGACGAAATCATTGCCTAACCCGTGCATTTTCATGAACGGCAGGCCGTTATCTGTGTGTGTACCCATACCCGCCATATAGGCCTCTGAAAAAAATTAATCCAGATATCGCATTTTGCGGTTGACCCCACCCGCAGGTATTCTTAGAAGCCGCCCCACAGACACAGTGGGCCGTTAGCTCAGTTGGTAGAGCAACTGACTTTTAATCAGTGGGTCGCAGGTTCGAATCCTGCACGGCTCACCACTGTCTGACTAAATAAGGGCGTCCTTCGGGACGCCCTTTTTGTTTGTTTTCCTTACAGTTCGATATCTGGCAGCTGATCAAAGGCCGATTTCAACGCATCGCCCCACCCGTCCGAGATCGCGCGATAGTGAACATTGTCCGCTTCGATCCGTTTTTTGATGCCTGATTCACAGGTATCGACGTCGTAGGTCATCAAATCCAGCGGCAGTCCGACCCCCAGATTCGCCTTGATCGTGGAATCAAAGCTGACCATCAGCAATTTTACGGCGGCTTCCCAGCTCATGTCGGGGTCATAGGCACGCACCAAAATCGGGCGGCCGTATTTTGTTTCACCGATTTGGAAAAACGGCGTGTCGTTGCTGGCTTCGATAAAGTTGCCTTCGGGATAGACCAAAAACAGGCGCGGTTCGCTGCCTTTGATCTGGCCGCCGACGATGATGGTCGCGTTGAAAGAGGAATCAGCGCGTTGTCCCGCATCGGCATTCAGCGCGATCACGCTGCGCAACGTGTCGCCAACGATGCGCGCGACCTGAAACATTGATGGCGCTTCTAGGATCGACGGGTTGCGATCGTCGGGCGCCTTGCTGCGTTCCTGCAGCATCGAAATCACCGCCTGAGTCGTCGCCAGATTTCCAGCGGTCATCAGCGTGATCATCCGTTCACCCGGAATTTCAAAGGTGAACATTTTATTGAACGTCGAAATATTATCGACGCCTGCGTTTGTCCGCGTGTCGGACATGAAAATCAGACCGCGGTTCAGCCGCATTCCCACACAATAGGTCATAGGATCGCCCGTTATTGTTGTACTTGCAATTGCACCGACAGTTCTTCGGACGCGGTGCCAAATCGAGTGCCTGATACAGGAGCCGCATCTGCATAGTCCATGCCAGTCGCAACGCGCACATAGCGCATGTCTGGCGAAATCCTGTTCGAGATGTCGAAACCGACCCAGCCCAGACCTTCGATGTGCGCCTCGGCCCAGGCGTGGGTGGCGTCCTGATGGGTGCGGTCGTCCATCATCAGATATCCTGACACATACCGCGCAGGCACGCCTGCATGGCGGCAGCAGGCGATGAACACATGCGCATGATCCTGACAGACGCCGTGACCGGCAGCGGCGGCATCTTCGGCGGTCCAGCCGACTTCGGATTTGCCGATTTCGTAGGTGATCGCGTTGTGAATGGACTGCGATAGGCTATGCGCCCAGTCAATCGTGCCAACGTCGCCCGTTGCGGACTTTGCGATTGCGCGGCATTTGGGGCCAGCGGTCGTTAGCGGCGTCACTTGTTCAAACAGCCACATGGGCGCAAACCCCGCATGAGGGCCGACTACGCCGTGCGTTTCGCTTAGGGCGACTTCGCCTTCGCAGGTGATCGTCAGTTGGGTGACATCTGTGTCAAAGCTGATCAATGCCACGTGGTTATGATGGTGATCGGTGTATTCGACTTCGGTTTTGCCGCCGTCGATTTTCACATCCCACCGCAGCACCCGCTGGCCCAAATTATCTTTGGGCCGCAGGCGCAGTTGCATCAGCCCATAGGGGACAGGTGCATCATAGGAATAGGTGGTTTGGTGATGGATATAGAGCTGCGAGGTATTCATTGGCTAAACCGATAGTCTGTCTGTACCTGCATGCTTAGGTCTGCATTGTCGCGCAGGAAATCCTGAATGAATTCATGCAAGCCGCTATCCAAAATGCCGTCGATATCACGCTGCATCGACCGCAGGGCCATCGCGTCCGCTATATCGTGGCAGGGCAGGCGGGTGCCGTAGTCCGACATCAGATACCCAAGGTTCGACCGAATTTTTTCGGTGCAGAACGCCAAACTGCGCGGCATGCGCCGATCCAGAATCAGGAATTGCGCGATTTCACGTGGGCGCGGGTCCTGACTATAGGCCATTTGAAACCCACCTTCGGCGGACACCGATTGCAGGATCGACTGCCACTGAACGTTGTCCAGATTGGTTCCGACCGACATCGCCGATGGCAAAAGGACGTAGTATTTCACGTCCAAAATCCGCGCCGTATTGTCAGCGCGTTCGCAGAACGTCCCGATGCGGGCAAAGTTGTAGATGTCATTGCGCAGCATCGTCCCGTGCAACGCGCCGCGCACATAGGCGCTGCGTTGGCGGATCAATTGCAAAATGAACGGCAGATCCTGATCGGCAACCTTGCGGGTAAGCGCCTGTTTCAGCGACATCCAGCATTCGTTCACGGCCTCCCACACCTCTCGGGTTAGGGCGGTGCGCACGGTTTTGGCGTTGTTACGCGCCGCTTCGATGACGGTCATGACGCTGGACGGGTTCTGCGGGTCGCGCAGCATCCAATCGATCGCGTTGTCGCGTGTCACGTCAGGGCCATAGGTGGCCACATAGCTGTCATAGACCGCAACCGTTTGCAGGACGCTAGCCCATTCTTCTTCGGTTGCGCTCGAACGGGTCAGAGCGATCCGCAGGCCAGCCTCGATTAGGCGGGCGGTGTTTTCGGATCGTTCAAGATAGCGGAACATCCAAAAGAGTCCGCCGGCAGTTTTTCCCAGCATGGCTTACTCCTCTAGAACCCAAGTGTCTTTGGTGCCGCCGCCTTGCGACGAATTCACGACGAGGCTGCCTTTTTTCAGGGCGACGCGGGTCAGGCCTCCGGGGGTGATGTCGATTTTGTCGGGGCTGACCAACACAAAGGGACGCAAATCCACGTGACGCGGCGCAAGGCCCGATTTCGTAAAGATTGGTACGGTCGACAGCGATAGCGTCGGCTGCGCGATGTAGTTCGACGGCTTGGCCATCAGTTTTTTGCGGAATGCGGCGATGTCTTTTTTCGTCGCGGTGGGCCCGATCAACATGCCGTAGCCGCCGGATCCGTGGACCTCTTTGACGACCAGATCATGCAGGTTATCCAACACATACTTCAGGCTTTCTGGATCGCTACAGCGCCACGTCGGCACGTTTTTCAGGATCGCCTTTTCGCCAGTGTAGAATTCAACGATATCAGGCATATAGCTGTAGATCGCTTTGTCATCGGCGATGCCTGTGCCGGGGGCGTTTGCGATGGTGATCCCGCCTGCCTTGTAGACGTCCATAATGCCCGGAACACCTAGCTGGCTATCTGGATTGAAATTCAGCGGATCAAGGAAATCATCGTCAACACGGCGGTACAGAACGTCGATGGGTTTGTACCCTTGGGTCGTGCGCATCGCGACGCGGCCATCCACCACGCGCAGATCGTGCCCTTCGACCAGTTCGACGCCCATTTTGTCGGCAAGGAAACTGTGTTCATAATAGGCCGAATTGTAAATACCGGGGGTCAAAACCGCGACTGTCGGTTTGTCGCCCACCATATTGGGCGCGCAAGCCGCCAGCGAACGGCGCAGCATTTTGGGATAGTTGGACACAGACTGAACGCGGTTCTGGGTGAACAGTTCGGGGAACATCCGCAACATGGTTTCGCGGTTTTCCAGCATGTAACTGACGCCCGAAGGGGTGCGTGCGTTATCCTCTAGCACGTAGAATTCATCTGGCCCTGTGCGGACCAAATCGATGCCCACGATATGCGTATACACCCCACCCGGAGGCGCCACCCCAACCATCTGCGGCAGGAACGCCGCGTTTTTGGCGATCATTTCGGCGGGCAGGCGGCCTGCCTTTACGATCTCTTGGCGGTGATAAATGTCGTATAGAAACGCGTTGATCGCGCGGACCCGTTGTTCGATCCCTTTGGCCAATCGCGTCCATTCGCGGCCTGAAATAATGCGGGGCACAATGTCAAAAGGAATGAGCCGTTCGGCCGCTTCGGCGCGGCCGTAAACGTTGAATGTAATGCCTGTCAGACGGAATAACTCTTCGGCTTCGCGTTGTTTTTTCCGTAGGCGGGCGGGGTTTTCAGATTGAAACCACTGGTCGAAATTCTGGTAGGGCTCGCGCAGCGTATCGCCCTGATGTCCATTCATTTCGTCAAAATAAAATGCGTCTTTCATAATGTGACTGTAGCAACGTCGTGCGAAGCTACAATCACAACCATCTATAATCGCGTAAAAACTGCACGGGTGCCCGAAAATTGGGCGTTTACTGGCGGTTCAACGTCTCGCCCGGTTGGAGTTTAGGGGTCAGTTCCACAACCAGACCTTCGTCGGTGTCCGGATTCGCAACGCGGTCGGCCAAAATTTGTGCAGCGCGCTGACCGATTTCGCGGCGGCACGCGTCCATGGACGCCAATTTGCGCGGCAGACCGTCCAGCAATTCCACACCGTTGAAACCAGCGATACCGATCTGACCAGGCACATCGTACCCCTTTTCCAACAGATACAGCAGGCCGCCCGCGCCGATCATGTCGTTCGAGTAATACAGGAAATCCAGATCAGGGGTACGTTCCAGCATTTTTTGGGTCAATTCGCGGCCTTTGGCCAATGCCGATCCGCCTGAATAAAATTCCTGATCCGCGATTTCGATGCCCGATTTCGCAAGTGTTTGGGTGAACCCTTCGAACCGTTTGCGGGCGCGGTGGTCCAGCGGCATTTTTGTGCCCAAGAACCCGATGCGACGATATCCGTTTTGCAGGATGGATTCCGCCATTTTGCGGCCCGCACGGCGGTGCGAAATACCCACGCAGGCGTCCACAGGTTCGCCATCAACGTCCATGATTTCAACGACGGGGCAACCCGCCTGACGCAGCATGGCACGCGACGCGTCCGAATGTTCCAGACCTGCGATGATGACACCAGACGGGCGCCAAGACAGCATTTCAAACAGAACTTTTTCTTCTTTTTCGGGCAGATAATCGGTCACGCCCACAACAGGCTGTAGGTCTGTGTTGGCCAATACCTCGGACACGCCGGACAGAACTTCGGGGAAAACCATGTTGCCCAAGCTGGGGATGATCACAGCCACCAGATTAACCCGCTGCGACGCCAAAGCGCCCGCGATTTTATTCGGAACATAGCCCAGCTGTTTCGCTGCATCCTGTACGCGTTTGCGGGTGGCTTCGCTGACATCGCCTTTGTTGCGCAAAACGCGGCTGACCGTCATTTCACTGACGCCGGACGCTTCGGATACATCACGCAAAGTCAGGGGGCGTTTGTTCGGCGTTCTCACGGGCATCGTCCTATAACTGTATCAATAGTATCATTTATCCACATATCGAGCCCGTGTCCAATCCGTTACAATTGACCACCCATAAAATCAAAGGCATGAACATGCACTGTGGCCCCGTGGCTCAACTGGATAGAGCAGCCCCCTCCTAAGGGGCAGGTTACAGGTTCGAATCCTGTCGGGGTCACCAAGAAAATTCTATAAAATTGCATATATTCAGTATATTAGGTTGCGACTTGAAAGATTGGGATGTTTCAATGTGTTTCGGGTTTGTGCCCTGATTTTCACTAAAATTGGGACCAAGTTTGGGACTAAATTTCTTGATGCAGAGATTCTGATTAGCTATCCTCGGTTGAAGATTGGGGAGTTAACATGTCAAAGTTCCGTGCTACGCAGATAAATTCATTGCCTCCGGGGAAACACCTTGATGGCGCGGGACTCTACATAAAAGTCGTTGAGGGAAAGAAGTCTACAACACGCACGTATTTCTTTAGATACATGCGAGGCGGTAAAGACACGATGATTAGCATTGGAAATGCTAAGTATATCGACCTAGCGTCCGCACGGCAGCAAGCGGCAAACTACAACGCGATGCTTGCTGCCGGAAAAGACCCGCGAGAAGAGCAAAAAGCAGAGAAAGCGGCTGAGCAGCGAACGATTAAAACCTTGCGTGACGCTGTCTACGATGCTGTGAAAGCGAAATCACTTGAGCTCAAGAATGACTACAGGGTGAAGCGGTGGACTAGCGAAATCGATAAGCATGCAGCTTCGATAATGGATACACCGATCGAAAAAATTACTCGTGAAGATTTACACGAAGTGTTGGCGGCCGTCTGGTACGACAAGCAAGAGACAGCAAAAAAGCTATTTAATAAGTTAAGATACGTCTTTGAAATTCAAGATGCAGCTGGCTTAAATGTCGATCCACTCGTTTTTATTCGGATTAAAAAGACCTTAGGAACGAACAAGAAACCTGCGGTTCATCACCCGTCATTAGAATATTCATTGGTTCCTGCGTTCTACAAACAAGTTCGATCTGACGTCGATGCAAATAAAAAGCGGCAAACTAGCACCTACTACGCGATCATGTTTACAATGTTGACAGGGCTTCGTGTTGGCTCAGTGCGTAACTTGCGTTTCGACATGATTAAGCGTCACGAAGATATCGATTACATTGAGATCCCCGTTGAACACGCAAAAGGCAGATTGGGTCAAACAAACGTAACTCGTCTTCCGTTAACGCGCCAAATGAAGTCACTGATTGATGAAATGCGTCATCATGAAAACAATAAACTTAATAAACTAAACCTCGTGTTTCCATCTCGCGTTTTTACCGTTTTAGATAGCGCTGCTTTAGCAAAAACGTTGTCCCGTAGCTATGCTGGAGACATAAAATTTACCAACCATGGCATGCGGACAAGTATGTCACTATACCTGGTTTATGAAGCAAAAGCACCTGATGCGCGTATCGTAAAGATGCTTCAACACGAACCGTATTCTCTATCTGATCGTGCATATCTTCGGAAGCATATAAATGAAATTAGAGAACAGCTTCCGTTTTATCAGAGTTGGAACGATTTTCTATCTGAATAGAGAGTCAATAAAATAATTGATTTTTAGAAAATATTATTTTATCATTTCTGTATTGAAAGTATTTATTATGACTAAATCAGAATTGGTAACTATTACTGAACTACTTGACCAACTAAAAATTTCAAGAACCACCCTTTGGCGGATGTCTAAAGATAAAAGGTTTCCGCGACCTGTTCGAATTAGAAGTTCTAAGAGATATAAGGTTGCAGAAATAGAGAATTTTCTAACAGAAACTCAAATGTGATACTAGGTTTCTAATTTTCATTTCTATATGAGCCGAGCTTTTTTACATAAATTCGGTGACTTGCAGACTTCCACATTCCCAGACGGACTTATCCTGCGTGTTCTGTGACAGTTACTCCAAAGGCGATTTGGCGGTTAAGCGCGGGGATAAGGACCTATCGTTTCGAGATTATTCCTCGTCGCTGAGCAAGTCTCGGGGCAAGCTGATCTTCATAGCAGATACCTGTAAGAGTCATATTGAGGCCGCCGCGTGATGTTCTTTTGTCAACATTGCCTAGAATAGTCAGTAGAGGTGAGGGCAAGGGGCCAAGACAGCGCCTTATGGGGCCCACACCTGCGACATGATCTAAGGACCGCAAATACGCGGCTTTGAGTGATCAGGCTAAGAACGCGCCTCGGCCATCTTTGAGTCCAAATGCTCAAGACGAGCAAATTTTGCAGCGATTACGCGCTCTAACTTTGATTTCCTCTGTTGCAGGCTAACGATACTCTTATCGCCTAGGATCTCGCTAACAGTTCTCGCACAGTCGTCCAGTATTTCTGCGGGTAAGTGCTCTGAAACGATGCGGCGCAAGTCTAGGACGTGGCCCTGAAGCATGGTGCGTTGCTCTTCTTGCTTGGCAAAATCGATGGTGAGTTGGAAAGCCTCTGCGATGCCCTTTTGACTTAGGATCTGTTCGGTACCGTTATCCTCAACAATGTAACCTAAGTCTGAATACATACGTTTTTGATCTTGAGTGAGGGTGACCGTAAAAGGCGATCCTTCCTCTAGCCGACATTGACCACTGGCGGGTTTCTGGATTTGCGTCCGTACTGAAGCGATCAGGGGTTCGATGTCCTCAAAAGACGTTAGCGATTGATGATTTTTGTAGTCCATAATTACTCCTGTTTTGGGAGTGTAATTGAATAGCTGTAAGCCCAAGTCTAGTCAAAAAATGAGGACTGACATGGCTGGCGCTTTGCACTTGGACGCGTATAGGCAGTTTGTTGAAGACCTCGTTAAAGCACGACACGAAGCTCAATTATCGCAAGCGAAACTTGCGACGATCTTGAGTAAACCTCCTTCATTCGTCGCAAAATACGAACTCTGCGAGCGCCGTCTTGATATGGTCGAAGCCCTGGTGATCCTTAAGGCACTCGATGTTGATGCGGATACTTTTGTGAAGCACATTCAAAAAAGTTTGCCGGCTCATCTATGAATTATCATTGGTGTCATCTGGGGGCTCTGGTTGCCAGAACCCAGTCCAATTGATGCTGTCGATCATAAGACGCTGTTTGGCGCGATAGAAACGTAGAAAAGACTGAGGATCGTCATTAGGGCTAAGATTCCGCATGCGGTCATGAGGCGCTTGCGGTCGCGTTTCAGTTTTTCCGCTTCGTGTTTCAACTCGCCGATTTCGTCTTTGTTTGTCTGGATTTTCTCCTTTGCGGCCCTGATGAATTTGTTCTTGCGGGCTATGACAGCCTGTTGATTTTCGGCTTGCTTTAACAGAGACTGCCGAAGCTGAATGTCGGCTTGGATCAACTTGCTGAGCCTCGCCATTTGCTGAGACAACGGCCTTTTCTTGGCTGAGAGCGGTTGCCTGCTTAAGTTTTTCAAGTTCTTTATCTTTGTCATATGTAATTCCTCTTTGAATGAAAGATTGCTTGGTGAATGCGTGACCGAGGGAGGATCCGCGAAAGACGTACCCCGCATACCTGAAGGAAAAACCGAGAATCTTGCCGGCCTTCCCAAAACGGGTTCGAGTTGCGATCCCCAGTTCAGCCAAAGCTTCGACAACATCTGAAATTGCCGTCGGGAGTGAGGTCAGTTCAGTCAGTGCGGTTTGGATGTAGCGCTTTGCGGACAGCTGCCCGCGCTCGGCCAGCGCGAGTTCGGCATGACTGGGCGCTGTGATATGCGACGCTTTTTCGCTCGGATCCAAGAGGTGTGAGGACGCGGTTCGCTTGAGTTTAAACCGCTTTTCGAGAGACCTAATGACGGCCTCGCTGCGGCGATAATCAAATTTATCAGACACTAAGCGGCGACTGATTAAAACACGGCTGGCAATGATATGGACATGAATCCCATGGCAGAATGCAGCAAAGCTTTCGTATCCCATCTTTTTGCACCACGCTCGAACGATCTTTCTCCAGATCTGATCGGGGATCGCGCGATCGTCAGGTGCTGCGGCAAGGACCACATGCGATAGCGGCTTTCGAATGTCTGGCCGCAACTGGGTAAGGGCGCGCAGGTGTCGGGCAATCTGACGGGGCGCTGTTCCAACGTTGCTTATGACGAGATCAGCTCTTGGACGAGGGGTGCCAGCCTTGTCGGTGTCCGCACTGAGATAGCTTACCAGCCTTTCAGGCGAAGTCGTTTTGTGAAGCGTACCGATCATGGTGCCGCCTGTCTGAGGAGGTCTATCCGTGCCTCCTCGAGAGCGGTCAAAACGCGACTTAAAGTGTCTAGGGTAGGGACCCAGCGAGGGTCGTTCTGGTTTGCGATTTTACGAATGAATACCGAAAGACTTTCGCAAAGGCTCCCCAATTCCTTCCATCGCTCCAGATTGGACGCGTTATTATTCGGGCGTTGACGTTCTTGAGCAGTAAAGGCGAGCGTCCTCAATGTCGTCGAAACTGGCCTGCCAGCAGCGCTTTGCGCAAGCGCCTTATATTCACGTTCAGTAAGCCGAACTGCAACCGTGCGCGTTTTATTATGTAACTGTTTTGGCCTGCCGCCTTTTGATTTTCTCATACCTTTTATTGCTCCCTTTCGGGAGCAAGTTGGTTGCAGAGGTTAAGAAAACGTTAAGCCTTAACAAAAATTATGGACCTGTTTTTGTTGAACAAAAACATTGCTTGCAGGGAGCGAATTTAAATCAAGGTTTCAGGCCAAGCGCGAAGAGATGTATCTTCAACAGGCCACCATAAAAGCGCCGACTAAGGAACCGCCAACTTTAACTCGAACAATCTTATTTACGCAGACAGCAATAACTTTGGGCCAGGGTGTATTGAGACATCCAAATTTGCCCAATTTGATGTGTCTGCGGTGGTCAGAGCGCTCGGGCGGACCGTGGTGAGTATGGGGGTCATAGGACGATCTACCGCTTCGCTACAGCAGCAACGTAGCTAGCAATTCAAATCTAAACGGCTGCTATGGAGGTCGATAGCCCCGTGCAGTAAGGGCGGTGAGCTGACATTCGCGGCACGTGCGAACATACCCTTGCCAGGATATGGAAGCGGACATTACCCAAGGATCCGCGAGCGGAACTGGCTTGACCTTTACAGAGGGCGTATTGCGGTCGTTCGCTGCACTCCGAACAAAGGTCTGCAATTAACCTCCCCTAGGCCCCATTAGGTTCACCTCCCCAAAGCATGCGTCCTTTGCGCTTGTGTTTGCTGCGCATGCTCTGGCCATGTCGATCGAATGTAGGCAATGATATCTAATATCTCTGGATTGCTGAGGGTTCCATCAAAGGCGGGCATCCCGCTCTTAAACCCCTCAATGCCACGAAGTGCTAAAGCCGCAGCGCCACCCAGTTTTGTGTATTCTAACAAAAGATTAGTATCGTGATGCCACGTATGCCCCGAAACATCATGAGGAGGTGCGGGAAAAACGCCGTCCACACCCGCTTGCCTCCAATCCGGCTGACCTTCCAGAGATGCCCCGTGGCAAGTCGCGCAATGCTGAATGTAAAGCGTATGTCCTGCTGCGATATTAGCTTCGTTGAACTCGTGATCAGCCCAAACAGGTCCAGCCATCAGAAGCCCATAGATCAATACCAATCCCCTCATGCGACATACACCCATGTTTTCATACCACCCACCGAGTGGCTCAGCATATGACAGTGCAGCATCCAACGACCTGGATTGTCGAACACACACAGAATGTCGCGCTGTTCACCAGCTTGGAGCAATGTCGTGTCACGAAGATCGCCCAGACTGCCATCGGGGTTTACTTCGTAGAAATGGTGACCATGCAAGTGAATGCCATGCGCAAAGCTGGTTTCGTTGACCAAGGTGATCTTCGCAGTTTCGCCGCGTTCAAAGCTGGCAAACGGCGCGGTCTGGAGGTCTGAAACGTCATTGAACGCCCAGATATTGTCACCCGCGTGACCGCGGCTCATTGCGCCCCCCTGCATAGTCAGAACCAATTCTCGGTTCACTTCATTAGGAGATGGGACGGCGTGCGGAGGTAAGGTCGGCACCTCAACCGTCCGTCGTGCAATTTCGCCTTCGGCAATCAATTCGCCCAAGACATAGTTATCAGGCTGCGAGGGCATGAAAATTTGAACGCGTCCTGTCACATCAGCGATGATGTCCGCACGCTGCGCAGGAGCCAAGATAAGGCCATCATAGGACCGCGGTGCCGCGAGCGGCATCCCGTCTAACGCTACGATCATCCCCTCCAGACCTGCGAAGCCGAGCGGGAAAATCCGATCGACGGAGGCGTTGATGAGCCTCAATCGCACGCGCTCCCCGATACGAAGGGCAACGTCAGGCAAGAAGGCTTTGGCGAAATTACCGAGCCGCCCAGCGTGGGCAACATCATGCATGTTTCCGTAATCGTCCATGAGCACACCATCTGGGTCAAAGCGCCAATCGCTGAGCATCGCGACGATATCATGGTCTACGTCGGGCCCGTCCATTTCGTCGATAACCAGCGGCCCCATTTGACCACGCGCAACCTGCTCATGAGAAAGGTAATGCGAGTGATACCAAAACGTGCCCGCATCCTTGGGGGTAAACTGGTAATCAAACGATGCGGCGGGATCGACGATCTCTTGGGTCAGAATTGGCACCCCATCCATAGCGTTTTCGAGACGCACGCCATGCCAATGAATGGCGGTGCCCTCTTCTAGATCGTTGACCAGTCGAACATTCACCGTATCCCCCAATCGGACCCTGATTTCAGGGCCAGGCACAAGGCCGTTAAAGCCTTGCAGTAAGCTTGTTGGATAGGTGTCGGCGGGTAGGATATTTGCTGCCACCTTTTGCGCTCGCAATTCGAACGGTCCAGCTGCAAAAGAGCGAAGAGGTAGGACAGCTGCGGCCGTTGTCGCCAAAAGGAACTCACGTCGTTTCATGGGAACCCTCAATTGATACCGTTGGCGCGCTGCAGTTCGCGGACATAGGCGACGATCGCATTCACATCGCTGGTCGTCACGCCCGCTTGTGGAGGCATGTTCCCGAACGGCCAATGATGCGCTTGGACCCCATTCTGAGCGGCCATCTGAAACGCCATATCGCCGTGATGATTGGGTTCATAAATGGGGTGGATCAACGGCGGCCCAAAGCCCATCTTGCCCGTCGCATTGCTGCCGTGACAGGTGGCACAAACCGCGTCATAGGCCGTTTTCCCGAGCTGCGCCTGTGATGACAATTGATCAGGTACCTCAATGTTGACAAGTGGTGCTCCCTCCAGAGGAAGCGCAGTTTCCGCTGTCGAGGGTGATGGCGGGTTGGGAATTGCTACATATGCAGCGACGGAAAGTGCTGCGATGGCAGCGCCTCCAATGAATAGTTTTTTCATGATGATGTCCTGAATTACCCTGCAGTGATGCAGGATTGAAAAGTCATGGAACCAGCTCGGTTCCGCTTAATTTCAGAAACTCACATACGTGGAGGTGGCAGGTCGGATATCAACCCTAAGCTTTGCCAAATCGGCGCTACCTGCGTTGGATGGGCAATTGCTATCGGCTCAGACGACCATGTCTCCACATTGGGAACCATCGCATTGAACGGGCCGCAGTGCCCTTTCGAACAGGCCATCCCGTGCTCCGCAGCGTCACCGATGTCATGCGAATGATCAGGACAGGCATCGCAATCACTCATCGCCATGCCATGCACTGAGTACGCCTGGGTCATGCTCGGCAAAACAAGCATAGCCGACGTCACGATCAGCAGAATGGGAAAGAAAAACCGCACAACCTGTCCTGTCAATTGGATCACCAAATAGGGCCACAATTATCAGACACGGTCAACGGGTCGTAGTATTGATCACAAAATTGGGAAATGTCACTAAACGTCCACGCACAGCTGTTCCATTGCAGACGCTGCGCGATGGACGAATGTCCGGTTTGGTGAAGCTGCCACGCGGAGGTCGGCCACGGGCTTAACGGCAGCTTTGGGCCGAACCTGATCGGGTGGTGAAGGTCGATCGATCATGGTGCCGCGAAGCTGAGGCCAGCCGGAAAGAGCCCAAGACGGACATGATTTGTCATACTTTGAACCAAGTTGTCGTGTAGAGTATAGGGCTGTGCTAGACGGTACCAATATTGAGGAAAGTCATGAGCTTGGGATGTTTAAATATTTGTTGAAATCTGCTGTTAGGTCGGCAATTCGCGCCGCCGAGCAGAGCTACAACACGCCTGAGCGAAAAGGCGCAAGAGGCGAGCGCCGCGTTCACAATGCGCTGTCCTCGGTTCTGAATGAAAGCGAGTATCGAGTTCTGTCAGATTTAATCCTGCCGCTCGCAGGCAGCACGACCCAACTTGATCATCTTGTGCTCTCGCGGTTTGGGATATTCGTGATCGAAACCAAGAACATGTCTGGTTGGATTTTTGGTAGTGCGGATCAACCGAAATGGACGCAAGTGCAGAAAGGTGGCAAACGCCGCAGCTTCCAAAATCCGCTACGGCAGAACCATGCTCACGTCAAAGCCGTCGAGAGCATCTTGGAAGTCGACCCAAAGTTCCTACACAACTTTGTTGTATTCACAGGTAGCGCCGAACCGAAATCCGACATGCCGCAAAACGTTGCTTGGGGGTTGCGTGACCTAGGCAAGCTGATCGGTGCGCGACGAAAGATCATCTTTTCGGACATCCAATTGAATGCTTTTGCCGCAAAGCTGCGAGGTCAGGCATTGGAGAACAATAGCGCTGTTCGCAGTCAGCACTTGCAGAACCTTGAGAAGAAATTAGCGGCGAAATCAATCAAACAATTTAACGGACCCTCCGCCCCCTTGAGCCAAGCCTCCTGCCCGAAATGTGGAGGTGAAATGGTAAAGCGCGCAAATCGAAAAACGGGTGATCCATTTTGGGGGTGTGTGAAGTTTCCAAAGTGTAGGGGCACACGAACCGTGGATTGATATCAAAGGGATTGCTTTTCACTGGTATCCAGCAGGCGGCAGGTTCATGCGACCAGCTGCTTTCCCATAATCACCGCCGATTGGAGTTGTGAATGAGGGTTTTGAAAACGGGCCATATGGCAGTATCGCGCCGTCGTCTGTTTCGGTCGGCACTTCGGACCATGGCTATCGCTAAATGCTGCGAGACGCATGGGCGACCACTTTGCTAGAGCTAAGTCCCTTCGATTACTAGCTTGGCCAATGCTAGTTTTGGGCCGTTCGTGTCGGTCGGATTGAGGCCGTTGGGCAGGATTGTGGTGACGCAGCGAAGGTCTGGATTGAGCCCAGAGTCCTAGATTCTGCACGCCACGCAAATGACCTGAATCCGCTGCACAAAGCTGTCGTTCGACCTTTTTCAGCCCCGATTTAAGGGGAAGCTCACGCCGCCGCCGAGTTTTCCCGAAAGCGGCCACTGCTTGCTGGCCTCCGTCGCGTGACAAAATGTTGTCAGTACGCAAATGCAAATACACGAATTTGTGTGAAGCGAAGATTCTTATTGAACCTCCAGTTGGTGTAGGTTGTACCTGTCTTATGGAGCATGCGGCACATAATACGCAAATTGACTATTAGGACGGAGACAAGTTCAACATGTTGACAAGACGCCATTTCATCGCAACCACGACTGCTCTTTTTTCAGCCCCGCTGGCGTCGCCCGCTTTCGCCAACACATGGCCATCTGCGTCGCAAAAGGCTACCTGGGACGCGCAAGTTACTCCAGAAAACTTCGTTCTTGAGACATCTAACCCATGGGATCTTGCACCGCGTTTCCTGCCGCAACGGGTCGAGGCGCGGGATGGGCTGGTGCCTGGCGATATCCACGTCGATGCTGTCGCAAGATACCTCTACCACATCGAAGAAGGTGGCACGGCGATGCGATACGGCGTCGCGATTGCGCGCGGCAATCTTTATGAACCGGGCACCTATACGGTGCGCCGTCTGGTTGAGTGGCCGCATTGGACACCCACCCAATCAATGATCGAGCGTGACCCTGTGAACGCCCAGTGGGCTGACGGCATGGAGCCAGGTCCGACAAATGCCCTCGGCTCCCGTGCGATTTACCTCTACGTGGGCCAGCGTGATACGTATCTACGTATTCATGGCACGCCTCACCCCAGATCGATTGGGGGCCGCGCGAGTTCAGGCTGTGTTCGGATGGTGATGGCGCATATCAATGCGCTTTATCCAAATGTCGAAATGGGTTCGACTGTATATCTTTACTCCGCTTCGGATAGCGTGCTCTCAACTAGCTGACAGTCAAAGCATCGTCGATCACAGCAAACGAATGAAAATGGCTCTGATGAATTTAGGGCCGTTTTCGTTGTTACGTCTCAGCGGGCTGTTGAATGCAAATGTGACGGCTATCAGAGGTCCTGAGTGGCAGAGGTGTTCTTTCAACCGGGCCATTGTGCATGTACCAAAAGCAATTGTCGTCGGGGCGCAGGAAGGCCGACATAATGTCCTGATTGGGCCCTGCAATTGCAATCACTTCCTCAGGTATAGAACGTGTCGGGCTTGCGGCTTCAGGCTCGGTCATGGTGACCGCGCAAGCGCTCACGAGCGGTATAAGTGTGAATACGGCTGCACTTCGCTTGATCATCTTTTGGCTCCATTTACCTGAATATTGTTGCTTCGCTGATATGATGAAAGCCATACGATATTCAAGCTTTCCCGCCGTCGGCCTCAAAACTTGCTCCGGCGCGATGTTCGAAGGTGACTATTTGAGGCAGGTTTTCGCGGTTCAAACGAAAATCGGACGCGTTGTCATTTTTCTTCTTGAAGCTCTAGTTGCTGTAGCTCGTATCCTAATCAAAATAGTCGCGAATCTGAGGATAACTCATGCCACACGATGCTGCTCATCATGATCACGATCATGCCGCTTCTTCGCCTGATACAGGCACAAGTTGCTACGGTGGTGATGCTGTTCCGCCAACGCAAGTCAGCGCCTCCGACGGGCGTAGTTTCCACGTCAGCGGTTTGGACTGCGCGGAAGAGGTCTCGATCCTCAACCGCGTCGTCGGACCAAAGGTCGGTGGAGCGGAGTACCTCGCCTTTGATGTTATCAACGCGCGCATGACGGTTCTGGATGGTGGGACGAACCCGTCGTCGAAACAGATTATTGATTTGGTTGCTTCAACAGGCATGACGGCTAAGCCGTGGGATGCCGAGGACGCCAGCGCCGATCAGGCTGCACATTTGAAGAAACAAAAGCAGTTTACGATGTTGAGCGGAGGCTTTTGGGCGGCGGGGTTCATTTACCACCTCGTTGAAACCGGGATTGGCGGGGCCATCGGCATCTTTGCCGGCCATGGGGAATCCGCGATGCCAATGGCGGAGGTTGCCTTGTTCGCTGGCGCAATTCTATTCGGTGTGTGGCTGGTGGCACCTAAAGCATGGTCGTCTGCGCGCCGGATCTCTCCTGATATGAACCTGTTGATGGTGGTTGCCGTTGCCGGTGCCATTGGGCTTGGAGAATTCTTTGAGGCCGCAACTGTTGCGTTTTTCTTCTCACTCTCGCTCTATCTTGAAAGCTGGAGCGTCGGGCGGGCACGCAATGCTGTCTCGGCGCTTCTCGACCTCGCGCCTGCGACGGCGCGGGTAATAAACGAGGATGGGTCTGAGACGGATATTCCCGCCGCGGCCGTCGCTGTCGGAACCAAGTTCATCGTGCGCGGTGGGGACCGCATTCCCCTGGACGGAGAAGTTGTCGGCGGGGCGGGAGCTGTCGATCAGGCGCCCATTACGGGTGAAAGCGCTTTGGTGCCAAAAGAGGCGGGCGACGATGTTTACGCGGGCACCATCAATGGTGAGGGCACGTTGACCGTACGGGCAACGATGGCCGCGTCTGACACGGTTCTGTCCAAGATCATTCGCATGGTTGGCGATGCACATTCGCGTCGCGCTGAGGTCGAACAATGGGTGACAAAGTTCGCCCGCATTTACACTCCAGTTGTGATGGTGTTTGCCATTTTCATTGCCTTAATCCCGCCACTTGTCGCGGGCGGCGACTGGGGCTTTTGGTTCTATAACGCGCTGGTTTTGCTGGTCATCGCCTGTCCATGTGCCTTGGTGATCTCGACCCCAGTGTCCATTGTTGCATCGCTTGCGGCATCCGCCCGAAATGGTGTGCTGATCAAAGGCGGGGCCTATGTCGAAGCCCCCGGGCGCACCACTGCGTTGGCAATGGACAAGACCGGTACGATCACCATGGGTGAGCCCGAGGTTGCGGCCATTTATCCGCTTGGTGGCACAACCGAAGCCGAATTGATGGCACGGGCCGTGGCCCTCGAAGCGCGTTCCTCACATCCTCTAGCACGGGCTATCCTTGGCCGTGCAGAGCGGGACGGAATAAAAATCGTCGCCGCCGAGGATACCCGAACCGTCCCTGGGCGCGGCCTTGAGGGTCAAATGGGCGGTCAGTCCATCTGGCTCGGCTCAGACCGGTTTGCCGAGGAAAAGGGTCTTGGCGGGAATATTCCGGCTGATCTGCGCAATCAGATCGAAGGCGCTGGAAGCACGCTTGTGGCGATCGGTGATGCAAACGGCGTCAACGGCGTTCTCGAACTGCGCGACCGGATCCGGCCAGATGCCAAGGGCATTGTCGCGCGTTTGCACGCACAAGGTGTCAAAAAGATCGTGATGCTGACCGGCGACAACGCGGCCACGGCAAGAGCAGTGGCTGCCGAGGTGGGCATAGATGAGGTGCGGGCCGAACTCCTTCCCGAGGATAAGGTCACGGCCATCGAAGAACTGGTGGCGCAATATACGACCGTCGCGATGATCGGGGACGGAGTGAACGACGCACCGGCAATGGCGCGTGCGCATTACGGCATAGCAATGGGCGCAGTTGGGTCGGATGCTGCGATTGAAACGGCAGACATTGCTTTGATGACGGACGATATTGGCAAACTTCCATGGCTGATCGGGCATTCGCGCAGGACCATGTCGATCATCAAACAGAACATCGGGCTGTCCCTTGCAACCAAGGCCGTCTTCGTCGTGGCGACTGCCTTCGGTATGGCATCCATGTGGGGCGCGATTGCGGCAGACGTCGGGGTCTCGCTTCTCGTTGTCGCCAACGCCTTGCGATTGATAGGAGCACGCGACGGCGACCAAGGACCGCGCAGCGGAGAGCAAGTTGGCGAGGAAATGGCAAAAGGCGCGCTGGCACACGGCCATTGATCGGTGAAAGGCAACGCTGTATCCGATAGGCACAACGAACCTCCAAAGAAGAGGCATAGGGCAGTGATGATAACAAGATTACCGAGACGGCTTTTCCTATCTGGTGCGGTGGCTACATTCTTGGCCGGATGCGCCAACAAATTCAGGTCGTACACTGGCCCTGATGTGACACGCCTGCGCCTCTACAAATCTCAACGACTGCTCGTTCTCGATGGCGCGCAGGGTGTGTTGCGCACTTTCCCGGTCGGGCTTGGTTTTGCCCCCGAAGGACACAAGCAATTCGAGGGCGACGGACGCACGCCCGAAGGAACCTACACCATCGATCGCCGAAATCCGGAGAGCCTGTTTCATCTCTCAATAGGCATTTCTTACCCCAATGCCGAAGACCGTGCTTTCGCGGCTGCTCAGAGCCGGTCTCCAGGGGGTGATATCTTTATCCACGGTGGCCCGAGGCGGGGCATTGATCCGACAAATAAGCAGGACTGGACCGCAGGATGTATTGCGGTCACCGATCGGCAGATTGAAGAGATTTATGCCATGGTGCGCGATGGAACGCCCATCGACATTTATGCCTGAAAACGTGCCCTCCGCAGCGGATACAACAAAAGTACCCCCACGCCACACACGACAAATACATCGGCAAGGTTGAAGGCCGGCCAATACAGGCCAGCGATGTGGAAGCTCAGAAAGTCGGTAACGGCTTGAAATCGGAAGCGATCTACGACGTTACCGAGTGCGCCGCCAATGATAGCACCAAGCGCGACAGCTTCGATGTGATTGTCGCTGCGAAAAAGCATCACGCCGAGAACAGTGCATATCACGAGCGCCAATGCCGACAGTCCCCACCAAGGCATGCCCCCGAACATCCCGAAGCTAACCCCATCATTTTGAACATACACAAGGTCGAAAATGGGTAAGATTTGAATGCCGGTGGCAAACGAGGATGCGTTGTCCATGACAAAGAACTTCGTGACTTGATCCACGAAAAGAGCGATCAACACTGTAGTCAGGCCGGGAAGGATGAATATCTTCATCGTTTTTTACCCGAGCCAGACGTCCAAAAACAGCATGATGACCAAGCCGATCGCAAGGCCGAGCGTGGCCTTGTTCTGATGACCGCTTCGGTGGGTTTCAGGAATGATCTCGTGACTGATAACGTAGAGCATCGCGCCTGCCGCAAACGCCAAACCCCAAGGGAGAAGCGGTTCCGAGATCGTGATGATCCCCGCACCCAAAAGTCCGCCAATGGGTTCAACCATGCCAGTTAATGCGGCGATCCCCCAAGCCCGGACTTTCGAATACCCTTCGCCGAGCAGTGACACCGCGACGGCCAGACCTTCGGGCGCATTCTGCAGCCCGATCCCGATGGCAAGCGGCATACCGCCTGACACACCGTCTGCGCCAAAGCCGACGCCCACCGCCAGCCCTTCGGGAAAGTTGTGGATCGTGATGGCGATGATGAACAACCACACCCTGCGGAGCGATGCTGCCTCAGGCCCTTCGCGACCTGTGCTGAAATGCTCATGCGGTAGTTTCTCGTTCATGAGTGCCACGGCACCCATCCCAAGAAGGATCGCAATACACACAATTGCGGCCGGTGCTGCCTCGTTCACATATCGCAATTCAGCCGCATCAAGAGCAGGAATAATCAGCGAAAAGAAGGATGCAGCAAGCATCACGCCCGCCGCGAAACCAAGTGACAGGTCTCGGGTAGCGCGAGACGGCACGCGACCAAAAAGCACGGGTATTGCGCCAATGGCCGTCATTGAGCCTGCGGCAAGACTACCCAGAAATCCGAGCATAATAGGGGAGAGAGTGTCCAAATTCAGATCTTTCGTTTCAAATGGCTTCAATCGCCAGAATAGCTTGAGAAGACTTCTGTCGACCCGTCGTTGTTGATGAGAAACACGTCGTAGGCCTCACGCCAGCGGCTCTGATCCATACCAGGTGAGCCAAGTGGCATGTCCGGCACCGCGAGGCCTATTGCGTCCGGCCTTTCGCTGAGTAACCTGCGAATATCATCTGCTGGCACGTGGCCCTCGATCACGTAGCCCTCTACCAGACCCGTGTGACAGGACACCATTCTTTGCGGAACGCCATTATCGAGTTTGAAGCGTACAAAAAGGCCCGCAAACATATCTTCACCTGTGGGTTCGAAGCCGTTTTCTTCGAGGTGTTTCATCCACGCTAGGCAGCAACCGCAACCATTCGTCTTAACGACTTCAATTGGGGTCGTTTGGGCAATCGATTGCCCAGCCAATGCGAGCGTGAGCAAGGCGGAGAGTGAGAGTTTTTTCATTATCTAAAGCCTTTCCGACATCGTTTGAGCGACATCCGAATCAAGTAATCCAGTAAACTGGGCCCGGCTCTCATGAAGACGTGCTACAATGTCTGGATTGGTTCCTTCTGCGTTTGCCGCTTCGGCAAGCCGTTCTTCCGACATTGGATCTGTGGGTCGGCCATCCACCCGCACTTCATAATGCAGATTTGGACCCGTCGCAGTTCCTGTCGCGCCAACGCGACCGATAGCCTCACCCGCTGTAACCCTATCTCCGACCGAAAGACCGTCGGGCACGAAACTCAGATGGGCATAGCGGGTCATAGTGTCCGAGCCATGCGCGATCTCGACCACGCGTCCATAGCCGCCGCGTCGGCCAACAAAGGAGATAGTTCCAGGTGCGGTGGCATAAACGGGCGTCCCATGCGGAGCTGCAAAATCGACCCCTGTATGCATGCGCACATCTCCATACACCGGATGTCTGCGGTTGCCATACACCGAACTCAACCGCGCTCCCTTCACAGGCTGCGCGAACACGCGCAACACTTCTCCATCGACAAAAATTGTCGCGTTTCCAGAGTTGTCGTCCGGCCACACGATCTCATAACGGGTTTCGTCGATGGTCAGCGCAGCGAAGGACAGGTGAGGTTGTCCGATAATTTGGTCGCTGAGCCTGGCTTCACGCCACATCAATTGCAACGGTTCGTCGCCTTTCAAATCACGCCGGAAGTCTACAGTCCCCCCCAACATCTCAGCCAAGTCTACGGCAAACCGAGCGGGAACATCTGCCGATGCAAGAGTTGCCGAAATCGAGTTTTGCACCGTCGTATCTGCCGCCCGCAGCACCAAATCAGGCTCAGGCAGTATTCTCCGAGTGGCGGTCTCATCTGTGAAAACCGCTTCGATTTGGACGCCTTCGTCAACAGACAATACGGCTCGTCTCAGCGATCCGGAAACGGAAGTTTCAATCTCGATGCCATATCCGGGTCTAAGCTTGCGCAGGTCATATTCTGCCGCCATGGCCAGAGCTACTTCGGCGCGATCACCAGCAGAAAGGCCCGCCGCAGACAGCAATGCATCTAAGGTTTCACCCGAGGACAAGGTGCCCGACCAGGATACCACTGGCGAGGCCGTTTCCAAAAATGCTCTGTCGTAAGCTAGGGGCTCCGGCGGTTCTGAGGACCAAATGACTTTGTCAGCTGCCGCAATCGTGCTCCAGGAGGGTGCCTCCGTTTGCAGCGACATAGATGGCTGTCGCAAGGGAACGGGCTGCCAATTCGACGCCACAGCAATTGCATCGGGTGCCCGGGACGTTCCCCAGTTGGTCTGGGATGCCAAGATTAGCGTTAGGACTAAAGTAGCGCCTAAGACACCAAAGGCAGGATACCTCAACTTCATGATGTTTCTTCTTCCATTGTCAGGACGCGGCGGATTTTTGGCACCGCGAATTCCCGTTGTTCATGGTAATCTATCGTGCCGGAAAACTGCCCCTCAGCATCAAAGAGAAAGACGCTTGCCGTATGGTTCATTGCATAGTCGCCGCCCTCCGTGGCGACTTTTTCATATCGTGCGCGGAAGCCCGCCGCTGCCCGTGCCGTCGTATCCAGCGTTCCGCTCCAGCCTTGGATGGCAGGGTGAAAATAGCTGATATAGTCGGCCATGGCGTCCACGGTATCGCGTTCTGGGTCTACCGTGATGAATACGACATTCAGGTCCGCAACCTCATCGCCAAGATCGTCGAGCCAACCAGAGATGTCCGACAATGTGGTGGGGCACACATCAGGGCAATATGTGAAGCCGAAAAACACCATTGATGGATTACCGATAAGTGACGCAGGTCCAACGGTTGCCCCGTCCTGGTTGGTCATCTGGAATTCCATTTGGGTAAGCGGCAAAGGTCGCTGAGCCACCGGCTCAGGCGCACCCGGCCCATCAACCTGCCACCAGCCGATGAACAGCGTTAGCGCAACAACGCCGCTCACGGCTGCGCCAAAAGTAAGGAGCGTGCGCCGGTTCATCAGCCCTCCGGCCCGCGGGCGGCAATGCCAAGAATAGGCACATCAACGTTCAGCGTCCCGCCATCAGCAAAGTTCAGTGTCAGCGGAAAGGTCTCCCCTTCGACCATCTTGGTTTGCAAGCGCATCAACATGGCATGCATGCCGCCCGGTTCCAGCGAAACACTTTCGCCCGGAAGAATGGTGATTTCACCGACAGGGCCCATGGAACTGACACCATTTAAATCAGTCGTGGTTTCGTGGATGTCCGGCATCATGGCCAATGGGGTTTCCAGCCCGACCAATGTCACCGGGTCAGAACCCGTGTTGCGCAGGATCATGTAAGCTGCGCCTGGGCGGTTGGTGCCGATAGAAGCGCGGGCCCATGCGTCTTCGACTACAATGTCGCCGGAATCCGCCACAGCAGAGGCGGGCAACCCAATTAAGAGGCTGAATGCGATGGCGATGTAGGCAGTTGATTTCATGGGTTTGTTCCTAATAGCCAATTGTTCAGGATTCATGCGCAGCGACTTCCGCAGCAACGAGGGCGCGCAACTCGTCGGCGCCGAAGGGATCAAGAGGTTTGCCGTTTACAAAGAAAGTGGGGGTGCCACGGATCTCCATCGTTTCAACGTCTGCGCGGTCCTGATTAAGGATTGCAACAGTTTGCGGCGCCCTCATTTGGTCTTGGGCCGCTTCAACGTCAAGGCCAGCCTGTTCCGCAATACTAAGGAGCAAACCCGGCGCAGGTTCACCGTGCGACGCCCAGCGTGGCTGTTGTTCTAGGATCGCTTCTTTGACCGGGATAAAGACACCCTGCATGCGTGCCGCTTCCATTACCCTGATCGCCTCTTCTGACGCCGGGCCATGAAACGGGGTGTATCGAAGAACGACGCGAACCTGATCGCCGTGCTCAGCCATGATGTCCTTTATGATCGGATAGAAAGCACGGCAGGCTTCGCAGGCGGGATCGAAAAATTCCACGATTGTGACGGGGGCGTCCTCGGGTCCCATGATGGGAGAATAGGGACGCATCAGCGCCTCTGTTTGCTCGGATTGAAGCGGTTCGACCACGGCAACTGGTGCAGTGCGGGATTGATTCCAGGCAGCGGCCGCAAATATTGCGAGACCTGCAGCTAATGCGACTAGAACGATTGATTTACTTTTCACGTGCGGGGCTCCTTCAGGGAGATTAACGAAAAGAGTGCGATCAGAGCGAAGGCTATGAGCGCCAAGAGCGGAATTGGGACGCCAAGGAATAACTGGTTATCGCCGGTACAAGACGGGCCAGTCTCGGTGCAGGGTTTGATGGGTTCCGGAAGGATGCCTGTGTAAAGTCCAAGATGCCAAAGCGCGATGGCGGCCCCGCCAATGGCGAGCGCAACGCCGTAGCGGCCGACCCGATGATCCTCCCACCAGAGACCGAGGCCAAGAACGATTACTAAGGGGAACATGAAAGCGCGCTGAAACCAGCACAGATTGCAAGGTGCCTGACCCAGAACCTCACCAATATAGAGCACTGCTAAGGAACTCCCCAAAGCCACGATCCAGGCGGCGGCAAGAGCCGAATCTTTTGCCATCACTCGGCTCATATCTACATCCTCGCCCTTAGATCGGAAACAATCTCTTCAGCTGATGTGCCATATGTCCAAGCCCCGACATATCCGCCTTGGGGATCAAATAGGAACAGCTGGGAGGAATGTCCCATCGTGTATCCATTGGGCGAAGCGGCTTCCTCGATCTTCTCAAAGTACACGCGGAAGGTTTCCGATGTTCGCTTGATCTGATCGGCCGTGCCGGTGAGGCCTACTATATCTGCCTCGAAAGCCGGAACGAACTCTGCCAGTTTTTCGGGCGTATCACGTTCGGGGTCAATCGAGATAAAGAGCGGCTGGACTTTGGCGGCATCGGAGCCGAGCGCATCCATGACAGCGGCAACCTCTGCCAAGGTCGTGGGGCACACATCGGGGCAATTCGCAAAGCCGAAGAAGACGAGCAACCAGCGCCCTGCGAAGTCTTCGTCCGTCTGCACTATGCCTCGGTGATCGGTCAGTTCGAAGTCAGCTTGGAACGCGGGCGCATCAGCGCGCTGTTCTTCTCTGATAGAAAACTGCAAAAAAATGGACCCAACAACCACGATCGCGGTAAGTCCCCAAAGCATTTTTTGTAACGTAGAAAATTTCATTGGTTGTATTGCGCCCGATTCCGCCCATTTTTAAAGCGGTCTAAATGTTCTAGTTGCTAGAGGTTCAAGTTGTTTTTCGGCATTGCGGCGGCGTGTCACGGATCTGTGATTAGGGTGCTGGCTTGCGGATGCCAATAGCTATAGCTACCAACGCTATAGATATGGAGGTCACATGCTGACAATTGGAAGTTTGGGAAAGAAGACCGGAACAAAAGTTCAGACTGTCCGGTATTACGAACAGATCGGCCTGATGCCCGAACCAGGTCGCACCGAAGGCGGGCAGCGGCGCTACGGGGATGCGGAAGTTGACCGCTTGTCCTTTATCCGGCACGCACGCCAGTTGGGGTTTCCCCTTGAAGCGATCCGCGAGCTTCTCGATCTCAGTGATAATCCCGACCGCTCTTGCCATGAGGCGGATTCCATCGCCCGGCGGCAACTCAAGCAGGTAGAACTAAAAATGGATCGGCTGAAAGCGCTGCGCACAGAATTAAAGCGCATGATCCACGAATGCAGCGGAGGCAATACAGCGGACTGCAAGGTTCTCGAGGTTTTGCGCGATCATTCTGAGTGCCTGACCGATCACAATGAAATAGGGGCTTAACCGTTTCCACGGCTCTCAAGCTACTAAAACGAAGAGAACACTTGAACCTAAAGTCACTGTAGCAATTACATCTATCTCAAAGGCGATTCGAGGAGATAAAAATGAGCGCTGGTGATCGGCTGTTGGCAGCAACCCCAATCCTAAACTTCAACCACCCGTCGATTACACAACTGATCGAGGACCGAGGGTGGAAAGCCCTTTCCCAACATGATCGGATCGGCGCCGTCTACGATTTTGTCCGCAATGAAATTGCCTTTGGGTACAACCGCGCAGACGATATCCCGGCGGCCGACGTCCTCGATGACGGTTTTGGTCAGTGCAATACCAAGGGCACGTTACTTATGGCCTTGTTGCGCGCGGTAGGTGTGCGGTGTCGCCTTCACGGGTTCACGATCCACAAAGAACTGCAACGGGGCGTTGTACCAGAGCTCGTTTATCCTCTTGCCCCCAATGAGATCGTCCACTCATGGGTTGAGGTGGAGACCGAGATGGGTTGGGCGAACCTCGAAGGGTTCATTCTGGATGAAGAGTTTCTATTGGCGCTCCAATCCGCAATTACCGATTCACCCAGCCTCTGCGGTTATGGGGCGGGAACCGATTGTCTGCAGGCTCCGCCGGTAGAATGGACAGGGGGCGATACCTACATCCAGGAGACAGGCATCGCTCAGGACTTTGGCACTTTCGACGCACCCGACGAGTTCTACGCCGCTCATCAGCAGTCGTTTAGCTTCGTAAAGGGCATATTGTATCGCCATATCATACGCCATTGGATGAATACCCGCGTGCGGCGGATCAGGTCCGGTAACGTGCCGCAAATACCTGGCTTGGCGTTGCCCAATCATAAGCACGAGGAGTCCCGTCATGCCTCATGATCACGGTCACGCGCATATTGATCCCGCTTCTGGCGACCGCCGTGTCTCTATCGCGATCTGGGCCAACGCGCTTCTGACGGTCGCGCAGATCGTCGGCGGGATCTTGTCGGGCAGCCTCGCGCTTATTGCAGATGCGCTCCACAATTTCTCAGACATGGCATCCTTGGTGATCGCTTTTGCAGCTCGGAAAATCGCAAGACGCCCTGCGGACGAGCGCATGACATTCGGCTATGGCCGGATCGAAGTTGTGGCTGCCTTGATCAACTACACCACCCTCATCCTCGTTGGCTTCTATCTCATCTACGAAGGCGGAATGCGTTTGATCGAACCGACCGAAGTGGCCGGTTGGACAGTAGTGATCCTTGGTTCGGTGGCGCTGGTCGTGGACACGTTGACAGCGCTGCTGACCTATTCGATGCAAAAGGGCAGCGTCAACATTCGGGCGCTCTTCCTGCATAACCTGTCTGACGCACTGGCTTCTGTTGCCGTAATTATCGGCGGCTCGCTCATCCTGCTCTATAACATGTGGTGGGTCGATCCGGCGATCACGATCGGCATCGCGCTCTACATCCTCTACCTTGCAGTTACCGAAATCGGTGGCCCTATTCGTATCCTGATGCTCGGAAGCCCACCCAACATCGACAATGATGCCGTTGTTGCTGCAATCAGCGACGTCGATGGTGTGCATGATGTCCACCATGTTCATCTGTGGCAGATGCAAGAGAATGAGGCGGCGCTAGATTGCCATGTCGTGACCGCTGATGGCGCATTCGGCGAAGGGATCAAAGCGGCAGTGAAAGCGCGCCTCGCCGAAGAGTTCGGCATCCGGCACTCCACTCTCGAATTGGAGGATCTGGGGAATGCACACGATGGAGCGCAGCTCTATGGGCATGAGGAGACCAGATAATGATAGAAGTCATCTTGATTTACTTAGGTCTGGGAATTGCTGCGCTGACACTTGCTTCGATCCTTTGGTCAATCGCTTTCCCCGAGCGTCGTATCTGGCCGCCCAAGCGCTACACGTCGATCACACCAATTCTGGTCTGGGTGCCAACGTTTTCGTTGTTTGGCATTCTGATCATGCTTGGCATCTTGGGCTGGGGTGATCTGGCGTTTCCCACCTGGCTGCGTTTCGGGGTCGGGATACCGCTCATTGTGTTCGGCAATGTTGTCGTCTGGTCTGAAGTCGCTCATTTCGGGGTTCCGCAAACGGGCGGCGCGAAAGGTACGCTGAGGACCGCTGGCATGTATCGTTACTCTCGCAATCCTCAGTACTTGGCCGATATCGCGATTGTTGGTGGATGGATGATACTTTCTGCAGCACCATCAACGCTCATTATTGGAACGGCTTCGATCTTGGTTTTGGTAGCTGCGCCATTCGCGGAAGAACCGTGGCTCAAGAAGCAATACGGGTCTGATTTTGAAGAGTATATGGCGTCAACCCGTCGTTTTATCTGAGCCGCCTCGCTAAGAGGCTTTTCGAAGGTTCGTTGACCCTTCAGCTGCGCGAGGCCTGAATCGCCCCTAGGCGCAGCAGGACTTACCTTCTTGAATCGGCGGACATGGAACAGTTGCGTAAGAACAATAGACGCAGCAATCCCCCTCGAGCGGTTTCAAGACTGACTGACATGACTTGCATTCATAGAACCATTGGCAAGCATCTGTCGGCATAGTCTCAGTTTCGACGTGTCCGCAATTTGGACAGGTGAGAGTAGATTGCAGCACTACTTTTGTTTCTTCTGTCGCCATAGCGCGTACCCCGTCAGAATTAGAAATCCTGCCAATATCGGCAGCAAAACGGCATCGTTGTAAACAACGCCAAGTAAGCCCGTCAGGCCAAGCGCTGTCAGTACGACCGGCAGTAACGGTGTGAAGCAACAGAGCGCGGCCAAGATCGTGCCACCCACTCCTAGGGCCAATAGTTTGTTCTTCATTGTGTCGATCTCCACAAATCCCACATAAAACGCTGTGCGGATGCTTCCCACATGGGCGAAGATAGCGCGACCAGAAAGGCGATGGACGCGACTGTAGTCCAGACGATTGTGGACCGCCTGCGCGTTGCACATGGCCTGCGCCGAAGCACCCGATACCATGCCCAAACGAGGGCAATCGCGACTCCGACAAGAATGAAGTCCCGGTAAGCGACGAATGGCCCAAGCATGGTGAGCCATGAACCACCTAGGCCCAGTATCGAAAGGCCGATAGGCAAAACACAGCACGACGCCGAAAACAGCGCCAGAAGTGCTGCGAAGGGCATCACAAGCCTGGAAGCAACGCCAGAGTTCGCCACCGGTTGTTGATTTGCATTCAAATCCATTTTGCTTTTCTACTTCCTGTAGTGACTACAGGAGCAAGCAGAATGTTCACCATCGGCAAAGCGTCGGAACAAAGCGGCGTGAACATCGAAACGATCCGCTACTATGAACGAGAGGGGATTGTTCCGAAGCCGGGGCGATCAGCAGGTGGACGTCGGCTGTACTCGTCCGCTGAGATTGCCAAACTCAGGTTCGTGCGCCGCTGTCGCGATTTGGGCTTTCCGATCTCAATCATACAGACTTTTCTATCGCTCACTGCACAAAAGGGCCGATCCTGTGGTGAAGCGAAGACCATGGCTGAGGACCATTTGGGTGAAATAAACGCGAAGATAGAGAACCTCACTCGCCTCAGAGAAGCGCTCTTGAGCCTTTCCAAGAATTGCGACGATGGAACCGCAGCCTGTCCAATGCTGGACGCTCTGATGAAGGATGGTTTTGGCGACGGGCTACGCGAGTAATGCAGCCGTAAGTTTTTGCTTCGCAAACCGCAACTCTGTCCTGCAACTCAATCATCTGAAGGTGAATTTCGCTAAAATTTGCTCGAACGGCTGCTCTTGCTAGTTTGACGCGATGCATACACCGGATCAATCTCAAACCGACTTCATCGGCGGGTGTCGCGATGCACCGAAACCGGCCGTCGATTCAAAATTACGCAAGGTCGGCTAGGTCCGCACTGCCGACCTTTGGCAAACAAAAATGCTGCACAATGTGTCGAAGGTCTGCTTCGGGGAAGCCGCATCGCAGCGCTTGGACATCTGGCCAACGGCGGCTTTGGGCCGCAAGGGAACGTTTAATTGAAAATGTCACTGGCGTATCCGTTGTGAAACGTCATCTCGACTATCGTTCCGATAGGCCAGCGCGTGGTTGATACTCATTCTCAAGTGTGTCTAATCACCATAGTGTGGGTCTATCTTATTATTGGGACCTATTATGTGACTAATTATGAAATGATTATATAAAAATTAATAAAATCAATAATATATAACTTAATGCCAGCCCCCTCCTAAGGGGCAGGTTGCAGGTTCGAATCCTGCCGGGGTCACCAATCACACCATTCGAATAACGTCTTTGTCGATCGCCAACATGTACCCGCGGCGAGCGATGTTTTTGACCAATAGTTCGCTGACCATCTGGTTGCCCAGCGTATCACGCAGGCGTTTGATGCGGGTGGCGCCGGCGGCTTCGTCGCAGTCGGACGCATCGCGGCCTGATATCATACCTTCGATTTCGGCGCCGGATAGGACCTCGTCGTCCATGCGGGCTTCGGCCAGGATCGACAGGGTTTCGGTCGCGGCGGCGGTCAGTTTGAATTCGAAATTGTTCAGGTAGACCGTGTTCTGGTCGCGCGAAATCAGCAGGCTGTTGACCTCAATCCCTTTGCGTTCGATTTGGCCCATGCGGCGGTTCATTTGCACCAGCATCACCAAAAACGCTACGGCGGCGATCAACATGGCGGTCGCGAAAATCAGCAGGACGTAGATCACGAACCGATAGCTTTCGAACGTATCAGAAAACGCGGTGCCCGACTGCGCCAGAATTTCCAGCAGCTTGATTTCGGCCTGATTGGTCAGGTCATCGTTTTCCACAAAGATCTGTTCGACGCGGGCATTGAACGCGTTTGCATCGGGCAGGTTGGCAAACAGAACGATCGCCGCAATTGCCAAAATCAGAACGATCGCGGCGATGCCAGCGACCACCACTTTGTTACCTGTCGCGCGCGTTTCAGAAGCGGAGATAGAATTCGCCTGCACTGTCCTGTTTATCCTCTAATCCGTTTTCGTCGAAAACGCTCATGACTGTCAGCAATACCCATCCGCCATTTTCAAGGCGGGTGGCAAGTTCGTTTTCGGCGTTTTCAGCGGTGCAGGCACCATTGATTTCGGCCACGCCATAGTGAAGGCGCAGGGGATCGTCCTGTTTCGCCTTGTAATCGGCGTAGCAGGCGGCATTGGCTGCCGATGCCCCAAGGGTGAAAAGTGCAAATGCGATGTGTTTCATGGTGCTATCAGATCATCACGAGGGGCGTCGTTATTCAATAACCGATGTCATGATATCGCGTGACGCGGCCGTTTCGATCAACGGTTGGGATAGTTTCATAAACGATAGGACCTAACCCATGTTCAAACATCTCACTCACCTTGGTTGCGCGGCGGCGATTGCATTGGCCGCGACCTCTACACCTGCCGTGGCGCAGGACCGCAATAACGAAGCCGTCGGAAATGCGATTATTGGCCTGACGTTTCTGGCGTTGGTTGGGGCGGCCATTGCGAACAGCGACGATGATCGCCCAACGGGTCAGTCAAATACGCAGCCCGATCAAAACAGGCCAAATCTGTGGGGGCAAGCGCGCGAAGGCGTTCAGACGCGCAACAATGGCAGGCTAGATCGCGGGTGGCACGCAGATCGTTTGGCCCCTTTGCCGGATGAATGCCTGTCTGCGCGCCTGATTAATCGGCAGGCACGGCTGGTGTACGGACAAACGTGCCTAAATAGGAATTACAGCGATGTCGCCCAGTTGCGCAATCAGTGCCGCGTGACATTCGATACGCAGCGCGGGCTGCGGCAGGGATATGACGCGGACTGTTTGGCCAATGATCCGCGCATTCGCCGCAATTGATGCGGTGTGGGGCAAAGGTTGGACATGGCCTTTGTCCCGTTCTAATGCTGGCACATGACCAAAACTGTTCCCGATTTTTCCTATGAACTGTCCGCGCAATCGCGCGGATTTACCCGTATCGCTGGCGTGGACGAGGTTGGCCGCGGCCCGCTATGCGGCCCCGTGACCGCCGCAGCCGTGATTCTGGACCCGACGAAAATTCCCGAAGGCCTGAACGATTCAAAACAGCTGACCGCGCGCAAACGGGCCGCATTGATGGAACAAATTCTGGACGCCGCCGAAATTTCCATCGCCCACGCCACGGTAGAAGAGATTGACGACATCAATATTTATCACGCATCGCATCTGGCCATGGTGCGCGCGGTGGCAGGTTTATCGATCCCGCCGGACTATGTTTTGATCGACGGAAATCGCGTTCCCAAAGACCTGACCATAGAATCGGAACCCGTGGTCAAAGGCGACGCCAAATCAGTGTCCATCGCGGCCGCATCTATCGCTGCGAAATTGTGTCGTGATGAGATAATGGTGGACTTAGCGCAACAGTATCCCGGCTATGGTTGGGAAAAGAATGCGGGCTATGGAACGGCGCAACACCTTGAAGCGCTTAAACTTTTGGGCGTTACCCCACATCATCGGCGGAGTTTTAAACCGATACACAACATCTTGTATCAAGAGTGAAATATAACCTTCTGATTCAAAAAACATTTTGACACTGGGGGCCTGCTGACTCATTTTAGGCATCAACCAATAGAGCGGAAAAATCCGCCGGTTACATGAGGCAGTAAAAAATGATCCGAGAGCAGGAGCAGGGCGCGAACGCGCTCCCCCTGAACAATATTCTCGCGGGTGATTGCATTGAAATTATGAACTCGTTGCCTGCGGGCAGCGTGGACCTGATTTTTGCAGACCCGCCGTATAATCTTCAGCTTCGTGGCGATTTGCATCGCCCCGACAATTCCAAAGTTGACGCCGTTGATAACGACTGGGACCAGTTTTCGTCGTTCAAGGCATATGACGATTTTACCCGCGAATGGATGGCTGCGGCCCGCCGTTTGCTAAAGCCGAATGGCGCAATCTGGGTGATCGGCAGTTACCACAACGTGTTCCGTATGGGCGCAGAATTGCAGAACCAAGGTTTCTGGATTCTGAACGATGTTGTGTGGCGCAAATCGAACCCGATGCCGAATTTCCGCGGTAAACGTCTGACGAATGCGCATGAAACGCTGATCTGGGCGTCCAAACAGGAAGCCAGCAAATACACCTTTAACTACGAGGCGCTAAAGGCGCTGAACGAAGGTGTGCAGATGCGTTCCGACTGGGTTCTGCCGATCTGTACCGGCCACGAACGTCTAAAAGATGAAGCCGGCGACAAAGCGCACCCAACCCAAAAACCTGAATCGCTGCTGCACCGTGTTTTGCTGGGCACCACCAACCCTGGTGATGTGATCCTTGATCCGTTCTTTGGTACGGGCACCACGGGCGCTGTTGCGAAAATGCTGGGCCGTGAATTCATCGGTATCGAACGCGAAGAGGCATACCGCAAGGTCGCCAAGAAACGCATCGACGCCGTGCGCAAATTCGACAAAGAGGCGCTGCAAGTGTCCCAGTCGAAACGCGCCGAACCACGTGTTGCATTCGGTGTTCTGGTCGAACGCGGATTGCTGCGCCCGGGCGAAGAGCTGGTCAGCATCAACGGTCGTCACACGGCCAAGGTACGTGCCGATGGGTCCATCGTTGGCCGCGACATGAAAGGATCGATCCATCAGGTCGGTGCTCACATGGAAGGCGCGCCAAGCTGTAATGGCTGGACCTACTGGCATTTCAAACGCGACGGGCAAACCGTTCCCATCGATCTGCTACGTCAGCAGATCCGTGCGGAAATGCGCGAACAATAAGCGGATATTTTCAGTTACCGCCAGAGCCTCCGACCTCTCTTCGGTCGAAGAAGGCTCATACCTCCCCGCCGTTCATTCGGCGGGGCTTTTTGATTCAGCGGGGCAGCGGATTGGTGCCGGCCTTATAGGCGGACCAGTCGGTGATATGCGGGTAATGTTGGCGACGCCACGCGCGGACCTTTGGGTTCATCCAGCGGCGCCATAAGGGCGGCACCATCGCGCCCATCGCCATCATTGGATACCCAAACGGCAATTGCGGCGCCTGCGTTTCATCGTAGGTTTGCAGCAGCGGGAAACGGCGGTCAGGTTTGTAATGGTGATCCGAATGGCGCTGTAGGTTGATCAGCAGCCAGTTGGTCGCCGTGTGCGATGCGTTCCACGAATGATGCGGTTTGACGTGTTCGTATTTCCCGTCCCCCAGATGTTCGCGGGTCAGGCCATAGTGTTCCACGTAATCGGTCAATTCCAGCGCCCAAACAGCAATCGCTGCCTGCACGATGAACAGCCCGATCCCCGCCCAACCGCCAATCGCAGCGGCAATCGCAAACATGATGATCGTCAGCGCAGCATAGCGCCAAAACGGGTTGGTTTTATGCCACCACGGCAATTTGCGGCGGGCCAGTAGTTTCTGTTCGGCCTTGAACGCAGAAATGGGGCAGTCGATCAGAACGCGGGCAAAGAACCGATAGAACCCTTCGTTATAGCGGGCGGTTACCGCGTCTTTGGGCGTGCCGACATAGATGTGGTGCACCAGTAAATGTTCCGTGCGGAAATGCGAATAGATCACCATGGATAGCAGCAGGTCGCCCAGCCACCGTTCAAAACGGTTCCTTTGGTGCAGCAATTCATGGGCATAAACGATGCCGATGGTGCCCGACAAAATGCCGACGTCCGCCATCACCCCGACCTTTTCCCAGCCCGACAGGTGTGTTGCGCGGGTGACGTAGAACAACAGGCCAAAGATCAGCACAAATTGAACTGGCACCCAAATCTGAGTGATCAGGCGATACCAAAACAACTGATCGGTCGGCGTTTCGGGATCAGGGTTGTCGGTATTCAGCCCCGCAATGCCATCAATAAACGTGAACGCATGCCACGCCAGCAGCGGCGTCAGCGCAATTGTCCAACCGCCGTAGATGGCGGCGATAATCGGCAGCGGAACCAAGGCCAAAGACAGCCAAAATGGCATCGCGTTGCGAAACAGTCCCATTGATTTTGTGTCAGTCATAGCGCGGCCTTTGGTGTTTTGCGTTAGGCTAGACCTATGACTGGTCGGGATCAATGTGGCGTAGTGGATCGGCCGCAAGGTCATACACTTTGCGCATCACGGTCGGCAGGGACGACGGGCTGAAATCGGCAGCAGGCACGAAGGATCCCGCGCTGGGCGCGGCATCCATCGGGACGCGGGCAATCAGAACTGTCAGCGTCAGGTGAAAATGCGTGAACGTATGCCGCGCGGTGGCGTTTAGGGTTTGCCAACCGGCGTCCAGCGGCGGGTTCGTAGCGGGCGCGTCGGACCAATCCGATCCCGGCCAGCCCAACATGCCGCCCAATAACCCTTTGTCTGGGCGGGTTTCCAATAGCCAAGCGCCATCATCGCGGCGGGCCACATAAGCGAATCCCATCCGTTCGGGTTTGGGTTTCTTTGGCGTTTTCTTTGGCAATTCGGGCGCAGTTCCTGCTGCGCGGGCCGCACAAGGGTCGCGCCATGGGCAAATACCGCAGGCAGGATTGCGCGGTGTGCAGATGGTTGCGCCTAGGTCCATGACGGCCTGAGCATAATCGCCGGGGCGGTCGTTGGGCGTCAGCGCACGGGCGTATTCCGTCAGAACGGGTTTCGCCGCAGGTAACGGTGTATGTTCGTCATAGAGGCGCGACATCACACGTTCGACGTTTCCGTCCACGACGACTTCGGGCAGGTTATAGGCGATCGATGACACGGCCCCCGCCGTATAGGGCCCAACGCCCGGTAATTTCAGTAGGCCAGCGTGGGTATCGGGAAAGGCTCCGCCGCATTCATCCACCACGAAACGCGCGCATTTCAATAGGTTACGTGCCCGCGCGTAGTATCCCAGCCCCGCCCATTCGGCCATGACATCGGCATCATCCGCCGTCGCCAGATCGGCGACCGTCGGCCAGCGTGCGGTGAATCGGTTGAAATAATCGCGCACGGCGGCAACGGTGGTTTGCTGCAGCATGATTTCCGACATCCATACGCGATATGGGTCGGGCTTTACCCCTGCTTTACGGTCGGCAGGCGATACACGCCATGGCATCACACGGGCATTGGCGTCATACCAATCCAGCAGATCGTTGATTAACCTGTCACGCAAACTTTAAGTCCTGTAATGTCGGTTTCACTGGCGCGGTCCGCACGGGTCATTACAATAGAGCATGATTATGAAACAGCCACGCCCAAAAGGATCCACTCGCGGTTTTTCACGCGCTTCGAACCTGATGCAGACCCGCATTCGTCAGGCCAGCGAAAGCCGTGGATTTGCGGTGTCGCGTCTGTTGACCCATTGGGAAGACGTCGTTGGCCAGCAGGTTGCCCAAACCGCGCGGCCTGTGAACGTGTCCTACGGGCGCGGCGGCATGGGCGCGACGCTGACGTTGCTGACCACAGGGTCCATGGCCCCCATTGTTGAAATGCAAAAAGAACAAATCCTGCAAAAGGTGAACGCCTGCTACGGATACCGCGCGATTTCGCGGGTCAAAGTTACGCAGACCGCCCCCACAGGTTTTGCCGAGGGCCAAGTGGCATTCAAAGCCGCCCCCAAAAAACAGAAACCCGAACCATCGCAGCAAGTCGTGGCACAGGCCCGCGCAGCCAGCGAAAACATCAAAGACGAAGGTTTGCGCCGCATGATCGAAATGATGGCGACAAACGTTCTGAATAAACCGAAAAGTTAAGAGGCTTTTATGAAACGACGTCTATTTCTGGGCACCGCGGGTGCGGCACTGATCTCCAGCGGCATGCTGAACGGCGCGCTGGCGCAGGACGCTACGGAAACCGAATCTGTTGTGGCAGATATGGTGCTGGGCGATGAAAACGCGCCAGTAACGATCATCGAATATGCGTCCTACACCTGCCCACACTGCGCGAATTTCCACGCGAACCAGTTCAAACAGATCAAAGCGAACTACATCGACACGGGCAAAGTGCGTTTCATCTACCGCGAGGTGTATTTCGACCGCTACGGTCTGTGGGCATCGATGATTGCCCGTTGTGGCGGTGATATGCGTTTCTTTGGCATCACGTCGATGTTCTATGAACGCCAAAGCGAATGGGCACAGGGCGAACCAGCACAGATCGCTGCGAACCTGCGCAACATCGGTAAAGTCGCTGGTATCGACGATGAATCGCTGGACGCCTGCATGCAAAACGGCGCTTTGGCCGAAGAGCTGATCGCGTGGTACGAAACCAACCGCGAAGAAGACAGCATCGAAGGCACGCCGTCGTTCATCATTCAGGGCGAAAAATATTCGAACATGTCTTATGACGATTTCGCCGCGGTTCTGGACGAAAAACTGGAAGAAGCCGGTTACGTCGAAGAAGCGCCAGCCGAAGAAACAGCACAATAATTCCAAAGGGGCGGTCCAATGGGCCGCCCTTTTACTTTGGTTCGATCCCTGCGTTCAGAAGCGCGGAGTTCAGAACATCAGGCTGGTCGATTTCCAGACGCACAGGCACGGTCAGCACCTTTGGCCTGAATGCGTCCGGCAGGCGCACCGCGTCTTTTTCCGTTGTCACCAATTGCGCGCCTTTCAATGCGGCTTCGGTTTCTAGGCGCAGCATCAGTTGCGGGGTCAGCGGCTGGTGATCCTCTAACGCTTCGCCGTGGATCAACACGGCCCCCATCGACCGCAAAGTGGCAAAGAATTTTTCGGGGTTCCCGATGCCCGCAAAGGCCAAAACGGGCATGCCCTCCCACGGCATACCTGTGGGCAGTGGGGCCAATCGGCCCGTGATTTGCGGAACGTCGCCTGTGTTCAGCGGCGCGCCACCATCCCCGATTTTCAAAACCAGATCGGCACGTTTCAGGCCAGCGGCCACGGTTTCGCGCAAAGGCCCAGCAGGCAGAACGCGTTCGTTGCCAAACCCGCGCATAGCATCCACGACGACGATATTCAGGTCCTTTTGCACAGACGGATTTTGAAACCCGTCGTCCAGCAGGATGATTGTTGCGCCTGCCTCTTGGGCGGATTGCACGCCAGCGGCGCGGTCTTTGGCGATCCATGTGGGGCAAAAGGCGGCCAACAACAGGGGTTCGTCGCCCACCTGATCGGCCTTGTGCACGCGTTCATTGACTTGGGTCGGGCCTGTCAGGCTGCCGCCGTATCCACGGCTCACAATGTGCGGCTGGTGGCCATTGGCGATCAAATACTGCGCCATGAAAATAGCCGTCGGCGTTTTGCCCGTGCCGCCGACGTTGATATTGCCGATACAGATGACCGGCACGTTCGCTTTGAACCCTGTCTTTTTGACCCGTGCTGCGGTCGCGGCCCCATATAACCACCCCAGCGGCGCAAGAAGCCGGGCCCTTAAACCGGGGCGATCAGGTGCGTTAAACCAAAAGGACGGGGCGGGCATGGCGCGGCTTTCTATTGTGTGATTTCGTCAATCAGATCGGCGACGCGGTTTGTAACCTCGGCGCCCGAAGATGTCACCGCCCAGGCCGCATGGGCAAATTTCGCGGCGCGGTCAGGGGAAAGCAGAGCCTCGATCGCGGTGGCAAGATCGTTGGGGTTGCGAATGGCGTAAGCGCCGCCCGCCGCGTCCAGTTTGTCATAGGAACGGCTGTAGGGGGCCGTCATGGGGCCGTGCACCACCACGGATCCCAGCGATGCTGCTTCGAATGGATGGCGGCTACTGCGCGTCAGCGTTCCGCCAAAATAGGTGATCGGGGCCACGCGATACCACATGCCCAATTCGCCGGACATATCCGCCACTATTGCGCGGGTTGTTTCGGTCGGATCAGTGTCGCTGCGCTGTATTGTTTCAATACCCGCCGCAGACAGGGTTTGCGCGATCGCGGGCGCGTCGGATTCATTGCGGGGCACAACAATTAACAGCAACCGATGCGATCGTTTGCAGGCGTTTTTATGTGCCGCGATCACCGTTTTGATTTCGGGTAAAACGGCATCCACCGCCATCCAAACAGGGCGCGTGTCTAAGGTGTCGATGACATCGCGATATTCGGCGTCGTTATATGGCAAAAGGGGGCTGTCTTCTTCGAAGGATCCGATGGTTTTCGATTCCGTTGCGCCCCATTTGGCAAATTTCGTCATACTGGCTACGTCTGTGGCGAAAACGGCATCAAATCTGGAAACCAACGCGCGGCGCATGCCCCAAAACCAACGTTTGTTAGGTGGTTCGATATCGTTGCTGTTTGCACATATCAAATAGCGTTTTGGGACCAATTTATCGGTCGCCGTTAGGATCAATGGATCAATTGCACCGCCGACCCAGATCAAGGCATTGGGCTGAAAATGGCGGGCAAAGGATTTGATATCCTGCGGGGTTCGACCCGGTCCGGATAATGTGATGATCGTGCCATCAGAATTGGTACTGTCGGGTTGGCCCGAACCTGTCAGGACGTAAGACACATCATCGCGGGTTTCATTCGATTGCCGAATGATCGCGCGCGCATTTTCATAGTCACCAATGTCGCGGCAATGAAACCAGATGACGGGGCCATCCGGCCGTTCGGGCCAACTTTTGGCATCAATAATGCCCGACCCGCCCGGACGGGTCGTGACATACAGTCCCAATGCCAATGAACGCCGTTTCAACGGTTTAGATGTCCAATGCGTCCGTGATGGATGCCTCTATGCCTTCTTCGCGTAGGCGATGCAGATGCGCGATAAAGTAACGGGTGTGGGCGTCATCAACAGTTTTTTGTGCTGCTGCTTTCCATGCGTCATAAGCGGCTTGGTAGTTTGGGAAAATACCAACGATATCGATGTTATCTACGTCTTTGAATTTGGTGGTGCTTGGGTCGATCAGCTCTCCGCCGAAAACCAGATGCAGACGATTGGCCATGGTAAAACTCCTATCAGCAATTGGCGCCACACTAGCCATCGCGGGGTGCGGGTCAACTGACATCTAATTGAAACATTTTGCACATAATTTAGGCATATGCTTTTGTGCTGTGCGAAAAATGCCGTGGTTGGCTTGCCTTCGCTGGCCAATATGCCAAATCTTGAGTCGAAGAAGAAAGGACCACCTTGCCACGCATCGTTGTGTTCACAGATCTAGACGGAACGCTTCTGGATCACGAAACGTACTCTTGGGCGCCAGCACAGCCGGCGCTGGATTTGGCGAAAGCAAACGACATACCTGTTGTTCTGGCCAGTTCCAAAACCGCTGCAGAGATTGCTGATATTCGCACGGCAATGGGATTTGATCATGTCCCCGCCATCGTTGAAAATGGCGCTGGGGTTTTGCCGCCCTTTGCTGCCGCAGGCGATGATCGCAGTGCCCACGACAAAATTATTGCGATCCTGAATGATCTTCCTGCCGATTTGCGGGACGGGTTTGAAGGGTTCACCGATTGGGGCGCAGGCGGGGTCGCGCGCGAAACAGGTTTACCGCTGGAACAGGCGATCAAAGCCCATGCGCGACAGTTTTCGGAACCCGGGTTGTGGCGCGGTCCTTCGGATCGCGAAGACGCATTTATTCAGGCATTGCTGACCCGCGGTGTTCATGCGCGGCGCGGCGGTCGGTATCTGACATTGTCATTCGGTGCGACCAAAGCCGATCGTGTTTCGGAGATTATCGACAGCTATGCGCCTTGTCGGTCAATCGCGCTGGGCGATGCGCCAAATGATGTTGAAATGCTGGAAACAGCCGATTTCGGTGTGATCATTTCGAATGCTCACGCCAAACCTTTGCCGCCTCTGCATGCCGAGGCGACGGGCAAAATTATTCGATCCACTCAAGATGGGCCAACAGGATGGAACCAAGCGGTCACGCAATTTGTTTCACAGTATAGCCCTGTACACACAAACAAGGAGGCCTAAGTTTGGCCGATTTTCACCAAAGCGGAAGCATCGCAACCTTGCACAACCTGCGCACCACCTCGACCGAGGCGATGACGCGAGAGTTAGAAATTTTTGGCGCGACCCGCAAAATCAATTTGATCCTACCGTCCTTGTTTTCTGAACTCGAAGGCGATGCGCTGCCCAATATTCTGACCGAACTGAACAAGGTGCCGTATCTGAACAAAATCGTCATCGGTTTGGATCGCGCCACCGAAGATGAATACAAATATGCCCGTGAATTTTTCAGTCGTTTGAATATCAATCACGATATTCTGTGGAACGATGGCCCGCGATTGATGGCGATTGATGAACGGCTAAAGGCGTTGAGCCTATCGCCGAATGAACCGGGCAAAGGCCGCAATGTTTGGTTCTGCATCGGTTACACCTTGGCCCAGGCCGAGGCCGCAGCCGTTGCCGTGCATGACTGTGATGTCGTCACCTATGACGCGGATATGTTGGCGCGTTTGGTCTACCCTGTTGCGAACCCTGCGTTCCCCTATCAGATGTCCAAAGGTTTCTACCCCCGTGTGGCGGACGGCAAACTGAACGGCCGTGTCAGCCGCCTGCTCGTATCGCCTTTGCTGTTGGCCCTGAAAAAGGTGGTCGGCGCCCGCGATTATTTGGAATTCCTATCGTCGTTCCGTTATCCGCTGGCGGGCGAATTTGCGATGCGCACAGGCATTTTGCCTGACATGCGCATCCCGTCTGATTGGGGTTTGGAAATCGGCCTTTTGTCCGAAGCATGGCGTAACCTATCCCCCCAAGCCGTCTGTCAGGTCGAAATTTCCGACCGCTATGACCACAAACATCAGGATCTATCGCCCGAGGATGCCTCTAAGGGTCTGAGCCGTATGTCCGTTGATATTTGCAAAGCGCTGTATCGCAAAATGGCCGCCGATGGTCAGGTCCTAAGCGAAGAGGTGTTCCGTTCGATCAAGGCGACATATTACCGAATGGCGCTGGATTTGATCGATACCTATTACAACGACGCGAAAATGAACGGCCTGTCCGTTGATCGCCACGCCGAAGAATCTGCCGTCGAACTGTTTGCCGCAAATATCATGCAAGCTGGGGCTGTCTTTTTGGAAAACCCGATGGAAACGCCGTTCATTCCAAACTGGAGCCGTGTCAACGCGGCCGATCCAACAATCCTGACGGATATGGTCAAAGCCGTGGCTGACGATAACGCGCAGTACGGTTAAATCAGTCGGTTCATGATGTCGGCGTGGGCCTTTGGGGTCGCGCCGATCACACCGTTTAGCTGCGGCATGGTGTTATTAAATGCCAGCGTCGTCCCTGTGCGGTCCGAAACGATTCCACCCGCACGTTCGATGATCAAACTACCAGCGGCGATATCCCATTCCCAACTGGGGCGTAGGGTCACCATTGCGTCATAGCGGCCTTCGGCGACCAAACACATGCGATAGGCCAACGATGACCTAAAATGTCGTTTTAGGTTCGGGGGTGTGTCAGCTTTCCAATGGACCTCATCCATCGTTGGGCGCGTGGCCAGAACTGTTTCGCTGGTCTGGCTGATAGCAATATCACGACCATTCAAAACAGCAGTCGTTTTGTGGGATGCCGCGTATAGGCTGTCGCGCATCGGCAAATAAATCGCCGCCGCCGATGGAACGCCGTTCGATACCACAGCGATGGAAATGGCCCAGTCTTTGGACCCTTCGATAAAGGCGCGTGTGCCGTCAATCGGGTCCACGACGAACTGGTGTGTCGTCTTTAACCGTGCATCAGTGTCGGCGGTTTCTTCGGATAGCCAGCCATAGTCGGGACGTGCAGTCCGCAACATGTCGTTGAGCATTTTATCAACGGCCAGATCGGCTTCGGTTACGGGGCCTTGCCCCGGCTTTTCCCAAACCATTGGATCAGCGTTGAAAAAGCGGGTGGCGATTGCCCCCGCTTTGCGTGCTGCATTGATGATGAGGTCTAGGTCAGTCACCGGCAAGGGTCAGACCCTCGACCAGCAAAGACGGAACAACGCGCGACAAATGCATGCGCGCATCATTCGCCGGCGTGATGTTCATCAGGATATCGATCAGATTCCCCGCGATGGTGACTTCGTTCACGGGATGGGTGATTTCGCCGTTTTCGACCCAAAATCCCGATGCCCCGCGCGAATAATCGCCTGTGTTCGGATTGATCGTGGATCCGATAAAGCCCGTGACCAATAGGCCCGTACCCATATCTTTGATCAGGTCGGCACGAGATTTGTCGCCTTGGGTTAGGGCCATGTTTGTGGCCGATGGCGACGGCGGGGACGATGTGCCGCGCGCAGCATGTGCGTTGCTGGTCAGTCCCAGTTTTCGGGCGGTCGCCAAATCCAGAATCCAATCGTTTAGAACGCCATTTTCGACAATGGCCTGTTCGCGTGTTGGCAGGCCTTCGGCATCAAACAGACGCGATCCCGCAGCACGCGGGCGATGCGGGTTTTCGATCAACGACAGGCCCGAAGGCATGATTTGCTTGCCCTTTAGGTCGCGCGCCCACGACGATCCACGCGCAATCGCGGCGCCGTTTATGGCCGACAGCAGATGCGCAATCAAAGACGATGAAATACGTTCATCTAACAGGATCGGATAGGCACCCGTTTTCGGGCGGCGCGGCGATAGTTTTTCAACGGCGCGTTCACCAGCGGTCCGACCGATGTCTTCGGCGCTGCGCATGTCGGACAGGAAAATACGACCATCAAAATCGTAATCGCGTTCCATTCCCGAACCAGAGCCCGCCAGTGCGCCGACAGAAATGCCGCGATCTGTGCGTTCATAGCCCGCCGAAAATCCGTTGGTTGCGGCAAAATGAACGCGGCGGTGGCCGTAACCGGCGGACGCAGAAATGACCTGTTCGACACCGTTGACCGCCAAGGCTGCAGCTTCGGCGCGGCACGCGTCGTCTTGTAACGATTCAGGGGTCGGTTCGTCCGATGGATCAAACAGTTCCAAACGGCGGCTGTCGATGTCCGTTGCCAATTGATCGGGATCGGCCAGGCCCGCATGGGGGTCTTCGGGGGCGACTGTTGCCATGGCCACGGCCCGTTCAGCGATCATATCCAATGCTTCGGGGCGGGTGTCGGATGATGAAATGCACGCCTGACGGTTGCCGACAAAAACGCGTAGACCGATATCGACGCCTTCGGACCGTTCGGCCTGTTCCAACGCGCCGCCGCGGACCTCGATATTGATCGAAGTACCGTCTACGGCAATGGCATCGGCACCGTCAGCGCCTGCACGTTTCGCAGCAGCAAGGATATCTTGGGTCAGGTCGTTCAGCGTCTTAGTCATGGTATGTCCTTTGGGATCCATAATGACGTAGACTGCGGGGGGCGGTCCTGCAAGAGCCGCATAGAAAAACGCCCGACGATCGTGTGATCATCGGGCGCTGATGTGTTAGCGAATACGCTGGCCGTTCAATAGGATTTGGGCATCGTCAGTGATTTCCAAGTTTGTTTCTACCTGATCATCGCCGGTTGCTTTGGTGAACATCCCCATCATCATACGGGCGCCCATAATCGCGTCCTGCACTGGCAAGCCCGACGATTCCAGATCAGACATCAGCGCGTTGATGCCGTTACCTTGGATCGTTGCGCTGCCCGTCGGGCGTGGCATGCCGTCAAATGTGATCATATCAGAGTTGTCAAAGGTAAACGCACCAGTCCCTGTTATCTGGGCACCGCCAAAGGCGATCAAAAGGTTATTGAGGTTCAGCGACAAAAGTTCGGCGAACGCGTCCATGTCGTTCATCTGCATCATGAATTCGTATTGATCTGGATCGATCGCATCGAAAAACAGATTCATTTGACCGCTTAGGTCCACCTGCAGTGTGATTGGATCATGCGGTATTGCATTGGCCGGATCGGCCATTGCCCAGATGGTGTCGCCAATTCGGATGTTTTCCAAGTTGAGACCCATTTCGTAATCTTGGGCTTCTTCGGAACGTGCCAGTGGCATCAACATATTGAACCCATAGGCGTCTGCTGTGACGGCAATGTCCATCGGCATCATATCCGTGACAACGCGCGTTTCATGGCCAGTGGTTTCCAGTGCGACATCGATCCGGGTTGCATCAACGGCAAAATCTGTAGCGCCAGATTGGCTGTTGGTCTTGACCGTTAGATTGGTGTCTGGGCTCTCGATTTGGATAAAGTTATCTGCGGCGCCCCATGATGCGCTAAAGGCGCTGGTCAGACCGTTTTGTAGGGCCAATTCCGCCGGACCTTCGATCGCGGCAGTCGGGGTGTAGGTGCTGCCTTTTGCGGACAAGTCGGTCATATTGCCCGCTAGACCAACCGTCCCGCCATCAGTCGGTTCAATGGACATGTTGTAATTTAGCGCACCCATGGTCAGATCATAATCCAATGACTGACCTTGATCATCATTGCTGCTGGTCGAGGTGCCTTCGACACCGACCAAGTTCATACGCAGCTTGAAAGATTCCGGCTGGTCGCCGTCTATAGCGAAATCCATGTCGATAAGGTATCGATCTACTAAAGCGTCATATGTGATCGTGTTTTCGTCGCCCGAAGCGGTGATATCTGCCCCAGTGAGCGTGAGATCGGCGGTGATGTCCATTGCATCTGCGTCCAGATCGCTGGTGATCGTGAACGACATTTTTTCTGGAACTGTGATATCAACCGTTCCATCAGCGTTTTCAGTAAAGACCACATCGCCTAGGTCGCTATTAATGTTCAACCCGTCCTGATTATTAACATAGGACAGCCCAGAAACAGTCAGAACACCATTGTCATAGGTTTCGCCTTGCGTCGCGATTTGGATTGTTGAACTGCGTTCGATCTGGGATTGCCAGTCCTGCCAAACCTGTTCGGCGGTCACATCCGCAAATGCTGCTGGCGCAGTCAAAATTGCTGTGGTGCAAACGGCACTTTTAAAAATTGCGGAACGTTGCATAGTCTTTCCTTTAAATAACCTAAACTTTGATTGCCGTTACGAAAGTGACGCGCGTGGTCGGCAGTGTCGCGTAAAAGGTAATCATGCAAACCAATTGTTCAAAGAGTTAAAAGGCAAAATCATGCAAATGGACGGGAAAACCATTCTGATCACGGGGGCAAGCCGCGGAATTGGGGCTGCTGCTGCGCGGGAATTTGCCAATCAGGGCGCAAACGTGGCTTTGATCGCGCGCAGCGAAGATGACATTGCCAAATTAGCAGGTGAAATTGGTCCCAACGCTTTGGCGATCCCATGTGATGTGGCCCGTTACTGGGAATTTGAACAGGCCGTTGCGGCGACTGTGTCGGCATTTGGCGGGTTGGATGTGTTGGTCAATAACGCAGGCATCATTGCCCCCATGGCAAAGATCGCCGACACGGACCCAGATGCATGGGGCCATGTGATCGATGTAAACCTAAAAGGCGTTTATAACGGCGTTCGCGCGGCATTGCCGATCATGTTGGAACGCGGTTCTGGATCGATTTTCAACATTTCGTCGGGTGCGGCCCATGATCCGTATGAACCTTGGTCCGCCTATTGTTCCTCCAAAGCGGGCGTTTACATGCTGACCCGACAGGTCGATTTGGAATACCGCGCCAAGGGCATTCGCTGCATGGGCCTGTCGCCTGGGACGGTCGCAACGCAAATGCAGCGCGACATTAAATCGTCTGGGTTGGGCCGTGTTGCACAATTGGAATGGACCGATCACATCCCACCCGAATGGCCCGCGCGCACTTTGGTCTGGATGTGCGGCGAAGAGGCCGATGGCCATTTGGGCGCGGATGTCCGACTAAGGGACGAAACAATCCGAAAGGCTGTGGGGTTAATATGATCCACGTAGACAAAAACGACGATGTTTGGACGGTGACGATCGATCGTGCGGACAAGGCAAACGCCTTGACCGAAGACATGTTGGAAGAACTGACCGACATCGCAATCGCTGCGCGGGATATCAAAGTGTTTATCCTGACGGGCGCGGGCCGCGTGTTTAGTGCGGGTGCTGATCTGGATCAGGCGGCCAAAGGGTTGGCTGTTTCAGACCAATGGGAAAAACTGTCCTCTGCCATTGCGGATATCAAAGGCCTGACCGTTGCCGCGTTGAACGGGACGGTCGCAGGTGGCGCATTTGGGATGGTGCTGGCCTGTGACGTGCGGTTGTCCGTTGGGGCCGCGAAATTCTTTTATCCCGTGATGCGTCTGGGGTTCTTGCCGCAACCATCTGATGTGCGGCGAATGGTTGGTTTGGTCGGTCCGTCACGGGCGAAATTGGTGCTGATGGGCGGTCAGAAAATTCTGGCGGACGAAGCGTTGTCAATCGGGCTAATCGATCGGATTGTCGAAGACGATGATGTGTTGGGCGCTGCGTTTTTGTTGGCCCAAGACGCGCAGTTGGCAAAGCAAAGCCACGTCGCCGCCATCAAAACGATGATCCATTCGTAACGCCATTGGAACCAGCGTTGTGGAATGATAGGTCTGCTGCCTAAACAACAGGTAGGGCCGACATGGCAAAAGCGATTGTAATCGGTGCGGGTCCGGCGGGGCTTATGGCGGCAGATGTTTTATCTGCTGCTGGTATCGACGTGACAATCGCCGATGCTATGCCATCGCCTGCCCGTAAATTTCTGATGGCTGGTAAATCGGGCCTGAATATCACCAAAGTGAAGCCCGATTTTATGGCGGCCTATGGATCGCCAGCGGACGCAATGAAAAACGCACTGGACGAATTCGGTCCAGAACAGGTGATCGACTGGGCCCAAGGTTTGGGACAGCAGACCTTTACCGGATCGACAGGTCGCGTTTTTCCAACCGTGATGAAAGCATCGCCGCTATTGCGCAACTGGTTGGGCCGATTGGATGATCGCGGCGTTGTGTTGCATCGGCGTTGGCGGTGGGTCGGGTGGGACCACGGCGCGGCCATGTTCGACACTCCGTCTGGGCGCGAAAGCCTGCAATACGATGTGGCGATTTTGGCGACAGGCGGGGCCAGCTGGTCACGCCTAGGGTCTGACGGGCAATGGGTGGAAACTATCTCTGCTCCTGTGGCGCCGTTCAAACCCGCTAATATGGGGTTCGACGTGCATTGGACCCAGCATATGCACAGCCATTTCGGCACCCCCGTCAAAGGCGTAGAACTGCATGCCGGCGAACACCGCACCCGAGGCGAATTTGTCGTGTCAAAGCGCGGTATCGAAGGCGGCGGTATTTATGAAATGTCCGCTTTTGTGCGCGATGGCGCGCCTTTGGTTGTGGATCTTGTGCCTGACCTGTCTGTTGCAGAGGTCCGCAATCGTTTGGCAAAGCGCGGTAAAAATTCCTTGGCGAATTTTTTGCGTAAATCGTTGCGGTTGGACCCGATCAAAATCGCATTGTTGCAAGAATTCGGGCGGCCATTTCCCGATGATCTCGCGGGTTTGATCAAGGCTCTGCCGATCCGCCACGCGGGGCCGCGCCCATTGGACGAAGCAATATCGGTTGCGGGTGGGGTGCGATTTGACGGTCTGAATGACCGTTTGATGCTGCGTGATCGGCCTGGCGTCTTTTGCGCCGGAGAAATGCTGGATTGGGAAGCGCCAACCGGCGGGTATTTGATCACTGGCTGTTTGGCGACAGGCAGATATGCCGCCAATGCCGCTATCGATTACGTCAGCGGATCGGGTGCTTTGTAGCAGTATGCGGAAATGTCATTGATGTAGCGGGTTGCGATCAGTTCAATGGTTTCCGCAGACATCGGGGCCATAGGTTCTGGTTCCCTAATCAGGCTGGGGATATCGGGCGGACAGGGTAGTTTTAATTGCGCCAAAACAGGGGGTAGGTCGGTTTCCAGACGCTCTGTTGGGATGACGTCCGTCGTCAGGTTCCCACACCACGTTTCACAAGGCATAGCAGCCATTTTGCGCCAGTGCTGAGATACTGTGCCGTCTTTTTGGCTGTGTTTCATGCTCAACTGATGCACCCATTCGTCAAAGCTGGGCGTTCTTAGGCCAAGAAACGTTTTCAACCGCCAGACAGGATCGTGCCGTTTGATGCGTGTGTGGAGCGCCGAAAGCCGAACATAAGGGTTCGACGTGCAGGTAATGCGCCGATAGCTGGAAAAATCCCATCCTAGGTTTTCAAAGGCTTTTTTTACCGCCGCAGGAGGCATGTGCCGATAAAACGGATGTTCAGGGGTGCGCCGATGGATTTGTTCAATCGGTTCTTCGTTCCAAGTTTCCAGATAGTTGTGCAAACTACCCGCATTGGTCAGGGGTTGATGAAAAAAGATAAACCGATGTCGGTGCGAAATGATCATACGTCTCTCGTTGTCGGTATGGGGCCAACCATGAATTGCATCAATGCCACTTAGGGTTGTTTTTTGCTAGTCCTAGTTTGTCATCTTTTGCTTTTATGTTGAACGATTGATAAATCGGTCCCGATCGCAAAGGGGCAAATATGCGAAAAAATTTCATCAAATCGGTTTGTGTGCCGGTCTCATTGGCTGCAATTGGTTTTGGCGCGCCGGTTCACGCGGACGACATCAGTTCGCGATATTCGTTGTTTGGCAATATTGGCCTGATCGAAATGCCGACGGCACAATCGGCGGCAGATGCTGATTTAGCTGTGAGCTATTCTGGCTTTTCGATGCAGCAGCGGACGTCAATCGCGTTTCAGATTACACCGCGTCTGTCTGGCACGTTCAGGTACACGCGGTTTCCGAATTACCGTGGCCCGAACACCGATGAAACATACGATCGGAGTTTCGATTTCCGGTACCGTATTCTAGACGAAGCCACTTGGCGTCCTTCGTTCGCAATCGGTTTGCGGGATTTCGCGGGCACAGGGTTGCTGACGTCGGAATATGTTGTTGCGACCAAATCGGTGACCGACAATCTGCGCGTAACTGCTGGTTTGGGCTGGGGGCGTTTGGGGTCGTATAACGGGTTCACTAACCCCTTGGGCGCATTGGACGAAGCGTTTGAAACGCGTCCCAAAAATGATGCTGGCAACGGTGGCCTGCCATCGGCAAACCAGTATTTCCGCGGCGATGCGGCATTTTTCGGGGGCGTCGAATGGCAAATCAATCCGCAATGGACCGCCGTCGCGGAATATTCGTCAGATGCCTACGCGCGCGAGGTTGCCAACGGCAGCTTTGACCACAAATCTCCGTTCAATTTTGGTGTGACGTATCAGCCGAACGTCAATTACCAGATCAGCGCCTATTCGCTGTACGGCGGGGAAATCGGTTTAGGGTTTACCAGCGTTCTAAATCCAACCCGCCCGCCTATTGCGGGCGGCGAAGATCGTGCGCCTGTGCCCGTCGCGGTCAGGGCTGCCGATGCTGCGGCTGCCGCGACTTGGGCACCGGATACTCAGACTCAGGCTGCGGTGGGGGCAGGGCTGTCTCAGGTTCTGGATGCCGAAGGTATTAGCCTGAATGGCATATCGGTTGATGGCGACACTGTCCGCTTGCGATATACCAACAACAGATATCGCAGCGAAGCGCAGGCGATGGGGCGCATCGCGCGTATCCTGACAAATGCGATGCCACCCTCGGTAGAGTTCTTCGCTCTTGAACCTATGCAGCGGGGCATCCCGCTGTCGCAGGTAACAGTGTCGCGTTCGGACGTTGAAACGTTGGAAAACCGCGTTGGTAGCGCGCAGGACATCTATAGCCGGGCGTCTTTCGATTACCCCGGCGACGATCTGATACCTGTTCCGGCGAATGATCCTGCGTTCGTCTGGGGCATTATGCCTTATGCAACGGTCGCGCTGTTCGATTCCAGCAACCCTGCCGCTTTTGACATCGGAGTCGAGGCCAGCATGCGGTACCGCATTCAGCCGAACATCGTTCTATCAGGATCGATGAGCAAATCACTGTATGATGATGACATCATTGAAGAGACAATTCGCGACTCTTCTCTTCCTCCTGTTCGCGGAAATGCTGCGTTGTATCGGACCGAAGGTGACGGGGGCATCGATCGGTTGACTTTGGCGTGGTACGGGCGTCCATCCGATCGGCTGTATTCACGTCTGACCTTTGGTTACATCGAAGAAATGCACGCAGGTCTGTCGACCGAATTGTTGTGGAAACCGATCGATAGCCGTTGGGCCTTTGGGGCAGAACTGAATTACACCGCGCAACGTGATTTCGACATGCTGTTTGGCGTGCAGGACTATGACGTTATGTCTGGTCACCTATCCGCCTATTGGCAAAGCCCTAGCGATTTCCACGTTCAAATTGATGCAGGTCGCTATTTGGCAGGGGACTGGGGTGCAACATTGTCTGTAAACCGTGAATTTTCAAATGGTTGGCGTATCGGTGCCTATGCGACGATGACAGATGTGCCGTTTGACGATTTCGGTGAAGGGTCGTTTGACAAAGGCATCATGCTGACCATCCCGACAGACTGGGCCATCGGCAAACCTAGTCGCAATACAGTGGACATGCGCCTGAATTCCCTGACCCGCGACGGTGGTGCGCGATTGAATGTGGATGGTCGTTTGTACGATTCCATCCGTAATGGGCACCTTGCGGATTATGACCAATCATGGGGACGTTTCTGGCGATGAAATACCAATATCTTTTCTTGGCGATTGCATTGGTCGCTTGTGGGCCAAAGGCCGAAAATACCGGCATTGCGCGCGCGATCGAACTGGCCTTGTCAGGCCGCGCTGCCGAACCAGAACAGGTGGATACCCAAGCCTGGCTGAACGGCTCCGAAGGCATATTGATGGCTCTGCCATCGACGGGTTGGGGCGGGTTGCTAAAACGTATCGGACAGAACGGTGACCGTGTGACATGGGCGGGTATGGATGAACGTTCCGTGACAACGCAGGCGGGTATCGTTGTGGCCACGCGCGGCATGGGATTCGATCTGTATGCGGCTGACGTGGATGGCACGGTTGCGGCTCTGGCCGGTGGACCAACGCAATACCAGCGTCGTTTCGAACTGCTCGAAGGGGATGATGATATCGCGCGCGCCGAATTGTCCTGTACATTCGAACGCGTAGGGCCGGAATCAGTCACTTTGGCGACTGGGCAGTATGATGCAATCCGCTACAAAGAGGTCTGTCTGAACGATTTGATCGGCTTTGAAAACGCGTATTGGTTGCAAGAAGGTGGGAAAATCATCCAATCACAGCAATGGATTTCGCCAAATTTGACACACCTGACTACGCAATCGTATTGATTGCAGTTGTCACAAAGAAGTTCTTGATAAACGTGCGGATATTAGCTACGCCCGTGCACAGACAAGCCTTCTATTTTTTTGGAGTAGTACCATGCGTAAAATCGTTCTAGCATCCGTAGTTGCAATCGCAGCAGCATCCGCAGCAAACGCTGGCGGCGTTGCCCCAGTTGTAACCACCCCAGCAGCACCAACCGTAGTTGCTCCAGCACCAGCTGGTTCGAACGGTGGCCTGTGGCTGGCTCTGGGCGCTCTGGCAGTTGTTGCAGCAGTTGCAGCTTCTTCCGACTCCTAAGTTTCACTAACTTAGTTCGAGATTTGCTAAAGGCGGGCCTAGGCCCGCCTTTAGTCATTTTAGCGCTTTGCCATCATTGCCAGTCGGACCAACGCACGTTCCATTAGCGCCTGCTGCGGCGCGCGCGATGTCGACCGCAACGTCAGGTCAGTGGTCAACAGTTCCGACAATGCCCGTTCCAATTTATCCCGCCCCCAAGCCGAAGCTTGGCGGACAATTGCATCGCGGCGAGGCCCAAAAACAGGCGGGCGCAACCGCCCCACACCAGCCGCTGGGCCGCCCGGATCGCTGGCTGCAGCGTGCAGCGTCCTAAAGTGACGGTTCGCCCCTATACACAGCGTCGTCGGGTTCACACCTTGGGCATATAGGCGGCGCAGCAGGGGCGCGATGCTTTGCGCTTGTCCATTCGCAACGACCTTTAACAGATCGTCTAGGCCTGCCTCTGCGGATTGCGGACGGCAGGCATCAACGTCTTCGACGGAAACTGGTGACGCGTCGTTCAGTTTGTACAGGCCCAGCTTTTCAATGGTCTGGCGAAAATCACCTGGGTCCAGCATCCGTGACAACCCAAGGATCGCCTCCATCGCGTCGCGGCTCACGTCCGATACGCCTGATTTGGCTAAAGTCGCTTCGATTTCGTCACGTCCGGGTGGGTCGTCATAGATGCCTACGCAATATGTGGCTGGGTGGCCTTCGAATAACTTGCGTAGTTTGGATTTGGCCGTCAGCTGGTTGGCTGTGACGATAATTTGCGCATCGCCGTCACGCCAATCAGATAGCGCGGCTTCGAAGGTGGCGAACAATCCATCGGTGGCATCTTCAACGAAGGCAACGCGCGGACCAGGGAAAAAACCCTGCGCTTTGATGGCATCGTTCAACAACGCGCCGTCTTTGCGTAATTCGCCGCCCGACATGCGCGTCAGCCGCATCTCTGCTTCGCCTTGGGGACCAACCAGCGCGTCAATCACCTCTTTTCGGCGAAGCGCAACGCGCATGGCGTCCGCGCCGAAAATCAGCAGACCAGCTTTGTGCGGGTCCGGTTTGCGAAAATAGGCGGCAGCATCACGTGCGTTTAACTTCATAGCGCTAGTTGCCCGCCGTTCGCGTCAAAATCTGGGCAACGATCAAATCCGCGAGGCTGTAAGATAGGCGTTCATAGGCGTCCTGCTGTGCGGCGTTAATCGCAACAACGCTGCCCAAGCTGGAATACCCTTCAAAGCTTTTGACGGATCCCGTCACGATGACCGCGCCCGCAGTGTCGACCAACGAATAGTCAGCAGCGCCGGTTACGGTTGCCCGCACGGTCGTATCATTTGACGCAATCGCCACTGGTTTTTCCGACGTCTCAATTCGGACCGTCAGTAGATTTGGGGCCTGAGTATCAGGTGTCCCCAAACGTTCCACCAATCGTTGGCGCAGGTGGTAACCTTCGGCGGATTGATCGACGTTATAGGAAACCGAACCAGTTAGGTCATTTGCCGATCCATGGGGGCCATAGACCGGCACAAATCCACAGCCCGTGATACCAACCAGACCCACAGTAAACACGATGTGGCGGGCAAAACGGGCTATTGGATTAGACGACGACATTGATGATACGGCCTGGAACAACGATCAGTTTCTTAGGCTGGCCACCGTCCAGCGCTTTGACCACAGCTTCGTGTGCAAGGGCGAGTTTTTCAACCTCTTCCTTGGACATATCGGCTGGTACGTTGATTTCTGCACGGCGTTTGCCGTTGATCTGGATCGGCAGAGTCACCTCGTCTTCGACCAGCATGGATTCATCAACCACAGGCCAAGCTGCGTTGATAATCAAGCCTTCGGCGCCCAGCAGAGTCCAGATTTCTTCGGACAGGTGCGGGGTCATTGGCGACATCAGTTGGGCCAGAACGCGGGCTGCTTCTTTTTTGGCTTTGCCGCCTGCTTTGGATTTTTGCAGGGTGCTGGTGAAACCATACAGTTTCGCAATCGCCGCGTTGAAACCAAAGCTGTCCACGCCGCCTGTTACGTCCTGAATGGCCTTGTGCATTGCTTTCAGCAGAGCTTTGTCTTCGTTGGTTTCGCCGTCGTCCATTTGCGCGATGTCAGCGCAGATGCGGTAAACGCGGGCCAGATGTTTGGCGGCCGCTTCGGCGCCCGATGCGGTCCATTCAACGTCACGTTCGGGCGGGCTGTCGGACAGAACGAACCAACGCGCGGTATCTGCGCCGAATGCCGAAATGATGTTCAGCGGGTCAACCACGTTGTTTTTCGATTTCGACATTTTGGCCGAAGGGATGATTTCCACCTCGGTGCCGTCTTTCAGGAACCCTTTGCCGTCGCGCAGGTCGACTTCCTCTGGGTAGTGATACACAGGGCGGCCGGTTTCTGGGTTTTTGGTCTGATAAATCGCGTGTGTGACCATGCCTTGGGTGAACAGGGCATTGAACGGTTCGCGCGCGGTATCAGGAAGGTGACCCGTGACGTTCATCGCGCGGGCAAAGAAACGTGAATACAACAGGTGCAAAATCGCGTGTTCGATGCCGCCGATGTATTGGTCGACGTTCATCCAGTAATCGGCATCCGCACGATTGGTTGGCGTGTCAGCACGGGGCGACGTAAAGCGCGCGTAGTACCACGACGAATCCACGAATGTGTCCATCGTATCGGTTTCGCGTTTCGCAGGCGCACCACATTTCGGACACGCGCAATCACGCCATGTCGGGTGGCGGTCCAGCGGGTTGCCAGGCACGTCAAATGTGACGTCATCAGGCAGCTGCACAGGCAGGTTTTCTTTTTTCTCTGGTACGACGCCGCAGTCTTCGCAGTGGACGACAGGGATCGGGCAGCCCCAGTAACGCTGACGGGACAGACCCCAGTCGCGCAGGCGGAATTTCGTGACGCCTTTGCCCCAGCCTTCGGATTCGGCTTTGTCGATGGCGGCATCAACGCCTGCATCGCCAGTCTGCACTGCGTCGCCCGAAAAACCGCGGACATAGCGGACTTTTTCGGATTTCAGCGGCACGTAAGCTTCGGTCAGGTCGGTCGTTTCCGCGTCTGGCGCCGTGAACACAGCGTTGATCGGCAGGTCGTATTTCGTTGCGAAATCGAAATCGCGCTGGTCGTGGGCAGGGCAGCCGAAAATCGCGCCGGTGCCGTAGTCCATCAGAATAAAGTTCGCGATCCAGACAGGCAGTTCCCACGACGGATCCAGCGGGTGTTTCACGCGGATGCCGGTATCCATGCCCAGCTTTTCGGCCTTTTCCAACGCCTCGGCTGTGGTGCCACCTTTGCGGCATTCGGCGATGAATTCGGCAGCGGCTGGGTTGTTCAGCTCCAGCTCTTTCGCGATGGGGTGGTCGGGGGAAATGCCCACGAACGACGCGCCCATCAGCGTATCAGGGCGGGTGGTGTAAACGGTGATCGGATCGGCGCCGTCACGTTCAAACCCGAATTCCAGACCACGCGATTTGCCGATCCAGTTCGACTGCATCAGTTTTACCTTGGCCGGCCAATCGTCCAGATTGTCGATGGATTCCAGCAGATCGTCGGCCATGTCCGAGATTTTAAAGAACCACTGGGTCAATTCGCGGCGTTCAACGTCCGCGCCCGACCGCCAGCCTTTGCCGTCGATAACCTGTTCGTTTGCCAGAACGGTCATATCGACAGGGTCCCAGTTCACGACCGCGTTTTTGCGGTACACCAGACCCGCGTCCAGCATGTCGATAAACAGCGACTGCTGCTGGCCATAGTATTCAGGATCACAGGTCGCGAATTCGCGGCTCCAGTCGATGGACAGGCCCAGAGGTTTCATCTGGCCGCGCATGTCCGCGATGTTTTTATAGGTCCAGTCTTTGGGGTGGCCGCCCGATGCCATCGCGGCGTTTTCCGCAGGCATACCAAAGGCGTCCCAGCCCATTGGGTGCAGCACGTTATGGCCTGTCGACATTTTATAGCGCGCAACCACGTCGCCCATGGTGTAGTTCCGCACGTGCCCCATGTGGATACGACCCGACGGATAGGGGAACATTTCCAGCACGTAGTATTTCGGTTTGGATTCGTCACGGGTGGCGGTGAAGACACCGGCCTTTTCCCATTCGGATTGCCATTTCTGTTCGATGTCAGCAGCAGAGTATTGGGACATGTTTTGGACCTTTGGGACATGGAAACGCCGGGCGACTGGGCCCGGCGTGGTCATAATGCGTTTTGCGGGCGGATTCTATAGGTCGCGGTCTTGAATCCGCAGCTGTCTGGCGCGGCCCAGAATGGAATCTTCGATTGCGGTCAGGGTTGCCGCACTGACGGGGCCAGCGGATGTGAACAGCGAAACGTTCAGCGAACGAGCATCCAGCGCTGGGTCAGATACATGCACGGTTCCGCGATACGCGCGTCCGCCACCGGGGGGCGTGCCGTAGCCAAAGACAATGACGCCTGTAAACGGGTCAACCGATTCAATCGGCAGGAACGACAGAACATCCAAGGATGCGTTCCAAAGGTAGCGGTTTACAGCAACGGATTCAGCGCCGGCGGCGCGGACGGGCTGCGTGACAGCATTTTCGGCGCTTCGGCCGCCGAACAGCGACCCAGAGCAGGCCGTAAGTGCGATCAAGGCGACACCAGCAATGGTCAAGCGGGTGGTTTTGATAAAGGCGTTCAAGTCATTACCCTTTCGGTCAGTGCCCTAGGGCCTGTTTCCCGAAATGTGTAAACAACGCAGGCATCTGTCACAAGAGGCAACACCGCCAAAAGCAAAGAGCGGCCCAAAAGGACCGCTCTCGCTTAATCAGATCTTAGATCAGATTAGAAGTCGAACGACAGTTCAACGGTAGCGCCTTCTTGGAAGTCGCCGTCACCGTATTCGTCGTCGTCGTTGACTGCGTCGGTGTCAACATAGGAAACCAGCAGTTCTGCGCCGCCGCCCAGGTCGTAGGTACCTGCAACGTAGGTGGTGTCGCCGCCGTCAACCAGACCAGCTGCCAGCTCGATGCCGTTGCCCAGGTCGTATTCAGCTTCCAGACCGTAGTCTTCGGATTCGTCGGTGTATACGGTCAGAGCCAGAGCGCCTTCAGCGTATGCAACTTCGATGTCCCAGTTGTCTTCGCCAGCGTCTTCCATGACGTAGGAAGCGGTCGCGGTTACTGGGCCGAATGGGTATGCAACTTCTACGCCGATCGACGAGTCGTCTGCGGTGTTGTCCATTGCGTAGCCGAATGCAACGTCTGCACCAGCGAACGAGGTAGCTGCCGAAATACCGAAGATTTCGTTGAAGGTGTCTTCTTCTTGGTAAGCAACCGACAGGTCAACCGAACCCAGAGTGGTGGTTGCGCCGATCGACAGATCGGTCAGTTCGTCGCGTGCTGCTGCGTCAACGATGTACGACACTGCTGCGTCTACGCCGCCGAATGCAACGGTTGCCTTCAGAACGGTTTCACCGTCTTGCTCTGCAAAGCCGTCGTCGTCCATGGAGCCTACGCCAGCCCATGCGTCAACTGCTGCGAATTCGGTGTCGCCGTATACCAGCGATGCGGTTTCCGAAGCGATGGTCAGGGTAACGCCACCGAAGTCACCGGAGTCTGCGTCCAGTTCATCGATGTCAGCCGAAGCCGAAACGGTCAGGCCGTTGTCCAGTTCTGCGGACAGAGCTACGTCTACTTCGATGTCTGCGTAGAAACCGTACTCGTTGTCGTCGGTTGCCAGAGTCTGGTCAGTGTCGTTGTAGCCCAGAGTAGCCGAGCCGGAGAAGGATACTTCAGCAGCTGCTGCGCCACCGAAAGCTACGATCGAAGCCGAAGCCAAAAGAATTTTTTTCATAGGATTACCCTCGTGTTTTGCATTCCCGAGAATGCCAGTGTGTCTAGCATTGATGGTGTATTTGCGCCCAAAGCCGCTGTCACTCAAGACAAATGGCGACAGGTTGGCGTCTCAATCAGAAAAATGATGCACGAAGGACACACCACGTTTTCGGGGGCTTTGTAGATGACACAGGTGGTCGAGTGGCCTATTTCTGCGCAGAACCCCAATTTTCAAAGATGAATGGAGCAGATCATGGGCCTGTCCGAGATCAAAGCGAAGGTCGCAAAAGCGGAAAAAGAACATGGTCGCGCAGCGGGGTCTGTGACCCTGATTGCGGTGTCCAAAGTGCAGCCAAACGAAAAAGTCGAGGCCGTTCTGGAGCAGGGCCACCGAGTCTTTGGTGAGAACAAAGTCCAAGAAGCCCAAGGCAAATGGCCGATGTTTCGCGAAAAATACGATGGAATCGATCTGCACCTGATCGGGCCGTTGCAAACCAACAAAACCCGCGCGGCGATGGAATTGGCGGACAGCATTCATACGCTGGATCGCCCAAAGCTGGCTCAGGCTATGGCGCGGATTGCGCAAGAGATTGGAAAATGCCCTGATCTGTTTGTGCAGGTGAACACAGGCGACGAGGACCAGAAGGCAGGCGTGTTGCCGGCCGATGTTGATACCTTTGTTACGGAATGCCGTGCGCTGGATCTGCCGGTTAAGGGACTGATGTGCATCCCGCCAGTGGACGAAGAGGCATCGATGCATTTTGCGCTGCTGCGCAAATTTGCAGAACGGAACGGGCTGGATGGTCTGTCTATGGGGATGAGCGCCGATTTCGAAAAGGCGATTGCCTTTGGCGCGACTCATGTCCGCGTTGGGTCTGCGATTTTTGGCGAACGCGACTACGGCTGATTACAAAACGATCAGGCGCGTTTCATAACGGATGCGCGCCGCGATCCACCGCAGGTCTTTGGGGCGCAATCCGATGCAGCCTGCCGTCGGATACCCAGGGCGCCGCATTTGGTGGATAAAAATGGCCGACCCACGGTTTTTCACCGCATAGGGCCAATTCCAGTCCGTGATGATCACGATATTATATAGTGGGTCCGCGCGGCGCAGCGTTTCGTGGCTGTGCGGATAGGGTGCGCGCACCATTGTATTATAGTCTTCGTGGGTTGGATCGTCCGACCAAAGATCGTCTTTGGCAATCGGCAGCGCCCAGTCGGCGGGGCGGGCCACGCGATCAGGGCGGTAAAGCATCCCAACGATCCGATGCGTCCCGCGCGGGGTGGCACCATCGCCTTCGCGTTTGTCTGCAGTCACACCGCCGCGCCCGATGGTGCAGGGAAACCGGCGGCCCATGAACCGCAAATTACCCCGTGAGACCACCATATCGAACGCGTGCATTATAATAGGTGTCCCGACTTTTTGGCCTTGGTGGCCAAATAGTGGTGGTTAAATCGGTTCTCGCCGACCTTCAGCGCGACGCGTTCGGCGACGTTGATCCCGCTTTCTTGCATGCGGGCGACTTTGTTGGGGTTGTTGGTCAGCAGGCGCACGGACGCGAAGCCCAGTTTGCGCAGAATTTCCGCGCCGATCCGAAAATCGCGTTCGTCGTCTTCGAATCCCAGGCGGTGGTTTGCCTCGACCGTGTCAAAGCCCTGATCCTGAAGCGAATAGGCGCGCATTTTGTTGGTCAGGCCAATGCCGCGGCCTTCTTGGTTTAAATACAGCAGGACGCCGTGGCCTTCGGCGCCCATTTGGGCCAACGCGCCGCGCAGCTGCGGGCCGCAGTCGCATTTCAGGCTGCCCAGAACGTCGCCCGTAAAGCAGGCGGAATGCAGGCGCGCCAAAACGGGCTGGGTGCGGTCAGGTTTGCCGATCTCGATGGCGTAATGTTCTTCGGCACCGTCTTCGGGGCGGAAGATATGCAAGCGGCCAGCCTCTGACACTTCGATAGGCAAACGCGCAGCAACGATAGGATGCTGGGGCGACATGGTTTGATCCAGCGCAGCATCGGCAGGCACCATCGTCAGGTTATGCGTCAGGGCAAAGGCCTGTGCATTATCCAGCGGCACAACAATCGCGGCAGGTAGTAGGCGCGCGGCCTTGGTTAGGGCGATTGCGGCGCGGTGCAACGTTGCGTCACCGCCACGTTCAGACCGCAGGGGACCTTTCATCGGGGCGTTCAGGTCATCCGCTGGATCGGCAACGGCGCGAATCCAATTCAGGTCAACATCATGTGGCAGCGCAACGCGGGCCAGATCCGAATCGTAGGGCACGACATGCAGGGTTTTGGCGCGGTGCGATGTGATCACCAGCGTCACGCCTGTCAGATCGTCCAGCTGGTTCAGGCGGTCCTGATCCAGCGTTTCAACGGCAAACATCAATGCGCCGCCGTCTAAAACAACGGGCACACCCATCCGCAAATCAGCGCGGGCGCGGGCGATGCGTTCGACAATGTTGGGTCCAAATCCCATGGGGCTGCCTTTTGTAGTTGGGTAGTAATTAGGATGAATTGTTAGGAATTGAAACATTCCATGCAATTTTGACACGTCCGCGTGATTTAATGACGGAAACCTTGCCGTGGTGCGTATCAGGTCACAGATGATCAAGTAGACGTGAAGGAGGCCGATACACACATGGCACAGCTTAAACGCATACTACTGGTAGATGACGACGAAGACCTGCGCGAAGCGTTGGGTGAACAGTTAATCATGACCGAAGAGTTCGACGTGTTCGAAGCCGGTAACGGTCATGATGGCCTGATCCGCGCAAAAGAAGGCATCTATGACCTGGTCATTCTGGACGTAGGCCTGCCTGACACCGATGGACGTGAATTGTGCAAGGTGATGCGCAAACAAGGCATCAAATGTCCTATTTTGATGCTGACGGGTCATGATACGGATAGCGATACGATTTTGGGTCTGGATGCAGGCGCAAATGACTATGTGACCAAACCGTTCAAGTTCCCTGTTTTACTGGCGCGCATTCGTGCGCAGCTGCGGACGCATGAACAATCCGAAGACGCAATTTTCCAAATCGGGCCGTATACATTCCAACCGGCACAGAAATTGCTAGTCACAGAGGACGAAAAGAAGGTACGGTTGACTGAGAAGGAAACCAATATCCTCAAATTTTTGTACCGATCGACTGATCACGTGGTACCGCGCGATGTCTTGTTACACGAAGTTTGGGGCTACAATGCCGGTGTGACGACCCACACGTTGGAAACTCACATCTACCGACTGCGCCAAAAGGTGGAACCTGATCCGTCCAATGCGCGTTTGTTGGTGACAGAAAGCGGCGGTTACCGATTGGTGGTATGACCTACGGGTTAAACAATCCAAACGCACTGTCGTTAAGATTGAACAGTTCCCCTGGTGGCGGGGTCAAGTCACCATCCTCCCTGTTGGACTTGCCCCCGCTGAATTTGCGGGGGCTTTTTTTGTCAGAGCCCCAAAGTGATGTCGGCGCAGACGGCTTCGACAATTTCGGCACCTGATTCACGCAGTGCGGCGATTTCTTGAAAATAGGATATGCCGTTTGGCATGATATCCGCGACCGGCGCGATAACATCATCAGGTGTCAGGCCGGATTCCGTTAGCATATCGGCCATGTAAGGACGTTCGAAAACTGTCGCCATTGCAGCATGGAAATCACCAGTTTTTGCCGTTTCGCCTGTGATCATGCCTAAAGCAAAGGTGCGGGCGCGGAAGGGGAGCTGTTTTTCGCGCGCGGCATCCAATTCGGCCTCGGTCATCAATTCATGTGGAGACAGCGACACATAAGCGTCGGCCATTTCGGCCTTGTACTGGAAATAGGATAACGCATTTTGCAGGCGATCATGACCGCCGTTCGCTTCGATTTGGGATAGTTGTCGAATGTCGCAGCCGTCCAAAGATTGGACTGACACGTCCAGCGACATAATCAGACCGCGCAAACCCAATGCGGCATCGCGCGACATCGGGTGGATGCGATCATCGCTCAGATCGGCGGTTTGCATGAAATTCACTAGCGGTTCAACATACAGCAGATCATCCAGCGTATCGATATTTAAAAGTGCATTGCTGGTGCTGATCATATCGTCGCGTGTGCGCGTCGCGACGATCCCGTCATCGGTCAAAGTTAACTGCAATCCTGGCCAAATCCCAGTACACATGTCTGTCGTGTGACAGGTGTAAGAGTCCGGAGAGAAGAACGCGAGAAAGGTGGCATCTATTTCGTTCCCATGCACATCAATATGGACATAGCGCGGCGTGGCGGCAACGGGATCAAATATCCCCGAAGAGATTATATAGGTACCGTCCGGCAATGCAGTGGCGTTGGTTGCGCCAGCTAAACACAATGCGAAAGCCAAAGGGATTCTGTTCATAACAACTCTTTTGTCAAAATGTCTAAGTTGATAGGAGTAGCGCAAATATCGGAGCTATTCATGACTTTTTCTCTTGCGACTTGGAATATCAACTCTGTCCGCCTTCGCGAAGCGCTGGTGTCCCGCTTGCTGACCGAAGACACTCCAGACGTTCTGTGTCTGCAAGAATGCAAAAGCCCCGTGGAAAAAATCCCGTTCGATGCGTTCAAGGCGCTGGGCTATGAATACATGGTTGCGCGCGGCCAAAAGGGGTACAATGGCGTAGCGATCCTGTCGAAAATCCCGATGGAAGAAACCGACAGTCAGGATTTCGCGTCCCTAAACCACGCCCGTCACATCGCGGGCCGTTTGGCAAATGGCGTGACGGTCCACAATTTCTATATCCCTGCGGGCGGCGATGAACCGAACCGCGAAAAGAACGAAAAGTTCGGTCAGAAATTGGATTACCTGACCCAGATGCGGGATTATTTCCACGCGACCAAACCTGAAAAAACGGTGATCGTGGGTGATTTCAACATTGCGCCCCGCGAAGACGATGTTTGGGATCACAAAAAACTGCTCAAGGTGGTTAGCCACACCCCGATCGAGGTTGAGCATCTGGCGCAGGTTCAGGAATCGGCCAATTGGGTGGATATCACACGTCAGGACATCCCTGATGGTCGCCTGTATTCGTGGTGGTCCTATCGCGCCAAAGATTGGGATGCCGCAGACAAAGGCCGCCGTTTGGATCACATCTGGTCCACGCCTGATATTTCCAACGCCGCCCATTCCAGCCGTATCCGCCGCGAGGTCCGCGGTTGGGAACAGCCCAGCGACCACGCGCCGGTTTTCGCGACATTCGATTTATAACGAACCTTCGGGGCGGAGGTTGTCATTGCGTGCCGTCCTCCTCATATAAAAGACAACAAATTTAATCGGAGGGCGAGATGCTCGAACTAGGTGGACAGCCGCAGGCCGCAGCGGACGATCTGATCAAAGACACGACCGACCAGACCTTTATGCAAGACGTCGTCGAGATGTCGAAAGAGGTACCTGTCATCGTGGATTTCTGGGCGCCGTGGTGTGGCCCATGCAAAACCCTGATGCCTCAGCTAGAGGCAGCCGTCCGCGAAGCAGGCGGCAAGGTCAAAATGGTCAAAGTCAACGTAGACGAAAACCAGATGATCGCGGGGCAGCTGCGCGTTCAATCCGTGCCGACCGTTTATGCGTTCTGGCAGGGTCAGCCTGTTGACGGGTTTCAGGGCGCCGTATCGCCCAGCCAACTGTCCGAATTCGTGAACAAACTGACCGCTATGGGCGGCGCCGAAGGCCTAGAGGCTGCGCTGGAAGAAGCTGAAAACATTCTGGCCGAAGGCGACGCAGAAAGCGCTGCGGAAATCTTCTCGGCGGTGATTGGCGAAGAACCTGAAAACGCCGCGGCGTTTGGCGGTTTGGCCCGCGCAACGCTGGCCATGGGCAAAGTGGACGAAGCAGAAGCCGTGCTGAACGGCGCGCCTGCGAAAATTTCGAATGCCGCCCCTATCGAAGCCGCCTTTGCGCAAATCGCGTTGGCCCGTCAGGCCGAAAAGGCAGGCCCGGTTGCTGAATTGCAGGCCAAAGTGGATGCCGACCCGTCCGATATGCAGGCGCGTCTGGATCTGGCGCAGGCCATGCACGCCGCCGGCGATGTCGAAGGCGCGGTCGACGGTTTGCTGGCCATGTTCAAAATGGATCGCGAATGGAATGAAGGCGCGGCCAAGGCGCAATTGTTCCAGATTTTCGATGCGCTGAAACCAAATGACCCTGTTGTATTGAATGGACGCCGTAAATTGTCGTCCATGATATTTGCCTAACATAAGGGGCGACCTACCTTGCGGATAATGAGGAACATTGCCGACTTACCGCAGACGATACCTGTCTTTCCTTTGCCCGGCGCACTGATGCTGCCTCGGGCAAAGTTGCCGCTGCATATCTTTGAACCACGCTATCTGGCGATGATCGAAGACGTGATGAAAACGCCGCATCGGATGATTGGTATGATCCAGCCCAATGGCACCCGCGGCCTGCATAAGATCGGCTGCGCGGGCCGTTTGACTGCGTTTTCAGAAACAGATGACGGGCGGTATATGATTACCCTAACTGGGGTGTCGCGTTACCGTTTGGGGGCCGAAGTCGAAGGGTTCACTCCCTATCGTCGTTTCGACGTGTCGTTCGACGGGTTTGACCGTGATTTGGGCGATGATGAACACGACAAGGCGATGGATCGCCCTGAATTGCTCAAACTGCTTGGTCGATATTTCGAAGACCGCGGCCTGTCCACCGATTGGGATGGTCTGCGCGAAGCCGATGATGAACTATTGATCAATTCGCTGTCGATGCTATGCCCGTTTGAACCCGAGGACCGCCAAGCGTTGTTAGAAGCGCCGACCCTGTCCGAACGGCGCGAAACGCTGATTACATTGATGACCTATGCCCTGCACGGGGGCGGAGACGAGAACCTGCAATGACCGACATGCTGTTTGATCCAAAGATGGTAGAGGCACTGGTGTGCCCACAAACCCAATCCCGCCTGACCTATGATGCCGAAAAACAGGAACTGATTTCAGAAGCTGCGAAATTGGCGTTCCCGATCCGCAACGGCATTCCCGTGATGTTGGTGGACGAGGCGCGCCAGATCGACTGATCTAGCGCATCAAACTGGGCAGGTCGCCGGTTAGGCCAGCGGCCTCTCGGATGAAATTACGGCGCAGTTTCGGCATCGCATTCACAGCGCCCATGCCCAGATCGCGGGTTGTGCGCAGCAGCGGATTATCGTTCGAAAACAGTTTGTTAAACGTATCGGTCGCCATAGCTAATGTGGCTGTGTCGAACCGGCGCCACTGTTGGTAGTTTTTTAGAACCAACGCTCCGCCGATATCTTGGCCCGTGTGACGCGCATCGCGCAGAACGTCGGCCAGCGCCGCGATATCGCGCAGACCCGCGTTCAATCCCTGACCCGCAATCGGGTGCATGCCGTGCGCCGCATCGCCGATCAATGCGATACGATCCGCGATAAACGAATTCGCCAGCGTCAGCCCCAGCGGATAGGTGAACCGTTTCCCCGCCAGTTTGATCGGCCCTAGGAAACTGCCAAAGGCGGGCTTTAGCTCTTCGATAAATTCGTCGTCCGACATGGCCGCGCATTGGGCGGCGCGGGCGTCGGTTTCGCTCCAAACGATGGACGATTTATTGCCCTTTAGCGGCAGGATCGCCAGCGGTCCGTGCGGCATGAAAAACTGATGCGCAACGCCGTTGTGGGGCAGTTCATGTTCGACGGCGCAGACAATAGCGGTTTGTCCGTATCCCCAGCCTGTGCGTTTAATGCCCGCACGTTCGGCGGTGCCTGATTTGCGGCCATCCGCGCCAACCAGCAACGATGCCGTTAACACTTTGCCGGATGCCAGCGTGACCGACGCGGCGCTGTCGTTCGTTTCTTGCGCGACCACGGTGTCGGGGGCGTAAACGGTTATACGGTCCGATGCCTCCATCGCGTCGATCAGGGCGGGGCGCAGGTGGCGGTCTTCGACCATGTAGCCCATGGGGCCTTCTTCGATTTCGGCGTGGTCGAAATGCATCATCCACGGCGCGGGGCCTTGGCCCGCGTGGCCGTCCGTGACCTTGATTTCCAGCATCGGCTGCGCGGTGTCAGCCAGCGCGCCCCACAGGCCGATGTTGCGCAGCAATCGCACCGAAGACAGCGCCAGCGCATAGGACCGCCCGTCAAAATCGGGGTCCGTGTGCACAGCGATCGGCACAGCGTCGATCACGCCAACAGTCAGGCCAACATGGGCCGCAGCAAGGGCAAGCGCGGGGCCATTCAGGCCGCCGCCAACGATCAGGATATCGTGGTCATGGGTCATAGGGGAAATATGGTCGGATTGGCGGGATTGTCCATGCGACATCGGCGGTCTAGCCTATGGTTTCTGACGAAAGGACCAGATGATGCAAGATTGGCGATGGATGACGGCAGCCGAATTGGGGTGCGGGATCGAAACGGGTGCGATTGATCCTGTTGATCTGACGCGGGTCTATCTGGATGCCATCGACGGTCATGAATTCGCGGATCGCATCTATGCCCGCGTCACCGCCGACCGCGCCATGGCAGAAGCCCAAGCCGCAAGCGCGCGGGCAAAGGCGGGCAAACGTCTGTCGCCGCTGGATGGCGTTCCGATCAGTTGGAAGGATCTGTTTGATAGCGCAGGCACCCCGACCGAAGCAGGTACAGCCTATTTGGCGGGCCGCACGCCTGAACATGACGCGGATGTTTTGGCGGAGGCAACGTCGTCGGGGCTGGTGTGTTTGGGCAAAACGCATATGACCGAAATCGCCTTTAGCGGGTTGGGCGTGAACCCCGTGACACAAACGCCCCCGAACGTTCATGATCACAGCGCGGCCCCCGGTGGGTCGTCGTCGGGGGCTGCGGCTTCGGTCGCGTTTGGGCTGGCGGCGGCTGGGATCGGGTCGGATACGGGCGGGTCAGTGCGCGTGCCATCAGCGTGGAACAATCTGGTCGGGTTCAAAACGACCCATGGGCGGCTGTCGCTGGGCGGCGTGGTGCCGTTGTGCAAGACGTTTGATACCGTCGGGCCGCTGTGCCGTTCCGTCGAAGATGCGGCATTAATCACCGCTGTTCTAGCAGGGCAGGGGGGGCAGGTTATTGAAAAGGATATCAAAAACCTGCGCTTTGCCGTGCTGGACACCATCGCGATGGAGGACGTCCGCCCCGACCAGCGCCGCGCATTCGATGGGGCGGTCGATACGTTGCGTGCCGCAGGCGCGGCGATCGAACATATCGAATTCGACCCCATGCATTACGCATTCGAACTGGCGGGGATGCTGTACACCGTCGATGCCTATGCCGAATGGCAGTACATCATCGAATCTGATCCTGACAAAATGTACCACCAGATCCTGAAACGCATTCGCCCCGGTGCGGATTTCAGCGCGGTGGATTATCTGCGCGGTTGGGACACGCTGTGGAATATACGCGCCGCCTATGCCGAAGAAACGGCAGAATTTGACGCGGTTATTATGCCGTCATCGCCCATTGGTGCGCCAAATGTGGAACGGCTGCTGACCGACAATGATTATTTCGTGTCCGAAAACCTGCTGGCGCTGCGCAATACGCGGGTTGCGAACCTGATGGGCGGCTGTTCGATCACGCTGCCGACACAGACGCCAATGGGTGGAGTTATGCTGAATGCGGGCGCGGATCAGGATGAAACTTTGCTGCAAATTGCGCTGGCGGTGGAAACGGCGCTGGCTTAAATGCCACATGAAATTCACCTAAGACCATCAGTATAGCCCTGTTTTTCTGGACAGCCCGCGATTGTGCGGGTTATCAAAGGGGAAAGCGGGACGCTAATGATCTCGCAACTTTGAGGCAGTAATGATCTATCCGGAGCGGTTCTCGAACCTTGCGGACTACGCATTCCCGCGTTTGCGGGCTCTACTCGACCACCATGATGCGGGGGGCGAACCGATCGCGTTGACGATTGGCGAACCGCAACATCCATTCCCTGCGTGGGTTGGCGAAGAGATGGCCGCGAATATCGGCGGCTTTGCGAAATATCCGCTAAATGACGGCGAACCCGCGCTGCTAGAGGCGATTTCGGGCTGGATCAAACGTCGCTATGGCGTGGACTATGGCACCGACCAGATCATGGCGTTGAATGGCACCCGCGAAGGTCTGTATAACGCCGCAATGGCGCTGTGCCCTGAAACGAAAAACGGTCAGCGTCCTGTGATCCTGACGCCGAACCCGTTCTATCAGGTCTATATGATCGCAACGATTTCGGTTGGCGCGGAATCCGTGTTCGTACCGGCCACGGCTAAAACAGGGTTCTTGCCTGATTATCATAGCCTGCCTGCCGATATTCTGGATCGCACCACGATTGCCTATATCTGTTCGCCGTCCAACCCGCAGGGCGCGGTGGCGTCGCGCGACTATTGGCGCGATCTGATCGCATTGGCTGAAAAACATGATTTCCGCATCTTTGCGGACGAATGTTATTCCGAAATTTACCGCGATGACGCCCCAGCGGGCGCGTTGGAAATGGCGGTTGAAATGGGCGCTGATCCTGAACGGGTCACGATTTTCCATTCGCTATCGAAACGTTCTAACCTGCCTGGCCTACGGTCCGGGTTTGTTGCAGGCGGCGTTGAAACGATCCGCCGTATCCGCCAGCTGCGCGCCTATTCGGGTGCGCCGCTGCCTTTGCCGATCCAGCGCGTATCGACCCGTGTTTGGAACGACGAAGAACACGTGATCGAAAACCGCAGACTGTATAACGAAAAATACGAAGTTGCGCGTGAAATTCTGGGCGACGTGCCTGGCTTTGAAATTCCCGAAGGCGGGTTTTTCCTATGGTTGCCTGTGCCAGACGGCGAAAAGGCGACCCTGAAACTGTGGCAGGAAACCGGCGTGCGTGTATTGCCCGGCGAATACCTAAGCCGCGATGTGAACAACGAAAACCCCGGCAAGGGGTACATTCGGGTGGCCATGGTCGCCCCGATTGAGCAGATGCGCAAAGGGCTCTCCCTTATTCGCGCATGCCTTTACGATTAAAGGGACGGTAGTATGGCCTCTTATTCGACACGACAACGCGATCCATTGTTTGACAGCACCACGCAGGCGGTGATTGAAAAACGCGGCAAGGAATTGTTGGGCCTAGGCCTGATTGCCTTGGGTTTGATCGTGGGAATGATGGTCTGGTCCTATTCCCCAGAAGACCCCAGTTGGATGTTCGCAACCGACGCGCCCGTGAATAATTGGCTGGGCCGTTTGGGCGCGTCGATTTCCGCGCCGCTGATGTTGGTTGTCGGCAAAGCGTCGTGGTGGTTTGCGCTGTTACCTATGGTTTGGGGCGCACGGCTGACGCTGCATTACGGGGCTGAACGTGCCTTTGGTCGTTTGATTTTCTTTCCGATCCCTGTCCTGATTTCATCGGTCTATTTCGCGACGTTTTCCGCATCTCCCGAATGGTCGCATTCGTTTGGGTATGGCGGGATGTTGGGCGATACGCTGTTGTCGATGATGCTGGCGCCGTTGGTCAGCCAATCGTTGATCTGGGTAAAAATCATGGCGCTGATCACCGGCGCGCTGACCCTATGGCTGGGTGCGTTCATTCTGGGCTTTACCCGTCCAGAGGTGAAAACCGGCTGGCGTTTCTTTATCTACGGTCTGATCGTTGTGTATGCGGCGATCCTGAAATTGCTGGGCCGCGGCGCTGATATGTCCGTGCGCGCAGCTCAAGCGGGATACGCAAACGTGCAGGCCCGCCGCGAAACATCGGCCGCGCAGCGCGATGATTTCGATTATGTCCCTGATGATGCTGAACGCGCACGCGTGGCTAATGTGGTGCGCAGCGCGCCTGTCACCGCTGAACCGTTCCCTGCAATGCCGCCGATGCCCGAAATGCATGCCCCCGCAGCCGAGGCTCCGCGCCGTGGGTTCATGCCGAAAATGTTCGCACGCCAACCTGCGCCTGATCTGGAACCCGAATTGGTGATGAACGAACCGCCGATGACTGCGGGCGACCAATCGCCTGACGATGACCGCATCAAGGCGCGCATTTCCGATGTGATCCGCAATCGTAGCGCAGCGCCCGTTGTGGCCGCGCCCGTGCCGCCCATTTCGCGCGAAAACGATCAGGTGCGGATTGAACCGACCCTGACCGCTGGCCGTGGTCCGCGCCCGTTGGTGGCAAATGAACCGCAGATGGTTGCACCTGCGCCGCTGCCAACTCCTACGCCAATGCCGCAATCCAACTGGGACGAAGACGCCGTTCTGGATGGCGACGAAGACAACATTTTCGCGGATATTTCCGAAAACGAAGTCGCGCCGCTGCCGACTGCGGCACCTGTGATCCCGACGCCCGAACCGCGCCGCGTGGTTCAGCACAATCTGAAACGCCCTGTTGTCCCATCAAAACAGGCCCGCGCCGAGGCGCAGCCTTCGTTGAAATTCGACGACAATTCGCCTGAATTCCAATGCCCGCCGCTGAACCTGCTGATGGATCCGGCTGAGGTCGAACGCCACGTTCTGTCCGATGAAGCGTTGGAAGAAAACGCACGGATGCTGGAAACCGTTCTGGATGATTACGGCATCAAAGGCGAAATCGTATCGGTCCGTCCGGGCCCTGTTGTCACCATGTACGAATTGGAACCGGCCCCCGGTCTAAAAGCCAGCCGTGTGATCGGTCTGGCTGACGATATCGCGCGTTCGATGTCTGCGCTGTCCGCACGTGTATCGACCGTTCCGGGCCGCAGCGTGATCGGTATCGAATTGCCGAACGATAACCGCGAAATGGTGTCGTTCCGCGAAATTCTGTCCAGCCGCGATTATGGCGACGGCAACCACCGTTTGCCGCTGGCTTTGGGCAAAGATATCGGCGGCGAACCGATTGTCGCCAACCTTGCCAAGATGCCTCACCTATTGATCGCGGGTACCACGGGTTCGGGTAAATCGGTGGCGATCAACACGATGATCCTGTCGCTGCTGTACAAACTGACGCCAGACGAATGCCGCCTGATCATGATCGACCCCAAAATGTTGGAACTGTCGGTCTATGACGGCATCCCGCATCTGCTGTCGCCCGTTGTGACCGACCCGAAAAAGGCGGTCGTCGCCCTGAAATGGGTCGTCGGCGAAATGGAAGAGCGCTATCGCAAAATGTCCAAAATGGGCGTCCGTAACATCGAAGGTTACAACGGCCGCGTTCGTGACGCGCTTGCGCGTGGCGAAATGTTCGAACGCACCGTTCAGACCGGATTTGACGAAGATAACGGCGATCCGATTTTCGAAACCGAAGAGATCAAACCAGAAACCATGCCGTTCATCGTCGTTATCGTCGACGAAATGGCTGACCTGATGATGGTTGCCGGTAAAGAGATCGAAGCCTGCATTCAGCGTCTGGCGCAGATGGCGCGTGCGTCGGGTATCCACCTGATCATGGCGACCCAGCGTCCGTCCGTGGACGTGATCACCGGCACGATCAAGGCGAACTTCCCCACCCGTATTTCGTTCCAAGTGACGTCGAAAATCGACAGCCGCACGATTCTGGGTGAACAGGGCGCTGAACAGCTGCTGGGCATGGGTGACATGCTGTATATGGCTGGCGGCGGACGTATCACCCGTATCCACGGCCCATTCGTGTCCGATGAAGAAGTCGAAGAGATCGTGACCTACCTCAAGGCGTATGGCCCGCCCGAATATGTCGGCGGCGTCGTCGAAGGCCCACCTGAAGACAAAGAAGCCAACATCGACGCAGTTCTGGGTCTGGGTGGCAACACCAACGGCGAAGACGCGCTGTACGATCAGGCCGTTGCCATCGTGATCAAAGACCGCAAATGTTCGACGTCCTATATCCAGCGCAAACTGGCAATCGGCTATAACAAAGCGGCCCGTTTGGTCGAACAGATGGAGGACGAAGGCGTCGTGTCATCGGCCAACCATGTGGGCAAACGCGAAATTCTGGTGCCCGAACAGCACTAATTATTTCAGGCGCGGCGGAACAATCGCCGCGCCTTTTTCATTACATATCAGTGGCGTGTTATCGCTTATCAATTGGAAATTCGTCCAACTGATCCCATCTGATTGGGGTAACACCCGTAACTGAAAGACAGGCTATGAATACTTTACGGCGAATTTTACTGGCGGCACCTTTTGCTTTGGCAGCGTTGGGTGGTCATGCTTTGCGGGCCGAAGAATTGTCGCTTTCTCAGGTGTCGAATTACCTAAACGGTCTGCAAACGGCCCAAGGCGAATTCACGCAGATTGCAAGCGATGGCACCATATCGACGGGCACGATTTACATCAAACGCCCCGGCCGTATCCGTTTTGAATACAACCCGCCCGAAGAATCCATGGTGATCGCAGGTGGCGGGTCGCTGGCGATTTTCGATCCGCGGTCCAATACGGGCGCTGAACGCTATCCACTGTCGGAAACGCCGCTAAAGATCATTTTGCAGGACAACGTGAACCTGTCGAATGAACGCATGGTGGTTGCGCATACCTATGACGGCACATCGACGACCGTCACAGCGCAAGACCCTGATCACCCCGAATATGGCAATATTCGTCTGGTGTTTACGGATGAACCTGCGCTGCGTCAGTGGATCATCACGGATAACACCGGCAGCGAAACCACGGTCATTCTGGGTGATATGACAGTTGGTGGAAACGTCCCGAACCGTCTATTCAATATCATCGCCGAAGAACGGGCATGGGCTGAACGCTAATAAAAAACGCCGCATCGGGTTGATGCGGCGTTTGTTTTTTACAGGCGGCGCGCTGCGCGGCAGTTGCGCAACTGAGATTCGTACATCACCGCGCGGTCGGTGATTTCGCCTGCGATACGGACCAGCCACGATTTGCTGCGGTATGTTCCGCGTGTGAAACCTGTGCGGCCTTCGTGATACGCCAGATATTGGTTGCGGACATCGTTTAGCGGGATGCCAATTTCATTGGTTGTTTGGGTCATGTACCAGCCCATGAAATCGGTCGCGTCGCGGATATCGTCGCGTCGCGATCCAACGCCGCCTTCGGACTGTTGATATTCACGCCAAGTGCCGTCCAGCGCCTGACTATACCCAAACGCCGACGATTGGCGGCCAATAGGGATCACGCCCAACGCATATTGATGCGGGGTGCGGGCATTCGAAATGAATTTACTTTCCTGATAGATCATCGCCATCAGGACATGGGGTTCGACGCCCCATTTACGTTCGGCGGCGCGGAACGCACCGACATAGTTCGATCGCTCTGTCAGAATCGCGCAAGCATTATCCAGGTTCCGCGGTGCCGAACCTTCGCGTTCACCACAGCTGCCTAGTACCAACACCATTCCAAGGGCGAGAAAGAATCTGCTCATCTGCCTCTCGCTTTCTTTATTTTGTCGTGAGTGTAGCTGATTTCGTGCCTTTTTAAACCGTCTTGATGTCAATCGGCGGATATCTACACGGAAATTCAACGACCGCCCGATTTGCTGTCCACAGACTGTTTCCAATGATCACGCGGTGTTTCATGGACAATCGTTCGGCGCGGTGGTTAATGTGAAAACTATGTTAAAGACGCGTGCAAAATATCAGTTGGGTCAGGTTGTGTGCCACCGAAAACACCCGTTTCGCGGTGTGGTTTTCGACGTCGATCCAGAATTCGCGAACACCGAAGATTGGTATCAATCCATCCCCGAAGATGTCCGCCCGCGCAAAGATCAGCCTTATTATCACCTGCTGGCCGAAAATTCAGAAAGCTTTTACGTGGCGTATGTGTCCGAACAGAACCTGATTGCCGACTATTCAGGCGAACCTGTTGAACATCCTGATGTAGAAGAATTTTTTGGACCGTTTCATGATGGTCAGTACGAGCTTCAGGTGCAAATGAACTAAAGTACCCCGGTGTTGCGAAACTGGGTGGGGGCTTATTTACGCAACACCGAGGGAAGCTTAACTTTAGCTACTTCTTCACTATCGTTTAAACGCGGTGCGAATTCATTGGCGAAAAAGGGCAGAATGATATCCCTTTCGCATATGCGATTCGCATCTAGAACATGCAGAATGCCGGATGGACCCTATGGTGAACTATTCAGAGTTGTTTCAGACGATCGATGCCCTGACTGCGGGTGAAACGGACGAAGTTGCGTTGATGGCGACAGTCGCCTGCGAAGTGCATCATGCGGATGATCGTTTCGATTGGACTGGCTTTTATCGCGTGACCGCCCCCGAAGTTCTAAAGATCGGCCCGTATCAGGGTGGGCATGGCTGTTTGGTGATCCCGTTTTCGCGCGGTGTCTGTGGCGCGGCGGCTCGGACGAAACAGGTTCAGTTGGTGGATGATGTACACGCATTCGCTGATCATATTGCCTGTTCATCGTCGACGTTGTCCGAAATCGTTTTGCCCGTTTTTAATGGCGCGGGTGACGTCATTGGCGTGTTCGATATCGATAGCGACCGTTCTGCCGCATTCACGCAAGATGATGCAGATGGGTTGACCGCAATCCTGACCCATGTGTTCGGGCGTTTGTAATCCTCTTGCGTCCTGCGGATGGTGATGCGAAACGGGCCTATGTCTGCTGATTATAACCCGCCTAACGATCCTTTGGTTGTCCTGCATGAAGACCACGAAATTCTGGTGGTTGATAAACCGTCGGGGCTGTTATCCGTACCTGGGCGGGGTGAACATCTGGCGGATTGCCTCATTGCCCGTGTGCAAGCTGCGTTTCCAACGGCGCTGCTGGTCCATAGGTTGGACCGCGATACGTCTGGCGTGATGGTGTTTGGGTTGACGCCGAACGCTCAGAAAAAATTGGGTCAGCAGTTCGAAGCCCGCAAAACCAAAAAAACCTATGTTGCGCGGGTATGGGGACGGGTCGAACAAAAGACCGGCACGATTGATCTGCCACTGATTGTTGATTGGCCGAACCGCCCATTGCAGATGGTCGATCATGAAAACGGCAAACCGGCGGTTACGGATTATCGCGTTGTGAAATCATCAGATACGGAATCGCGGGTGCGGCTATTTCCGAAAACGGGGCGGTCGCATCAGTTGCGGGTACATATGCGCGAATTGGGGCATGCCATTTTGGGCGACCCGTTTTACGCGACGGGGCCCGCGCGCGATTTTCCGCGTCTTATGCTGCATTCCGAAACCCTACAGCTGCAGCACCCAGACACGGGCAAAGGCATGAAATTCACGGCCAAGGCGCCGTTCTAGGCCATAAAGGCCTGAGCCGCAGTATAGCTAAAATGTTCGTCGCCGTCGGTTTCGGGCACGCGCAAAAATACTCGCGCATCTTTGGTTCGGTAATTCTGGGCCAAGAATTCCAGTTCCGCCAATTGGTGCGCAGTTGCTGGGGCATTCGAACACAGCAAAATACGGTTGGATTCTAATGATCCCTGAACGCTGCGCGGTTCGCAGTTGATAGGGTCAAACAGCATGATGTCTTTGAATGTATGTGGTGCGTATTCCATCAGCTCTGACAGGGCATCAGCCGCGCGGGCGCGTCCCATTGCGACCAAACGTATCGCGCTGCGCGCCGCCATTTCGGATTCCAGCCAATGCAAAAACGCAGTCTTATTTTCGCGCACCCAATCAGGGTCGATCGCGATCGCAAGGATATGAAAATCGGTCAGCAATCTTTCGGCAAAGCCTGACGCGGTGTCCACATCGTCTGCGTTTTCGACCATCGCCAAAACCAACGGTAGTCCAGTCAGGCCTTCGGTGATTTCAATTTTCTTGGCGGGAATGGTCATTAAAGACGGTCCAAATGATTGGCGTATACTTTTGTACGGTAAGTTGGATTAAATTAACACCGGTGGCTATGCCACCGGTGCTAATATGTGAACCAGATAGTCTAGTTACAACCCCTGGGGTAATTGACGCAGCGTTAGTTCCATCCGGCAATCGTTTTGGTTTCCAAGAACTCTTCGATCCCCCAAACGCCGCCTTCGCGGGCGCGGCCGGACGCTTTGACGCCGCCGAATGGTGCGCCAGCGGCGCGGCTGCGACCGTTCATTTCCACCATGCCCGATTTCAGCTGACGGGACAGACGGTGACGGCGGTCGCGGTCAGCCGACTGCACATAGTTGGTCAGGCCATAGATCGTGTCGTTGGCGATCTGAACGGCTTCTTCTTCGGTGTCGAAGGGGATGATCGACAGAACAGGGCCAAAGATTTCTTGCTTTTCGATCGTCATGCCCGGTTTTACATCCGCGAAAACGGTTGGGCGCACGTAGAACCCTTTGTTCATGCCTTCGGGTAGGCCCAGACCGCCAGCCACCAGCGTTGCGCCTTCGTCGATACCCGCCTGAATCATGCCCTGAATCTGGTCCCACTGGCGTTTGTTAACGACGGGGCCGATGTGGCGTCCTGATTGGTCAGCCGGACCGACGGTTGTATTTTCCGCGACGTCTTTGGCGATTTCGATTGCTTGGTCGTAATAGCTGCGTTCGACCAGCATACGGGTCGGCGCGTTGCACGATTGACCAGAGTTATAGAAACAATGGCGCGCGCCGCGCGCGACGGCTTTTTCATCGGCGTCTGCAAACACAAGGTTCGCGCCTTTGCCGCCCAATTCCAGCGTTACGCGTTTCATGGTTTCGGCGGCGGTTTTCGAAATCGCGCGGCCTGCGCGGGTCGAACCGGTAAAGCTGATCATTTGCACGTCTTCATGCGCAGACAGCTGCGTGCCAACGCCCATGCCGTCACCGTTCACTAGATTGAACACACCCGCAGGGATGCCCGCATCGTGGATGAATTCTGCGAACAGCATCGACGACAGCGGGGATTCTTCGGATGGTTTCAGGACGATGGTACAGCCAGCCAGCAGGGCAGGGATCACCTTGAGCGTGACCTGATTCATCGGCCAGTTCCATGGCGTGATCAGACCGACGACGCCGATGGGCTCCATCGCGATTTGCGTGTCGGTCACGTCATCGCGCAGCGGGCGGATCCATTCGATTTCATCAAACGCGTTCAGGAAATTTCCCAGATGCCATGGGATGCATTCGGCCTGATCGTCGCGCGACATGTCGATGGGGGCACCCATTTCGATGCTGATCGCTTGGGCCATTTCTTCTTTGCGCTGGTTGTATTGGTCCAGAATTTTGGCAACCAGCGCTTTGCGTTCTGCGGGGGGCGTCGCGGCCCACGCTGGACCTGCGGCAGCGGCCGCGGCGACAGCGGCATCCGTATCTGCCTGATCGCCCAGCGAAATCACCGCACAGGGTTCTTCGTTCGATGGGTTGATCACAAAACAATCGCGCGGGGCGGCGGGGCTAACCCATTCACCGTTGATGTAAAATTCGCGTTTCTCGATCATCTCATCTACTCCCTGATAATTTGATCATATTTGGGCCGCACCATATCAATGTGCGGCAAAAGCGCAAGCGAGCTAGCGGTTACGTGACGTACATCTTATATGTGCTGCGAACATTTGAAAAAAAAGGAGGCCAACATGGCTTTGCGTATTAATGATGTCATCCCGAATCTGACTGTCACCACCGATCAGGGCGAATTTGCGCTGCATGACTGGATCGGCGACAGCTGGGCAATTCTGTTTTCGCACCCCAAAGATTTCACGCCAGTTTGCACCACCGAATTCGGCGCAGTGGCTCAGCTGGCGGACGAATGGGAAAAACGCGGCACCAAAGTCATGGGCATTTCCGTTGACGGTGTAGAAGAGCACAAGCAGTGGAAAGGCGACATTGAAAAATTCGCGGGCGCAACTGCTGGTTTCCCGATCATCGCAGACACTGATTTGGCAGTCGCCAAAGCATTCGACATGCTACCAGCCGAAGCATACCTGCCTGATGGCCGTACCCCTGCTGACACCGCGACCGTGCGTTCGGTGTTCATCGTATCGCCAGACAAAAAACTGCAGCTGACCATGACCTACCCAATGTCGGTTGGCCGTAACTTTGCCGAAGTTCTGCGCGCTCTGGACGGCCTGCAGGCGACCTTTGGTAACCCGATCGCAACCCCTGCGAACTGGGAACTGGGTCAGGACGTGATCGTTGCGCTGTCGCTGAACGACGACCAAGCCAAAGAAAAATTCGGCGATCTGGATATCAAACTGCCGTATCTGCGGACCGCAAAACACAAGGCATAAGCCGCACCAATCCTGTCAAAGCCCCGCCATCGCGCGGGGCTTTTTCGTTTGCCGATAATTTTTATAGACACAGATTTGGCATTGCCCTAACGGGGCCATGAAACTGTGAAAGTTGTGCCAATGGCAACGAATCCTCCTATGATCATCGGATGGCGTGAAACCGTCGGTTTGCCCGAACTGGGTATCACTGCGGCTGTGGCCAAGGTCGATACAGGCGCGCGCACGTCGGCGATCCATGCCACGCGGATCAAAGTGTTTGATCGCGATGGGCGCAAATGGGTGCGGTTCCACGTGCCGCACGCGCGACTGGAAAAAGGTCTGGAATGCGAAGCCCCATTGGTTGACGCACGTGAGATCAAAAATACCTCAGGGGTTCCGCAGGAACGTCTGGTCATTGAAACCCTGCTGACATTGGGCGGGCGGAAATGGCGGGTCGAAGTCTCATTGGCGAACCGCGCCAATATGACTTTCCCAATGATCCTAGGCCGGACAGCGATCCGGCGTCGAAATATTTTAGTTGATGCAGGCCGGTCCCATTTGGCCGACGGCACACGAAAGGAACGCAAATGAAAATCGCAATGCTGGCCCAGAACGCGTCCCTGTATTCGCATCAGCGCATGAAAGAAGCCGCCGAAGCGCGGGGCCACGAATTCGACATCATCAAAACGCTGCGCTGCTATATGAACATCGCCAGCCGCCGCCCCGAGGTGTATTACAACGGTGACAAACTGCCGATGTATGACGCAGTGATCCCGCGTATCGGCGCGTCCGTCACATTCTATGGTCTGGCCGTTTTGCGTCAGTTCGAAATGATGGGTGTGTATCCCCTGAACGAATCCGTGGCGATTGGCCGTAGCCGCGACAAACTGCGGTCGATGCAGTTGATGGCGCGCGACGGCATTGGCCTGCCTGTCACCACCTTTGCCCATGATCCGAAAATCACGGACGAGGTGATCAAACTGGCGGGCGGCGCCCCTGTGGTGGTCAAACTGCTAGAGGGCACCCAAGGCATCGGTGTGGTTCTGGCCGATACCGAACGGTCCGCCAAATCCGTGGTCGAAGCGTTCCGCGGCGCGGATGTGAACATCATGGTCCAAGAGTTCATCAAAGAAGCAGGCAGCAGCGACATCCGCGCATTCGTTGTCGGCGGCAAAGTTGTGGCTGCGATGGAACGCAAAGGCGCCGAAGGCGAATTCCGTTCGAACCTGCACCGCGGCGGGTCGGCTAAGTCGATCAAGATTTCCCCCGAAGAACGCGCAACCGCCATTCGTGCGGCCAAATGCATGGGTCTGAATGTCTGCGGCGTGGACATGCTGCGCGCGAACCACGGCCCTGTGGTGATGGAGGTGAACTCTTCGCCAGGGTTGGAAGGCGTGGAAAACGCGACAGGCGTCGACATCGCGACCAAGATCATCGAATTCATCGAAAAGAACGCGGTCGCCGGCAAAACCCGCACCAAAGGCAAAGGCTAATGGGCGTTCGCGCGCCGTTTGAATTGGGTGGCGAACGCATTGCGGCAGGTACCCGCGCAACCGTCGATCTACCCGTCAGCGTTCTGTCGGACCACACCCCGGTAAACCTGTCGGCGCAGGTCGTGCACGGCAAAAAAGACGGGCCGGTGATGTTCGTGTCTGCCGCGATTCACGGCGACGAAGTGATTGGCGTTGAAATCGTGCGCCGATTGCTGCGCCTGCCCCAAATGGATCGCCTGCACGGGACGCTGATCGCGGTGCCTATCGTGAACACGTTCGGTTTTTTGAACCAATCGCGGTATCTGCCTGACCGCCGTGATTTGAACCGCTGTTTTCCGGGGTCATCATCGGGGTCTTTGGCCGCGCGTTTGGCCAACCTATTCATGACCGAGGTCGTCAGCCGTAGCGATTTCGGGATCGACCTGCACTCTGCCGCGATCCAGCGGACGAACCTGCCACAAATCCGCGTAAATTCGGGTAATGACCGCATGATGCACATGGCCAAGGTGTTCGGCGCGCCCGTCATCATCCCGTCGAAACTGCGCGAAGGGTCGCTGCGTCAGGCCGCGGCTGAACACGGCTGCGATATGCTGTTGTTTGAGGCGGGCGAAGGTCTGCGGTTTGACGAATACGCCGCCCGCACGGGCGTTATGGGTATTCTGCGGGTGATGCGCGAATTGGGCATGATCGCATCGCGCGGTGTGACCAAACCCAAAGCAACGCCTATCCAAACCAAATCGTCGACGTGGCTGCGGGCGCCTGCAGGCGGGTTGATCCGCATGTTCAAACAGGCCGGCGACACCGTGTCTGAAGGCGATCTGTTGGGCATCGTATCGGATCCATTCGGCGAACATGACACCGAAGTCACCGCAGAGGTGTCCGGCATCATCATCGGACGCACAAACCTGCCCATCGTGAACGAAGGCGACGCGCTATTTCACGTCGCAATCCTGCTGAAACCGCAAACGGCGGCAGACACGATGGAAACATTGGCTGAACAGTTAGAAGATCAGCCGCTGTTCGACGAAGACGAAATTATCTAACCTCAGTAGGCGTGGATTTTCGTGCCGATCGGCACGCGGTCATACAGGTCGATCACATGGCTGTTGTACATGCGGAAACAGCCATTTGACGACGCGCTGCCGATGCTGCGCGGGTTTGTGGTGCCATGAACGCGGATCGCGGTGTCGCGGCCGTTTTCATAGACATACAGCGCCCGTGCGCCCAGCGGGTTGGTTGGGCCGCCTGGCATGCCTTCGGCGTATTGTTCGTATTTTTCAGGCTCGCGTTCGATCATGTCAGGCGTTGGCGTCCAGCTGGGCCATTCGACTTTGCGGCTGATGATGCCGGTGCCGAAATAGGCCAAACCTTCGGACCCGATCGCACAGCCATAGCGGATCGCGTATCCGGGGGCGACGGTGAAATACAGGTGTTTGGTCTGTGGTAGAATATGAATTTCGCCCACGGGTAGGTTGGCGTTCACTTCGACCAATTTCGCCCAATAGGCTTCGGGAATGTTATAACGGCCTTCAGTGTTGCCCGGTAGCGATGCGATTAGCTCGGCTTTCCAATCTTCGACGACCGGAGCAGTTGGTTCTGTTGCTGCGAATGCCGGCGCTGCGGTTGCGGCGGCTGCGGTGACCAGAAAATGTCGACGACTGAACATTGCTAACCTCTTAAATCTATCTTCCACGGTACATTAACGTGTGGGGCCCGCACAAGTTTCACACGATTATGTGAAACCTGACGTTGCACGCGTTTACTAAATTAATTCCAGAATGGCATCACGCCGCTTATCGCGTTCTTCGACGCTTTTCACGGTGAATTTTCCGGATTTGACGTCGTCTTCGTAGGGATAATATTCGGCGTCTAGGTAATTCATAAATGCGTTGCGCAGGTCCGCGTCAAAATCCAACGCTGTTGGGTCCGACAACAGCTGTTGCAGATCGTCCTGTGACGCAGCCCGATGGGTCAGGCCTGCCATGTCGTAAAACGCTTGGCCCAATACGATGACCGGTTTGTCATAGAAAAACGATTGCAGCCCGACCGACGAATTCACATTCAAAACCGCGCGGCTGGATGCGACCTGTGCAAAGGTGTCCGTCGTGTTGTCGATGCGGAATTTGTCAGACCGCAGCCCGTCCAGCAGGTCCGAGAACGCGATTTTTGCGCTTGGGTGTTCTTTGATCCGCAGGTGCCAGCCGTCGGGCAACGATTGTGCCGCGGTGTGCAGTTCGTGGATCATCTGTTCAACGGATTTGATCCAGTCGCCATAGATCGTGATCTGACTGTCGCCCGGGACTTGCAGTGGACAAAAGATATAGTTTTCGCGGGTCAGATCCGATGCGGCGGCCCCTTGCCCAACATCTGTGCGATTGGATTGGCGGGCCATTAGGTCTGCACCTTGCTGGCGCCATGTGTCCTGCGCGATCCCCGACTGCGCCGCCCAAGCGCGATAAAACTGCGGATCGCGGGGAATGCTGGACCCGTAATTCACGCCCTTGGTATCGATAGAGACGCGTTTCGGCAGGGGGGCCTCTTCGAAATAGAACACCGTATGCCCGCAGTGTTCGGCGGCATCGGCCAATAGCATTCTGTTGCCTTTGGTCCCGTTCCACACCACGAACAACGCGCGTTTATGCTGGCGGAAAAAATGATGCGCCCAGCGGGACTGGCCGATCAAAAACTGACGTTTCACAAAGGCCCCAAACCCGTTTTTCGACGGTTTGGTTGCCGATTGCACGGCCAAGCCGATCACGGCCTTGGGGGCGGATTGCCCGAACAGACGATACCCTACCAATTTCACGCCGATATACCGCGCGTAATCGCTGACAAAACCCGAAAAAATATGGTTGCGACGCTGTTTTCCGGATGCATCAAGGATCGGCAAAGCAGGCAGCGAAGAGAAATTCATGTCCATGGAATTTAGCGCCAAAAGAATTTGAAACCACGATCAAGAGATGCCTCAATCTTAGCTTTGTCATAGTCGCTGTGGAACGTGACTGTGTCAAAATGTGGCTGAATAGACGTTTCGTAAATCGCTCGAATTTTGAAATAGTCGTTTGCGTATAAATTCACCTTTCGACCAAGAAGTGTCGCCGCAATTGCGACGTGCAGACGATTAGTGTGAATTTCTTCGTACCTAGAAATCGCGCGAACGAAGCCTTTGATAGGGGTTTCTGTTTTCCCCTTGCGCGAGATATCAACGTTGCCGCGAGGCGGCGTAATGCCTGCCGGATTTTCGGCGTCTACACGCATGAATGCGCCGATCCCTCGGGTCGGATTTGGTGCATCGAGTTCTAGGAAAAATGCCATGTCGTCGCAAAACTTGGCCGACGGCACTTTTTCAGCACTTTCAAAAACGTCCCTCGTGAAAAACTGCGTGTTAGGTGAAAAATCAAAATCGGCAGGGTCTGACGCGTAAGATGCTGGCAACTGAATTGTTGCGCTTGCTAGGTGTGAAATCCGCGCGACTCGTTCAATGAGATTGAAATGCGGTGTATAACCTCCACCACCGTTTAGGATGATGATAGGATCATTGTGGTTCAGCCTTTTCTTTGCCTGTTCCCAAAGTTGATGATCTTGGTCCAATTTTTTGGCTCTAAGCTTAACAAAAGGAATGCCATAGCTTTGCAAAAATGACTCGGCTCCCTCTCGGATCAAAGCATCCCCCCAGTTGCCTGGATTGGTTACAAATACAGCGGGTCGGCCTTGGCGAATGGAATTGATTTCATTCGCAAGGTTATCAAAGTGAACAGAGATTGCGTTTGGGCGTTTCATTTCGAAATCAGCTTTTGAAAATGCGTTTGGTTTTTGTAGGCATAGAAATAGTTCTGCGCCTGCCTGCGGAATTCGATCCAGTGATAGCGTAGTCCGCGCACGGGGCGATCCCGTGTTTGGGCGGCGGGGACGTCGATTTCGCTTTGGGCGCCGGATGGCAATGTCAGCGCGGGTGACAGGGCGAACCCATGGCCGCGTTTCGTGAAAAAACGGCGAAAGAAATGATCGACGGGGCCATAAACTTGGCCTTCGGTCGCGGCAAAAGCGGCGGCCCCTTTGCGTGACCACAGCAGGCCTGTCGTCGTAACAGGGAAATAGTGGGCGGCTTGAACGGTCAGACCATGCACGGCGCCGGTGTCCGTTGCGATTTTATGGGCAGGGCGACCCAGATTGACGATTTCCCAGACGGGATCGACCGCATTCAGGTGATCAATCAGATCCGACACGACAGCGCCACCGTTGGTCGGCATCGTCATGTCGTCTTCTAAAACCAGCGCGTAGTCCGCATCGCTGGCCAGCAGCCGCTGCGCGCATTGCAGGTGGCTCATGTAGCAACCGATTTCACCGCCCGTCATAGGACGGCTGAAAAACCCGATAGCGGCGCGGTTGTCATAGAACGGATAATCTGTGGGCGCTTTGCCACGGGCGTCAAAGGCAGGGAAGCGTTCAAAATCAATACCAGCGGCATCCAATGCGACCCTAGCCGCAACCAGCCTGTCGTCACTGCCATCCAGATTGATCAAAAGCGTGATGAATTGTGCCATTGTCCTGCCCTGAAAATAGATGAGGCCCCAGCGTTTCCGCTGAGGCCGATATCGTCAAGAGCGCAAGAGATTACTCTTCTGCAGCTTCTTCTTTTTTGGCTTCTTCGCCGGTTTCCTGATCGACGACTTTCATCGACAGGCGTACCTTACCGCGGTCATCAAAGCCCAGCAGTTTAACCCAAACTTCCTGACCTTCTTTCAGAACGTCCGAAGGGTGGTTCAGGCGGCGGTTTTCGATCTGGGATACGTGGACCAGACCGTCGCGTTTGCCAAAGAAGTTCACAAAAGCACCGAAGTCGACCAGTTTGACGACTTTGCCTTTGTAGATTTTGCCTTCTTCTGGCTCTGCCACGATCGAATAGATCATGTCGTATGCCTTTTGGATCGCGTCACCGTTCGACGATGCGATTTTGATCACGCCGTCGTCGTTGATGTCGACTTTAGCACCCGAGGTTTCGACGATCTCGCGGATCACTTTACCGCCCGAACCGATCACTTCGCGGATTTTATCCGTTGGGATCTGCATGGTTTCGATGCGTGGTGCGTGAACCGAGAATTCGTTCGCGGACGTCAGGGATTTGGACATTTCGCTTAGGATGTGCAGACGGCCAGCGCGTGCCTGCTCCAGTGCTTTTTCCATGATCTCTGCGGTGATGCCCTGAACCTTGATGTCCATCTGCAGCGACGTGATGCCGTTTTCGGTACCCGCCACTTTGAAGTCCATGTCGCCCAAGTGATCTTCGTCGCCCAGAATGTCGGTCAGAACAGCGTAGGAACCGTCGTCTTCCAGAACCAGACCCATCGCAACGCCAGCAACTGGTGCTTTCAGCGGAACGCCAGCGTCCATCATGGACAGCGAACCACCACAAACCGATGCCATCGAGGACGAACCGTTGGATTCGGTGATCTCGGACACGACGCGGATGGTGTATGGGAAATCGGTCGGTGCCGGCAGAACTGCCTGCAGCGCACGCCAAGCCAGTTTACCGTGGCCGATTTCACGGCGACCAGGGGAACCAACGCGGCCAACTTCGCCCACCGAATATGGAGGGAAGTTATAGTGCAGCAAGAAGTTCGAACGGAAGTTGCCGTGCAGCGCGTCGATGATCTGTTCGTCGTCGCCGGTGCCCAAAGTGGTCACAACCAGACCTTGGGTTTCGCCACGGGTGAACAAGGCCGAACCGTGGGTACGTGGCAGTAGGCCGGTTTCGCAAACGATGTCACGAACTTCGTCCAGTGCACGACCGTCGATACGCTTGCCTTCTTTAACAACCGAACCGCGCAGAACGTTGGATTCCAGCTTTTTCAGGGCCGAACCCAGATTTGCGTCTTCCAGTTGCTCTTCGGTCAGGGTCGCTTTGACGGCTTCTTTGGCAGCAGCCACAGCAGCAACGCGTTCCTGTTTGTCGGTGATTGCATAGGCTGCGCGCATCTGGTCTTCGCCAGCTGCTTTGACAACGTTGTACAGGTCCGAATAGTCAGGCGATGCGAATTCGAACGGCTCTTTTGCCGACGATTCTGCCAGATCGATGATCAGGTCGATCACAGGCTGGATCTGCTGGTGAGCGAAGTTTACGGCGCCCAGCATCTCTGCTTCGCTCAGCTCGTAGGCTTCGGATTCAACCATCATCACAGCGTCTTTGGTACCAGCGACAACCAGATCCAGACGCTGGTCTGGGTTGTTGCGCAGGTTGTCCATGTCGTCGACTTGTGGGTTCAGAACGTATTCGCCGTCTTCATAACCAACGCGAGCGCCAGCGATTGGGCCCATGAACGGAACGCCGGAAATGGTCAGTGCAGCCGATGCTGCGATCATCGCGACGATGTCAGGGTCGTTGACCAGATCGTGGGACAGAACGGTGCACATCACCAGAACTTCGTTTTTGAAGCCAGGTGCGAACAGCGGACGGATCGGACGGTCGATCAGACGTGCGGTCAGGGTTTCTTTTTCGGTTGGGCGTGCTTCACGCTTGAAGAAACCGCCTGGGATTTTACCCGCAGCGTAGTATTTCTCTTGGTAGTGAACAGTCAGCGGGAAGAAGTCCTGACCCGGTTTCTGTTCTTTAGCAAAGGTCACGTTGGCCATGACCGAGGTTTCGCCCAAGGTGGCGATAACGGTGCCGTCGGCCTGACGGGCAACTTTGCCGGTTTCCAGTGTCAGCGTTTCTTCGCCCCACTGGATTGATTTTTTCACTTCTTTGAACATCAGCGTATCCTAGTTGGGAGCACTCCCGCCCCTGCGGGTCTCCCGTTTGCATGGTGGCCCCATTGCCACCGACCCCTGTATCGTAACTCGAGCGCCGGGGTCCGGGCGCAACGTCTCAGATGCGATGCGCATACATGAAAATCGCCCCCAATGAAAGCGTTCTGTTTAAATCAGGATGCGCAGTCTTGGGTGGTGAGGGTGACGGTCTGGGGCAGGGTTGGCGCGAACCGGTTCAGCGCATCGCGCAGGTCTGTTTCAAAGGCGGCGTCGACCAAATAGATCGATACATCACCGATGAATTCCAGATCCGATGCAGGCGTCGATAATGTGCCGATGCGGCACCATTCTGGGGGTAGGTTTCCGAAATACCATTGGTCGTAAACCATGGCGTAAACAACGCCGTGTTCGCGGGTCAGGTCTGCAATCCATTCGGGTTGATGGCCTACCTCGGCTCGTAGTTTGCGCACCTGTTCAGATCCCAGTCCCCAAAGGTCCAGAACATAGGTGTCATTGTCATAGCTGATCCAACCCAGATCGTTTACGGCGACGATTTCGGGGAAATATTCGGTTGCGAAACGGTGCATCTGGAACTGTTGCCCGTACACCCAATGCGCGGCGGCAGGCGTGTTTTTCGTCACAGAGATATATGGTTTCGCCGTCAGAACACCCAGCGCAATCAGAATGGCGGGCGCAATGCGAACAACACGGGGCGCGGTCAGCATCGGGCGGAAAACGATCAGGATGGCGGTGATTTGAAAGGCTAGAACGTAGACTTCGTACCGGCCAAACCATCCCCAACGCCCCGCCACAATATGCGCGGCCCCCGCCAGCGCCGCCGCAATGGCGACGGGCCACATGGCGCGCGTGGATTGCAGTACGGCGCCCAGTAGCAGCACAGCCGAAAAGACAGCGACGAAAGTTGCCTGACGATAGGTTAATGCCAGCGCAAGGTTGTCGATAATGCCCTGCACCATCGACGCCATATTGCTGTCAGCCGCCGCAGCCGAGGCAGAGGATTTCACCATCACCGAACTTGGCAATGGCGGCAGGCCCAGCGATGTCATGGCTGCGATATAAACAGCGATGAACGCCACAATCACGCCGCCTGTCACAATCGCGCGGGTCCAATATCCGGATAGGGCAACCATCAACAGCGCTGCGCCTGATAGGGCCAGACCTTCGAACCGTAGCAGCGGACACAGGATGATCCCTGCGATCAACATCCAGTTCGGGGCCTGTTTCGTTGATACCATATCGGCGAGCCCGATGATGACCATCACGCTGGCCAGTACGTGCAGGCTGTGTTCCATCCCTGTCAGCGGCAGCGCGATTGCGCTGAACGTCAACATCAGCGCGATCAGTGCCAAAAAACGCAGAGGCGATAGCGTGTGATCCGTTTCCGTCGCCGTGGCATCGAACAGACGGCCCGCCAGCAGCCAAATCGCTGCGCACATGGCGACGATATTGATGACCAGCGGCGCATAGGTGCCCAATTGCGCGCCCAATCCCAGCGCCAATAGAAACGGGTACAGCATAGACGAAGACGGAGACGCGGTTTCGCCCGGATTGATCCCGTAATGACCGCGCAGCAGGTTTTCCGCCAAAGACAGGTGAATATACGGATCATCCAACGAATAGACCAACATCCCGTCGTTTTTCGATAGGATCACAGCAACCATGATCACCAATCCGATCACTGTCATTGCCACTGCTGCCCGCTGAAACACGATGCGGTTCGTCGAATAAGATACCGAAGTCATTAATACGCCTGTTAATCAATACGCTTGCGGGTTGTGGCCCCGCGTTGAAATTTACTCCAGATGGAATCGGTCGCAGTTCTACGGATAAATAAGGCCTAAATGTGAAAAACGCCCGCTTGGTCGAACCAAGCGGGCGTTAAAAACATCATTCGACGCTAAATTAGCGGCGGATGCCCAGACGCTGGATCAGCGACTGATAACGGGCTTCGTCTTTGCCTTTGACGTAGTCCAGCAGCTTACGACGCTGAGCAACCATCATCAGCAGGCCACGACGGCCGTGGTTGTCTTTTTTGTGGGACTTGAAGTGCTCGGTCAAAGTCGCGATACGCGACGACAGGATTGCAATCTGAACTTCTGGCGAACCGGTGTCGCCTTCTTTGGTTGCGAATTCTTTGATCAGACGAGCTTTTTCTTCTGCAGTGATCGACATCGGGGTCTCCTTTAAGGTTAAGGGTTATGGCGCGTGCCGGGATGTCGTCCAGCAAGGCCCGTGGAGTATCTGCAAGCAGATTGGTGGCGCATAGGCGATTCTGGCCAAGAAATAAAGGAAAAACCGTTCAGTCGCTGGTGAATTGCACGCGCGATACGTCAAATTCGGTTAGGCCGTGCAGCTGGGCAATTGCGCGCCCGTCCGCATATAGGATCAGACCGTCATCCGTGATTTCGGTTGTCAGCGTGGGTTCCGTCCCGTTGGTCGCAATAGACAACGTGTCCGCATCGGTCAGGTCATCAATATCAACCACCCCATCGTTCGAGATGATAAATTCGTCTGCGCCCGTGCCGCCGTTCAGGTTGTCATTCGCCCCGCCATATAAAATGTCATCCCCCGCGCCGCCATTGACGTAATCGCGATCATCGTCATCGCCCCCCGTCAGCGTGTCGTTACCCGACCCGCCGTGTAAAACATCTGCGCCCGTGCCGCCGTGCAGGGTGTCATCGCCCAAGGATCCAAGCAAAGAATCGTCACCGCTGCCACCCCAGATGTCATCATCGCCCGCACCGCCGTTCAGTGTATCATCGCCTGCGCCGCCGTATACCGCATCAAATCCAGCGCTGCCTTTGACGGTGTCCTGTCCGTCATCACCGAAAACAGTGTCATCACCCAACCCGCCGATGACTTCGTCGTTGCCCAACCCGCCCGAGACGACATCGTCACCGTCTAGGCCGTCCAGATAATCATCGCCGCCGTTGCCTGATAGGTCGTCATCCGTTTCGGTACCTAGTGCGATATCGTCGTCTTCGGTGGTGGGATCAGGCAGTAGAACCGCGCCGATCATCGCAACACTGACAAGGCCAAGCAGGAAAAACATCGCATCATCCACCAAAGGTACGTTTGCCTAATCACAAACGCCGATCAGCCGATGAAAACAACAATTTCCGTGTTTATTGGTTAACAGGCCAAAGCTCTGGCTGGCGGTCATATCCGATATACAGCGGGTGTTTGGGATGCCCTGCTTTGGTCAGGCCCAGCGAATATAACGGTTTGCCTGTGGCCCGTAACAGCGTTTCGACAGCGCGGCCGCGGTCCAAATGGTCGCCATGTGCGCCCCATGCGCAAATGATCTGATCGTTATCGCCGATCCAATCGGTCGCGGAATCGCGGATGGCCGTGTCATTATGCGGCCCGACCGGATCTGCGGCGGCGCGCATATGTTTGGGGTCGGTATCGCGCCACGCAAATATGTTGGTCACACGAAACGCCCCGAATCCCAAGGCCCGCGCCCGACGTTCGCACCGTTCGACCGTCGGGTCGTTTTGCACCTCTGTGGCGGTGGATGGGTTGAGCATCACAAACAGCGCACGTGGCAAAGTTGCGTCCCATTCACGCGTAAGCAGATAGCGGTATTTTTCGCAATCCGAATAGGTTGCAACGGACGCTGCATCGCCTTTTTGATGTCTTTTTTCGATCATTGTTCGACATAAATTAACCAAATTCATACGCAATATGATTGTCCAACCGCAGAAATAAAAGCGGCTTAGGTTAATAAACCCCTGAGGTAGAGCTAATGGACTGGGCAAGTATACTGACGTTTGCGACAGTTGGTGTCGGACTAGCAGTGGATTTTTCGTCTAACGATACTGACGTAGAAGATTACGCTGACAATAGCGCGGAACTAGACGACTTCATGGCGCCTGAACTGGCCGTGGATACCGATCCGCTGATCGATACCGACGATTTCAGCTATGCTATCGCAGAATTCAGCCCAGAGGTTGACCCCGATACGGCTGTACTGCCCTGGGGCGACGATGAAATCGACGCTCTGTACGAAGATTCCCAGTTTACGCTGACTGCGGTTTAACGAACACGCGGCTGGGGTGCAGCTCTCCGGCTTTGAACGTGCCGACCGCGACCGCTTCGCCGTCATAGCTGGCCCAAACCTCTTCGCCATATTCGACGTCATGAGCGATCACGACAGCCGCGTTGCCGTTGCGCAATTTGGTCAGGCTTTCGGGTGGGCATTTCACCTCTTGCAGATCAACCAAACCGTCCTCTAGGGGCCGCAAAAGAGTGTCTATTTCAGGCGTTTTTGCCAAAGCGTCGATCTGTTCCAGCGTCACTGCGTTTTCCACCGTGAACGATCCAGACCAGATGCGGCGCAGCCATTCGACGTGGCCATAGCAGCCCAAAGTTTCCCCCAGATCGCGCGCGATGGACCGGACATATCCGCCTTTGCCGCAGGTCATTTCCAACAGCACATGGTCGGCGTCAGGGCGGTCCGTCATCAACAATTCTTCGACCCACAACGGACGCGCGGCGATTTCAAACTCTTCGTCATCGCGGGCCAGTTTGTAGGCGCGTTCGCCATCGATTTTCACAGCGGAAAATTTCGGCGGCACCTGCATGATGTCACCCAGAAACCCGCCCAGCACCGATTTGATGTCATCGTCGGTGGGGCGGTGGTCGGACGAACGGATCACTTCGCCTTCGGCGTCATCGGTGTTCGTGGCGGCGCCCAACGTGACCGAAAATTCATACGCCTTTAGCGCATCGGTGATGTAGGGGATGGTTTTGGTCGCCTCGCCCAATGCCACGGCCAGAACACCGGTTGCATCAGGGTCCAACGTGCCAGCGTGGCCCGCCTTCTTGGCGTTGAACGCCCAGCGCACTTTGTTCACGACAGAGGTGGATGTGATGCCGGCGGGTTTGTCGATGATCAACCAACCCGAAATATCGCGTCCTTTACGTTTGCCCATGTCGTCCTCCGATTACGTGCAGGGCGGCCTGCTATCGCCGTTAGGCGGGTCGGTCAATCGTTATTCGGGCGCGATCACGCCAACCATCGGCCCCATGCGTGGCCCGCCGTCGCGGCGGCCCAACTGTGGCGCGAACAGGCGCGATACTTTGCCATCGAAATACAGCGCGTTTGAAACGCCCAGTTCATCGCGGAAAAAGCTACCGAAATCCCAAAAATTGATGGGACGGTTGGAAATCGCGAAATAGACGGTTTCGCCGTCGTCCGACACGCCAACGCCGTTTCGGATGTAGCGCGAAGTGCTGCCTTCGATGAACCTAGGATGCAGGTCCCCATCAATCACCAACATCGGCCCCGATTGGGTCGCATAATCGCAGTCGGGTGGATTGTCGCGATAGGCCAGCGTTTCAATGACAGCGGCGAATGTGTCGCCGATGCAAAACACGCCGTTTGGCACCATGCCGAAATTGCCAGGCCCTGGGTTCGGGACCAGATACATCGTTTCAACGCCGTTTTCCAAATGCAGGCCCACAGGCGCGCGGTCATCGTGGTACATGCCCGCGTTCATCGCGAACTGCAGTTCACCATAGGCGTCTTGGATCGGGTAAAAGCTGCCCAACAGATTGCCGTTCGGATCTGTGTGGAATAGCCTCAAATCTTCGGTCGTGGCGTCAACGGTGCACAGGGTGATATTGCCGCGGTCTTCGCAGGTGACCGCCCCCGCGGCCGATGCCAGCATCAGGCTGGCCGCTAGGATGACGGATCGGATCACTCTTCTTCGTCGCCGTGATCTAGATCCTGCTGGACGTGTTCATCCGCCAGCATACGGCGGGTGTCGTCCATGCGGTCGAACGTGCGGTCCAATTCGAATTTCAGCTTTGGCGCATATTTCAACGTGATGCCGCGCGTCAGCAGGTGGCGCAGTTCCGCAGAGTTGCGACGCAGGGCAATCAGGCATTCATCCTGTTTGTCGCCGCCCAATGGCAGAACATAGGCGGTTGCGTTTTTCAGATCGGGGGAACAGCGGACTTCGCCCACGGTGATGGACATACGCGCCAGATCGGGGTCGTGCACATCGCCACGTTGCAGAACTTCGGACAGGGCGCGGCGCAACAGTTCGCCAACACGCAGCTGTCGTTGAGAGGGGCCAGAGCCAGTATTAAATCGGTTGTTTGCCATAAACCCCATCTACGCCACCTGTTGTCCCTTGCCAAGGCGCGGTTTGATGGGCAAGCAGGGACCCACGCAGAAGTGACGACAGTAAAAGGACGATAAAATGACCGATTTGCCGGGTGTAGTGATCACTGGATGTTCTGGCCGCATGGGGCAGATGCTGATCAAAACCGTTTTGGAATCGGGCAAGATGCGTCTGGCTGGCGTTCTGGAACGTTCGGGCCATGACTGGATCGGACGCGATGTTGGCGCTGCGATGGGCGGCGCGGATCTGGGCGTGATCGTGTCGGACGATGTGGCGGCAACCTTTGCCAATGCCTCTGCTGTTATTGATTTTACGGCCCCTGCGGCGACTGTGGCCTTTGCGGCTGCTGCGGCGGATGCGGGCATTGCGCATATCATCGGCACCACGGGATTTGATGACGACCATCTGGCCGCGATTGCCGAATCCGCGAAACGCACCGTGATCGTGCGTGCGGGGAACATGTCGCTGGGTGTGAACCTGCTGACCGTTTTGGCGGAAAAAGTCGCTGCAGCGCTGGACGAAGATTTCGATATCGAAGTCATCGAGGCGCACCACAATAAAAAAGTCGACGCGCCATCCGGTACGGCCCTGATGCTGGGCGAAGCGGCCGCAAAAGGCCGCGGCGTTGATCTAAAGGACGTGCGCGATTCGGGCCGCGACGGCATCACCGGCGCCCGCAAAAAAGGCGACATTGGTTTTGCTGTGATCCGTGGCGGCGATATCGTGGGGGAACATGACGTGCTGTTTGCTGCTGCGGGCGAACGTATCACCCTACGCCACGTTGCAACCGACCGCGCTGTTTTTGCGCGCGGCGCGGTCAAAGCTGCCCAGTGGGCCGCGGACAAAGCCCCTGGTGAATATTCGATGATCGACGTTCTGGGGCTGTAATCGCCCCAAACGTTAGAAATCGATCGCGATTCCTTTTTTCTCCCAATCGCCATAGCGGACGGCTTCGGGGCCGTCGCGACCACCCAATTCGGTGGGCAGGTCCATGGGTTTGGCGGCTTTGCGGCGCTCTTCGGCTTCGGCCAATGCGCGCTGGGCGGCGGGGGGCAGGTCTTTGCGGTCTGTCATAGGCTTTCCTTGTCCCTTGTGTGGCTCTGATATAGTCGGAGTTATCCCAAGGGCCAAGAGGACGCCATGACACAAACCGGACTAGCTGCACGCCGCACGGCACATTCCCTGCTGAATTCTGTGACCGAAGACCAGCGGCTACTGTCCGAAGTCATGCCAGCCAAACTATCCCGCCTAGAGGCAGAGGACCGCGCCCGCGTTCAGCGGATTGTCACGGGCACCCTGCGGGCGATGGATCGTTTGGACCGCGTTTTGAAACCCCATTTGCGCAAACGTCCTGCGGGTCCTGTGCAAAATGCCCTGCGTTTGGGCGCGTACGAGATTTGCGAAGGCGGGGCAGGGCACGGCGTTGTGAACGCCTATGTCGAAATCGTGGGCCGCGATAAAAACAATGCGAAACTAAAGGGGCTGGTCAACGCCGTTCTACGCAAAGTCGCAGACGAAGGCGCGCCGAACTGGGGCAAAATGCCCGTTCCGCAAATGCCCAAATGGATTCGCAATCCGCTGATTGATGCGTGGGGAAACAAGGCGATCGCGGGGATTGAAAACGCGCATTTCGCGGGCGCTGCGATTGATATCACGGTGAAATCTGATGCGGCGGGCTGGGCCGAAAAACTGGGCGGCACGGTGTTGCCCACAGGGTCGGTCCGTTTGCCTGCGGGCGTGCAAGTGTCCGCGCTAGACGGGTTCGCGACAGGCGATTGGTGGGTGCAGGATGCCTCGGCGGCTTTGGCCGCGCGTGCGTTGGCCGCGCGGGCGGGCGAAAAGGTGCTGGATCTATGCGCCGCACCAGGCGGTAAAACCATGCAATTGGCAGCAGCGGGCGCGGACGTCACCGCAGTCGATATTTCCGCAGGCCGGATGGAACGTTTGTCCGAAAACCTGACCCGCACAGGGCTAAAGGCAAATGTGGTTGTGGCCGACGCGCTGGACCTAACCGAAGGCGGCTATGATGCGATCCTGCTGGATGCGCCCTGTTCCGCCACGGGCACGATCCGCCGCCACCCCGATTTGCCCCACGCCAAAGACGGCAGCGAATTTGGCGAATTGTTCGAAATTCAGATCCAGATCATGGATCACGCGCTGACCTTGTTGAAACCAGGCGGGCGTTTGGTGTTCTGTACCTGTAGCCTGCTGCCGGACGAAGGCGAGGTTCAGATCGACGACCTGCTGGACCGTCACCCTGATCTGACCATCAACACCGATGCGATCCGCGCGATTGACGGAATCGACCCCGATTGGATCACCGAAGAAGGCGGCCTGCGCCTGCGCCCCGACTATTGGCGCGATCTGGGCGGCATGGATGGGTTCTATTTCGCCGTCGTGACAAAGCCTGCGTGACATAAACGGGGTTGGCGGTTAACATCCCGCCAACAACAATGCGGACACCGCAGACCCCGAGGCAGAAATAGCAAGGTTTCCCACCATGATGTGGCGTGGAAAAGGCACCCGAATCATGAATCGCGTGAATGCGCGATTGGCGGCGCGCGCGCGACCGCCCAAAGGGCTCGTGTCTCAGCCAGAGCCGCGATCGATTGGTTTGTTCGCCCGTGGGCGGCAGCTATCGGCGGGGAATTTCCTATTCGCGGGTCAATTGGTCGAAGCCCCCGACGCCTCTATTTGGGACATCGCGCCCGATCAATCGGAAACAGCGCGTCATATTCAGGGCTGCGCTTGGCTGGATGATTTGGCGGCTGTCGGCGATCACAAGGCCCGCACCAAAGCCCAAGACTGGGTCTATGGCTGGATCGACCGTTATGGCGGCGGCAAAGGGCCAGGTTGGACGCCTGATTTAACGGGCCGCCGTTTGATCCGTTGGATCAACCACGCATTTTTCCTGATGCGGGGGCGCGAACGGGCCGATACGGAACGGTTTTTGATTTCACTGGCGCGTCAGTCCGTGTTTTTGTCACGCCGTTGGAAATCAGCCCGCCCCGGGCTTGCGCGGTTCGAGGCGTTGTCGGGCATGGTCTATGCTGGTTTGTCGCTAGAAGGCATGCAGCAACACGTCGATGCAGCGCTATCGGCCCTGACAAAAGACTGCCAAACCCAGATCAACGCCGAAGGCGGGGTTCCGACCCGCAATCCCGAAGAGCTATTGGAAGTTCTGACTCTTTTATCGTGGGTCGCCAAAGCTTTGGCCGAAGCGGGCCGCGATGTGCCTGTGCCGATCCGAGCAGCGATTGACCGTATCGCACCAACCTTGCGGGCCTTGCGCCACGCGGATGGGGGGCTTGCCCGTTTTCATGGTGGTGGACGCGGCATCGATGGGCGTCTGGATTATGCGTTGGTGGAATCGGGCAACAAAGAACAACCCAATAACCTGCGGCACATGGGGTACGCCCGTTTGGCCGCGGGCAGAACGACGTTGATTGCCGATGCGGCTGCCCCGCCCAGCGGCAAAGCCAGTTACGAGGCGCACGCATCCACCTGCGCGATCGAGGTGACATCGGGGCGCCGCCCAATGATCGTCAGTGCGGGCGCGGGCGGCGATTTCGGGCCTGAATGGAAAAGTTATGGCCGCGCAACAGCCAGCCATTCGACATTATCGATCGAAGGGTATTCATCATCCCGATTCGGATCATCCAACCGTCATCAAGGCGACGATGAATTGTTGCTGGACGTGCCCGATTACGTTCTGGCGCAGCAAAGCACGGTGAACAACGCGACCCGTTTGGAAATGGCGCACAACGGGTATTTGTCGACCCACGGGTTGACCCATGCGCGGACGCTGGACCTATCGCTGGATGGCCGTACCATTAGCGGCGAAGACGTGCTGACGACCCTGAGCAGCGGCGATGAAAAACGGTTTGATCAGGCCCGCCAGCGCGAACCAGAAGGGATTCCCTATTCCGTGCGGTTCCACCTGCATCCTGATGTCGTTGCATCGCTGGATCTGGGTGGAACAGCGGTGTCACTTACACTCAAAAGCGGAGAGATCTGGGTCATGCGGCACGATGGAAGCGCCGAAATGCGGCTGGAAACGTCCGTTTACCTAGAAAAAGGTCGGTTAAAACCCCGTTCTACGCAACAAGTGGTTTTATCCTCCCGCGCAATGTCCTATGCGACGCGCGTCCGTTGGACTCTGGCCAAGGCGCACGAAACACCCAATGCCGTGCGTGATTTCGGTACAGACGACCCAACGATCACGGATTGATATCAAACCCAAGAGGCCCCGATGACCGACCTGTACCCGCTGCGCCGCGCGCTTTTGTCTGTATCCGATAAGACCGGATTGATTGAACTGGGGCAGGCTTTGGCCGCACGCGGTGTTGAACTGCTGTCCACCGGCGGTTCCGCCAAAACGCTGCGCGATGCGGGTCTGGACGTCAAAGACGTGTCCGAAGTCACCGGTTTCCCAGAAATGATGGACGGCCGTGTGAAAACATTGCACCCCAAAGTGCACGGCGGTCTGTTGGCGCTGCGCGACAATGACGATCACGTTGCAGCCATGGACGAACACGGCATCGGCGCCATCGACCTGCTGGTCGTAAACCTGTACCCGTTCGAAGCCGCACTGGCTCGCGGTGCGGATTACGCCGAAATGATCGAAAACATCGACATCGGCGGCCCTGCAATGATCCGTGCGTCGGCGAAAAACCACGGTTTCACCACCACCATCGTTGACGTCGAAGATTACGACGCGCTGCTGGCTGAACTGTCGGCGAACGACGGTCAGACCACTTACGCGTTCCGTCAGAAAATGGCGCAGATCGCATATGCGCGCACCGGTGCTTATGACGCGGCTGTATCCACTTGGATGGCCGATGCGATTGGCGAAACCGCACCGCGCCGCCGCGTATTCGCAGGTGAGATCAAACAGACCCTGCGTTACGGCGAAAACAGCCACCAGCAGGCGGCGTTTTACACCGATGGTTCCGCACGTCCGGGCGTTGCGACTGCGGTTCAGCTGCAGGGCAAAGAACTGTCCTACAACAACATCAACGACACCGATGCGGCGTTCGAACTGGTTGCAGAATTCGACCCAGCCGATAGCCCAGCCGTTGCAATCATCAAGCACGCAAACCCATGCGGCGTCGCAACCGGCGCGACCTTGGTTGAGGCATACCAGCAAGCATTCGATTGCGACCGCACATCGGCCTTTGGTGGTATCGTTGCTCTGAACCAACCGCTGGACGCTGCAACCGCGACCAAAATCGTCGAAATCTTTACCGAAGTCGTGATCGCACCTGGTGCGTCCGATGAAGCAAAAGAAATCTTTGCAGCCAAGAAAAACCTGCGTCTGTTGCTGACCGACGGCCTGCCAGCGTCCCGCGCTGCGCTGACCGCGTTCAAACAGGTGTCGGGCGGCATGCTGGTTCAGGACAAAGACGTCGGCTACGTCGGTCTGGACGATCTGAAAGTCGTCACTGAAAAAGCCCCGACCGAAGACCAGATGCGCGACCTGCTGTTCGCATGGAAAGTGGCCAAGCACGTCAAATCCAACGCGATCGTCTACGTCAAAGACAGCGCAACCGTTGGTGTTGGCGCAGGTCAGATGTCCCGTCTGGACAGCGCAAACGTCGCCGCATCCAAAGCGGAACGCATGGCCAAAGAACTGGGTCTGCCAGACAGCCTTGCCAAAGGATCGGCTGTGGCTTCGGACGCGTTTTTCCCATTTGCTGACGGCCTGCTAGAGGCAGCAGCGGCTGGCGCGACCTGTGTGATTCAGCCAGGTGGTTCGATGCGCGACCAAGAGGTCATCGACGCAGCTAACGAAAACGGACTGGCCATGGTGTTCACCGGCATGCGCCACTTCCGTCACTAATGGCGTATATTTCTAAAAATATTGGTTTCAGAACCCTGTTTTGGGCGGGGTTCTGGATCTTTCTTCTGGATCAGGCCACGAAATTCGTGGTCGTCCAGATGCTGGGCCTACGTCATGTTCAACGGATCGAGGTCCTGCCTCCGTTCCTTGAATTCCGTATGGCATGGAACGAAGGCGTCAATTTCGGCCTGTTTTCGGGTTTGGACATGCGCTGGCTTCTGATTGCAGTGGCCTTTGGCATCTGCGGTTTTGTTCTATGGTGGCTGCGCCGCGAAGGTGGCAGCAAGATCGTTTATATTTCTGCGGGCATCCTGATTGGCGGCGCGTTGGGAAATATTGTCGACCGTATTTTGTACGGTGCAGTGGCCGATTTCCTGAATATGTCATGTTGTGGGTTCGAAAACCCCTATGCGTTTAACGTGGCCGATGTCGCGATTTTTGTCGGCGCTTTGGGGTTGGTTTTCTTTACCGAAGACAAAAAGAAAAAAGCCCACAAAAACAAGTGACGTGACGAGCCGTTAAAGCTGCGTTAAAACCCAAGGCACTTGAACGGAGGATATCCATGCGCGGATTTTTCATTGCTCTGCCTGCTGTGTTGGCTTTGGTGGCTTGCTCGGGTGGTGAGCGGACACTGCACAATTCGCGCGCGTTGGGGGATTCTCCTGACGAATTTCGGGTCAGCCCTTCGAAAATGTTGGAAATACCGGACGCTATGGCGTTTCTGCCAGCGCCGACACCGGGCGGCGTGAACCGTGCCGATGCGACGCCATTGGTGGATGCGATTGCGGCGCTGGGTGGAACCTATGGCGCGGGCGTGGCTGGTGATGCTGCCCTGATGGCCGAAGTATCGCGTTATGGCTATGACCCCGAAGTGCGGGCCGATTTAGCCGCAACAGACGCGGATTTCCGCCGACGCAAAACGGGCCTGTCGTGGTTCCGCATTTTCCGCAATGACCGCTATTTCGCGGCCTATCGCGGTCAGGCATTGGATGCATATGCCGAATTGGAACGGTTCCGCGCCGCTGGCGTCGACGTTCCATCGGCACCGCCTGCTAACTAACGGTAACATCTGCGTTTCCTACGGTTGTCGTGGCTGTGACTTGGGGTACAGTTACGACCAGTTAACCGGAGGACCGAATGTTCCGCAAAATTGCGATTGCTTTGTCCCTGTTCGCCGCGCCCGCGCTGGCTCAGGATGTTACGACATACACATTGGACAACGGCATGGATGTCGTCGTGATCGAAGATCACCGCGCCCCCGTTGTCACCCATATGGTCTGGTATCGCAGCGGTTCTGCCGATGAACCCGTCGGCCAATCGGGCGTTGCGCATTTTTTGGAACATCTGCTGTTCAAAGCGACCGAAAACATGGAATCGGGCGAATTGTCTGACACCGTGGCGGCCAACGGCGGGTCCGACAACGCATTCACCAGTTACGATTACACCGCCTATTTCCAACGCGTCGCCGCCGACCGTCTGCCCCTAATGATGCAGATGGAGGCAGACCGGATGAACAATCTGATCCTGACCCCTGGTGATATCGAAACCGAACGTCAGGTGATTTTGGAAGAGCGCAATATGCGCACCGACAATTCCCCATCCGCGCTGGCGCGTGAACAGCTGCGGGCGGTTCAATATATGAACCACCGCTACGGCGTGCCGATCATTGGCTGGCGTCACGAAATGGAAACGCTGGATATGGATGACGCACTGTCGTTCTATGATCTGTATTACAGCCCGAATAACGCCATTCTGGTCGTCGCGGGCGATGTGGACCCTGCCCAAGTCCGTGCCCTAGCTGATGAATATTACGGTGTCATCCCCGCCGAAGAAAACTTGCCAGACCGCATCCGTTCGCAAGAACCGCCCCAAACCGCCGCGCGTCGTCTGACCTATATCGATGAACGCGTGTCGCAGCCATATTTGGTGCGCAGCTATCTGGCGCCCGAACGTGACAGCGGCGCACAGGAAACCGCTGCGGCGCTGGTGTATCTGGCCGAACTATTGGGCGGATCGCCGTTTTCGTCCGATCTGGGCATCGCGCTGCAATTCGACTCTAATACGGCGGTTTACACGGGCGCGGGATATTCGGGCATGTCGCTGGATGACACCACGTTCAGCATCAGTATTGCTCCTGCCGCAGATGTTTCGCTATCCGAAGCCGAGGCCGCAATGGATCAGGTTCTGACCGATTTTATGGCCAGTGATATTGATCCCGAACGGATCAACGCGATCCGCACTCAGCTGCGTGCATCCGAAATCTATGCGCGTGACAACGTGGACGGTTTGGCAAATCGCTATGGCGCGGCCCTGTCCCAAGGGTTGACTGTGCAGGACGTGCAGGATTGGCCGACCATTTTGGAAAACGTCACCGCCGAAGATATCAAAGCTGCCGCCGAACTGGTTCTGGATGATCGTAAATCCGTCACCATGTGGGTCGCCGCATCGCAGGAGGCTGCACAATGAAACGCATTCTGACCGCAATCGCATTCATCCTATCAGGCGCAACCGCGCAGGCCGAGGTTCAGATTCAGGAATTGACCACTGACGCAGGTATCGACGTTTGGCTGGTCGAGGAACATTCGATCCCATTCATTGCTGTCGAAATGCTGTTCGAAGGCGGCACTTCGTTAGATGTGGACGGTAAACGCGGGGCGACGAACCTGATGATGGCCCTGATCGAAGAAGGATCAGGCGACATGGACGCCCGCACGTTCCAACGCGAACGCGAAGCGCTGGCCGCATCATTCGGGTTCAGCGCCTATGACGACAGCGTGTCGGTGTCCGCGAAATTCCTGACCGAAAATCGTGATCAGGCGGTCGCGTTACTGGCGCAGGCCCTGAACGCCCCCCGTTTTGATCAGGACGCAATCGACCGCGTCCGCGCGCAGGTTCTGACCAATATCGCGTCCGATGAAAAGAATCCGAACCGCATCGCAGGAAATGCGTTTTACGCCGCTGCCTTTGGCGATCACCCCTATGGATCGAACAGCGATGGCACGGTCGAAACCGTTAATGCCCTCACCCAACAGGATCTGTTCGAAGCGCACCAAAACGCATTCGCCCTGTCGCGTTTGTCGGTATCTGTTGTCGGCGACATCACCCCAGACGAGGTTGGCCCGATGATCGACAGTCTGGTTGCAGGTCTGCCGGCAGACGGCCCTGCATTGCCAAAACGCGTTGAATTCGGGCTGACGGGGGGCGTTACTGTGATCGATTACGACACGCCTCAATCCGTTGCGCTGTTCGGTCAGGCGGGGATCAAACGCGACGACGAAGATTTCTTTGCGGCCTACATCCTGAATACCATTTTGGGCGGCAACGGCCCACAGTCTATCCTGATGGAAGAAGTCCGCGAAAAACGTGGCCTTACCTATGGCATCGGCAGCTATCTGGTGCCCAAAGATCACGCCGAAATGTGGTTAGGGTCGGTTGCGTCTGCGAACGAAGTGATGGCCGAAACCATTGATGTCGTCACAAATCAATGGGCCCGCGTCGCAACCGTGGGCGTCAGCCAAGAGGAACTGGACGCCGCGAAAACCTATCTGACGGGTGAATATCCGCTGCGGTTCGACAGCAATCAGGCGATCGCAGACATCATGGTCGGGATGCAAGTCGAAGGCCTGCCCGTCGACTATATCTTGAACCGAAACGATTATATCAATTCGGTCACGCTAGAGGATGTGAACCGCGTCGCAGGCGAAATTTTGGACCCAGACGCGCTGCATTTCGTGGTGGTTGGTCAGCCCGAGGGGCTGGAAACTTCGGAATAATGTTCACGAAATTCCCCTGTTAGAATCGTGTGGGGTCGTGCTATCCCTTGTGGCATGGCCCTGACGACCCCCAACATACCCGAAAATCGCCCCGTAATTCGCCAATTGGACGAAGCCGCGATTAACCGCATCGCAGCGGGCGAGGTTGTTGAACGTCCTGCCTCTGCCGTGAAAGAGCTGGTTGAAAATTCTATCGACGCCGGCGCGACCCGTATCGAAATCGTCGTGGCTGATGGTGGCAAGACGATGATCCGCGTCACCGACGACGGTTGGGGCATTGCGGCCGATGAATTGCCGCTGGCGTTGTCGCGCCACGCCACGTCGAAAATTGACGGGTCGGACCTGCTGGATATCCATTCGTTCGGGTTTCGTGGCGAAGCATTGCCGTCACTGGGCGCTGTGGGGCGTCTGACGATCACGTCGCGCCGTGCGGGCTATGATGCCGCAGAAATCCGCGTGTCAGGCGGTAAAATCGAACCGGTGAAACCTGCGGCCCTGTCTGCGGGGACGGTCGTGGAACTGCGCGATCTGTTTTTCGCGACACCCGCGCGTTTGAAATTCCTACGGACCGACCGTGCCGAAATGCAGGCGATCACCGATGTGATCAAACGTCTGGCGATGGCCGAACCCTATGTCAGCTTTGCGCTGTTCGATGCGTCCAATGGCAACCGCCGTGAAATATTCAGCGCCAACGCCGAACAGGGCGAAATGTTTGATGCGTTGAACGGACGTTTGGCGACCATTCTGGGCCGTGAATTTGCCGATAACGCGCTGCCGATTGATGCCGAACGCGATGGGTTTCACCTGACGGGCTATGCCGCGCTGCCGACCTATTCGCGCGGGTCGGCTGTTGCGCAGTTTCTGTTCGTAAATGGCCGCCCTGTGCGGGACAAACTGCTGATCGGCGCGCTGCGCGGGGCCTATATGGATTTCCTATCGCGCGACCGTCACCCTGCCGCGGCGCTGTTCATCGACTGTGATCCGAACCTAGTTGACGTCAACGTGCACCCCGCCAAATCCGAGGTCCGTTTCCGCGAACCGGGCATTGTGCGCGGTCTGATCGTATCGGGCCTACGTCATGCGTTGGCGAATGCGGGGCACCGTGCATCGACGACCGTGGCGTCAGATACCTTGGGCGCGTTCCGCCCTGAACAACGCCCAGCCGCGCCGATCTATCAGATGGACCGCCCGTCGATGGGTGCGAAATCCATGACCTATCAGATGCAGGCCCCCACGCCGCAGCCATCGATGGGATTTGCCGAAATGTCTGCGCCCTCGGCGCGGTTCGAAGAGGTGACAGAAACAGAGTCTAAACCAGCGGAATCGCTGCCTTTGGGGGCGGCGCGGGCGCAGGTGCATGAAAACTATATCATCGCCCAAACCGAAACGGGTTTGGTCATTGTGGATGGTCACGCCGCGCACGAACGGCTGGTCTATGAAAAGCTGAAAAAACAGATGGCGGAAAACGGGGTCGCGGCGCAGGCGTTGCTGATCCCTGAAATAATCGAAATGTCGCCCGGTGATGCGGCCCGCCTGATGGAAATCGCCGATGATCTGTCGCAGCTGGGTCTGACCATCGAACCCTTTGGCGGCGGCGCAATCTGCGTGCGCGAAACCCCTGCCATTCTGGGCGAGGTGAACGCCAAAGATATGATGATGGATATTTTGGACGAACTGGCCGATCTGGGTGACAGCCACACCGTCAAATCACGGATCGAGGCGATTCTGTCCCGCGTTGCCTGTCACGGATCGATCCGCACGGGCCGCCGTATGCGCGCCGAAGAAATGAACGCCTTGCTGCGCGAAATGGAGGCAACGCCCCATTCCGGCCAATGCAACCACGGTCGCCCGACCTATGTTGAACTGCGGTTGCAGGACATCGAACGTTTGTTCGGGCGCAGCTGATGACGCTGGACTTGTCTGATCCTGTGACGTTGCTGGCTTTGGTCGGGTTGGCCTTGGGCGCGTTGGTGTTGATCCTGCTGGTGATGGTCGTGCGCCGCGCGGGGCAATCGGCCCACATGGCGCAGATCGTGGCGTCGCAGTTGGGCGGGGTGACGCAGCGCGTACAGATGTTGTCGGATGGCCAGCAACAGCTATATGGCGGCCTGACATCGGTATCCGAAGCGCAGGCCCAATCGCAGGCGCATCTGCTGAAACTGATGGAGGCCCGCCTGCAACAGGTCACCGAGATGACCAACCGCAACCTAACGCAAAGTGCAAAGGTCACCGCCGCGTCATTGGGTGAATTGCAGCAACGCCTGAAAACCATCGACAAGGCGCAGGATAACATCACCAAACTGTCGGGCGATGTGCTGAGCCTTCAGGACATTTTGTCGAACAAACAGACCCGCGGCGCGTTCGGGGAAATCCAGCTGCACGACATCGTCAGCAAGGCGCTGCCGTCGGACAGTTACACGCTGCAACAGACTCTAAGTAACGGGAAAAGGGCCGATTGTCTGATCCACCTGCCCAATCCGCCCGGGCCAATCGTCATCGACAGTAAATTCCCGCTAGAGGCCTATGAGGCGCTGCGCCGCGCCACGACAGATGCCGAAGTTAACGATGCCGCCCGCATGATGCGTGTCGCCGTGCGGACGCACATCCGCGCCATTGCCGAAAAATACATCATCGAAGGCGAAACCGCAGACGGCGCGTTGATGTTCCTGCCTTCCGAAGCAGTCTATGCCGAACTGCACGCCAATTTTGGTGAACTGGTCCGCGAAGGGTTCAATGCTCGCGTCTGGATCGTTTCACCAACGACCTGCATGGCGACGCTGAACACGATGCGCGCGATCCTGAAAGACGCCCGTATGCGCGAACAGGCGGGGGCCATCCGCAAAGAATTGTCGCTGCTATATTCAGACGTGGACCGTTTGGGCACGCGGGTCGAAAATCTGGATCGGCATTTCAATCAGGCTGCCAAAGACCTGTCGGAAATTAAAATCAGCGCAGACAAAGCGGGCCGCAGGGCCCGCCGTCTGGATAATTTCGATTTCGAAGAATTGGCCCCCGAAACAGAGCCGCCCCTGCCGATTAAATCCTGACGAATTTCTGCGCGATGCGCGGCAGGAATGAATTGAATTTCAACGGCGCATCGGTGGCGGCCAAACAAATGCAATCTTCGCCTTCGGCGGCAATGGGCGTGTGATCCAGATCTTCGTTCGCAACCTCGACATCGCCTACGCCGAAATGGTCGGTGTGATCGGCAAATGCGCCCTGCAAGACCAGCGTCAGTTCGGTCCCGTTGTGCCCATGATCCGGCACGGCGGCTCCTGCGGGGATGCGCAGCAGGCGCACGGTTTCCTGACCTTGGGTCGATAGGATCATCTGTTTGACGCCGCCGCCGACAGGACGCCAGCGCACGGATTCTTTATCTCCGCCGACATAGTCGCGCAGTGGGGTCGGGAAAATGCCGGTGGTGCGTGCGGTCGGTTTCGGTTCGGGATTGGAATTCGCGATCAGGGCCATCGTCGACGCCAGCGCATCGTCGGACATCGCTGCGCTTCCCGCGTCCATCATGATTTCGCCGCCCACGGCCTCGAATTCGGCCAAACGGGCACGGCATTCATTGCATAGCGATACATGGGTCGCGACAACAAGGCTGAACGCTTCGGGCAGGGTGCCTGCAGCATAGCCCATCAGCAATTGGTCGGTCAGGTGGTGTTTAATGGTCGTCATGTTCTTCACCCCATCGAATGACGCAAGCGATCCAGCGCCAATCGGATACGAGATTTAATAGTGCCCAGCGGGAGGCCAGTTTGTTCAGCGATTTCTGAATGGCTCAGGTCGCCAAAATAGGCACGTTCGATCAGTACTCTTTGTTTTTCGGGCAAAGCCGCGATGGCCTGTCCCAGTTTTTCGGTTTCTTGGCTTAGGGCGATGACGTCCTCTTGGTCGGGTTCGGCATCGGGGCCCCAAGGCAAATCTTCGGGTTCGGGGCGTCGGGCGCGGCGGATCATGTCGATCTGCCGGTTCCGCGCAATTGTAAATATCCACGTCGCTGCGCTGGCACGCGACGGGTCGAATAGCGCCGCTTTGCGCCAGACGGTGGCCATCACCTCTTGGGCGCATTCTTCGGCCATGTCGTCTGCGGCACCACTGCGGATTAGAAACCCTTTGATCCGTGGCGCGAAATGCGCAAACAGGCGTGCGAACGCGGCCTGATCTTTATTGTCACGGATCGCAAAGATTTCTTCGATCCATGCAATGCGCTGCGGTGTGTCTGTCTGTGGCACGCGCGACGGCTTTCTTTTGGTTCGTACGTTATAGGTCTGCCCCTGACCATAATGATCAGCGGGGACGGGTCCATCCTGAATTTGGGTTTCTGACTGCACAAACATACGGAATATACGGGGCACTATCCAAATCGGATTAAAAATAAGTAATATTTAATCCAGAGGGCGGGTTCATGCGTAACCAGTTCGATATATTGGAGAAACTGTATGCCGTTCGAACCCCGTTTTGCTAACCCGCGTAAAATCGCTGTCATTGGCGGTGGTATCACCGGCATGGGTGCGGCGTACAAACTAAGCGCCACAGACCACGTCACATTGTTCGAGGCAGAGCCAAGGATCGGCGGACATGCCCGCACCCGTATGGCTGGACCAAATGGTGACCAGTCTGTGGATACGGGTTTTATCGTGTTCAATTACGCGAACTACCCGCATCTGACAGCATTGTTTGATGAACTGAATGTGCCTGTGGTCAAATCCGACATGAGCTTTGCCGCGTCAATAAACGGCGGTGCATTTGAATATGGCCTGCGGACTTTATCGGCCCTGTTTGCCCAGCCGAAACACGCGATCAGTCCAAAGTTTCTGCGGATGGTGCGTGATATTTTCAAATTCAATTCTGACGCGTTGGAATTGTCGCGCCGCAACCCACACATGACAATTGGTGAACTGCTGGCGGCGTTGGGGACATCGGATTGGTTCCGTGAACGGTATCTATTGCCGTTGTCGGGCGCGATTTGGTCTACGCCTTTGGAAAAGATCATGGACTTTCCTGCCTATGCCATGATGCAGTTTTTCGAAAACCACGCGCTGCTTAGCCATAAAGGGCAGCATCAGTGGTACACCGTCGATGGCGGGTCCATTTCCTATGTGTCACGTTTGCAGGCAGCGCTGGAACAGGCTGATGTGACCCTTCGGCTGTCCAGCCCGATTGATGCAGTGCGCCGCAATAGTGCGGGCGCTATGGTCAAAACAGCGGGGGCAGAGTGGGAACAATTCGACGAAGTGATCTTTGCGACGCATTCGGATGACACGCTGCGCATGATTGATGATGCCGAACCGTATGAACGCAGCGCATTGTCCAAAGTCGCTTATCAGCCCAATAAAATCGTCCTGCATTCTGATGAATCAATCATGCCGAAACGCCGCGCGGTTTGGAGCTCGTGGAACTACACCGAAACGAACGGGCGCTTGGATGGTCCGATCGACCTCACGTATTGGATGAATTCGTTGCAGCCGTGGCTGACCCGCGACAATTTCTTTGTCACGCTGAATACCAATCGCACTATTCGACCCGAATTGATTTGGGACGAGGTCACATTGCGCCACCCTGTGTATGATCTTGCCGCGCTAGAGGCGCAAAAAGAGGTCGCCATGTTCAACGGACGCAAAAACACGTGGTTCTGCGGCGCTTGGATGAAAAATGGTTTCCACGAAGACGGCCTATCCAGCGCCTTGGATGTCGTGAATGGGCTGCTGGCCGAAAAAATGAACATTGCAGCCCAATGACACCAGTAGAGCACATATCAGGCGAAACATTTCATGGCAGGCGGGGCGCAATCCGTAACGCGTTTCGATACTCTGTCGACTATGTGATGCTGGATCTGGAATCCGATGACAGTGGGCCGATTGGTTTTGGTAAAAACCGATTTGGCCTGTGGTCTGTGCGCGACCGCGATTGCGGCGGCCCGCCAGGTGAAGGCCGCGGTGCCGCATGGGCGCGCGAGGTTTTAAACCGGTATCAGCTGGGCTGCGATGGAAAGATTATTTTCCTCACTCAGCCTCGGGTCGCGGGCTATGTGTTCAATCCGGTCAGTTTTTGGCTGTGCCACGATGTGTCAGGCCAGCTGCGCGTTGTTATCGCCGAAGTCACCAATACCTTTGGCGACCGCCACTGCTATATTTGTCATAACCCCGACATGGAACCGATTTCCCGTGACCGTTGGATCACTGCGCAAAAGGTGATGCATGTATCGCCGTTTCAGCCGCTAGAGGGCGAATACAAATTTCGGTTCGATATCGGGTACAACAAGATCGAGATTGTGATCGATTTTATGCGCAATGGCGGCGGTGTGGTTGCGACGCTGCGCGGCGAACGAAAACCGTTGAAAACATCTGCGATGATCATGGCTTCGCTACGGCGTCCTTTTGCGTCGTTGCGGGTCATGGGTCTGATCCATTGGCAGGCGTTCAGGCTGTGGCGCAAAGGGGCGCCCTATCGCACGCGGCCTGAACCTCCTCAACAACAAGTCAGCGCACAAGAGGCAACAAGATGACCTTTTTGTATGGAATTTTATGCGGCATCCTGATTGTGGTTGCTGCGCTGTTGGTATTTTCACGCTTGGCTGGGTTTCAGTCACAGAAAATCAGTGACTACCAAAGCACCGACAGGCCAGTTGATATCCGCAAAGACTTTGACGGGCATTTGGTGTGCGAAGGTGTGATTTACGGGCCGTTGGGCCGTGTGAGTTCGCGATTTGTTGCAGATATGCATGCCGAATGGGATGGAAACCGCGGCGTGATGAAGGAATATTTTACCTACGCCAGTGGTGAAAATCAGGCGCGTGAATGGACATTCACCGTTGATGACAACGGGCGGATTACAGCCGACGCACCGGATTTGGTGGGGTCTGGACACGGCCAGCAATCTGGATCGGCTGTGGTTTTGAACTACAACCTTAAATTAACAGAAGACGCCGGGGGGCATGTCTTATCCGTGACGGATTGGATGTATGCGGCCCCGAACGGAGTATTGGTAAACCGGTCGCAGTTCCGCAAATTCGGCATCAAAGTCGCCGAACTGGTTGCGACGATGCGACCGGCAGAGGTGAAAGAATGCGAGATTGGAAAGGCAAGCGCTACTGGTTGATCGGCGCAAGCGAAGGATTGGGGCGGGCTCTGTCGCAAGTCATGAGCTCGGCTGGGGTCGAGGTGATATTGTCTGCACGTGATGCAGATCGCCTGACCGACCTATCAAATGAATTGGTCGGCAAAAGCAGCATTATGCCGTTGGATGTGACGGACGCCGATGCTGTCAAACAGGCAGCGAAAGATATCGGTCCGATTGACGGTATGGTGTTTCTGGCGGGCGTATATTGGCCCATGTCCGCCAAAGAATGGGATGCCGATAAGGCAACCGCCATGGCAGATATCAATTTCACGGGCGCAATGCGCGCTGTCGGCGCTGTCGTGCCCGATATGGTCGCCAAAGGGGCCGGGCATATCGTATTGACCGGATCGTTGTCGGGGTTTCGCGGTCTGCCGGGGGCAATCGGGTATGGCGCGTCAAAGGCTGGCGTGATGTATCTGGCCGAAAGCATGTACGCAGACCTGCGCGGATCAGGCGTTGATGTGCAATTGGTCAATCCAGGGTTCATCAAAACGCGTCTGACCGACAAAAACGATTTCAAGATGCCGTTTATCAAAGACCCCAAAGACGCGGCGCAGGATTATTTCGAACACATGAATTCGGACGGCTTTGCCCATAATTTCCCACGTGGCTTTGGGGCGATGTTCCGATTGTCACAGTTTTTGCCGGATTGGCTGTACTACAGATTATTCTGATTTGCGTTGGATCAAGGCGGGGCAGGGATGCCCCGTTCAATCTGTTTCCATCCTGTTATGCGAACTGGGGGAAACGAACCAATGCACATCACATCCGACAAAGTGGCCGAAATAATCATTCTGGCCCGCGAATTGGACCGCGCCGAAGCCGAATTCGACGGTTTCATCAGGCGGTTGAATATCGAAGAACAGGCCGCGCTGGTCGCGCTGTTCTGGATCGGGCGCGGCAGTTTTGACGCGACCGACTATGACGAAGCCTATGCAACCGCGCAGGCCGAAGCGACAGCCCCCACCGAAAGCTATCTAAAAGGATCGCCGCATTTGGCCGATCATTTAGAAAGCGGGCTAGAGGCCATGGGCATCAGCGCGACAGAGGCCGAAGACGACCTGTTGCCGCCTGTTTGATTATTGGTTCTGCAACTCTCGCAAGATTAATTCAATCAAACCCTGTGCCTGATCGTCTGTCATGACGGGGGTGGCTGCCTGACCTTGGGGCACGTCCATGGGCAGCGGGCTAGGCACCATGCCGTCCAGAACACGGGTCATCACTTCGTGCCAGATTTCGGCAGGCAGACCGCCGCCTGTGACGCCTGTCAGCGGCGTGTTATTGTCATACCCCATCCAAATGCCTGTCACGTAATCCCCCGTAAAGGCGATGAACCATGCGTCACGGGCGCTTTGGGTGGTGCCGGATTTACCTGCGATTTGCCAACCGTCGATTTTGGCCCGCTGACCTGTGCCGACTTCGATCACTTGATGCATCATCCAAGTCAGCAGCCGAGCGTTTTCTTCGCGTATGACACGTTCGCCGATCCCGCCGCCCGACCCCATCAGCGGCACAGCGGCATTCCGACGAAGGCTCAGTTGTTCCATGCCATATGGGGTCACAGATGACCCACCATTCAAAATGCCCGCAAAGGCGCCCGTCATTTCGATCAGTGTGGATTCGGAAACCCCCAGCGCCAGAGCGGGGCCGTCAGCCAAATCGTTCGAAAATCCAAATCCGCGCGCAACGGTTTGTACGGCGTCGCGGCCGACGCTTTCCGACAGCATGATTGCGGGAATATTGCGGCTTTCTTGCAAAGCTTGGGTGAGGGTGATCGGACCTTTGAATTCGCGGTCATAGTTGCGCGGGCACCATTCACCGGACCCCGGGACGTTCAGGCATAGCGGATCATCATTGATGATGTCCAACGGGCTATGTCCCATTTCCAGTGCAGCCGAAAAAATGAACGGTTTGAACAGCGAACCTGTCTGGCGCAGCGCTTGGGTTGCGCGGTTGAATTGCCCGCCAACAGAGGTTTGGCGCCCTCCGACCATCGCGCGCACTGCGCCATCCGCGGACATGACGACAATCGCGGCTTGTGCTTCGGACCCTTCGCGGACCTTGTTTTCGAATACCCAGTCTATCGCGTCTTCTGCGGCTGTTTGGATGCGCGGATCAAATGTGGTGCGGATGATGACGTCTTCGGTCGTGTCTTCGGTGAAATAGGACGGACCGGTGTCCATGACCCAATCCGCGAAATATCCGCCTGCGCGCGTCTGGGCGGCTTCGGACAGTTGTGCTGGGTTGGTTAGCGCGTCTTGGGCTTGTGCGGCTGTTATGTATCCTTGGTCTTCCATCAATCCGACGACGACGCTGGCGCGATCCCAGCTGCGTTGCAGGTTGCTGGTCGGTGCATAGGATGACGGGGCTTTTAGCAATCCGGCCAATAGAGCGGCCTGAGCAGGGGTCACACCTGCGGCAGAGACGCCGAAATATCGCTGTGCGGCGGCTTCGAACCCGCGGGTGCCTGCGCCCAGATAGGCGCGGTTCAGGTAAATCGTCAGGATTTCATCTTTGGTGTAACGCACTTCCATCGCCATGGCGTAGATGGCTTCGGTCACTTTGCGCCAGACGGTGGTTTGGCGGCAGTCTGCTTCGTATGCGGTTTCGTTGTCCCAAATGTCGGGGTCAAAAGGTTGGCCCTGACACAACAGTTTTGCCGTCTGTTGGGTGATGGTTGATCCACCCGCGCCAGATAGCGCGCCGTTGCCAGCAGCCAGATTGTTGCGGACAGCGCCCGCAATGCCGCGCGGGGAAATACCAAAGTGACGATAGAACCGTTTGTCTTCGGTCGCCACGACAGCGTTTTTCAAATGTTCGGATACCGAAGAGGCCGTGATCATCCCCGCAAATTGGTCGCCGCGCCACGCAAACTGTTCGCCATTAACGTCCAGCATGGTGACCGATCCACGGGCCCGACCGTCGATCAGGTCGGATGCAGGGGGCAAAGACGATGATTTGTAAAGGACAGCGCCCGCAATAATCAGGCTGACAATAACGCCGCCAGCAATGCCGATTTTCAAAATAAGGCTGATAAAGAACCAGATAACGGCCCAAACCCACCCCAGCGGTCCGCGCCGTTTTGGTTTTGGTGTCGCAGTCTTGCGCCGCTTAGGGGCGGGTTTTGGCGTCGGTTTCGCGTTCTGCCGCGTCGCATAGCGATTCTCGGCCACCAAAGTGGGGCGTTTTTGTCCCTTACCGCTCATTATCTGCTCTTTCTTATATGCGTTTTGCGGGATTCTATCCCCGTGCGGTTGAAATGTTGAGCCGCTAGAAACCCTTTGTTAAGTTTTTTATATGCTTAAAAAATGATCGAAACGATTAAAATGTATAATTTTTAGGCAAAACATCCGACCCTAACCGGCGAAAATCCGCCATTTGCTTGAGGAATGGGCACCTAACACGCTCAGTAGCGGGGCGAGATCCCAGATGGGGTCAGTCGATTAATATCGCAAGGGGAAGAACGTGAAACTGATCATTGCTACTATCAAGCCGTTCAAGCTGGAGGAGGTACGCGAAGCCGTAACCGCCGCTGGCGTTCGCGGCATGATGGTGACCGAAATCAAGGGCTTTGGCTCTCAGTCCGGTCACACCGAAATCTACCGTGGTGCTGAATACGCTGTGAACTTTGTTCCAAAGGTCAAACTAGAGATCGTCGTGCCTGACAACATGGCCGACCAGATCGTTTCGACCATCGCAGCTACCGCCAAAACCGAAAAAATCGGCGACGGTAAAATCTTTGTTCTCGACGTTGAGGGCGCCGTTCGCGTGCGCACCGGCGAAACTAACGACGACGCCCTATAAGGCGACGACAGGGGAATTTCCATGAAACTTACTAAACTCCTCCCTGCTGCTGCGGCGCTGACTGCGCTTCCGGCTATGGGCTTTGCCCAAGAAGCTGGCGTTGATGCGGCTTCAGACACCATTTTCATTTTTAACTCGCTATTGTTCCTAATCGGCGGCTTCCTGGTATTCTGGATGGCAGCTGGTTTTGCGATGCTAGAAGCTGGCCTGGTTCGCACCAAAAACGTTGCGATGCAGCTGACCAAAAACGTTGCTCTGTTTTCGCTGGCAGCGATTTTCTACTACCTGATCGGTTACAACCTGATGTACCCACTGGGCACATGGTCGGTTGACGGCGTTCTGTCCGGCGTTTGGGGCGTAGGCGTTCTGGAAGCTGTTGGCGTTGCTCGTGATGGCGCTGATGACTACGGTTATGCAGCAACTGCATCCGACTTCTTCTTCCAGCTGATGTTCTGTGCCACCACTGCATCGATCGTTTCGGGTACTCTGGCTGAGCGTATCAAACTGTGGCCGTTCCTGGCGTTCACCGTTGTTCTGACTGCTGTTATCTACCCTCTGCAAGCTTCGTGGAAATGGGGCGGCGGTTTCTTGGACGCAGCTGGTTTCTTGGACTTCGCTGGTTCGACCGTTGTACACTCGGTAGGTGGCTGGGCTGCTTTGGCTGGTCTGCTGGTACTGGGTCCACGTATCGGTAAATACAAAGACGGCCGTGTAAACCCAATCCCAGGTTCGAACCTGACTCTGGCAACCTTGGGTACATTCATCCTGTGGCTGGGTTGGTTCGGCTTCAACGGCGCATCGCAGCTGGCAATGGGCACCGTAGGTGACGTAGCTGACGTATCGCGTATCTTTGCGAACACCAACACTGCAGCAGCAGGTGGCGCACTGGCAGCAATGATCATGACCCAACTTCTGTACAAAAAGGTCGACCTGACCATGGTACTGAACGGCGCACTGGCTGGTCTGGTTTCGATCACTGCAGAGCCTCTGACCCCAACTCTGGGTGCAGCAACCATCATCGGCGCTATCGGCGGTATCCTGGTTGTGATCACTGTTCCTCTGCTGGACAAACTGAAACTGGACGACGTTGTTGGCGCTATCCCAGTTCACCTGGTCTGCGGCATCTGGGGCACCATCGCAGTTGTCTTCACCAACGGTGACGCATCGCTGGGCACTCAGCTGTACTCCATCGTCGTCGTCGGCATCTTCACCTTCGTTGTGTCGCTGGTCGTATGGTTCATCCTGAAAGCTCTGGTTGGCATCCGCGTATCCGAAGAAGACGAAATCAACGGTCTGGATAAAGCAGAGCTGGGTATGGAAGCTTACCCAGAATTCTCGAAAGGCTAATATCCTTTCATCGGAAATTAGACCCGGGCGTTCGCGCCCGGGTTTTTTTATGTCTGCTGTTAAAATGAAAACGCCCGCAGCAAATGCTGCGGGCGTTTGTTGTTTTTGTTTCGCGCGGGCGTGGCCCGCGGGCGCGTCAATTACACGCCAGCGTCGACGATCGCTTTGGCCAGCAGAGGAACGGTTTTGTCGTTCAGACCTGCAATGTTCAGGCGGCTGTCGCTGACCATGTAGATGGCGCTGTCTGCGCGCATTTTTTCGACCTTATCGGCGGTGGTGCCGATTTGGCTGAACATGCCGCGGTGTTCGGCTAGGAAATTGAAACGGTCCGAATTGGTCAGGCGTTTCAGTTCGTCTGCCAGTTGCTGACGCAGGTTCAGCATCGACAGGCGGGTTTCTTCCAGCTCTTCTTCCCACATTTTACGCAGGTCGGCGTCGTTCAGGATGGTCGCAACGATACGCGCGCCGTGATCTGGCGGGAACGAATAGTTCTGGCGGTTCAGGAACTGCAGCATGCCCTGAGACAGTTTCGCAGTTTTTTCGTCCGCTGCGATGGCCATCAGGATGCCGGTACGTTCGCGGTAGATGCCAAAGTTTTTCGAACAGGACGCTGCGATCAGGCATTCACCGACAGAACCCGCGACCAGACGGGTTGCTGCGGCGTCTGCGTCCAGACCGTCACCGAAACCTTGGTAGGCGATGTCGATCAGTGGGATCGCGCCTTTGTCGTTGATCAGAGCAACGACGTCTTTCCACTGGTCTAGTGTCAGGTTTGCGCCCGTTGGGTTGTGGCAGCAGCCGTGCAGCAGAACAACGTCGCCTGCAGCAACGTTTGCCAGATCAGCCATCATGCCAGCGAAATCAACGTCGCGGGTTGCGGTGTCGAAATAGCTGTATGCTTTGTGGGTCATGCCCAGATAGTTCAGGATCGACACGTGGTTTGGCCAAGTGGGGTTCGATACCCAAACGGTCGCGTTCGGCGTGGTTTTGTTGATCAGTTCCATCGCTTGACGGATCGCGCCCGTGCCGCCCGGAGTCGTCACAGCGCCGATGCGTGCGCGATCAACAGCGCCGTTTAGCACCAGATCGATCATGCCTTCGATGTACTGGGGTTCGCCAGCCAGCGATGTGTACGCCTTGGAGGTTTGTGCTTCCCAGATCTTTTGTTCGGCAGCTTTGACCGCCTTCATCACCGGAGTGACGCCTTCGGCATTTTTGTAAACACCAACGCCCAAGTCGACTTTGTTGTCGCGTGGGTCTTCGCGGTAGGCCTGCATCAGGGCAAGGATTTTATCGGCGGGTTGTTCGGTAAGATGCTCGAGCATCATTCATCTCCGGTTGCGATAGGAAGGTCGGCGTACATGCCCCATTCGGACCATGAGCCATCGTATAGCGCGTGATCGGTTTTCCCCATGCGTTCAAGAGCAAGGCACAAAACCGCTGCGGTCACGCCAGATCCGCAGGTTGTGATAACGGGTTTCGACAGATCGACGCCGGCAGCGGTGAAAACGCCGCGCAGGTCGCCTGCGGATTTCATCGTGCCGTCGGCATTCAGAACAGTGGAAAAAGGTACGTTTTTCGCGCCCGGAATATGGCCCGCGCGTAGGCCTTCGCGGGGTTCGGGCGCATCGCCCCGGAACCGTTCGGCGGCGCGGGCGTCAATGATGTCATAGTCGCGCAATTTGGATGCGCGGGCGACCTCGGTCACGTCTTTGACCATGTGGTGGCGCAGGTCGACCAGCATGTGGCGGTCGCGGATCACGGGGTCTGCGTCATTCGTCGGGCGGCCTTCGGCGGTCCATTTCGGCAATCCGCCATCCAGAACGGCGATCTGGTCGTGGCCAAAGACTTTGAACATCCACCAAACGCGGGCGGCGGAAAACAGGCCTTTGGAATCGTAGACAACGATCTGGTGGCCATCGCCAACACCCAATGCCCGCACGCGCGACAGGAATTTTTCAACGGGGGGCAACATATGCGGCAGGTCCGACCGCAGATCAGCGATTTCGTCGATGTCAAAAAAACGAGCGCCAGGGATGTGGTTTGCGTCGAAATCCGCGCGTGGATCGCGGTTTTCGGTCGGCAGGAACCAGCTGGCATCCAGAATGCGCAGGTCAGCATCTTTTAGATGGGCCGCCAGCCATTCGGTCGAAACCAAGGTGCGCGGATCATCCTGAGTGGTCTGGGTCATTCGCGTGCCCTTTCGGATGATAGTAGCAATCCGAACCCCACTAGCGCGGGTAATAATATGAGGCAAGAGGCACAGCCGCCTTTGCACTAAAAACCAGCAGGAAACGGTCGGAATTTATCCGCGATCGCGCAGCAGACGCTGTTTTTGGCGGTTCCAATCGCGTTTCGCGCTGTCGGCCCGTTTGTCGTGGTTCTTTTTACCTTTGGCGACGCCGATCTTTAGCTTAATCAAACCGCGGTCGTTGAAATACATCACCAACGGTACGATGGTCATGCCTTCGCGTTTGGTGGCGTTCCACAGGCGGGCCAATTCGCGTTTGGAACACAGCAGTTTGCGTTTGCGGCGTTCTTCGTGGCCCCAGGTTTTGGCTTGGGCGTAGGGCGCGATATAGGCGTTCGTCAGCCACAGTTCACCATCATCGACCGAGGCATAGCTTTCGGCGATGTTCGACTGCCCGTTGCGCAGCGATTTCACTTCGGACCCCATGAGGACGATGCCGACCTCTAGGTCGGATTCGATCGCATAATCAAACCGCGCGCGGCGGTTTTCTGCGATGACCTTGTAATTGGTGTTTTCTTTTTTCTTGGCCATAGTTCAACCCAGATAGGGCTTTGCCGCAGTGGGGGCAAGGGGCGGTTAGGTCTGTTGCCGCTGCCGTTTGCGGATCATGGTGAAAATACCGCTGCCCACGACAATCACGCTGCCGATGATGGTGGGCAGATCGATGGGTTCGCCAAACATGATCAGAACCAGCACAGCGCCGATGATTAGGCGGGTATAGCGCCACGGCGTGACCGCGCCCACGTCGCCCGTGCGCATGGCAACGGTCAGCGCGAAATACCCTGTGATCCCGCCCATGGCTGCGATGGTGATATAGGTCATCGCCGCGGCTGAAATCGGTGTGAATCCGCCCTGAAGGCCCCAGATGATCAAACCCGCCAAGGTGAACATCGCGTAGCCGATGAACCCCAGTTGCCAGTTTGACAGGCGGGCAGGGGATGCGCGGGTGGCCAGATCGCGGCCCGCAAAACCGATCATGCCCAGCACCGCGAGAAAGGTCAGAAAATCGAACTGAGCGTCCCATGGCTGCAAGATCAGCATTACGCCAAAAAATCCCAGCACGACCGCCACCCATTGGCGCGGGCCGACCTTTTCGCCCAGAAACAGGGCGGCGCCAGCGACTACGACCAATGGGGTCGCCTGCAAAATGGCAGTCGCTGTGATCAGCGGGGCAAGGATGAACGCCAGAGTATAGCTAAGCCGCCCCATGATTTCGAACCCGCCACGTAGCAGCAGGGGTTTCGACAGTAATTCAGCGGGGAATAACGGCTGGCGGCGAAATGCGGTCATCGCGCCGAAAAACACCATGCCGCTGGCAGCGACCATGACGATCAGTTGCCCGTGCGGAATGTTGGCGTCGGTCAGGGTGGCGTATTTGATAAATGAATCTTCGATGGCGAAACCCGCCATCGAAAGGATCATAAACAAAGACCCGATCAGGTTGTCCCGACCGGTCGCCGGGGTGCGGCTCAATTCAGTAGGCCAGCGTGCACCATCGCGGCGCGAATGCGGTCTTTGGTGCTGTCTTCTAGCGGGGTCAGAGGCGAACGGACTTCGTCAGAACACAGACCCAGTAGCGACATACCGTATTTCGCGCCTGCAACGCCTGGTTCGATGAACACGGCGTCGTGCAGGGGCATCAGGCGGTCCTGATATTCCAATGCGGTTTTGTAATCGCCGCGCAGAGTCGCCTCTTGGAATTCCGAACACAGTTTCGGCGCGATGTTCGCGGTGACCGAAATGCAGCCCAGACCGCCATGCGCGTTGAAACCCAATGCGGTTGCGTCTTCGCCCGACAACTGGATGAAATCGTGACCACAGGTGATACGGCATTTCGGAACGCGGGACAGATCACCTGTCGCGTCTTTCACTGCGATCATTTCCGGCAATTTCGCCAAATGACCCATAGTTGCGGGGGTCATATCGACGACCGAACGGCCAGGGATGTTGTAGATCACAATCGGCAGACCGATTTTTGCGGTCGCTTCGAAATGGGCGATCAAACCTTTTTGGGTCGGTTTGTTGTAGTACGGGGTCACGACCAATGCTGCGTCTGCGCCTGCTTTTTTCGCGGCTTCGACCAGACGGACGGATTCGGTGGTGTTGTTCGACCCAGCGCCCGCAACAACAGGGATGCGGCCTGCAACCTGTTTGACCACGGTTTCAACAACCAGATCGTGTTCTTCGTGGCTTAGCGTCGGGCTTTCGCCTGTGGTGCCAACAGGAACCAGACCGTGCGACCCTTGGTCGATGTGCCATTCGACCAGCTTTTTCAGCGCGTCCAGATCCACTTGGCCGTCTTTGAACGGCGTTACCAATGCTGGCATCGATCCTTTGAGCATGACACGCTTTCCTTGTGCTAAGGGCCATGAATCGGCCCGATGTAAAACGCGCGGAACCTAGACGGGTTTCCGCCGCTTGCCAAGTTTGTGAGTTGTGCTTTGTGCATTGGGCGTTAGGCTCTTTTGAAAAAGGGCAGGAATTCATGGCATTTTTACGCTGCAAACTGATGGTTTTCGGTCTGATCGGGGCATTCGCATCGCCGCTGAATGCCCAAGATGCGGCCCTATCAAACGCGTTCGACGCAGGCCGCGCAGGCGAATGGGATTCCGCCTATGGCCTTGTGGGGCTTGATTTATTAGCGCACGATCTGATCACGTGGACCCGTCTGCGCGAAGGCGAAGGAACCTTTGGCGATTATATCGCCTTTACGGCTGAACATTCCGACTGGCCCGGAATTGACCGGTTGCGCGCCCGCGGCGAAGAATCAATTACCGATGAAACCGATCCAGCCTACGTTGTTGCGTGGTTTGCAGACAATGAACCCGAAACCGGGACGGGCGGATTGCGGCTTGCCATGGCTATGCGCGCGCTGGGCCAAAACGAACAGGCCCGCGCTGTCATTCAAAATATCTGGGAAAAATACGGCCTAACCGAAGAGGAAACCGCCGCGATCATTGCCGAATTCGGTCCGGATTTGACCGAACAGCATGCCATTCGCGCTGAAAACATGCTGTGGCGGTCGCGCGCTGATGATGTGGAATGGATTTTGGACTATCTTCCACAGGATGATCGTGCCGTGGCAGAGGCGCGCATTGCCCTGATCCGCCGATCCAGCGATTGGGGCGCAAAACTATCCGCGGTGCCTGCATCGCGCCGTGACGACGTTGGGCTGGCGTATGACCGGATGAATTTCCTGTCCAATCGCGGCGATTATACGGATGCGATTGCGATCTTACTAACCCACACTGATTCCGCCGAAGACCTATATCAGCCGTTCCGCTGGTCTGGTTGGCGCCGTAACCTTGCCCGCTGGGATATGCGCGAAGGCCGCTATCACCGTGCCTATCAATTGGCGAGCATGCATTTCTTGTCGCCCGACGATGGTGAACCCTATGCCGATCTGGAATGGCTGTCGGGCTACATCGCATTGCGGTTTCTGGACCAACCGGCTGTCGCCCGAATTCATTTTAATCATTTGAAAAACGCGGTTGATGGACCGATTTCTTCGGGGCGTGCAGGGTATTGGCTGGGGCGTACGTATGAAGCGTTGGGCGACGCCCAATCCGCCCAAACCGCCTATGCCGAAGCGGCGGCCCACCAAACGGGTTTCTATGGTCTATTGGCGGCGGAAAAACTGGGGCAGTCGCTGGACCCATCGTTGATCCGTTCCGAATTGTTTGACCCATATGATGCGTCGCCTGTGTCGTCTAACGAATGGGCGCGGTCTGGTTTTGAATTGCTGGATGCCGGTGAAAGAGGATCGGCGGTTTTGTTTTTTGCGGCATTGGGCCGAACGTTGGATCGTGCGGAACTGGGCAGCCTAGGATTGGAACTGCGCCGCAGAAATGAACCGTTTTTCATGCTGTTATTGGGCAAATCGGCGGCCGCGCGGGGGATGATTATTCCTGATCTATATTTCCCGCTGCACGACCTGCACCGCATGGATTTGCCTGTCGATCCTGAATTGGCGCTATCGATTGCCCGCCGCGAAAGCGAATTTAACCCCGTCGTAGGCAGCGCTGTCGGAGCGCTGGGCCTGATGCAAATCATGCCAGCCACAGCCGAAGAAGTCGCTGGGGAATTGGATTTGCCCTATAGCCGTGCGCGTTTGACTGCGGATTGGGAATATAACGCGACCTTGGGGGCGAAATATCTATGGAATTTGCAGGATCGGTTCGGCCCGTCGCCCGTCATGATCGCCGCAGGATATAACGCAGGGCCCAGCCGTCCTGCACGGTGGATCGACGAACGGGGTGATCCACGTACAGGCGACGCAGATGTCATCGATTGGATCGAAATGATCCCGTTTAGCGAAACCCGCAACTACGTGCAGCGCGTGACGGAAAGCATCCTGATCTATAACGCTCGCCTGAATGGAACGGCCAGCGGACCGATTGAATTTTCAGACCTGCTGCGCGGTGTGAAACCATTGGTGCGCCCCGCCGCGCGTCCATGGGATGAAACGGTAGAACCATCAATGTCCACGAGCCCCTATGCGCCGGCTACCGCTCCTCGACCACTCGCGCGGCCTTAGCCTGTTTACGTGCGGCCAGCTGTTCGCGGATCAATGTGAACACGCCTGCCGACACAACAATCACCGCGCCGATGACGACGTTGGTGCGTAGGTTGTCGCCAAACATGGTCACGCCGATAAAGGACGCGAATGGCAGCTGCAGATAGGCAAAGGGTTGGATGGCGCTGGCTTGGGCGACTTCGTACGCGCGGATCAACAGGTAATGACCAGCTAGGCTGATGATGCACAAAAACAGCATCCACACCCAGTCGATGGGCGCCATGTTTTCCCAGTAAAACACGCCGACCGCCGTCGACAAGATCATCCCGAAAATGCCCATCCAGAAAAATGACGTTGCAGCCGAATCTTTGCGTGCGACGTAGCGGTTCATGATGCCGTATGTGGCGAACATGATGGTCGGAACAACGGCCCACAGCGACACAAGCGAGAACACGCCGTCGCTGGGCTGTAGAATAATTATCACGCCGATAAACCCGATACCGATGGCGACCCACCGCCGCCAGCCAACGGATTCGCCCAAAATCGGCCCCGATAGCGCTGCGATGATCAGGGGATAGCACGCAAAAATCGCATGGGTTTCCACAAGGCCCAATTTGGTAAAGGCGACGACCATGATGCCGATTTCCAGCACCATAATCAGGGCGCGGAAAAACTGTGCGATGGGCTGTTTGGTTTTGATCGCTCCGAACGCCGACCCCGTGTGCCGATAGCTTAGCGCGACTGCAAACATGGCGAAAAACCAGAACCGCACCATCACGATGAAACGGATGTCGTATAGTTCGCCCAGATGGCGTGATGCGGCGTCTTGGACAGAGAAAATGAAGGTGACCAGCACCATCATCCAAATGCCCATTCGGTTGTTCTGTTCGGTCATTCTTTGATCCCGCGTGACATATGGCGTTTGTGAGCGAACCCTTTGGTGCGGGTCACGGTGAACCCTGCGGTTTCCAGCGATTTGCGGACATGGCCCGCCGCCGTGTAGGTGGCAAAGGTGCCGCCTTGGCCTGTGTGGTCATAGACGTGCTGCATCAAATCGGCCCCCCACATTTCGGGATTTTTCGCGGGGCTGAACCCGTCCAGAAACCACGCATCCGCCTGTAGGTCGGATTTGGGTAGGGTTTCACGCACGTCGCCCGTGACGATGTTCAGGCGAATGTCGCCGAACGTCGTGTCGCCCGCGCGCAGGCCTGCGATCATCTGATCGGCCAAAGGCGCAATTTCGGGGAACGCCGCCAATGCGCGTTCGGTTTCATCCAGCGACATTGGGAACGCTTCGAATGTGGTGAATGTCACGGTTCCGCGCGATCCGTCTGCGATCCAAGCGGCCCAAGTGGTCAGAAAATTCAGCCCCGTGCCGAACCCCAATTCGCCGATGTGGAAATCAGAACCAAACCGTTGGGGCAGGTTGTTGCCTGCGATAAACACATGCCGCGTTTCGGCCAGACCGTCGTTGATCGAAAAATAGGGGTCGTCGAACTGTTTCGACACAGGGATCGTGTCGTCGCGCCATTCGATATCCGCAATCGGCTGGTCGTTCATACTGGTCTGCCTTAAATACGTGCCAACACGAACCCAAAGGTGGCCCATGGCAACGGTAGATGTAACAATTTTCGGCGCAGGGGCCTTTGGTCTAGCAGTGGGCTATGCCTGCGCCAGACGCAAGGCCCGCGTGCGGGTAATCGATCCCTTTGGTGTCGCTGCTGGGTCTTCGGGCGGGGTTGTCGGGGCGCTGGCTCCGCATGTTCCTGAAAACTGGAACGACAAAAAAGAATTCCAATTCCAAAGTCTGGATATGGCCGCCAAATTCTGGGCCGAGGTAGCCGAGGTATCGGGCGAACACGCTGGATATCTCCGATCGGGGCGATTGCAGCCGTTGGCGGATGACCGCGCGATTGAATTGGCCCGCGCCCGTACGGAATCCGCGCGTGACCTGTGGCGCGGGAAATACGAATGGCAGGTCGCTCCGGCGGCAGATTTTGGCGATTGGTGCCCGCCCACGCCCACGGGGCAGGTCGTTTGGGATAACCTAAGCGCCCTGATGCATCCGCGCATGGCCTGTCACGCCTTGGCATCGGCGATCGTCGCGCTGGGCGGTGAAATCGTGACCGAAGGCGCGGCAGAGGGCAAAATCCTGCACGCTACGGGTTGGCGCGGGTTGATGGAACTGTCTGAAAGTGTTGGCAAAAACGTAGGCAACGGCGTCAAAGGTCAGGCAGCGGTACTGCAATACAACGGTTGGCTGTTGCCGCAGCTATTTGCCGATAGCCTGCATATCGTGCCCCATGCGAACGGCACGGTCGCCATTGGGTCCACCAGCGAACGCGAATTTGACGCGTCCGACACCACGGATGATCAGCTGGACGATGTGATCGCCCGCGCTATCGCGGCGTTTCCTGTGTTGAAAAACGCCCCCGTGATCGAACGCTGGGCCGGCGTGCGCCCCCGCGCCAAAAGCCGTGCGCCGATGATTGGTATGCACCCGTTGCGGGACGGCGAATTTATTGCCAACGGCGGGTTCAAAATCGGGTTCGGAATGGCCCCGAAAATAGGCGCGGTCATGGCCGACCTGATGCTGGACGGCCACGACGATATTCCTGACGGGTTTAAACCGACTGCGAGTATGTAATCAGGTCTTTCAACGCGCCCAGATGCGTGTCCAGCATCTTGACGGCTTGATCATCGGACAGTTTGCCGTCGTCACCAAAGGCGTTGAACGCGCCGCCGACCAGAACTTCGCGGCCGTTCAGCAATAGCGGCGCAAAGGGTTGCAGCGCGTGACGCAGCGCATATTGCGACCGGTCACCGCCCCCACGGCCCGCCGCCGCAGAGATGATCGACACAGGTTTGTTTTCCCATGGGTTGCCTTCGATGCGGCTGACCCAATCCAGCGCGTTTTTCAAACCACCGGGGATGGATTTGTTATATTCAGGCGTTGCAATAATCACCGCATCAGACGCTTTGATCTGATCATACAGCGCTTGGGCCGCCGCAGGGACGCCATCGCGGTCTTCGACATCGCCGTCGTATAGTTCCATACGAATTTCGGCGATGTTGAACTGATCGGCGCCAAACCGTTCGGCGGCCTGTTTCAATAGCATCAAGTTATACGAACCGGATCGAAGCGACCCGCAAATTCCTAAAAGTTTTGTCATATCAAACCCCTTTCGGGATTTAACTTAGGGTTATTTGCGGGACGTTCCAGTTCAGTATTCTACACCTACCTGTGCGGCAATGCCGGATTTGAACGGGTGTTTGATCTGCTTCATTTCTGTTACCAGATCGGCAATTTCGATCAGGTCGGGGTGCGCATTACGGCCCGTCAGAACCACGTGGGTCATGTGCGGTTTTTCATCGCGCAGGAACGTCACCACGTCGTTGATATCCAGATAATCATAGCGCAGCGCGATGTTGATTTCGTCCATCAGAACCATGCTGTTGGATTCGTCGCGCACCAGTTCTTTGCATTTTTCCCAAGCGGCGGCGGCCATTTCTTTGTCGCGCTCTTTGTCTTGGGTTTCCCAAGTGAACCCTTCGCCCATGACGTGGACGGGGCAGATATCGGCAAAGCGTTCTTTGATCATGTCGCGTTCACCGCTGGGCCATTTGCCTTTGATGAACTGAACGATGGCGCATTTCATGCCGTGACCGATGTGGCGAAAAATCATGCCAAAGCCTGCGGTCGATTTGCCTTTGCCATCGCCAGTATACACGATGATCAGGCCTTTTTTGTCGGTCTTTTTGGCCATCATCTTGTCGCGCGCCGCTTTGACCTTTTTCATGCGTTCGGCGTGCTGTTGATTTTCGTCTGACATTGGTATCCTCCGGTTTGGGTGGACATTGCTGTGCATGACGGGGTTTCGCAACCCGCCAATTGCCAATGTCCGACGAATAGGGCATCAGCCCAGAAAAAGGAGCATACTATGCCAGATTATCGTACTTCGGGTCCGTCGTCGGTTCACAGCGGTTACACACGTGACCTAGACATGAACAAAAAGGGCCGCAACAAACAGACCGCTGATCCACGCAATGACAAAAAAGCCATTCTGGAAAAAATGAAAAAAGCAGCGGCCGCGAAAAAAGAGGGCTAAGGCGCTACAGCGTTTCGTTGTTTGTCGAAACGTTGAACCCTTTGCCGCGCAAGACGCCGACGATGTCGCGCACATGTTCAATGTCGCGCGCTTCGATCACCACATCCAGTTCGGCCTGTTTCAGGGCGACACTTTGGAACATGCGTTGGTGGATGACCTCCACCACGTTTGCGCCTGCTTCGCCGATCAGGCGCGAAATTTCCGACAGCTGACCAGGGCGGTCATCAATGATGAACGTCAGGCGAGTGATCCGCCCGTCGCGCACCAATCCGCGCAGGATCAGCGTCGACAGAATGCGGCTGTCGATATTGCCGCCGCAAACGACCAGCCCGACCTTTTTGCCCTGCAATTCATCGCGCAACTGATTGATCACCGCCATGCCCGCGCCTGCTGCGCCTTCGGCCACGATTTTTTCGTTCGACAGCAGGTCAAAAATCGCGTCTTCGATGTCTTCTTCGGTCGCGGTTTCGATGCGGTCCACGGTGTTGCGGATGATATTGATGTTGTTTTCCGATGGCGCCTTAACGGCGATGCCTTCGGCCAATGACGCGCCAGCGAAATGGGGCGGCGTGCCGTCGATCGCCGATTTCACCGCGTCAAACAGTAGGGCCTGCGCGCCGATCACCTGAACGTCGGGTTTGATCGCCTTGGCCGCGGTGGCCATGCCCGCGATCAGACCGCCGCCGCCGATGGGCACAACGATCACATCCAGATCGGGCTGCTGGGCTAGCATTTCGATTGCAACGCTGCCTTGGCCCGCGACGACATCGATATCATCGAACGGGTGGATAAACGTCAGCCCGTCGCGTTCGGCCATGTCTTTGGTAAAGGCAACGCTGTCGTCAAAACCGTTCCCGTGGATCACGACCTTGGCCCCGAAATCCTGCGTGCGCTGGATTTTGTTGAACGGAGTGCCTTCGGGCATGACGATGACGGACGGAATGCCCAGATTGGTGGCGTGATAGGCAACGCCTTGGGCGTGGTTGCCCGCGCTGCATGCGATCACGCCTGCCTGTTTCTGGGCGTCCGACAGGGTCAGCAATTTCGCCAACGCTCCCCGCGCCTTGAATGCGTTGGTGTGCTGCAGGTTTTCCAGTTTCAGAAACAGATCAAATCCCAAACGGGGGGACAGACGCGATGCACGCACGGTTGGCGTCTGGATTGTGTCATCTTTGATCTTTTCATATGTGGATTGGATGTAGTCTGCAGTCAGGGTCACGGGCGGTATCCTTAGTCGTCTGACACTGCAGTTAGACGCTTTTCCATGAAAATCGAAGAGTTTGCATCAGGATAATCGCCAAACGGCCCGCATTTTGTGAACCCATGTCGGGCGTAAACCTTGTGGGCGGCGTGCAGCAGGTTACCTGTTTCCAGTTTTAGCCAGTCCAGATTTTCGGCGCGCGCCTCATCCTCGATCTGGCGCAACAGAGCGTCTGCGGCGCCTGATCCACGGGCCTCTTCGGCGACGAACATGGATTTGACCTCTCCATACCCGTCTTTGACGGCCAAGGCGCCCGTGCCGATTATGGTGTCGCCCTTGCGGGCCGTGAAAAACCGAATGCTGGGCGCGCATAGGGCATCTACGTCCAGATAGAAATTATCCTCGGGTGGAAACAGGCTGCGCATTAGCGCCTGTGATGCGTGCAGCAGCGCCGTGGCCTGTGGGTGTTTGGGGGATGTGCGTTCAATAAGAATCATTGGTAAAAGCCGTCGATAAATAGATTGATTTGAATAGATCACCGCCCCATTGGTCATGCAATCGCTGTCGTACCTGCGCGGATTCTTGCGATATCTTGTGGATAAAATGGGCCGTTGGGGCAGATAAAGTGTGTCGGCATTGACTCGCGCCGTGCCCATTCCGCAAAATCAGACCCTAACGGAATCAGTGAGTACATCGCGTGAAGTTTACCAAACTGCGGCTGAACGGCTTTAAAAGCTTTGTCGACCCGACCGACCTGATCATCGCCGATGGTCTGACCGGTGTCGTGGGCCCGAACGGCTGCGGTAAATCCAACTTGCTAGAGGCGCTGCGCTGGGTCATGGGTGAAACCCGCCCCAAGGCGATGCGCGGCGGCGGGATGGAGGATGTGATCTTTGCCGGTGCGGCCACGCGGCCCGCCCGTAACTTTGCCGAAGTATCGTTGGTCATTGATAACCACGAACGCTTGGCCCCAGCGGCGTTTAATGATGCCGACAATCTGGAAATCGTTCGCCGTATTACCCGCGACATCGGGTCGGCCTATAAGGTCGGCACCAAAGACGTACGCGCCCGCGACGTTCAGATGCTATTCGCCGATGCGTCCACGGGTGCCCATTCGCCCGCGCTGGTGCGTCAGGGCCAGATTTCGGAACTGATCAACGCCAAACCCAAGGCTCGCCGCCGTATTTTGGAAGAGGCCGCAGGCATTTCGGGCCTGTATCAACGCCGGCATGAGGCAGAGCTGAAGCTAAAGGCGGCAGAGGCCAATCTGGAACGCGTTGACGACGTGACCGAACAACTGGCCAACCAGTTGAACCAACTTGCGCGTCAGGCGCGTCAGGCGGCGCGGTATCGCGAAATCGGTGAAAACCTGCGCCACGCCGAAGGCATGTTGCTGTACCGCCGCTGGAAAGAGGCCGAAGAGGCGCGTTTGGCCGCCGTGGACGTTCTGCGCGAACGCACGGTTGCGGCGTCTCAAGCCGAAAGCCACGCCCGCGCGACCACCGCCAAACGTGTCCAAGGCGAAGAGGCATTGCCGCCCCTGCGCGAAGAAGAGGCGATTGCCGCCGCGATCCTGCAGCGTTTGCAGGTTCAGCGCGACACGCTGAAAGACCAAGAAATCCGCGCGTTAGAGACTATTCAGACCCTGAAAAACCGTATCGATCAGCTGGCCCGGGATATCGAACGCGAAAGCGGTTTGAACGTGGACGCGGAACAAACGATCGAACGTCTGGAATGGGAAGCCCGCGAGATCGCCAAGGCGGCGCAGGGCCAAGACACTCGCCTAGAGGCCGCCCAAGACGCATCGCGCGAAGCCGCGTCGATGTTGCAAGAACGCGAAACTTTGCTGTCCGAACAGACCGAAGATGTGGCGCGTCTGTCCGCCCGTCACCAATCGACCCAGCGTTTGCTGGATGACAGTCGTAAAACACTGGCCAAAGCTGAAGAGGACGCCGTGCGCGCCCGAACCGCGATGCAGGACGCAGACGCTGCCCTAACCCGCGCCGAAGAACAATTCGCCGCCGCCGAAGAGGCAGAAGCCGCCGCCGTCGCCACCGCCGAACACGCCGAAGAAACGTTGATCGAGGCTGAAACCGCCCGCGCTGAAATGCAATCGCGCGAAGTCGATGCCCGCGCCCTGCGGTCCTCTGCCGAAGGCGAAGTGAACGCCCTGCGGGCCGAGGTGAACGGTCTGGCCAAACTGGTCGAACGTGACAGCGCCGAAGGGGCGCAGATCCTAGATTTATTGTCGGTGAAATCGGGCTATGAAAAGGCGCTGGGCGCGGCATTGGCCGATGATCTGCGCGCGCCCGTTCTGGATGGCGATCTGAAAACGGGTTGGTCGAAACTGCCCGATTATGATGTGGCGCAGGCCTTGCCTGATGGTGCGCGTCCGTTGACTGATTTTGTGGATGTGCCCGATGTTTTGCGTCGGCGTATGGCCCAGATTGGCCTGATCGATAACATCGACGCCGAACGCCTGCAGTCATTGTTGAAACCGGGCCAGCGGTTGGTTAGCCTTGCGGGTGATCTGTGGCGCTGGGACGGCTACCGTGCGGGCGCCGAAGATGCGCCATCTGCGGCCGCGCTGCGGTTACAACAGATCAACCGTTTGAATGCGCTGCGTGCCGATCTAGAGGCGGCAGAGGATCGCGCCGAAGAAGCCCGCGCCGCGCATGAAGATATGCAAGCGCGGTTGGAAACCCTGACCCAAGCGGACCAGATGGCCCGCAACGCCCGCCGTGCTGCCGACCAGCAGGTCGCCGATGCCGCCCGCGCCCTGTCGCGCGCCGAAGCGGACCGCAATCTGGCCGAAGGCAAACGCGAAACATCGCAGCTGGCCCTGCGCCGCCACGAAGAAGAGGCGCTGACCGCCCGCAAAGCGTTGTCCGAAGCCGAGGCGACCGCCCGTAGCTTGCCCGACCTGTCCGATGCGCGCGCCGCTGTCGAAGACGTCAAAATGGCGGTCGAAGCGGCCCGCATGACCATGATGACCAAACGCGCAGCCTTTGACGAGGTTCGCCGCGAAGGCGATGCGCGCACCAAACGCAGCCAAGAAATTACCAAGGAAATCAGCGGATGGCGTCACCGTTTGGAGACCGCAACCAAACGGTCGTCTGAATTGCTGGACCGCAAAGAAGAAAGCGAAGAACAGCTGTACGAGGCGATGGCGGCCCCCGAAGAAATCGCTGAACAACGCGAAGAACTGAACGCCGCGATCGAGGACGCCGAAGAGCGCCGCCGCGCTGCTGCCGATAAATTGGCCGAGGCGGAAAACGGTCTGCGCGATATCCAGATGGAAGAACGCGATGCCGAACGTCTGGCATCCGAGGCGCGTGAATCCCGTGCCCGCGCCGAAGCCCGCAACGAGGCCGCCCGCGAAACCGTGACCTATGCGACCGAACGCATCGCTGAGGCACAGGAAACCACGCCTGAAAAATTGCTGGAAATGCTGGATGTTGTCCCCGACGACATGCCGCCCGCTGAACAGATCGAAAATCAGGTGAATACCTACAAACGCCAGCGCGATGCCTTGGGCGCGGTGAACTTGCGTGCCGAAGAAGACGCAATCGAAGTGCAGGCCGAATACGACACGTTGACCGGCGAAAAGGCCGATCTAGAAGAAGCGATCAAAGCCCTGCGCCAAGGTATCTTTGGCCTGAACCGCGAAGGCCGCGAACGTCTGCTGACCGCGTTCGAACAGGTGAACGAAAACTTTGGCACGCTGTTCACGCACCTGTTTGGCGGCGGCGAGGCAAAGCTGGTTCTGGTTGAATCCGATGACCCGTTAGAGGCCGGTCTGGAAATCATGTGCCAACCGCCGGGTAAAAAACTGTCGGTCCTGTCGCTGCTATCGGGCGGTGAACAGACGCTGACCGCGCTGGCGCTGATCTTTGCGGTGTTCCTTGCGAACCCTGCGCCGATCTGTGTGTTGGACGAAGTTGACGCGCCATTGGACGATGCGAACGTCACTCGTTTCTGTGACCTTTTGGATGAAATGACCCGCCGTACCGACACGCGGTTCCTGATCATCACCCATCATGCGGTCACGATGGCCCGCATGGACCGTCTGTTTGGTGTGACCATGCAGGAACAGGGCGTCAGCCAGTTGGTTTCGGTCGATCTGAAAAAAGCCGAGGCTATGGTCGCATAACCGCGTCTACCTTGAGCGCGAGGTGCAGATCGATATCGATCATCAAACCTTCGTCGATCAATTTGTCGCGCAACCAAGGTTTGACGCACATCACCTGATTGTAGAATTTTTTGACGTCATCATCGGATGCATTTTTCAAAAACGTGGCCAATTTAGGGTTTGCCCGATAGGCCCCATGTTCCAAACGATAGGGCAAATGGGCCAGCCAGCGTTGGCGATTTTGGGCGTGAAAATGTAAAAGCTGCAGTCGATCGTCAAAGGGGGCGGATTCAATCGGTTCGCGGTTCAGTCGGGCGCTGTGAATCCGCGGTGATAAACCTTGTCCCGTTCGGAAAAACGCTTTGCCTGCTGTGTGGCTTAGCGCGCCTTTGGGCAATAATGGGGTGTATTCCTGAAACGATTGGCGACGGCGTTGTTTGGCTGTGTCACCGCGCAATGCCGCGCGGAACAGGTGGGCGTTAAATCGACTATCGTCATGAGGTGAAAACAGCGCTTCCCAGGGTTTCATGCGCACGATCAACGCATCGTTTTGGTCGGCCAGAATGCTGCCTATGTCGTCACCGACGATGAATTCATCCACATCAATATGCGCAACCCAATCCAGCGCGGCAGCATTGTAGACGCGCTGCATGTTGGCGACCTGACGCAGCTGGTGTTCATCAGGGCGCCCACCTTGCCGATCCCAATAGGACGCGTCGCATTGGATGATGGTCAAATTTGCAAGATGGCCCAATTCATAAACGACATCTTCCGAAGGGGTATCCAGATGCAGCCACAGGTGATCCGCGCCCAGCGATAGATGGTGGACGACAAATTCAGTCAGTTCGCCCAAAGGGGCGTTGGATGTGGTGCAAATTCCCCAGCGCGACAATCTAATTATAGCCTGTTCAACAAATCACGCGTCGGCCACGCATCTGCGGGCAGGCCTAGGCGAATTTGTTCTGCCTGAACGGCTTGGCGTGTCATGGCGCCGATGATTCCGTCTACGCCGCCGACATCATAGCCCATGGATTCCAGTTTCCGCTGTAGTGCCATCACCTCTTCTCCGGATAGGGCGGGGTCGGGATTGCCGGCGTCATAGGCTGGCGCGCCCATCAGTCGGGTTGCGAAATAGGCGGCCGTGGTCACATAGACCATGGATTTGTTCCATTCGAAATACACCTGAAAATTCGGGTATGCGATGAATGCAGGGCCTTTGCGGCCAACTGGTAGCAGGATAGATGCGGGCAGGTTGCCGGCAATATCGCCGCTGGTCGCGCGAACGCCCAACCGTTCCCATTCGCGGCCCGTCAATTCGTGGTTCAACCCCGTCAGCGACCAATCAAGGTCGGCAGGGACCGTGACCTCTTGCAGCCAAGGTTCATTCGGACGCCATCCAAGCGAAGATAAAACCGATGCGCCCGACAACAGCGCATCTGCCGACGAATTTTTCAGATCAACATGCCCATCGCCGTCGCCATCGCGTCCGTTGCGAATGATATCTTCAGGCAGCATTTGGACCTGCCCGATTTCGCCTGCCCATGCGCCTGTCGTGCGGACAGGATCAAAATCCCCGCGTTCATATAATTCCAGCGCGGCATAGACCTGCGGCTGGAACAACTCTGGGCGGCGGCAATCATGCGCCAAGGTCAACAACGCGTTCAACGTGTTGAAATCGCCCTGAACCTGTCCGAAATCGGTTTCAAATGCCCAGAACGCCAATAGCACCCCGCGCGGAATGCCGTATTCGCGTTCGATGCGATCAAAAATGGCGTCCTGATTGTTTGCGTAGTAGCGGCCATTATCCATGCGGTTTTGCGAAATCAGGCGGCGCGAAAACGTCACAAAATCCATCTGGAATACGCCTTGCGCGCGGTCGGCGCGGATAACGGCGTCATCCTGACGGGCGTTTGCCAGAAAACGGTCGACAGTTGCGGGTGCATAACCTTGGGCAACGGCTTCGGATTTTACGTCCGATAGGAAACTGCTGAAAGAGCCTCCGCAAGATTGTGCAGACACGGTTGTGGCGCAGCAAAGCGCGGCAAGGGTGGCGATAACACGCATGATGGCTCCTTTGAAACTTGGGACGAGCGTATCATTCGCCCGACAGGTTTCAACCGCAGATAAAGGCGATGAGCAGGATCATGATCAAAGCAATCGACCACGCGCGCCACAGCTGAACGATCGCGGTATCAATGTCATCGGCCGTCAGCGCATCACGTGCGCCGTCATTCACCCAATCATAGTCCTGCATGTGACCGTGATAGGGGCGTGGACCCGATAACGCGACATTCAAAACGCGCGACAATGCAGCCTCTGGCCAGCCGGCATTGGGGCTGCGGTGTTTGATGGCATCTGCGTAGATCGGTTTGAATTGCCACAGGCGCGGATAGGGCAGGATAAACAATAGCGCCGTCAATCGGGCAGGGATCAGGTTCAGCAGATCATCAAACCGCGCCGCGGCCCAACCGAATTCACGGTATTTTTCGGTTTTGTATCCAATCATGCTGTCGGCAGTATTGGTGATTTTATAGACCATCAAACCTGGCAACCCGCCGACCAAAAACCAGAACAATGGCGCGATGACTCCATCGCTGAAATTTTCGGCGGCGCTTTCTATGGCGGCGCGGGCGACCGCGGGCTGGTCCATGGCGTCTGTATCGCGACCCACGATCATCGAAACGGCAAAACGTCCATCCGCCAATGATTGACGCAGGCCCTGAGATACGGCGCGCACATGATCCACCAGTGATTTTTGCGCCAGCAAAATGGCCCCAACCAACACCTGCGCAGGCCATCCGATGAATTGTTCCAATAAATACCCCATCAGAGCGAATGCGACGACCAAACCCGCCATGCCTGCGATGCCCATATCGCGGCGCATTGGGCCATGGTTGAGCGTGCGGTCAACGAACGACACGCAGCGGCCCATTAGAATGGCGGGGTGGGGAAAACGTGTCCAAATGGCCTTGGGTTCGCCGAAAATGGCATCCAGTACCATCGCCAGAATGATGGTCATAAAGCGGCCTTTAGTTGATCCCATTGATGCGGCGCGGGCAGCCCGACTCTGATCCAGTCGTCAGCATAGGGAAAGATGCGAGTCCAGATGTGACCACGGGCCAAACGGTCCTGCCATTGGGCGGCAGAATCAACTCTATACAGGCGAAATAGCGGTGTTCCGCCCGCGATGGTCGCACCTTTGGCCGTAAAGATTTGGTCCATATAGGCCGCATGTTCTGACAGCCGATGACGGGTGCGTTCGGCCCATTCTGGATCCTTCAGCGCGCGCGTGCCGATTTCCAATGCAGGGCCGTTGACCGACCATGGTTCCAGCAATTCGGCCATGCGGGCAATCAGAATGGGGGTGCCGATCATGAACCCCAGACGCAGCCCCGCCAGCCCCCAGAATTTACCAAAGCTTTTGAGGATAACGATCCCATCTTCTCCGGCACGGTGGACGTGGGATTTTTCGGGGATGACGTCGCAAAAGCTTTCGTCGATCACCGTCATTGGGCGCCCACCGATAGCAACCGAGGGCCATAGCCGTCCGTCTGGATTATTGGGGTGCACGAAAATATGAACCGGCGCCATCGGGTTGGATGTGTCGGCAGCGCCAAAGGCGGCGGCGTGTTCATTATAGGTCGGCGCGGGGATGTAGGCGCTGCCTGTAATTTCGGGCATCCGCCGAATAAGGGCCGATGCCCCATTCGCGGGCAAAATTGCGGCACGGTCGGGCACGTTCCAGAATTTCCGCGCCGCAGAGATGAGCCCCGTCATTGCCGTTTTATCTGGCAACGTTCCCCATGCCTGCGCTGATACGCTGCCGACCGGATAGGGCACTGGGTTGATGCCTGTTGATAGATCGACCCATTCCGATCGCCTGCCACCGTATTGCGCGATGGCCGCGTCCAGATTTCCTCCGTGATCCCGTGTCTGCATAAGGCTAACCCTGTTTTCGCCTATGAAAAGGATTAGGCAGGGTTAGACAAGTCTAAGACGCGACTGATTGCGCGATTTAGGCCCCGCGACCGTGGGGTTCATTCCAATCCAAATCAGGTCCGGTGGGGATGATGCGGTTGGGGTTAATCATGTCGTGGCTGTAGTGATAGTGATGCGTGATGTGATCGAAATGGGTCGTCTCGGCCACGCCGGGGATTTGATACAGTTCTCGGGTGTAGGCCCAGATGTTCGGGTATTCGATCAGTTTCTTGCGGTTGCATTTGAAATGGCCGTGATAGACCAGATCGAAACGGGCCAGCGTCGTCCACAGACGCCAATCGGCTTCGGTCAGGTGATCGCCCGTCAGATAGCGGTTTTTCGATAGGATATCTTCGATCCAGTCCAGACTGTCGAACAGCGGGTTTACGCCGTCTTCATAGGCCTCTTGGCTGGTGGCAAAGCCGGATTTGTAGACGCCGTTGTTCACGGTGTCATAGATGCGATCGTTCAGTGCCTCGATGTCATCACGCAGATGTTCGGGCCAGTAATCATCGGTGTTGCCGGTGATGCCGTTGAACGCCGTGTTCAACATCCGAATGATTTCCGAACTTTCGTTGGAAACGATTTTGCCTGTGTGTTTGTCCCAAAGGATCGGCACAGTCACGCGGCCTGAAATTTCGGGATCAACCCGTGTGTAGATGTCGCGCAGGAATGGCAGGCCGAACAGGTCGTCGCCCGTCGCGCCGTCGAAATCATCGTCAAACGTCCAGCCATCCGACAACATGTGCGGATGCACAACGGAAATGGTGATGTGATCGGTCAGGTCTTTGATCGCGCGGAGAATCAATGTGCGGTGCGCCCAAGGGCAGGCGTAGGACACGTACAGATGATAGCGGCCCGATTCCGCCTTGAACCCTGCGTCGCCAGATGGGCCTGCGGACCCGTCGGCGGTGATCCAGTTGCGGAACGCTGCGGTCGAACGAACGAATTTACCGCCCGTTGATTCCGTGTCGTACCATTCGTCTTTCCATTCGCCTTTATCTAGGTAACCCATCGTTCTCTCCGTCTGTACGTTGCATGAAAACTAGGCGATTTGCCCAAAGTCGCAACAAATGCTGACGCACGGCATCACTGCGTAAATGCACAGCTGCACATTGGATTGGGTTGAAACCCAGCGGTGCTATATGCATTGCTTGTGCGAAATTATTGCATTGCAAAGGAATACCTATGACTCGTTTTGCCCTGACCGCTGTTTTTATGTCTGCTTCGACCGCTGCTATGGCGCACCCTGGCCATGTAGAGGCTGCATCGGGTCATGATCATTATGCTGCAGTCGTGGCCATCGCGGTCGCCGCTGCCGTGTCCATTTACAGCATCGTAAAAGCACGAAAATCTGCGACTATTTGATACATTTGGGTAAGTTTGTCACATAAGGCGTTGGGATAGGTTGATTTTATCCGCCGCTGGTTCATCCTAGGTACAGAAGACCAAGGTGAACGCTATGTCAGACTTTCTACCCGAAGCTGTCCGAAAAGGATTAGAAGAAGCCCGCCGCGCCGCAGAGCGTCGTTCGTCTCGCCTGTGTGTGCATGATGGCGACGAAGTGTATCGCATCAATCGGATGTGGGACACGGGGTTCGCGATGGATGCAGAAGCCGCGCCAAAACTGCGCGGACATATCAAGATATATGACGGGCCAAAGTATTTGTACCAAGCCCTAGTATATCAATCCCGCGAAGAAGAAGGCGAACGTTTGTTCGAATACAAATGGCATCAGGCTGCGTTGGACGGCCCGCCAGTAGATTTTGTTCGTGCGACAAATGCCCCTGCAGGGCTGATAACCAAAAGCTGAATAGCAAAAGGGCCGTCTGTCACGGCCCTTTTTTGATTCGGTTACTGCAAGTCTCCAAAGGCTTCTTGCATGCGGCGCACCGCCTCTTGGACACGCGACCGCGGCGTTGCGATATTGAAACGTAGATAGTTTTCGCCGCCCGCGCCAAAGGTCGGTCCATAGTTGACCGCGATTTTGGCGTCTTGCAGGACGCGTTTGGTGTATTCGTCGCGCGACATGCCTGTTCCCGAAAAATCCACCCACGCCAGATAGGTTGATTCCAAGTCCATCGATTTCAGGCCGGGGATGGCGTTGATGCCTTTGTCGAACAGGCGGCGGTTGCCATCCAGATAGGCGCATAGCGCATCGACCCAAGCCGCGCCTTCGGGGCTATAGGCGGCGGTGGCCATGAACAGACCGTAAGAGTTCGGCGAAATACCCAGCGCCGCCATCCGCGCGGCGAACGTTTTGCGCAGCTTTTCATCGGGAATAATCACATTGCCCGAATGGCTGCCCGCGATGTTGAACGTTTTGGTCGTCGCGGTCATCATAACCAGACGGTCTGTGATCCCGTCGATATTGGCCATCGGAATATGGGTCACGCCCGGCATGGTCAGGTCGTGGTGAATTTCGTCGGACACAAGGATCAGATCGTGGCGTTTCGCAAATGCGGCCACGCCCTCTAACTCCTGTTGCGTCCAGACGCGGCCACCAGGGTTTTGAGGCGAACACAGGATGACCATTTTTTCCTTGCCGGTCATCTGCGCGTCATAGGCATCGAAATCATAGGTATATTTGCCGTCCTCCAACGCCAGCGGGCATTCGACCACGTCGCGCCCTGCGGCACGGATCACACGGGCAAAGGCGTGATAGACAGGCGTAAACAGCACGACGCCATCGCCCTGTTCCGTGTAGGCATCAACGCACATCGCGGTGCCATTGACCAACCCGTGGGTTGTGAAAATCCAATTTGGGTCCACGTTCCATCCGTGACGGTTTTTCATCCACCAGCAAATTGCGGCGCGGTAATCGGATTCGTCACCGAAATAGCCGTGCACGCCGTGATCGATCTGTTTTTGCAGCGCGGTGGTGACGCAATCGGGCGCACGGAAATCCATGTCGGCCACCCACATCGCCAGACCGTCTTCGGGGCTGACGCCATAGATGTTCTGCATCTCGTCCCATTTGGCATTATGGGTGCCGCGGCGATCAATTACTTCGTCGAAATTCATTGGGGGCCTCTTTCCTGTAATGTGATCAAATTTGCCCCTTTGCGGTATAGGTGCAAGCGTAAATGCGCCAATCCTTGCGGGACGGGCGGTAAATGGCTACATCGCGGGTATGACCCTACGCCCGATTTTGATCCATCCTGATCCCCGCCTGAAGAAGGTTGCCGACCCAATTGCCGAGGTGTCCGCCGACATCCGCAAACAGGCCGACGACATGATCGAAACCATGTATGATGCGCCTGGCATCGGTCTGGCCGCGCCACAGGTCGGTATTTTGAACCGTCTGATCGTCATGGATGCGCAGCGCGATCCCGAGGCAAAGCCGAATCCAATGGTTCTGATCAACCCCGAGGTCATTTGGGAATCAGAGGAAAAGAACGTCTACGAGGAAGGATGCCTATCCATCCCCGATCAATTCGCCGAGGTCGAACGCCCCAAAATGGTGCGTGTCCGTTGGCTGGACGTTGACGGCAAAACGGTCGAAGAAGAATTTGATGAGCTATGGGCGACCTGTGTTCAGCACGAAATCGATCACCTGAACGGCACGCTGTTCATTGATTATTTGAAACCGCTGAAACGTCAGATGATCACCCGCAAGATGCAGAAACTGAAACGCGAACTGGCGCGGGGCAAATAATGGCGCATCGTCCTTATGTGAAATGGCCGAACAAGGTCCTGCGCACGCCCGCCGAACCCGTTGAGGCGATCACCGATGACATCCGCGCGATCTGGGCCGAAATGATCGAAGCAATGGACAGCATGCCGGGTGTCGGGTTGGCCGCTGTTCAGCTTGGTATCCCGCTGCGTTTGGCTGTGGTGGATGCGTCCGACGAACGGGGCCGCGCCGTGAAAATGGCCAACCCTGAAATTTTGCACGCGTCTGTCAAACCGCGCGACCACGAAGAGGCGTCTCCGAATTTGCCGGGCGTATCTGCGGTCATCACGCGCCCGCGCGCCGTTACCGTTCGGTTCCTGAATGAAGCGGGCGAGGTTGAGGAACGTGATTTCGTTGATATCTGGGCGACCAGTGTTCAGCACCAGATCGACCACCTAAACGGCAAAATGTATTTCGACCATCTGTCCAAGGTTAAGCGCGATATGCTGACCCGTAAGGCAAAGAAACTGAACGGATAATTCAATGCGCGTCGTGTTTATGGGAACGCCCGATTTTTCGGTGCCTGTGCTGGATGCTTTGGTCGAGGCTGGCCACGATGTGGTCTGCGCCTATTCGCAGCCCCCGCGCCCTGCGGGCCGTGGCAAAAAAGATCGCCCCAGCCCTGTGCATGCACGGGCCGAGGCGCTGGGCATTCCTGTCCGCCATCCTGTGAATTTCAAAGACGCCGCCGATGTTGCGGCCTTTGCTGATCTGAACGCTGATGTGGCTGTGGTTGTGGCCTATGGTTTGATCCTGCCGCAGTCGTTGCTGGATGCGCCGAAACATGGCTGCCTGAATATCCATGCGTCCCTGTTGCCGCGTTGGCGCGGTGCGGCCCCGATCCATCGCGCGATTATGGCGGGCGATGCGGAAACGGGTGTGTGCATCATGCAGATGGAGGCAGGTCTGGATACCGGCCCCTTTCTGATGAAACAAACCACCGCCATTGGCGCCGAAGAAACCACAGGTCAGTTGCATGACTGGCTGTCGGATATGGGCGCAAAACTGATCGTCAAAGCACTGGCCGATTTGGCTGAACTGACGCCTCAGGTGCAGCCCGATGACGGCGTGACCTATGCCGCGAAAATCGACAAAGCCGAAGCCGCGATCGATTGGTCCGAACCCGCCGAAGTCATCGACCGCAAAATTCGCGGCCTGTCGCCATTTCCGGGTGCGTGGTGCGAAATTAACGGCGAACGCGTCAAACTGCTGGGATCGAAATTGGTCGAAGGGTCCGGCGATGCTGGCCAGATCCTAGACGGGTTTACCGTGGCCTGCGGCACTGGTGCGGTGGAAATCACGCGCCTTCAGCGGTCGGGCAAGAAACCTGTGGACACCGTTGACGCGCTGCGCGGGATGGAGCTGCCGGAGCGTATTTGATGGTGTTTTTGTTAGGTCTGCCACGTATGGCAGTCAATTTTGTGTTCATGTTTTTGGTATGGATGTTCACACGGCCAGGTGGCTGGCTATTCGCCTGCATCGCGGCCGTGTTGATCGTCAAAGCGGTGCCCGCTGAACTTTGGGGTCAGCCTAGGCCTTAGCCTTTTAGGCTGATCGTGTGTTCGCGTAGCCAAGCCATAAATTCACGCGGCGATTTGATTTTTTCCGCAACCACATCCGCGGGGATCGGATCGCCAATAATCGGGGCCTGTGGTTTGTCGAACGCATGCGCAACTTCGTGTAGCAGCAGGCCCTGACGGATTGTCGGCGAAATGCAATTCGCGATCTGATACGCGCGCGAATTCGATCCCTGAAAGAAACATGGCACAACGGTCGCGCCAGACGTACGGATCATTTTCGCGGTAAAGACGTTCCATTCGGCTTCGATCGCGGGGCCGAACGGTTTTTCGGCTGCGGCCACAACGCCCGAAGGGAACAGCGCGACCAGACCACCTTCGGCCAGATGTTCCATGGCTTTTTTGCGCATTTCGATCATTTTGCGCTGCGCGTCTTCTTCGTGCGGGAAAGGCACGGGAATCATATAGCTTGCGGCGCTTTCGTCGATGCCCGTCAGTAGCGAACGTGTCAGAATGCGGTAATCGTCGCGGCGGCGGCCGATCAGGTCGGCCAGAATCATACCATCCACCAGACCATGCGGGTGGTTGGCAACAAAAATCACAGGGCCGGTTTTAGGGATGCGGTTGATCTGTTCCATCGGAGTTTGCAGATCAATGCCCATCGTGCGCATGGTGGCGGGCCAGAACGCTTGGCCCGTTGGGGCGCCCATGCGTTCGAATTTACGAACGCGGCGCACAATCCGCCATTTCCCAGTGAGCCATTCCAACCCACGGATTACATTGCGTTTAAACGCACTATCAAAGGTGTTCGAATAGGTCAGGCTACGTCGGTCATAGACCTTTGGCGCATCGGTTGGGCCCGCTGGGGCGTTCGCAGTATTGCGCGTTACGTCTGTCAAAGGTCAAACCCCTGAAATGCCTAGTTGCCTTCGCCGAAATAGTCCGCGACCAAAGCTTGAATCGCGTCGGCAAGTTCTTCGGCCTGATTGCCTGAAGTTTCGACTTCAATAAAGCTTCCTTTGGCTGCTGCCAACATCAAAAGCCCCATTATACTATCGCCTGAGGCGTCCATGCCGTCTTTGGAAACGGTTGCTGTTGCATCGAACTGTTCAACAGTTTCAGCAAGCTTGGCCGAGGCACGGGCGTGGAGGCCCTTGATATTGATGATTTCAAGGCGGCGGGTAATGGACATATGGGTTAATTATTCTGTGACTTGATGACTATTGATGTATTTGCGGGCGGCCTGCAGCGCAGCGTCGACCGCATCGGGTACGGTTCTGCCGCGGCTTTTGGCCAGCTTGATCAACATAGGCAAATTCATACCATATAAAATGCGGCGGTTTGTCGGTCCGCATGCGCGTAAGGATAGGTTTGATGGCGATCCACCGAAAATATCGGTGACGATCACAACGCCATCGCCTGTATCCACAGAATCTGCAGCATCGCAAATTTCGGCTTGTTTTGCAGAACGGTCATCTTCGGGTCCCGTTGCGATGGCGCGAACGGCATCCTGTTTTCCGACGACATGTTCCATGGCTGCCAAATATTCTTTGGCAAGACCACCATGTGCTACGATGACGATCCCGATCACGCGTGTTCACCCCGATCAGCCAAACCTGTTTTAGTCTGGCGTTCCAATTCCCGATGTCGTTTAGACACCCGCCAGCCATCCTCTGCAAGAGCCTTGGACAAGAGTTCTGTCATTGTGACCGAACGGTGTTGCCCTCCGGTACACCCGAACCCGATGGACAGGTGGGTTTTACCCGCGTCGCGAAACGCAGGTAGGAGTAGCTCAACCATGGATTTGACGTGGTTAAAAAATGGCGCGAACCGTTCGTCTTGGGTGACATAGGATTGGACGTCGGCATTGGTGCCGTCCAGCGACCGTAGTTCCGGATCCCAATGTGGGTTGCGCAAAAAACGGCAGTCAAAAACGAAATCCAGTCCCCGAGGCAGACCGCGTTTGTACGAAAATGATTGTGTCGCCACTGACAGCAGTTGGTCGTGGTCGCTCGAAAACCATCGCTGAACCTCTAGCCGTGCTTCGTGGGGGCTCATTGTGCTGGTGTCGATCAGAAATTCGGCACGTGCGCGAATGGGCAGCATCAGCTCTTTTTCTTTGCGGATGCCGACGATCGGATCGTTGGAATCCGCCAAAGGGTGCCTGCGGCGTGTTTCGGAAAATCGGCGGATCAATACGTCATCTGCGCAATCCAGAAATAGCACCTTTAGATCAACGCGGGGATCGACGCCCAAACGGTCAATCGTGTCGATCACGCTATTGACCGTGAAATCGCGATTGCGCACATCCAAACCCAATGCCAGCGGACGGTCCAACGGGCTGCCTTCGATCAGGCGGTCCAGCAAGGATAGGGGCAGGTTGTCGATGACTTCGTACCCGATATCTTCCAATGCGCGGACTGCGGTTGTGCGTCCTGCACCCGAAGGGCCGGTCACCAAAATCAGATCCTGTTTTTCCGGCGCATCTAGCATGGGGTTAATCCTGTCGGCCTTCTTTTAGATATTGCAGTATCCCAAAGGGGAAGTGAACGCCTGTGACCCCATATATTAGCGGGATTGCATGTTTGTGATACGTCGTGTGTCGTGTTTGAGGCAGGCGTTCCGTTTCTGTGCGGTCTAAATCTACAACTAGCAAAAGTTGTGCCGAAACTGCCTGTGCACGTAAAATACCTATGCCGCGCGCTTCGATCAGGCCGTGGATGGGGGCGGGGGCGCGCACGGTTAAGTCGGGGTAGATGTCCGTGCGGTCATCCGCGACCAGATCACAGCCCATAGACATCAATTGCAACGCAAGCGTTGATTTCCCTGTACCGGACCCACCTACGATCAGCACGGCGCGGCCTTGATGGGCAACGCATGATCCGTGAACATTTATTGGATCGTCTGACACTTTTTAGACTGGCAGACCAACGACAAAACGTGCGCCCAACGGGTCGGATGTAATGTCTGCGTCCGTGGGGCGAATGTTTTCGGCCCAGATGACACCGCCGTGGGCTTCGACGATTTGTTTTGAAATCGCAAGGCCCAGACCAGAGTTGTTGCCAAACTGCCCAGCAGGACGTTCAGAGTAGAAGCGTTTGAAAATTTTGGTCAATGCGCCGTCAGGAATACCCGGTCCGGTGTCTTCGACGACGACCAAAATGCGATTTTCACGTTTACGGGCCCAAACGCGGATGGCATCACCATCTTCGCAGAACGAAATCGCATTGGTGATCAGGTTGACGAACACTTGGGCCAATCGGCCTTCGAGGCCGGCAATCATAATGGGCCCAGTTGGTAAGTCGGTCAGGTATTCAATGCCCTTGTCACGGGCCTGTTCGCCTAGGAATTGGTTTAGGTTGCCCAGCATTTCCAATAGGTCGAATTCCGTTTCGTCCTCTTTCACCAATTCGGCATCCAGACGGGACGCGTTGGAAATATCGCTCACCAGACGGTCCAAACGCACCACATCGTGTTCGATGACCTGTAGTAGTTTTTCGCGCTGATCGTCGCGTTTTGCGACCCGCATTGTGCCAACCGCCGATTGCAACGATGCCAGCGGGTTTTTGATTTCATGGGCAACGTCGGCTGCGAATTGTTCGTTGGCTTCGATCCGGTCATACAGCGCCGCAACCATGCCCCGCAGCGCGCCAGACAGGCGGCCAATTTCATCAGGGCGGGCGGTCAAGTCAGGAATGCGTACACGGCCAGGCGACATTTTGCGCGCATTGCGATCGCGGCCAGCCTCTGCTGCGGCGGCAAGATCGGCCAAAGGGTTGGCGATGGTGGATGCAAGGATGAGCGACAGCCCGATTGAAACCAGAATGCCGATGACAAACATCTGGAGCACCTGTTCACGTTCGCGTCTGACCAAAGCATCCAATTCACCCGCAGCGCCGACCAAAACGACAACGCCGACAGGGGTGTCGCCTTGCATAATCGGGGTGCTCACGCGGAATGTGGTTAACCCGTCGCTGTTGTATTCCGAATGCACCTGCGTCCCGTCGGACAACGTAAGGGCCACATCCGTTTGTGCCGTTTCCACGGGGTCCGCCGACACATTAGATTCAGCATCCGAATTGAATAGGCGCGCCAAACCTTCCCACATCCAATTCAGAAAATCGGTGATGATCGTGCCATCGTCGCCATAGTTCAGGCCGTCGACTGTGGCACGGTCGGGGGCCGTTTCTGATACCACCAATGTTTCGTTCGGATCGAAAACATAGACTTGCACGCCGCCCCGCAGGTCCAGACCGGCCAAGGTTTCGGCGGAATTGATGCCATCGCCCGTGATCAAATTCACTGGCGCGCTGTCGGGTAGCTGTGCCTCGAAAACGTCGGCGATTAGCTCGGCTTCGTTCACGAGCCCCGACGCACGTTGGAACGCAAGGTTGTCGCGCGAAGGGTTCATCCACAATACGCCGCCGACAAGGATCAAAATCGCCAGCAGGTTGAAGGTGATGATTTTGCGCGCCAGCGGCGACCGGTTCAGCGTAATCAGCCCGCGACGACGGCGGCGATCCAGAATTTCGCGGTCCATCGTCGTTTCGGGCGAGATATATTCATCCCCCAAAACAATGTCCGATTTCTGTGCCGCATTGCGGACAGAGCGTAAATCTCGAACATCGATTTGCGGGTTGGCAGTCATCGATTACTCTTCGTTATAGCGATAGCCGATGCCGTACAGCGTTTCGATCGCGCTGAATTCATCGTCGACCTGACGCATCTTTTTGCGCAGACGTTTGATGTGGCTGTCGATCGTGCGGTCATCAACATAGACCTGATCATCATAGGCCACATCCATCAGCTGGTCGCGGGATTTCACGAAACCGGGACGCTGGGCCAATGCCTGCAGCAGCAAGAATTCGGTGACCGTCAGAGACACGTCGCGGTCTTTCCATTTTACCGCGTGGCGCAGTGGGTCCATGGTCAGCTGGCCGCGCGTCATGACTTTGTTGTCTTCTTCGACGGCCTCAACCTCGACGCCGTTCAGCGCGTCCTGACGACGTAGCAGCGAACGGATGCGTTCAACCAATAGGCGCTGGCTGAACGGTTTTTTGACGTAATCGTCTGCGCCCATACGCAGGCCCAGAACTTCGTCGATTTCGTCGTCTTTCGAGGTCAGGAAAATAACCGGCATGTTGGTTTTCTGGCGCAGGCGTTGCAGCAGATCCATGCCATCCATGCGGGGCATTTTGATATCCAGCACAGCCAGATCCGGCAGCTTTTTGTTAAAAGCATCCAGCGCTTGTTGGCCATCGTTATATGTTTCGATTTCGAAACCTTCTGCCTCTAGCGTCATAGCGACCGAGGTCAGGATATTACGGTCGTCGTCGACCAGCGCGATTTTGTGCATGGGATGATCCCTTTAGCCTGAATTTTTTGAACTGCCGTTTTTAGGGACAGTTTTCGCATTTTTTCTGCGGGCGAATCAATCGGAAACTGCGATTCGCGCTGTTTGCGTAAACAGTTATGCCTAACAGAATCGACCAATTGGTCCGATTTGCGGCCTTGGTCTTATGGTCGCGCTAACAGGTTGCGCTAACACCAAAATGATTGCGCTAACTGCGTCAAACCTGCCTTTTCTGATGTAAAATCATGGTGCTATGTGGGCCCCTATCCCGGAGCAACAGGCTCCCAAAATCAGGAGAGAGACAAATGGACCACGGACGGGTCAACCCAACCATGAAGCTTGAAAATCAAGGCATCACTGGACTGGGTTATGTCTATTACAACCTGATGGAGCCTGCGCTTATTCAGGAATCGTTGAAATTGGGCGAAAGCACCTTGGGCAATGGCGGCGCGCTGCTGGTTTCGACCGGCAAACACACCGGCCGTTCGCCAAAGGACAAATTCGTTGTTCGTACCCCTTCGGTTGAAGACAGCATTTGGTGGGACAACAACGCGCCAATGGCGATGGACAAATTCGACGTCCTGCACGCTGACATTCTGGAACACATGAAGGGCGGCACCTATTTCGTACAGGATTTGTTCGGCGGCGCTGACCCTGAACACCGTCTGGACGTGCGTATGGTGACCGAACTGGCATGGCATTCGCTGTTTATCCGCACCATGCTGCGCCGCCCAGAACGCGAAGAGCTGGACACATTCGATCCAGAATGGACCATCATCAACTGCCCATCGTTCAAAGCGAACCCAGAAAAACACGGCTGCCGTTCGGAAACCGTGATCGCGCTGAACTTTGACAAAAAGACCATTCTGATCGCTGGCACCGAATACGCGGGCGAAAACAAGAAATCGGTATTCACGCTGTTGAACTACCTGCTGCCTGAAAAAGGCATCATGCCGATGCACTGTTCGGCAAACCACGCTGTTGGCAACCCTGTCGACACCGCGATTTTCTTTGGTCTGTCGGGCACTGGTAAAACCACCCTGTCGGCTGACCCTGATCGCGTGCTAATCGGCGACGACGAACACGGTTGGTCGGATCGCGGCACCTTTAACTTCGAAGGCGGCTGCTACGCAAAAACCATCAACCTGTCGGCCGAAGCTGAACCAGAGATCTACGCGACCTGTTCGATGTTCGGCACCGTGATCGAAAACATGGTTTACGACGAAGACACCAAAGAACTGGACTTCGAAGACAACTCGATCACCGACAACATGCGCTGTGCGTACCCGCTGCACTACATTTCGAATGCTTCGGAATCGGCACTGGGCGGTCACCCGAAAAACATCATCATGCTGACCTGTGACGCATATGGTGTTCTGCCTCCGATCGCGCGTCTGACACCTGCGCAGGCGATGTACCACTTCCTGTCTGGCTTCACGTCGAAAACACCAGGCACCGAAATTGGTGTGACCGAACCGATCCCGACATTCTCGACCTGTTTTGGCGCGCCATTCATGCCACGCCGCCCAGAGGCCTATGGCAAACTGCTGCAGGAAAAAATCGCGGCTCACGGCGCGACCTGCTGGTTGGTAAACACCGGTTGGACCGGCGGCGCATACGGCACAGGCAGCCGCATGCCGATCAAAGCAACCCGCGCGTTGCTGTCGGCAGCGCTGGACGGTTCGCTGGCCGAAGCCACATTCCGCAAGGACCCGAACTTTGGTTTCGAAGTCCCTGTAACCGTTGCTGGCGTTGACGCGACCCTGCTGGATCCACGTGCAACTTGGGCGGACAAATCGGCCTATGATGCGCAAGCGTCCAAGTTGGTGGAAATGTTTGCAGACAACTTTGCGCAGTATGTTCCGTTCATCGACGAAGACGTCAAAGCAGCAGCAATCGGCTAATACGCGCCACTCACGCGAATTTCGGGCTCGGATGCGACAGTATCCGGGCCCTTTTTATTGACACCGCTAGCCAACGCATGAAGATGACGCCCATGTTTAAGATGCGTATAATTTCTTTGGTATTCGGTCTGATTCCCGCTGTCGCTACCGCCTATGAGGCAAAGCCGACAATCGTTGTGGGGGATATTGGGTTGCATTGCCCATACGAAGTGCTGGCATCTGAACCTGCGCCCGATACCGAAATCGGCGCGATTGATGTGATTGTTGGCGAACCATCGGTGTTGTCGGCGACCACAACTGTTCCTGCTGTCCAGCATTTGGGATTCGGTTTTCAGGCGCGCCTAGCGGATGGGATCAAATTGCCGGGCGCTGAAATTGTTGTGCGCCATCCGCCGATGGGCACTGAAGGCGTGACCGAACAACGCTGGACACCCAGCTTGTCGGATCAGGATTTCAGTTTGGGCATGTATCGTTTCGACATGCCGTACGAAGTGCTGATTGGCGAATGGTCCTTTGCCATCGAACAGGCGGGGCAAACGCATTTTTCCGTCACCTTCGATGTGATTCCTGCGCCTGCGGGGATGTCGATCGAAAGCCTATGTAGCGGCGATTTGCTGTTGTCGTAATCAGCCCATGATCCCGCGGCGGACCAGATTGATCCCTGCAATCAACAACACCCACAGGGTGGCCTTGCGGAACAGGGCCTGATCGATGCGGTCGTGGATTTTGAACCCGATCCACATGCCCAAAATGCCCGGCGGGATCAGCGCCAATGAAAACGGCACGGTTTGCGCGTTCAGGATGCCCGATTTCAGGTGCCCGATCAGCAACATCACCGCGCCCGCGCCATAGACAACGCCCTGAACGCTGAACTGTTTGGCTTTGGGCGTGTCGACAGCAACCAGATACAACACCGTCGTTGGTCCCCATGTTCCCGAAAATCCGCCCAGCATACCCGATAGAATGCCGGCGATTATCGACCCAATTTTGCGGCGATGCGGCGGGATTTCGACGCGCACCCCTGCGATTTGGATCGCGCATAGGACCGTCACGATGATTCCCAGCCCCAACAGCATCATGTCAGCGGACACATAGGCCACGAATTGGGATGTGATCAGGATCATGACACAGACCAAAATCACATAGACCCGATACTCCATCAGGGCGTCCCACGCGTTTTTCAGCCCGCCTTTGGTGACCTGTAGAATGTTGGTCAGAACAATCGGCAGAATGATTCCCGCGACCACCAATTTGGGGTCGATCAGAATGCTTAGCCCTGAAATCATAATCAGCGGCATGGCAAAGCCGATCGCGCCTTTTACCGTGCCTGCGATGACAGTCACAACAAAAGCAAAAGCCAATAATTCAGGTGAGATCAGCGAAAATAATGCATCCATTCCTCAGGCTTAGACGTTTAACTCAGACAACGCACGAAAAATTCCCATGCGACATTTTGTTTGTCGCTACGTATTCTAGACGAAATTAAGTTGCGCTGCGGTTGCGAAATCGTTATCTCTGCAGGTGCACAATCAGGAGCCGACCATGCCTCACGACGGACAGGACATCGCTATGACAGCATCGCCAATTCTTGAGAACCTTTTGGACTTAACGGGCGCTGTGATCGCCCCAGTGGAACAACTGCTGGTATCCGCAAAAGAATCGGTAAAATCACGCGTGACGAAAGACGGCCGCGTGTCGGGCGGGTTGGTCGAACAGAATCAGGCGGCGGCGCACGGATTGGCGTGGCTTGCGACCTATGTGGAATCGCTGCGCCAGATGCACGGCTGGGCGGTTGCGGCCAAAGCCGAAGATAAATTTGGTGAAACCGAACAGCTGATCCTGCAGATCGCATTCGGCGAATACCTGGCCCAAATCAAAGGCGGCATTCCGATGTCGCAGGGCGAAATCCTGCGTTTGAATGATCTGGGCGTGCAGGACAATCTGACCTCGGTCGAAGTGATCACTTTGGTTCAGTCCGCCAACACCCAAGCTGCGCGTTCGCGTTTGGTTGAATTGATGCAGGACCAGAACGGCGCGACAATGTTCGGCACCTCGGGTCTGGACGAAGAACTGGAAATGATCCGCGATCAGTTCCGCCGCTATGCGCTGGAAAAGGTCGAACCTTTTGCGCATGAATGGCACCTGAAAGACGAATTGATCCCGCTGGAAATCATCGACGAACTGGCTGAAATGGGCGTGTTCGGCCTGACCATCCCAGAAGAGTTCGGCGGTTTCGGCCTGTCCAAAGCGTCCATGTGCGTCGTGTCCGAAGAACTGTCGCGCGGCTATATTGGTGTTGGTTCGCTGGGCACCCGTTCGGAAATCGCGGCAGAGCTGATTTTGGCCGGCGGCACCGACGAACAGAAAGAAAACTGGCTGCCAAAACTGGCATCCGCAGAAATTCTGCCGACGGCTGTGTTCACCGAACCAAACACCGGTTCGGACCTTGGGTCTCTGCGCACCCGCGCGGTCAAAGGCGAAGACGGCGATTACAGCATCACCGGCAACAAAACATGGATCACCCACGCGGCGCGTACCCACGTGATGACCCTGCTGGCGCGGACCGACCCGAACACCACCGATTACCGTGGTCTGTCGATGTTCTTGGCGGAAAAAACGCCGGGCACCGACGAAAACCCATTCCCGACCGAAGGCATGACCGGCGGCGAGATCGAGGTTCTGGGCTACCGCGGCATGAAGGAATACGAACTGGGCTTTGATAATTTCAAAGTCAAAGGCGACAACCTGCTGGGCGGGGAAGAGGGTAACGGTTTCAAACAGCTGATGCAGACGTTTGAATCGGCACGTATCCAGACCGCAGCACGTGCAATCGGTGTGGCGCAATCCGCGCTGGACGTTTCAATGCAATATGCCATCGACCGCAAACAGTTCGGCCAATCGTTGATCAATTTCCCACGTGTGTCGGGCAAATTGGCGATGATGGCGGTGGAAATCATGATCGCACGCCAGCTGACCTATTTTTCGGCCCGCGAAAAAGACGCGGATCGCCGTTGCGACCTAGAGGCTGGCATGGCCAAACTGTTGGGCGCGCGTATCGCGTGGGCCTGTGCGGATAACGGTCTGCAAATCCACGGCGGCAATGGTTTTGCGTTGGAATACAAAATCAGCCGCATCCTGTGCGACGCCCGTATTCTGAACATCTTTGAAGGTGCAGCAGAAATTCAGGCGCAAGTGATCGCGCGTCGTCTGCTGGGTTAATCCTGCATCCGCGACAGCGCGTCGATCAATCGTTGGCGCGCTGCGGGGACGCGGCCCGAATGGGCGGCAAACAATCGGTTTTCAATGAAATAGCCTGTTGTCTTCATGGCACGGGCTATTTCGCTGCCGCTTGCGTCGCCTTCGCCTTTCATCACGGGGACCAGATCTAACATACGGTCGGCCCATTGGCCTGCGCCTTGGGCGCTGACCGCGCGGCCTGATTTTGGCGATATGTAACACAGGTCTTCGTTCGTGCCGCGCACGGCGCAGGCCGACAGGTCGATGGCGAAACCCAATTCCTCTAGCAGGGCCATTTCCCAATGCAGATAGGCCAGCGGCCAGACATCGTTCTGCCCCAGCAGGTCCAACAGTGCGATGGTGCGGTCATATAGCGGGCTATGCGGTTCACGTTCGGGCAGGGTGCGGGCCAGCAAGCCGCAAACTGCGTTCAGCCCGTTCAGAGCCAGGCGATCGTTCATCACCAATGCCGCACGGCTGCGCACAGGTTCGACGGTAAAGCTGCCCATATGGGTTTCCAGACGGGCTTTCCATGTGACGCTGATTTGGGTGCCGGGTTGCAGGGTCGCGACCATTTTTCGGCTGGTGCCGCCGCGTACAACGCCGCTGTGGCGGCCACGGGATGGAGTGAATACGTCGATGATCATGGCGTTTTCGCCATGGGCGCGTGCGGCGATCAAAGCGCCTTCATCCCGCCATTCGATCATTCCAGCCCCGGTTCGTCCAATAATGTACGGCCCATGCGGTCTTCGACTTCGATCACCCATAGATCGCTGTCGAACGACCGCTGTTTGGCGACCGATTGATCGACGTCTGCATCACTGCCTTCGATCAGGGTCATCCATTTGCGGTCGCCCGTCATCAGGTCAAATGACCGCTGATAGGCCGCCGCGTTGCCGTCTAATGTGTTCAGTTTTACCAGCACAGCGCCCGCCGTTTCATCGCCGCGCGCTGTGACAAAGGCCGGAATATCGGCCAGACGTAGGCGCGTCAGATAGGCCGACACCCATACGCCCGCGGCAAGCCTCATGCGTTGCCGTCCTTAAAATCCAGACCCATTTCCGAATAGCGTTCGGATTCTTCAAGCCAGTTCGGACGCACCTTGATCTGCAAGAACAGGTGGACCTTGCGGCCCAAAAATTCCTGCAATTCTTCGCGGGCGGCTTTGGACACGGCTTTGGCGGTTTCGCCGCCTTTGCCCAAAACGATACCTTTGTGGCCGTCGCGGGACACGTAAACGATCTGATCAATACGGGCCGATCCGTCTTTGCGCTCTTCCCATTTTTCGGTTTCAACCGTCAGCTGGTAGGGCAGTTCCTGATGCAGGCGCAGGGTCAGTTTTTCGCGGGTGATTTCCGCCGCGATCATGCGCATCGGCAGATCGGCGATCTGATCATCGGGATACAGCCAAGGGCCCGTTGGCATCTGTTCGCCCAGCCAATGTTTCAGATCTTCGCAGCCGTGGCCACGTTCGGCCGAAATCAGGAACGTTTTTTCGAACGTATAGGCGTCGTTCATTTTCTGGGTCAGGGCCAGCAGGTCTTCGGCCTTTACGCGGTCGATTTTGTTGATCGCCAGCGCAAGGCGTACATGCGACATGTTTTCGGCCAGCGCGTCCAGAATGGCCTGAACGCCGTCGGTCAGGCCGCGGTTTGCTTCGATCAATAGAACAACAACATCCGCGTCCGCTGCGCCGCCCCAAGCGGCTGCAACCATCGCGCGGTCCAAACGGCGGCGCGGGCGGAACAGGCCGGGGGTGTCGACGAACACGATTTGGTTCTGATCATCCATAGCAACGCCGCGAATACGGGCGCGGGTGGTCTGAACCTTGTGGGTGACGATCGACACTTTGGCGCCAACCATCCAGTTCAGTAGGGTCGATTTACCGGCGTTTGGTTCGCCGATCAGCGCGGCAAAGCCTGCGCGGGTTTGGGTATCTGTCATGTGCTGACCTTTGCAAGCAATGCTTTTGCGGCGGCCTGTTCGGCGTGCCGTTTCGAACCTGCGCTGGCGCGTTCGCTATCGCCGCTGTCCAAGCGCACTTCGATGGTAAAGACGGGTTGATGATCGGGGCCGGAGCGGGACACTTCGGCATATTTCGGTGGGGTCTGACCGCGCCCCTGGGCCCATTCCTGTAGCGCGGTTTTGGGGTCGCGGGCGTCGTCTTCGACCTGATTGATGCGGTCGCCCCATAGGCGAAGAACGACGTCGCGGGCGGTTTCAAAACCGGCATCCAGATAGACGGCGGCGATCACCGCCTCCATCGCGTCGCCCAGCAATGCGTCCTTGCGGCGGCCGCCTGATTTCTGTTCGGATCGGCCCAGACGCAGGACGGACCCCAGATCGATTTCCTTGGCCACATCGGCGCAGGTTTCTTTGCGCACCAATGCGTTGAAACGGGGGGCCAATACGCCTTCGGCTGCGGCTTTGTCGGCTTTGAACAACGCTTCGGACATGACCAGGCCCAGAACACGGTCGCCCAGAAATTCCAGACGCTGGTTGTTGTCACGGTGCGGCGACGACATCGAAGGGTGAGTCATTGCGCGCACCAGCAGTTCGGGGCGCGAAAATTCGTGCCCTAGGTTTTTGCTGAATTTTACGAGCTCGGCTGACAATTTCATTCGATCGACCTGAATATCCGCGAAGGTGACCACGTCCAGATAAACGCGGGTCCATCCCCTTTGAAAGCATAAAGTACCCGACCGACGCGCCCGATAACAGCGGTTTTAGGCACAAAGCCCAACCCACCCGCGTTGGCAGAGATGCGGCTATCGCGCGAATTGTCCCGATTGTCACCCATGAAAAACAGATGCCCGTCAGGAACAGTGAATATCGGAGTGTTGTCCATAGGCCCGTTATTCAGCGCGGACAGGACACGATGTGCGCCATTATCCCCAGGTAGGGTTTCGGTAAATTGGTCTTTTTGGCAGGTGGCGCCATAGCCAACAGCACCATTGCTACACCGGGGCAGTGATTTCCACGGGCCCTGTGGTGTCATCGGTTCAACAAAGGCATCCATGGCTGTTTGCGTGGCGGGAACGCTGTTGATGACCGGTAGGCCATTGCGCATCTGGACTGTGTCACCGCCAACCCCGATAACGCGCGCCACATAGACCAGCCCATCGTTTGGATCGCGAAATACCATGACATCCCCGCGGTCGGCACTGCGGTCTAGGCGCCATGCGACAACAACATCGCCGATCAGCAAGGTTGGTTTCATCGATCCCGACGGGATAGAATAGGGTGTCCAGAAAATGCGAGAAAGGGTCAGGACGGCCAGCAAAACCGCCGCATAGAATCCGGCGGTTCTGGCAAATGACATTTCATATAAACGGCGCTGGCCCTGATTTTTCAAAAGCTGGATCGCAAGCAGCACAACGCTGACAAACGGTAGCAAATACAGCAATGTCAAACCTGCGGGCCAGCGCATCTGATTAAAGCGCCGTACGAAATGACCCACGACAGGAACCGTCAGCAAGGAAAGCGCGACCCATGCGGTGATTTCTACAATCCGCGCAGCATTGCCAAAGCTATCAAGGGTCAAGAGTGGCAGGCAGACCAAACCCACAAATATCAAGACGACTAATAACTGGGACCGCGATGTGCGTCCTGTCCAGTCATAGCCGTCTTGGTACAAAGTGACGGGGTTATAGTTGCGCCACATGGCTAATTAGTTGATCGCGTGGAAGAAACGGTCGCCGCGCCATGTCCAGAACGCCAGAATGGATTTGCCCGCGGACGAAAAGATAACGCGGTCTGCGCGGCCTACGATATCTTCGCGGCGGACGGTGCCGACACCACGGTTTCTGATCGGGTCCCATGCAAAACGGCTATCAACGGAATTGTCGCGGTTGTCGCCCATGAAAAAGAATTCGTTTTCCGGAACGTAAAACACATCTGTGTTGTCTCCTTGACCACTGTCGGTGATGTTCAGGATTTCATGGCTTACGCCGTTTGGCAGCGTTTCGATAAAACGATCTTTGACGCACTGATTGTTCGTGACAGGGCGCATACAGCTGGGCGGAATTTGGTGCGGACCTTGGGGGCTGGTTTCTTCGATGAACTGACCAGCAGGTTCGACCTGTACGGGTTCATCGTTGATATACAGCAGCCCATCAATGACCTGAATTTTGTCGCCCGGAAGGCCGATTAGGCGTTTGATGTAATCTTCGCCCAGACCGCGATGGCGGAATACGACGACGTCGCCGCGCTCTGGGTCGTTGCCGAACAGGCGTTCGTCGCTACCCATAAAGGCGCCACAGAAATCCTCGGGGCCGATGTCGATTCCCAGCGCAGGCACTTTGACCGCAGGACAAGAGGCGTAGGAATACCCGTAGGCCATTTTGTTCACGAACAGAAAATCGCCAATCAGCAGCGTGTCTTTCATCGATCCTGACGGAATCCAGAAAGGCTGGAATAGGATCGAACGGAAAAGACCTGCGATCAGCAGGGCATATACGACGGTTTTAACCGTTTCTTTGACGCCGGCCCACAGGCCATTTTCTTCGGACATTTTCTGCTCCTGCGTAAGACGTGGACTTCATGCGGCGCAGATAGGACTAAGTCAACCCAACTGCGGTGTTGGGCGGGCTTCGATCACGACAAAGGCTTGGGCCCATGGGTGATCGTCTGTCAAAGTGACGTGAATATGAGCGGTGTGACCTGCGGGGGTCATTTCTGCCAGCCGTTCTGCGGCCCAGCCCGATAGGGTCATCGTTGGCTGGCCCGAAGGAAGATTTTCGACAGCCATGTCGATCCAGCTGATCCCCATGGCGAGGCCCGTTCCCAATGCCTTTGAACAGGCCTCTTTTGCGGCCCAGCGTTTGGCATAGGTGCCGGCCACATCTTTGCGGCGTTCTGCCTTGGACTGTTCGGTCGGGGTGAAGACGCGATTTTTGAAACGGTCGCCAAATCGATCCAACGTGCCCTGAATGCGTTCGATATTGGCCAGATCAGACCCGATACCCAAAATCATTCGGCGCCTCCGACGTTGAAATCAGTGGTCACATCACCTGTTGATTGGTTGATCGTGATCGCCAGTTGGGCCGAATTGGTGAAAGACACATCAGGCAGCCAGATCTGCACAGGCAAGGTGACTGTCAGGCCTGTTGCTGGATTGTAATCGGCATTGCGTTCGTTAAACCAAACCGCCGCGAACCCCTGCTGGTCATCATAGCTGACGATTTTACATTGGCGGCTGCCCAATTCATCAAAGGGCGGCGATAGAACCATGATGTGTAGCGCACCGGCTGCAGGTTCGATGCTATCCATGACGGTGATCCGAATGCGGTCACTGGCATAGGTCGCTGTATTTTCGTCCCATGGTTCCATGATCGCGGCGGCATCGGATCGGTGATCTACGCAGTCGTCCACCGTGACAGCCGCAGCCGGAGCCGCGATCACACCAAATACTGCTGCAAAACGGATCACCCGCGTGCCTCGTCCATCAGGCGGCGCATTTCGCGGATCGACCCGTCTAGGCCGCGGAAAATGGCTTCGCCGATCAGGAAATGGCCGATGTTTAGCTCCATCACCTCGGGCAGGGCGGCGATTGGGCCCACGGTGTCATAGGTCAGGCCGTGGCCTGCGTGCACCTCTAGCCCCAAGGAATTGGCAAAGGTCGCCATATCCGTCAGGCGTTTCAATTCGTCATCGCGTTCGGCAAATTTACCTTCGGCGTGCAGATCGCAATAGGCGCCTGTGTGTAGTTCGATCACTTGCGCGCCGATGCGGTTTGCGGCTTCGATCTGGCGCTGATCTGCTGCGATAAAGATCGACACGCGGCACCCTGCATCGCGCAGAGGGGCGATGAAATGGGCCAAACGATTTTCTTCTTTGGCGACTTCCAGACCGCCTTCGGTGGTGCGCTCTTCGCGTTTTTCGGGAACGATGCAAACGGCGTGCGGTTTGTGGCGTAAGGCAATCGCCTGCATTTCGTCCGTCGCGGCCATTTCGAAATTCAATGGTTTGGTCAAAGCTGCCATAAGGCCATCGATGTCGGCATCGCTGATGTGGCGGCGATCTTCGCGCAGGTGCGCGGTGATGCCATCGGCGCCTGCCTCTTCGGCGATTTGTGCAGCGCGGATCGGATCAGGATAGGCGCTGCCGCGCGCGTTGCGAACGGTGGCAACGTGGTCAATGTTTACGCCCAGGCGCAGTTTTCCAGCACTCATCGGTTTTCTCCGAATGTTTGAATTTGGTTGGACCCTAATCGGTTATTTAGATGTCGTCAGCGTGTTTTTCCGCAGACCGCGACAATTGGGCCATACGATTGCGCAAACGTTTGCGACGGCTGGCCTGATAGGCGCTAATGACAGGTAGGGTGATGTAATAGGTCACGACGGCGGCAATTGTTCCAATCAGCAGCCCGCCTATTGCGTAGGGGACGAATACGTCGTGAAAGAATAATTCCAGCCCCCGCCAATCTGTTTTTGCAGGCGTGAAAATGGCAAAGAAATTGTGCCACAAATCCTGTCCCGCAGCGCTGAATTTTTCCATGACGGACAAATTGGGATCGTGGTCAGGGCGGGACCCCAACATAAAATGCCCCGTTGTCAAAGAGGCAAACGCGATAAACCCAAAGGTTGCAGGGTTGCCAAAAAACGTACCCAAAACCGCCGCGCCGCTGTTGCCGCGAATTGCGCGTGCCGCCAGCCATGCGAATAGGATGTGAAATCCGAAAAAAGGGGTAAAGCTAAGGAACACACCGACAGCGATACCTCGGCAGATTTTTTCGGGCGTATCGGGCAGGCGGCGCAAACGGTGTTTGACATAATTATACGCGCGCAGCCATCCACCCCTAGGCCAAAGCATTTGCTGTAATGCCCGCCAAAAAGGTAACCTGTCGCGGCGTTTGAACACGGTTTATTGCCCTGCTTTTTTCACCTGCGCTGCGCGGGATGGATCGCGCAAACGAGCGATAGAGGAAACATTGCTCTCGGCCTCTAGTGCGGTCATCACGCGGTGCAGATGTTCGATGTCACGCAGGTCAACGTCGACATGCAGACGGAAAAAATCAGGTTTTCGGTCGATGAAATTCAGGTCGGAAATATTGGCGTCCTGTTCACCGATCAACGTGCAAATACGGCCCAATACGCCCGCGTCATTGCTGATGGTCAGGTCCAGCGTGACGGTGTGTTTGGCTTCGTGGCGGCCGTCTTGCCAATGCAGATCAACCCATGCGTCTGGCAGGTCTTCGAATTCAGCCAGTGCCGCGCAATCAATGGTATGCAGGACCACGCCATGACCCGGAATTGCGATGCCAACGATGCGTTCGCCTGGAACAGGCTGGCAGCACTGACCGCGTGCATAAGATTTATCGCCGGTCAGGCCGATGACGGCCTTTTCCTGTTCGATCTCGTCGCCTTCGCGCTCGGCAAGGTCGGGATAGATGGCACGGACAACGCGGCGCGACGTAATTTCAGCGCTACCCAAACGGGCCAGCATTTCGTCAACGCTTTCTAGCGCCAGAGTTTTTGCGGCTGTGCGCAATGCTTTGTCTGTGGCTTTTTTGCCAATGTTTTCAAAGGCAACCCGCGCCAATTCCTGGCCCAGTTTGATGTAGCGTTCGCGGTCCTCTTCGCGCAGCGCACGACGGATCGCGGTTTTCGCGCGGCCCGTCACAGCGATGTCGATCCAGGTTGCTTCTGGTTTTTGGCCTTCTGCGGTGATGACTTCGATGGATTGGCCGTTTTTCAAACGTGTCCACAAAGGCACGCGCAGCCCGTCAACCTTTGCACCCACACATGCCGCACCAATGCGGGTGTGAATGGCATAGGCAAAATCGATCGGCGTCGCGCCACGCGGCAATTTGATGACGTCACCTTTGGGGGTGAAACAGAACACTTGGTCCTGATACATCTCCAGTTTGACGGCCTCTAGGAATTCATCGTGATCGGTATCGTCGTCCAAACGTTCCGATAGCTGCGAAATCCAGCGGACGGGATCAACAGCAAAGCGGTTTTCGACCAGTTCACCGTTCTTATATGACCAGTGCGCTGCCACGCCGGTTTCCGCAACTTCGTGCATTTCGCGGGTGCGGATTTGGATTTCAACGCGTTTGCCGTCGCGGCCAGATACGGTGGTGTGGATCGAACGATAGCCGTTGGATTTGGGCTGGCTGATGTAATCCTTGAACCGGCCAGGAACCGCGCGCCACCGTTGGTGCACGGCGCCCAACACGCCATAGCAATCGGTTTCGGTTTCGGTTAGGACGCGGAAACCATAAATATCGGACAAGCGGCTAAAGCTTTGGTCCTTTTCCTGCATCTTGCGCCAGATCGAATAGGGCCGTTTCGCGCGGCCATAAACGTCAGCTTTGAGCCCTGCTTTTTCCAGTTCGACCCGCATATCCGAGGTGATTTTTTCCACCACGTCGCCGGATTCTTTTTGCAGCATGGCAAAGCGGCGGATGATCGATTGGCGGGCATCAGGGTTCAGAACCTTGAATGCCAGATCTTCGAGTTCTTCGCGCATCCATTGCATACCCATGCGGCCCGCAAGCGGCGCATAGATATCCATGGTTTCACGTGCCTTTTGGGCCTGCTTTTCAGGGCGCATCGACGAAATCGTGCGCATGTTGTGCAGACGGTCCGCCAGTTTGACCAGAATAACGCGCAGATCGCGGGACATTGCCATAAACAGTTTGCGGAAATTTTCCGCCTGTTTGGTCTGGGTCGACGTCAGCTGAATGTTGGTCAGTTTGGTCACGCCGTCCACCAGTTCGGCAATGTCGCGACCGAACAGTTTTTCGACTTCTTTGTAGTTGGCTTTGGTGTCTTCGATTGTGTCGTGCAGCAGGGCGGTGATGACGGTGGCGTCATCCATCTGCTGTCTGGCCAAAATGGCGGCGACTGCAATCGGGTGCGTGAAATACCGTTCGCCGGAATGACGGAACTGGCCGTCATGCATGGCTTCGCCAAAATCGAACGCCTTGCGGATCAAAGCTTCGTTTGTGCGAGGGTTGTAGGTGCGGACCAGCGCAACCAGTTTGTCAGCTGTCGTAATTTGGTCCGGCACCGGAGTCTCTATCGTTGGGCAGCGATTAACGCTGGCCTTGTGCTTCCATCAACTGACGCAGCAGTTTCTCTTCGGACATGTCGTCCTCTGCTGGTTTGTCAGCTTCGGCACCCATCAGCAGAGCCATCGCGTCGTCTTCTGGTTCGTCGACTTCGATCTGGGTCTGGTTGGATTCGATCATGCGTTCACGCAGATCGTCAGCCTGTTGGGTTTCGTCAGCGATTTCGCGCAGCGCAACAACAGGGTTTTTGTCGTTGTCGCGGTCAACGGTCAGCGGCGAACCTGCGGAAATTTCACGAGCACGATGTGCTGCAAGCATTACCAGATCAAACCGGTTCGGGACTTTATCGACGCAATCTTCTACCGTTACGCGGGCCATAAGCGCACTCCACTATTGAATATGTGGTCCTAGGAAGCCCCCCGTTTACGCCCAGATCATAGAAATGACAAGCGGATTCGGATCAGTGGTACAGGACCACTTCGTCAATTTCCGTCTGCGGTAGGGCATCGCGCATGTCGATCACGGTTTTTTGTAGGGTCGGATGGCGCCATTCCGGAGCCACTGTGGCCATCGGGACCAGAACAAAAGCGCGGTCCTGAATGCGTGGGTGCGGCAGGATGAGTTGGCTAGGTGCAACTTGCGTCTGCTGTGATAGCGGCAGGTTCATCCATCGCGATAGTTCGTCGCTGTCTGGCAGAATTGCGTCACCAACGCAGAGTAAATCCAGATCCAGCGTTCGTTCGCCCCAACGTTTGGTCCGCACGCGGCCGAATTCCGTTTCTATTTCATGCAGTTGGTTTAAAATTTCCAGGGCGGGCAGGTCGGTTTCGAACCGAATCACCGCATTTGCGAAATCGGGTCCTGCGCCTTTTGGGAAACATGGTGTGCGATAAATCGAACTTTTGTCGCATGTAACGCCCAATCTGGATTCAATTGTAGCGATAGCATGGGCAATAATCTCTTTTGGGGTGCCAAATGTTGACGTAGCGTTGGACCCAAGTGCCACGAGTGTTAAGGTGGGCATGCTATAGTACATCCTGACTTGAGAACACGATTTAAGTAGCTAGATATAATTGTGACAACGCGCACTCCACTCACATTTGAGCGCGTCACCCATATTGAAGGGATTTTTTATGTTTTATCGTGACGAGCGTCTAGCGCTCTTCATCGACGGTTCTAACCTTTACGCTGCCGCGAAAGCGTTGGGTTTCGACATCGATTACAAACTGCTTCGTAGCGAATTCATGCGCCGCGGCAAAATGCTACGGGCGTTTTACTACACCGCTCTGCTGGAAAATGACGAATATTCGCCGATCCGTCCGTTGGTTGATTGGCTGAATTACAACGGTTTCACCATGGTCACCAAACCGGCCAAGGAATACACCGACAGCATGGGTCGCCGTAAGGTTAAGGGCAACATGGACATCGAACTGACCGTCGATGCGATGGAGCTGGCCCCATATATAGATCACGTTGTGCTGTTTTCGGGCGACGGCGATTTCCGCCCGCTGGTCGAAGCGTTGCAGCGCAAAGGCGTGCGCGTGTCGGTCGTATCCACGATCCGCAGCCAGCCGCCGATGATTTCCGACGAACTGCGCCGTCAGGCCGATAACTTTATCGAACTGGACGAATTGCGCGATGTTGTTGGTCGTCCGCCGCGCGAACCGCGCCCCGAGGATCAGCAAACATCTGACGACTGAAAACAGGGCCGGAATTTCCGGCCCTTTTCTTTTGTGCGGCTGGACAGCGTGGCACCTTGCGACTACCTGTTCGGTATGACCAAACCTGCTTTGACATTGTATCTGGCTGCGCCGCGCGGGTTCTGCGCGGGCGTGGATCGTGCGATCAAAATCGTCGAAATGGCGATCGAAAAATGGGGCGCGCCTGTCTATGTGCGCCACGAAATCGTTCACAACAAATTCGTCGTCGACAGCCTGCGCGACAAAGGCGCGGTGTTCGTCGAAGAATTGGACGAATGTCCCGATGACCGCCCCGTGATCTTTTCCGCGCATGGCGTGCCCAAATCGGTCCCTGCCGCCGCTGAAACGCGCGAAATGGTCTATGTTGACGCGACTTGCCCATTGGTAAGTAAGGTTCATATCGAAGCCGCCCGCCATGCGGATGAAGGGTTGCAGATGATCATGATCGGTCACGCGGGCCACCCGGAAACCATCGGCACCATGGGCCAACTGCCCGAAGGCGAGGTTTTGTTGGTCGAAACGGTCGAAGATGTGGCCAATGTTCAGGTGCGCGATCCGAACCGTTTGGCCTTTGTCACGCAGACCACGCTGTCCGTTGATGACACCAAAGATATCATCGAGGCGCTGAACGCTCGGTTCCCTGCCATCGTTGGCCCGCACAAAGAAGACATTTGTTACGCCACCACCAACCGCCAAGAGGCCGTGAAAACCATCGCGCCGAATTGCGATGCCTTGCTGGTTGTCGGTGCGCCGAATTCGTCCAATTCCAAACGTCTGGTCGAAGTTGCCGCAAAGAACGGTTGCAACTATGCGCAATTGGTTCAGCGGGCCGCCGACATTGATTGGCGCGCGCTAGAGGGCATCAAAACCATCGGCATCACCGCAGGTGCATCTGCGCCCGAGGTTCTGATCAACGAAGTCGTCGACGCATTCAGCGATCATTACACCGTGACCGTCGAACAGGTCGTGACCGCCGAAGAAAACGTAGAATTCAAAGTGCCCCGCGTTCTAAGGATGCCAGCATGATGTCGATCCCAGTTGCGCCGCTAGCGTTAGGGCTGGCGGGTCTGATCCCGTTTGTATTTGGTGCGCTGACCACTTTGGGATGGTTGCCGCCTGTTTTGGGCATGGGTGGACCGATTTTCACGCTGTCCTATGGCACCGTTATTTTGTCGTTCATGTCGGGCGTTCTGTGGGGCTTTGCCACGAAAACCGACGGTGCGCGGGCGACGGCAGGATATGTCCTGTCAGTCTTGCCGGCGCTGTGGGCGTTTTTCATGCGCGGCGATGGGATGTCCAGCGCGGTCATCTACCAGATTACGGGGTTCATCGGATTGCTGATCATCGATAGCCGCTTTGCTGCATGGGGTTTAGCGCCCGCATGGTGGATGCGTTTGCGCGTTTTGCTGACGACCATCGTGGTGCTGTCGCTGGGGGCATTGTTGATCTGATGCCTGAATTATTTGCGTACACAGATGGGGCCTGTTCGGGCAACCCTGGCCCTGGTGGTTGGGGCGCGTTGCTGCAGGCGAAAAACGGCGAAGACGTTGTAAAAGAACGCGAACTTTGCGGTGGTGAAGCGGATACAACCAACAATCGGATGGAGCTGTTGGCCGCGATCAACGCGTTAGAGGCGCTGGATCGTCCCAGTACCCTGACCGTGGTCACCGATAGCGCCTACGTCAAAGGCGGCATCACCGAATGGATGTGGGGCTGGAAAAAACGCGGCTGGAAAACATCGACCAAGAAACCCGTCAAAAACGTGGATCTGTGGCAACGTCTGGACGCCGCCGCGCAGCGCCATCAGGTCACGTGGGAATGGGTCAAAGGCCACGCAGGCCACCCCGAAAACGAACGGGCCGATGAATTGGCCCGCCGCGGGATGGCTCCGTTCAAAGGTTAACGGGTCGGAACAGGCGTTTCGCCGCGATAGTCATAGAAACCGCGTTTCGTTTTACGGCCCAGCCAGCCTGCTTCGACGTATTTTGTCAGCAGCGGGCACGGGCGGTATTTGGTGTCCGCCAGACCGTCGTGCAGCACGTTCATAATCGCAAGGCAGGTGTCCAACCCGATAAAGTCCGCCAATTCCAGCGGGCCCATGGGGTGGTTTGCGCCCAGTTTCATCGATGTATCGATCGACGACACGTTTCCGACGCCTTCGTATAGGGCGTATACGGCTTCGTTAATCATCGGCATCAGGATGCGGTTTACGATGAAGGCAGGGAAATCTTCGGATGTAGCGGATGTTTTGCCCAGACGGTCGACGACCTCTTGACAGGCGGTGAAGGTCGCGTCGTCGGTCGCAATGCCGCGGATCAATTCGACCAGCTGCATGATCGGCACAGGGTTCATGAAATGGAACCCGATGAATTTTTCGGGGCGGTCCGTACGGCTGGCCAGACGGGTGATCGAAATCGAAGATGTGTTCGACGCAAGGATCGTGTTTTCGTGAATATGCGGCAGCAGTTCGTCGAAAATCGCCTGTTTCACGGTTTCGCGTTCTGTCGCGGCTTCGATGATCAGGTCACACGGGCCTAGGTCGGTCAGCGTTGTGGTGCAGGAAATACGGGCCAGTGCATCAGTTTTGTCAGCGTCGGAAATGGCGCCTTTGGACACCTGACGGGTCATGTTTTTGTCGATCAGTGCAATCGCAGCATCCAGCGCGTCCTGACTGATGTCGGTCATCATGACGGTATATCCAGCCAAAGCGCTGACATGAGCAATACCATTACCCATTTGGCCTGCGCCGACGACACCGATTTTTTCAATGGTCATGTTTCACTGGTCCTTTGCCTTTGCTGCCACACCATAGGGGTGACTAACCACATCATTCAAGGCGCGTTAATTGTTAAACATTGATTGAAATTCCGAGTTTCAGATTTCAGCAATCATTTAGGCCGAATCCTGCCCGAGGTGAGAAATTTTTGGGTGGGAAACATGAAATTCGAATCTTTGTCTGATTCTGCGATCGATTACACGCCATGTCGCTATGGGTCGTCGCGGTTGTTTTTTCGGGGACCGAAACGGGACCTGACCGAACCATACGCTGCCTTTATGGGCGGAACGGATGTGTATGGCCGTTATATGAAAACGCCCCTTTCGGATTTGGTCGAACGGGCGACTGGAATGACCTGCGTTAATTTTGGCGTGCCGAATGCATCAATTGATGCCTATTTCCGTGATGGGGTGGCCATGGGCCTGGGCCGCCGTGCAGAGGTCACGTTTTTTCATATCACGGGAGCGCATAACCTATCGAACCGGTTCTATCAGGTTCATCCGCGCCGCAATGACCGGTTCTTGCAGGCGTCTAGCGTTCTGCGCGCGCTATATGATGATGTGGATTTCATCGATTTCGCATTCACACGTCATCTGTTGCAGGCGCTATACGAAAACTCGGCTGCCAAGTTTGATATTGTCGTACATGAATTGCAGGCAGCGTGGGTGTCGCGGATGCGGTCGGTTATTGATCAACTGAACACCAAAGTTGTTTTGGTCTGGTGGAGCGAGCGTCCCCTGACGAACGATAGTTGGGACAGCGCCGATGATCCGTTTAAGGGCGATCAGCTGTTCATCACCAAAGAAATGGTTGATCAAGTGTCTCAAAAGGCGATCGAGGTCGTCGAGCTGCGGCCAAGTTTGCGTGCGCGGCAAAATCGGACGTCGGGGATGCAGATCCCGATGATGCAGGTCTCTGCTGCGGACGAACAGCTGTCATTTCTGGCTCACACCGAGGCGGCGCAAGCGTTGGCACCTGTTCTGGGGCGCAACATGAAAAAAGGGCCCGCCTAGGCGGACCCTTTCAAACCTTGGATCGCAGGTGCGATTACAGTTTTTCGGTCAACGCTGGAACAGCTTCGAACAGGTCAGCGACCAGACCAAAGTCCGCCACTTGGAAGATCGGAGCCTCTTCGTCTTTGTTGATTGCGACGATGATTTTCGAATCTTTCATACCTGCAAGGTGCTGAATCGCGCCCGAAATACCTGCAGCGATGTACAGTTCCGGTGCAACAACTTTGCCTGTCTGACCAACCTGCCAGTCGTTCGGAGCAAAGCCCGAATCGACCGCTGCACGGGACGCACCAACAGCAGCGCCCAGTTTGTCAGCCAGTTTTTCGATGATTGCGAAATCTTCTTCGGAACCAACACCGCGGCCGCCCGATACAACGATCTTAGCCGAGGTCAGTTCAGGACGATCGCTTTCGGCGACTTTGTCTTCGACCCATTCGGACAGGCCAGGGTTGTCGCTAGCTGCGATGGTTTCGACAGCAGCCGAACCGCCCATGCCAGCCGCGTCAAAGGTCGAGGTACGGAAGGTAATAACCTTTTTCGCGTCCGACGATTTAACGGTCTGGATTGCGTTGCCCGCGTAGATCGGACGTTCGAATGTGTCAGCGTCCACAACTGCGGTGACGTCCGACAGGACCATTACGTCCAGCAGGGCCGCAACGCGTGGCAGGATGTTTTTCGCGTCAGTGGTCGCAGGTGCAACGATGTGCGAATAATCTGCAGCCAGCGCAGCCATCAAGGTTGCAACTGGTTCAGCCAGACGGTGGCCGTACAGCGCGTCTTCGGCGACCAGAACTTTGGCAACGCCGTCGATTTTTGCAGCTTCTGCAGCGGCGTCAGCAGCGGTGGCACCAACGGCCAGAACAGTTACATCGCCCAGCGAAGCCGATGCGGATACAGCTTTGGCGGTTGCATCAACGGACAGAACACCGTCGTTGATTTCAGCAAGTAGAAGAACAGCCATTAGATTGCTCCTGCTTCTTTAAGTTTCGTCACCAGTTCGTCGACCGATTCAACTTTGATACCAGCCTGACGGACAGCAGGTTCAGCGGTTTTCACGATTTCCAGACGTGGGGACACGTCAACGCCGTAGTCAGCCGGTGTTTTTTCATCCAGCGGCTTTTTCTTGGCTTTCATGATGTTCGGCAGAGTCGCGTAACGTGGTTCGTTCAAACGCAGGTCTGCGGTCACGATGGCAGGCAGGTTGACCTTGATGGTCTGCAGGCCGCCGTCAACTTCGCGGGTTACAACAGCTTTGTCGCCGTCGATGTCCACTTCGGAAGCGAATGTTGCTTGGCTCCAGCCCAGCAGTGCCGACAGCATCTGGCCGGTTGCGTTCATGTCGTTGTCGATGGCTTGTTTGCCCGCAACAACCAGACCTGGCTGTTCTTCTTCGACCACTTTGGCCAGCAGTTTTGCAACTGCCAGTGGTTCGATGTCGGTGTTCACATCGTCAGCGGCTACGATCAGGATTGCGCGGTCAGCGCCCATTGCCAGCGCGGTGCGCAGCGTTTCCTGAGCCTGCTTTACGCCGATCGACACGACGACAACTTCGTCTGCCTTGCCGGCTTCTTTCAGGCGGATGGCCTCTTCGACTGCGATTTCGTCGAATGGGTTCATCGACATTTTTACGTTCGCTAGATCGACGCCCGTACCGTCCGCTTTGACGCGAACCTTTACGTTATAGTCGATCACGCGTTTTACCGGCACGAGTACCTTCATCGGCGTATCTCCCTCAAACTGTGCCACGTGGCACCTATTCCCGCATTTGTTAGCAAGCGCAGCACAGATAAAATAGTGCAAAATCGACGCGGAAAGCGCATAAGACGCCACGTTTTCATGTATTATGTGGCGCAATACGACTAAAGTTTTGCGACTGCTTTGCGAAATTTTGTTGCGAGGCGGATTTTTTCGCTGCGCTGCGACATGATTTTGCGACTGAAAGAATCAGGCGCAAAACCCTTTATCGGTTGGCCCCTGGCACCCACAGGATGTCATCCGCGCCATTGTTGTTGGCAACGCGCGAGGCCACAAAAAACCAGTCCGACAGACGATTTAGGTATTTCACGCCGATGTCGTTGACTGATTCCATGGATGCCAGTTCGACAGACAGGCGTTCAGCGCGGCGGGCAACGGTTCTGCACATGTGTAGATGCGCCGCCAATGCAGACCCACCTGGCAGGATAAAACTGCGCAGCGGTTCAAGGTTGGCGTTCATCGCGTCAATTTCGGATTCCAAACGGTCCACTTGTGATGCAATCATACGTAGAACGGGGTATGGCGCTTCGTCGTCTTTTTCCATGTCGGGGCGGCACAGGTCTGCGCCCAAATCGAACAGATCGTTCTGAATGGCGGCCAGCTGATCGGCCATGTCGCCGGTGGCGTGCAAACGGGCCAATCCGACGGTGGCGTTCAGTTCATCTACGGTGCCATAGGCTGTCACGCGGGCCGAATGTTTTGCAACGCGGCTGCCATTTCCCAATGCGGTTTCACCAGCATCACCCGTGCGGGTGTAGATTTTGTTCAAAACAACCATCAGAGCCTCGGATTATTTTTTAAAGTAGAACAAGACCGCAATCAGCGCGACGGCAAAGCCTTGGGCATAAATGCGATACCGCATGATTTTGTTCGACTGTTTGCCTGTGTCGGTGCCGAACCCAAACGTGCCAAGCCCCCACATCAAAATCACGGCGACCGCTAAAACGGCGACCATGATTGCAATATTCCACGGATCGTTAAACAGCATTGGCGTGTCCTTTGTATCGTTGGCTGCGATCTAACACGATTGGCGTCAAAGGAAAGGTTCAGCCTTTGGAAATGACCCAATCCAGCGCCCGCGTGGGCAGTATACGCCTTAGTAATCCCATCAGATATGTGGGTGTTGTGACATAGTAGCGCGGTTTTGGATTCTTCGCGGTCAGGGCCTTTAGAATTTTGCGCGTGACCTCGGATGGGGGCAGTTCAAATGCGTCTGGGCCGCTGTCCTGATACAGGCGTTTGGTCAGCACGCGGTATTCGTCCGCTCGCGCCGCGTTTTCCCAATCTATCCATTTTTCGAAATGAGGGATCGCGTTTTCGCGGATTTTCGACGTGATTGGGCCAGGTTCGATCAGGATGACCTTGATCGGGGTGTCGCGCATTTCGATACGCAAAACGTCGGTCAGACCTTCCAGTGCGAATTTCGTCGATACATATGCGCCGCGCCATGACAGACCAACCAGCCCCAAAACCGAACTACAGTTGATAATCCGCCCGTGACCTTGGGCGCGCATGATTTTGATGACTTCGCGGGTCAGATCGTGGGTGCCAAACACGTTGGTTTCGAATACCGACCGGAGCGCGTCCGGCGGCAAATCTTCGACGGCGCCGGGGCAGGCAAAGGCGGCGTTGTTGTATAACGCATCCAATGTGCCGTCCGTTTTTGACAAAACGTCAGCCAGGCCCGAACGGATGCTGTCCGCGTCTGCAAGATCAATCAAAGGTGAATCAAAACCTTGGGCAATCAGTCGATCACAATCGGCCTGTTTGCGGCAGCTGGCGAACACGCGCCAGCCTGCTTGTCGTAATCCATGGGCTGCATCATATCCAATGCCAGAAGAGCAACCCGTTATTAAAATGGTTTTTGCTGTCATAGCGCCTTTGTGGCGATGAAAGCGCGGCGGCTCAAGTCCCTGCTTGCGCCACGAAACGCGCCGACATCCAGCCAACTTGGCCGTTTTCCATAACCCGCAAACGTGCCCAGCCGTTCGATGCCATTTCCAGCACCTCAACTTCGGTGCCGCGGCGCAGGGTGCTAACGACGCCATATTGGGTGCTTGGCCCAAGGCGCATGTTCACAGCACTACCCGTGACGGTGGCCAATTCGATTTGTGGCGCAGGTTGCACCTGTGGCTCGGGTGCTTGGTCGATATTTTTGGACGAAATTTGAACGATGACAGCGTCGTTCGCATTCGCAGATCGTTGTGCATCCAACGCAACGGCCGTGACAACAGGTTCTATGACGCGCGAAGCCGGAGCAGATACCGCCTGCAACTGAACACTATTACCTTGATCGGCAAAGCTAACGTCAAAGACCTGTCGTTCGACCGGTTCAAAATCAGAACCGCCGGAAAGTTCATAGAAACCAACACCCAACAACACGAAACTTAGTAATATAAACGTACGCATGAACATTCCCCAAAATATACACACTGGTAACGCTTTGTAGGCAGGCAGAGTTCCGCCTATCAGGGGAAAAAACTGAAAAACATCTCGTTTCTGAGTTTTGTTAACGTTTCTTTGGAATGTGAAATCGGTCTGGAAAGCGCAGAGGCGAGTCGCTACAGATATGAAATGACCGACAGCACAGATGACGCCGCAACCGGCCTTCCAGAATTCAAAGAACCGCTTCGCCGTGCGATTGGCGAACGGTATCTGCAATATGCATTGTCCACGATTATGCACCGTGCGTTGCCGGATGCGCGGGACGGGTTGAAACCTGTTCACCGCCGCATTCTGTTTGCGATGCGCGAACTGAAACTGTCCCCCACGGGTGGTTTCCGTAAATCGGCAAAGATCAGCGGCGACGTGATGGGTAACTATCACCCCCACGGCGATATGGCGATTTATGACGCGATGGCGCGTTTGGCGCAGGATTTCAACGTGCGCTATCCACTGGTGGATGGTCAGGGTAACTTTGGCAACATTGACGGCGATAACCCTGCGGCCAGCCGTTATACCGAAGCCCGTATGACCGCCGCCGCCGAAGCATTGCTGGAGGGGCTGAACGAAAACGCTGTCGATTTCCGCCCGAACTATGACGGCACGCTAGAAGAACCCGTGGTTCTGCCTGCGGCGTTCCCGAACCTGCTGGCGAACGGGTCGTCCGGTATCGCTGTGGGTATGGCGACGAACATTCCGCCTCATAACATCCACGAATTGATCGATGCCTGTTTGCACCTGATCAAATCACCCGATGCCCATGATGAAACGCTGCTGAAATATGTGCCGGGTCCGGATTTCCCGACGGGCGGTGTGATCGTCGAATCGCGTGACAATATCGCGGACGCCTATCGCACGGGTCGCGGGTCCATCCGACTGCGCGCACGCTGGGAGAAAGAGGACCTAGGCCGCGGTCAATGGCAGATCGTTGTCACCGAAATTCCGTATCAGGTTCAGAAATCGAAACTGATCGAAAAACTGGCCGAAGTGATCCAGCTGAAAAAGGTGCCTTTGCTGGCGGACGTGCGTGACGAATCCGCCGATGACGTGCGTATCGTGCTGGAACCGCGCGCCAAAACGGTCGAACCTGACATCCTGATGGGCATGCTGTTCAAAAACACCGACCTAGAGGTGCGGTTCAGCCTGAACATGAACGTGCTGATCGATGGTCTGACGCCCAAAGTCTGTTCGATGAAGGAAGTGCTGCGTGCATTCCTTGATCACCGCCGCGACGTATTGCAGCGCCGCAGCCAGCACCGCATCGACAAGATCGACCACCGTTTAGAGGTGTTGCAGGGTCTGATCATCGCGTTCCTGAATCTGGACCGCGTGATCGACATCATCCGGTATGATGGCGACCCCAAGGCGGCGTTGATGGCCGAAGACTGGTCGCTGAAACGGGCACGCGCCACGGATGAAAGCGATTATGTATCGCCGCTGCCAGCCAAAGGCGCGGGCGAACTGACCGAGGTTCAGGCCGAAGCGATCCTGAACATGCGTCTGCGCAGCTTGCGCCGTCTAGAAGAGATGGAGCTGGTCCGCGAACGTGATGCGCTGATCGCCGAACGCGCGGAATTGGCTGAACTTTTGTCTGATGATGGTTTGCAATGGGCAAAAATCGCCGAACAACTGCGCGAAACCCGTAAACAGTTCGGTCATTCCGCACCGCGCGGCGAGCGCCTGACCACCTTTGCCGAAGCAGGCGAGGTCGAAGACGTCCCGATGGAGGCCATGATCGAACGCGAACCGATCACGGTCATCTGTTCGAAAATGGGCTGGATTCGCGCGATGAAGGGCCATCAGGCGCTGGACGGCGAATTCAAATTCAAAGACGGCGACGAAGGCCGCTTTGCCTTCCATGCGGAAACCACGGATAAATTGATCGTGGTCGGCAATAACGGTCGTTTCTATACGATCCTTGGCGCCAACCTGCCTGGTGGTCGCGGCATGGGCGAACCTGTGCGTCTGATGATCGACCTGCCGAACGAGGCCGAGATCATCGACATTCTGGTTCACCGCGCTGGGCGTAAACTGCTAGTCGCGTCGTCGGCTGGTGATGGTTTCATCGTCCCAGAGGAGGAAGTCATCGCCCAAACCCGCACCGGTAAACAGGTTCTGAACGTCAAAGGCGACGTGGTTGCCCGCGTTATCAAACCTGTAAACGGCGACCACGTGGCTGTTGTGGGCGAAAACCGCAAGGTTTTGGTATTCTCGATCGAAGAACTGCCCGAAATGGGCCGCGGCAAAGGTGTCCGCCTGCAGAAATACAAAGACGGCGGCATGTCCGATGCGACGACCTTTAATATCGCGGATGGCCTGACGTGGCTGGATCCAGCGGGCCGCACCCGCACAGAAAGCGATCTGGCGGAATGGCAGGGCAAACGCGCCGGAACGGGCCGCATGGCCCCACGCGGGTTCCCGCGCGATAACAGGTTCACGTCGTAAAACGATCGGGCGCCTAACGACGGGCGCCCGTTTCCTTTTAGAAAATGGAGCTTTCGATGCGTGCAATATTTGCGATGCTGGCCCTTGCTGTTTTGACCGCGTGTGGTGGTGTGCGGGATGATCTGAATGAACGTCCAGACCAGATCGGTCAATTCCAATTGGCGCATAACATCGTCGTTGCCAACGATCCGCAAAAGGGCCCGTTTTCCCGCGACGTCACGAATGATGAATGGAAAGACGCGATTAAAATAGCCGTTCAGGACCGTTTGGGCCGCTACGAAGGAGGCGCGTGGTATCACACGGCTGTTGTGGTGCAGGCCTATGTTGCCGCGATGCCGGGCGTGCCGCTGGTCTATTCGCCGACCTCGGTACTGATCGTAGACGTGACATTCTTTGAAGACGCAACGCAAACCAAACTGAACGAAGAGCCCATTCGCCTGACGGTGTTCGAACCGTGCTGCACCCCCGTTTTGGGATCTGGCATGTTGCGTACCAAAGAAGAGCAGGTCGAAGGCCTGTCGTTCAACGTCGCCCGCGCGATTGAACGGACCATGCGCGAAAACGCCGAATGGTTCGGCGGCATGCCCGAAACACTGCCCGAGGACCCGACAATCATGACCGGTGATGTCGATAATGACGCAATTGCGGGTTTGGGCGCTAATTCGACCAACTGACGCTTGATTTTTATGCCAATAGCCAATACATCGCCCGCGATGTTGAAACGGGCCGGATATTAAGGCCCCCAAACGACGAGGCGCCAAGAGATGGCTAAGGAAAAGTTTGAACGCTCTAAACCGCACGTCAACATTGGCACAATTGGCCACGTTGACCACGGTAAAACCACGCTGACCGCTGCGATCACCAAATACTTTGGTGACTTCAAAGCCTACGACCAGATCGACGGCGCACCAGAAGAAAAAGCACGCGGCATCACCATCTCGACCGCTCACGTTGAGTACGAGACCGAAAACCGTCACTACGCTCACGTTGACTGCCCAGGTCACGCTGACTACGTGAAAAACATGATCACCGGTGCGGCACAGATGGACGGCGGCATCTTGGTTGTTAACGCAGCTGACGGCCCTATGCCTCAGACTCGTGAACACATCCTGCTGGCACGTCAGGTTGGCGTTCCTGCACTGGTTGTTTTCATGAACAAAGTTGACCAGGTAGACGACGAAGAGCTGCTGGAACTGGTTGAAATGGAAATCCGCGAGCTGCTGTCCGAATACGACTTCCCAGGCGACGATATTCCAATCATCGCAGGTTCGGCACTGGCTGCTATGGAAGGCCGTGACGAAAACATCGGCGAAAACAAGATCAAAGAGCTGATGGAAGCGGTTGACTCGTACATCCCAGAGCCAGAGCGCGCGATCGACCAACCATTCCTGATGCCAATCGAAGACGTGTTCTCGATCTCGGGCCGTGGTACTGTTGTAACCGGTCGTGTTGAGCGCGGCGTGATCAACGTTGGCGACGAAATCGAAATCGTTGGTATTCGCGACACTTCGAAAACCACCTGTACCGGCGTTGAGATGTTCCGCAAACTGCTGGACCGCGGTGAAGCAGGCGACAACATCGGCGCTCTGCTGCGTGGTGTTGACCGTGAAGGCGTTGAGCGTGGCCAGGTTCTGTGTAAGCCAGGTTCGGTTAAGCCACACACCAAATTCGAAGCAGAGGTCTACATCCTGACCAAAGAAGAAGGCGGTCGTCACACCCCATTCTTCGCAAACTACCGTCCACAGTTCTACTTCCGTACAACTGACGTCACCGGTACTTGCATTCTGCCAGAAGGCACCGAAATGGTCATGCCAGGCGACAACCTGAAACTGTCGGCTGAACTGATTGCACCAATCGCAATGGAAGAAGGCCTGCGCTTCGCGATCCGCGAAGGTGGCCGTACCGTTGGTTCGGGCGTTGTGTCCAAAATCATCGAGTAATCTGATCTAACAATCAGACTACTGAAAGGGTCGCCAAAAGGCGGCCCTTTTGCTTTGGATCACGTGGGGATAGGGTGTGAACAACACGACCCCAAGGACCAGCCAGATGCCCCAGTTAGTCAAATTTTCGCGCATTTTGGACAATGGTAAATGGATTGATCCCACGGCCGAGGAAACGATTTCCATGGCGTTACGAGAGGATCGTCTGGCGTGGGCGCATTTGGATGGTAAGCATCCTGATGCGGCAGAGTGGGTTTCGGCCGAACTGGATTATTTGGACCTACAAGCCCGCGAAGCTTTGCTGGATGTGGACACGCGCCCCCGCATCAAGGTCGTAAAAGACGGCGTCATTCTGATTTTGCGCGGTATTAACTATAACGACGGCGAAGACCCCGAGGACATGGTGTCGATCCGGATTTATGTGGACGCACACCGCATCGTCACCGTTGCCCGTAAACGCATCATGGCCATTGAACGGATTGAAGCCGAGATGGACGCAGGACAAGGCCCGTCATCGGCAGGTGATTTTTTGGTCATCCTGATCGAAGATTTGGTCGGTCATATCGCCGAATTTCAGGCGGAATTGGATGCAATCGCCGAAGATCTGGAATTAAAAGTTGTCAGCGAAAAGGGCAGGGAGCTGCGCCATGACGTTGCAGCCTTGCGCCTGCAGGTTATCGCGGCACGGCGCTATGTTGGTCCGCAGCGTGATGCCCTGCGGTCGTTTGCCGATACGTCTGTTTCTTTCATAGATCCAGAAACGCGGCGCGAAATCGACGAAGAAGCGCAGAAAATGACGCGCATCGCCGAAGACATGGACGAGCTGCGCGATCAAGCTGTGGTGTTACGAGAAGAATTGTCAGGGCAGTTAAGCGATCAGGTCAACAAGAACACGTTTGTCCTGTCGGTGTTGTCGGCGATCTTTTTGCCGCTGGGATTTATCACCGGATTGTTTGGGGTGAATGTCGGGGGGATGCCAGGCGTGGACAGCCCGATTGCGTTCTGGCTGCTATCGATTTTATGCGCCGGTTTATTCGCCTTTCCTTTGCTTGGGTTGTGGATTTTCCGACGGATCAACAGAAAAGCACGTTAATGTTGGAAAACCACGCATTTCGCCCCTTGATTCCCCGCAATGCGTAGCTTAATCACCGCCGTCAGTAGGGGTATAGCTCAGTTGGTAGAGCGACGGTCTCCAAAACCGTAGGTCCCGGGTTCGAGCCCTGGTGCCCCTGCCACTCCGGCACGTTGACCGCGAGGATGTACCGATTGCCCAGACCTGTTGAACTGACACTCCACCTTGGTGCGCATAAAACAGCGTCGACGCATTTGCAGCAGTCGATTTTTTCCTACGAACAGCAGATTATCGACGCAGGCGTGCGGCCTTATGGGCCTGACTATTTGCGCAGCCGCGGTCGAAATATCCCCAGTTTGTTCGGGTTAAGCCGTTGGACAAACATCAAACTGTCGCAGCGCACCCCCGCAGAGCAGATTGAGTTTCTGTCAAAAGGCGATCGCCGCATTTTCCTGACCGAGGAAAATTTTCTAGGCGCATTGCACGAAGGCAATGGCAAGCTGGCGCTGCCGGTCTACCGCGAAGCGGCTGAAAGAATCAGTGATTTGGTCGGCGTTCTGGACGGTGTTGATGTGCGTATATTTCTGGCGATCCGTTCGCCCGATACGTTTTTGGAATCGGCCTATAGCCAGACCGTCTATAACGGTCACTTTTTGGATCCTGACGATTACATCGCGGCGCACCCCTTTTCGCAGGTCGAATGGGCGGATGTCGTTGGTCAAATCGCGGACGTGGACGGTGTTCAGTCAGTGCATGTCTGGCGGTACGAAGACTATGCATTGGTTTTTAAGACGTTGATCAGGCGTATGTTGCGCTGGAAATTGGGCGGCGTGGTCGAACCAATTGACCGGGTAATCCACGAAGGCCTAACCGATCGCGCGATGGCCGAAATTATGGCGGACAAAGCTGCGGGTCGCCCAGTGAATTCGGCACAGACGCGTCGTCAATTCCCGATGAAAGATGGCTATCAGAAATATCGGTTATATAACGATGGTGCGCGACAAGACGCGCAGGCGCTGTACGACGCGCAGGTAGAGGCCATTCAGTCGATGGATAAAGTAGAGTTCTACGCAGTCTGACACGCGAAGGGTTGAAAACCGCGCGATATCTGCGTACATCCCGCCCGTTACCGATAAGGAAAAGACGATGGCACGGACGAATCCCGTACAGTTCATTCAGCAAACCCGCGCGGAAATCGCCAAAGTTGTTTGGCCAACCCGCCGCGAAGTCATTTTGACGACCATCATGGTTTTCATCATGACCGTTCTGTTGGCGCTGTTTTTCTCTCTGACCGATTTGGTGATCCGTTTCGGATTGTATGATCTGATCCTGAACCGGTAATTGGCCGTTAGGTAAAAAACCGCCTAGCCCCCTTGTATTAAAGGGTTTTTGGCGGTAATAGCCAACCATTCCGGTATGGCGTGCGGCGAATCGCGTTGCGCGCCGATTTTATTTTTCCGGAGTCTGGTGCCGCAAGGTGCTGTATTAATTGGAATTCTGGTCCTTTGTGGCCAAAACGACAGGGTGTCGAAGACTATGGCGAAACGTTGGTATTCGGTAAGCGTGCTCTCGAACTTCGAGAAAAAGATTGCCGAGCAGATCCGCGCCAAAGCTGAAGAGCTGGGTCTCGAAAACCAAATTGACGAAGTTCTGGTCCCCACCGAAGAGGTGATCGAAGTTCGTCGCGGTAAAAAAGTGACCACTGAACGCCGGTTCATGCCGGGGTACGTTCTGGTCCACATGGAATTGTCGGACGAGGCTTATCACCTTGTTAACTCGATCAACCGGGTCACCGGTTTCCTAGGCCCGCAGGGTCGCCCAATGCCAATGCGTGACGCAGAGGTTCAGGCGATTCTGGGTCGCGTCGAAGAAGGTCAAGAAGCGCCGCGCGTCGAGATCAGCTTTGAAGTGGGCGAGAAGGTCAAGGTTAACGACGGTCCGTTCGAAGGCTTCGACGGTATGGTCGAAGAAGTTGATGACGTGAACCAGCGCCTGAAGGTGACGGTTTCGATCTTTGGCCGGGCTACCCCGGTCGAATTGGAATTTACTCAGGTCACCAAAGGCGCCTGAGTTTATCTGTGGGAGGTTCGGCGGGCGCGCCCGTTTCACCGGACCACACAACATTGTCCTGACGGCACGCGTGCCTGAGGGGTTGGAAAAAGGAGAGGCCAATGGCCAAGAAAGTAATGGGCTCGCTGAAGCTGCAGGTTCCTGCAGGTCAAGCAAACCCTTCGCCGCCCGTAGGTCCTGCGCTGGGTCAGCGCGGCATCAACATCATGGAATTCACCAAAGCGTTCAACGCGAAAACGGCTGATATGGAGCCGGGCGCACCTTGCCCGACCATCATCACCTACTACCAGGACAAGTCGTTCACTTTTGAAGTGAAAACGCCTCCTGCGTCGTACTACCTGAAAAAAGCTGCAAAGCTGAAATCGGGCGCGAACAACCCCGGTAAAGAAACCGTGGGCTCCGTTACCGCTGCTCAGGTTAAAGAAATCGCCGAGGCCAAAATGAAGGACCTCAACGCTAACACGGTAGAAGCCGCTATGCAGATCATTCTGGGTTCGGCACGCTCCATGGGCATCGAGGTGAAGTAAGATGGCTGGTAAGCGTTACACTGCGGCCGCTGAGGCCTTTGCTGGTAAAGAAAACCTGAACGTAGCTGATGCTGTTGCTCTGGTTAAAGGCAATGCAAAAGCGAAATTCGACGAAACCGTTGAAATCGCGATGAACTTGGGTGTCGACCCACGTCACGCTGACCAGATGGTTCGTGGCACTGTTACCCTGCCTAACGGCACAGGTAAAAACGTTCGCGTTGCTGTTTTCGCACGTGGCGACAAAGCAGAAGAAGCGAAAGCTGCTGGTGCTGACATCGTTGGTGCAGAAGACCTGATGGAAACTGTTCAGTCGGGCAAAATCGACTTTGAACGTTGCATCGCAACCCCTGACATGATGCCAATCGTCGGTCGTCTGGGTAAAGTTCTGGGCCCGCGTAACCTGATGCCGAACCCGAAAATCGGCACCGTTACTATGGACGTTGCAGAAGCTGTTAAAGCAGCTAAAGGCGGCCAGGTTCAGTTCAAAGTTGAAAAAGCTGGCGTTATCCACGCAGGTATCGGCAAAGCTTCTTTCGACGCAAAAGCACTGGAAGAAAACCTGCTGGCTTTCGTTGACGCAGTTCAAAAAGCAAAACCAGCTGGTGCTAAAGGCGCCTACATGAAGAAAGTATCGCTGTCCTCGACCATGGGTCCAGGCGTGTCGGTCAATGTAGAGTCCGCTACTGGCAACTAAGAATTTTCGCCGCCTTGCGCGGTGAAATGGCGGGGCCTTTATTGGCCCTGTCCTGTCCGAGACGGAGGGTTGGGGTTTCCCCAATAATTCCTTCCTGAGATGGGAAACGAGAATAGATATCCGTTCCGTTTGGATCGGGCGATCTGGCCTCGGGACCCTGAAAACGGACCCGAACGGCCCCTGACAAACAGGGGTCAAATTGAGCCGGGGGAAACCCCAAACTTGGAGTGAAACTGTGGATAGAGCCCAGAAAGAGAAGCTGGTCGACGAACTCGGCCAAATCTTTGACAGCTCTGGCGTCGTGGTGGTTGCACACTACGAAGGCATGACAGTTGCAGAGATGCAGGACCTGCGCGCGCAAATGCGTGAAGCTGGTGGTTCTGTACGCGTTGCCAAGAACAAGCTCGCCAAGATCGCCCTGCAAGGTAAAGCATGCGAATCCATCGCTGACTACCTGACGGGCATGACTGTGTTGTCCTATTCCGAAGACCCTGTCGCAGCTGCGAAGGTCGTGGATAAGTACGCCAAAGGTAACGAAAAACTCGTTATCTTGGGTGGTGCAATGGGCGACACTGCTCTGGACGTTGCCGGCGTGAAGGCCGTTGCACAGATGCCATCCCGCGAAGAGCTTATCGCTTCGATCGTTGGTTGCATTGGTGCACCTGCTTCGAACATCGCTGGTGCGATTGGCGCGCCTGCTTCGAACATCGCGAGCATTCTTTCGACTATCGAAGAGAACGCTGCTTAAGCAACTTAATTGCCCTCGTAGAGAATACCTCTCTCACGTTGGAATACACATCAAACGAACGGAAAGCATAAAATGGCTGATCTGAAAAAACTGGCAGAAGAGATCGTTGGTCTGACCCTGCTTGAAGCACAAGAACTGAAAACCATCCTGAAAGACGAGTACGGCATCGAGCCTGCTGCAGGTGGCGCAGTAATGATGGCAGGCCCAGCAGGCGACGCTGGTGCAGCTGCAGAAGAAAAGACCGACTTCGACGTCGTTCTGAAAGACGCTGGCGCACAGAAAATCAACGTCATCAAAGAAGTTCGCGGCATCACAGGCCTGGGCCTGAAAGAAGCCAAAGAACTGGTTGAAGCTGGCGGCAAAATCAAAGAAGCAGCTCCTAAAGCAGAAGCTGAAGAAATCAAAGCTAAGCTGGAAGCAGCTGGCGCAACGGTCGAACTGGCCTAATTGGTTTCTGGTCCCGATCGGGGCCACAAAGATATGGGCTGGATCCGCGATTTCGCGGGTCCAGCCGAACCTGTCTTAGCGGGTCGTTTTATAAGACGGCCGTCTTGGGTAGGTTTCAATGGTCGGGCGGCCCCCCTTGGGAAGGGGGTCAAGAATAGACCGGAACTCCCTTCTCAATGGGAAAATGTCGCGGCCCCGGCGACATGGCCCCGCAGAGATTGAAAGGTGACAAAGCACATGGCTCAGACCTTCCTTGGCCAGAAACGCCTGCGTAAATACTACGGTAAAATTGAAGAAGTTCTTCAGATGCCGAACCTTATCGAGGTTCAAAAATCGTCCTATGACCTGTTCCTGCGTTCGGGTGACAGCGAAATGCCATTGGACGGCGAAGGCATCAAAGGCGTTTTCCAGTCGGTATTCCCGATTAAGGATTTTAACGAAACCGCTGTTCTAGAGTTCGTAAAATACGAGCTGGAGAAGCCGAAATTCGACGTTGAAGAATGTATGCAACGCGACCTGACCTACAGCGCTCCGCTGAAGGTTACATTGCGTCTGATCGTATTCGATATCGACGAAGACACCGGCGCTCGCTCGGTTAAAGACATCAAAGAACAAGACGTGTTCATGGGCGACATGCCTTTGATGACGCCAAACGGTACCTTCGTTGTGAACGGCACCGAGCGCGTTATCGTGTCTCAGATGCACCGTTCGCCTGGTGTGTTCTTTGACCACGACAAAGGCAAAACCCATTCGTCGGGTAAACTTCTGTTCGCTTGCCGCATCATTCCCTACCGCGGTTCGTGGCTGGATTTCGAATTCGACGCCAAAGATCTGGTATTCGCACGTATCGACCGCCGTCGTAAGCTGCCTGTGACCACCCTGCTGTATGCACTGGGCATGGATCAGGAAAGCATCATGGATGCTTACTACGACACCGTTGATTATTCGCTGGATAAAAAAGCGCACGGCTGGGTTACCAAATTCTTCCCAGAGCGTGTACGCGGTACCCGTCCTGCATTTGATCTGGTTGACGCTGCAACTGGCGAAGTTATCGCCAAAGCAGGTGACAAAGTTACCCCGCGCGCAGTTAAGAAACTGATCGACGAAGGCGCAGTTAAGAACCTGTTGCTGCCATTCGATCAGCTGGTCGGTCGTTTTGTTGCCAAAGACATCATCAACGAAGAGACAGGGGCGATCTACGTTGAAGCTGGTGACGAACTGACACTAGAGATGGACAAAGACGGCGATATCATCGGCGGCACCATCAAAGAACTGATCGATGAAGGCATCACCGACATCCCAGTTCTGGACATCGACAACGTCAACGTTGGTCCATACATCCGCAACACGCTGGCATCGGACAAAAACATGAACCGCGACACCGCGCTCATGGATATTTACCGTGTGATGCGTCCGGGTGAACCACCGACCGTTGATGCGGCGTCCGCGCTGTTCGACACTCTGTTCTTTGATTCCGAACGTTACGACCTGTCCGCTGTTGGCCGCGTGAAAATGAACATGCGTCTGGCTTTGGACGCAGAGGACACCCAGCGTACCCTGCGCAACGAAGACATCGTTGCTTGTATCAAAGCGCTGGTTGAACTGCGTGACGGCAAAGGCGAAGTCGACGACATCGACCACTTGGGCAACCGTCGTGTGCGTTCCGTTGGCGAACTGATGGAAAACCAGTACCGTGTTGGTCTGCTGCGTATGGAACGCGCAATCAAAGAGCGTATGTCGTCGGTCGAAATCGACACCGTCATGCCTCAGGATCTGATCAACGCGAAACCAGCAGCGGCTGCTGTTCGTGAATTCTTTGGCTCGTCGCAGCTGTCGCAGTTCATGGACCAAACCAACCCGCTGTCCGAAGTGACGCACAAACGTCGTCTATCGGCGCTTGGACCAGGCGGTTTGACCCGCGAACGTGCAGGCTTTGAGGTCCGCGACGTTCACCCAACGCACTACGGTCGTATGTGTCCGATTGAAACGCCGGAAGGTCCGAACATTGGTCTGATCAACTCGCTGGCGACATTCGCACGCGTGAACAAATACGGTTTCATCGAAACGCCATACCGCAAGGTCATCGAGGGCAAGGTCACTGACGAAGTGTCCTATATGTCCGCGACCGAAGAAATGCGCCACACTGTTGCGCAGGCCAACGCGAACTTGGACGATGATGGCGTACTGGTGAACGAATTTGTATCGACCCGTCAGTCGGGCGAATACACTTTGGCACCAAAAGAAAACGTTGACCTGATCGACGTGTCGCCAAAACAGCTGGTATCGGTTGCTGCGGCGCTGATCCCGTTCCTGGAAAACGACGACGCTAACCGCGCTCTGATGGGTTCGAACATGCAACGTCAGGCTGTTCCGCTGCTGCAAGCAACGGCACCGCTGGTTGGTACCGGTATGGAAGGCAAAGTGGCGATCGACTCTGGCGCTGCGATCACTGCTGCACGTGCTGGTATCGTTGACCAAGTTGACGCAACCCGTATCGTTATCCGTGCGACCGAAGATCTGGAAGTTGGCGACCCTGGCGTTGACATCTACCGTCTGCGCAAATTCCAGCGTTCGAACCAGAACACCTGCATCAACCAGCGTCCGCAGGTTAAAGTAGGCTCGATTGTTACCAAAGGCGAAGTTATCGCTGATGGTCCATCGACGGATATGGGCGAACTGGCACTGGGTAAAAACGTGATCGTCGCGTTTATGCCTTGGAACGGTTACAACTACGAAGACTCGATCCTGATTTCTGAACGTATCGTAAAAGACGACGTATTCACTTCGGTTCACATCGAAGAATTCGAAGTCGCGGCACGTGACACGAAACTGGGGCCAGAAGAGATCACTCGCGACATTCCAAACGTCGGTGAAGAAGCGCTGCGCAACCTTGATGAGGCTGGTATCGTTTACATCGGTGCAGAGGTAGGTCCGGCTGACATTCTGGTTGGTAAGATCACACCAAAAGGCGAAAGCCCGATGACGCCAGAAGAAAAGCTTCTGCGCGCTATCTTTGGTGAGAAAGCATCCGACGTACGTGATACATCGCTGCGTCTACCACCAGGTGACTACGGTACTGTCGTAGAGGTTCGCGTCTTTAACCGTCACGGCGTCGAAAAAGACGAACGTGCGTTGCAGATCGAGCGTGAAGAAGTCGAACGTCTGTCGCGTGACCGTGACGACGAATTGGGCATTCTGGACCGCAACATCTATGCGCGTCTAAAAGACCTGATCCTGGGCAAAGAGGCCGTCAAAGGCCCACGTGGTTTTGCAGCGAATTCGGTTATCACCGAAGAAGCACTGGCAGAACTGTCGCGTGGTCAGTGGTGGCAGATCGCTCTGAAGGACGAAGACGATGCGAAAATCGTCGAAGCCCTGAACGAGCAGTACGAAGCCCAAAAGCGTCAGCTGGATGCACGTTTCGAAGACAAGGTCGAAAAAGTTCGCCGCGGCGACGACCTGCCTCCGGGCGTTATGAAGATGGTCAAAGTCTTTATCGCGGTGAAGCGTAAGCTGCAGCCAGGCGATAAAATGGCAGGCCGTCACGGCAACAAAGGTGTTATTTCCCGCGTTGTACCAATCGAAGACATGCCATTCCTTGCGGATGGTACGCCGGTCGATTTCGTACTGAACCCGCTGGGCGTTCCATCGCGTATGAACGTTGGTCAGATTCTGGAAACCCACATGGGTTGGGCATCGCGTGGTCTGGGTATCCAGATCGACGAAGCGATCCAGGAATACCGTCGTTCGGGCGATATGACCCCAGTACGTGACGCGCTGAAAATCACCTATGGTGACGCTGTATACGAAGAAGGCTTTGCTGATCTGGGCGAAGACGATCTGATCGAGCTGGCAGGCAATGCTACCTCGGGTGTTCCGATCGCGACCCCAGTATTCGACGGCGCAAAAGAAGCAGACGTGAACGATGCACTGGCGCGTGCTGGTTTCGACACGTCGGGTCAGTCGGTACTGTTCGACGGCCGTACGGGTGAACAATTCGCGCGTAAGGTTACCGTTGGCGTTAAATACCTGCTGAAACTGCACCACCTGGTGGATGACAAAATCCACGCGCGTTCGACCGGACCATACTCGCTTGTTACTCAGCAGCCGCTGGGTGGTAAGGCGCAGTTCGGTGGCCAGCGCTTTGGTGAGATGGAGGTCTGGGCTCTGGAAGCTTACGGCGCTGCATACACCTTGCAGGAAATGCTGACCGTCAAATCGGACGACGTTGCTGGACGTACCAAAGTCTACGAAAGCATCGTTAAAGGCGAGGACAACTTCGAAGCTGGTGTACCAGAATCGTTCAACGTTCTTGTCAAAGAAGTCCGCGGCCTCGGCCTTAATATGGAACTCCTGGATGCGGAGGACGACGAGTGAGGCGTTCGCGCCTCACCTCTAGTCTCCCACTGATATGTAAGGACATCCGATGAACCAGGAACTGACCAACAACCCGTTCAACCCACTGACACCTGCAAAGGCGTTCGACGAAATCAAAGTTTCGCTCGCATCGCCAGAGCGTATCCTGTCGTGGTCGTTCGGTGAAATTAAGAAACCAGAAACCATCAACTACCGTACGTTCAAACCAGAACGTGACGGTCTGTTCTGTGCGCGTATTTTTGGCCCGATCAAAGACTACGAATGTCTGTGCGGCAAATATAAGCGCATGAAGTACCGCGGCGTTGTCTGCGAAAAATGTGGTGTTGAAGTTACGCTGCAAAAAGTACGTCGTGAACGCATGGGCCACATCGAACTGGCTGCGCCTGTTGCGCACATCTGGTTCCTGAAATCCCTGCCATCCCGCATCGGTCTGATGCTGGACATGACTTTGCGTGATCTGGAACGCATCCTGTATTTCGAAAACTACGTTGTTATCGAACCAGGTCTGACCGATCTGACCTATGGTCAGCTGATGTCGGAAGAAGAGTATCTGGACGCTCAAGACACCTACGGCATGGACGCGTTCCAAGCCAACATCGGTGCAGAAGCGATCCGCGAGATGCTGTCGATGATCGATCTGGACGCAACTGCAGAGCAGCTGCGCGAAGAGCTGAAAGAAGCCACTGGCGAACTGAAGCCTAAAAAGATCATCAAACGTCTGAAGATCGTTGAATCCTTCTTGGAATCGGGCAACCGTCCTGAATGGATGATCCTGACCGTTGTTCCTGTGATCCCACCAGAACTGCGCCCACTGGTGCCGCTGGATGGTGGCCGCTTTGCGACGTCGGATCTGAACGATCTGTATCGCCGTGTGATCAACCGTAACAACCGTCTAAAGCGTCTGATCGAACTGCGCGCACCTGACATCATCGTACGTAACGAAAAACGTATGTTGCAGGAATCCGTTGACGCATTGTTCGACAACGGCCGTCGTGGTCGCGTGATCACCGGCGCCAACAAGCGTCCGCTGAAATCGCTGTCCGACATGCTGAAAGGTAAGCAGGGTCGTTTCCGTCAGAACCTTTTGGGTAAACGCGTCGACTTCTCGGGTCGTTCGGTTATTGTGACCGGCCCTGAATTGATGCTGCACCAGTGTGGTCTGCCGAAAAAGATGGCGCTAGAGCTGTTCAAGCCGTTCATCTATTCCCGTCTGGAAGCCAAAGGCCTGTCCTCGACTGTGAAACAGGCGAAGAAACTGGTCGAAAAAGAGCGTCCAGAGGTCTGGGATATTCTGGATGAGGTCATCCGCGAACACCCAGTCATGCTGAACCGTGCGCCTACGTTGCACCGTTTGGGCATTCAGGCGTTCGAACCGAAACTGATCGAAGGTAAAGCGATCCAGCTGCACCCACTGGTCTGTTCGGCATTCAACGCTGACTTTGACGGTGACCAGATGGCGGTTCACGTTCCACTGAGCCTTGAGGCACAGCTGGAAGCCCGCGTTCTGATGATGTCGACGAACAACGTTCTGTCGCCAGCAAACGGTGCGCCGATCATCGTTCCTTCGCAGGATATGATCTTGGGTCTGTACTACACCACGATCCAGCGTGACGGCATGAAGGGCGAAGGCATGTCCTTCTCTTCCTTGGAAGAAGTCGAACACGCGCTGGCCGCTGGCGAAGTGCACCTGCACGCCAAGGTAAACGCACGCATCAAGCAGATTGACGAAACCGGTCAAGAAGTGATCGTTCGTTGCGAAACCACCCCTGGCCGTCTGCGCCTGGGTAACCTGTTGCCATTGAACGCAAAGGCGCCATTCAGCTTGGTGAACCGTCTGCTGCGTAAGAAAGAAGTGCAGCAGGTCATTGACACCGTATATCGCTACTGTGGTCAAAAAGAGTCGGTCATTTTCTGTGACCAGATCATGACCATGGGCTTCCGCGAAGCGTTCAAGGCCGGTATTTCGTTCGGTAAGGATGACATGGTCATTCCTGACACCAAATGGGGTCTGGTCGAAGAAACTCGCGATCAGGTGAAAGACTTTGAACAGCAGTACATGGACGGTCTGATCACTCAGGGCGAAAAGTACAACAAAGTCGTCGATGCATGGTCGAAGTGTAACGACAAAGTCACCGACGCTATGATGGGCACCATCTCGGCTGAAAAACGTGACGACGCTGGCGCTGTTATGGAACCGAACTCGGTTTACATGATGGCTCACTCTGGTGCGCGTGGTTCGGTTACTCAGATGAAACAGCTGGGCGGTATGCGCGGCCTGATGGCGAAACCTTCGGGCGAGATTATCGAAACGCCGATTATCTCGAACTTTAAAGAAGGTCTGACCGTTCTTGAGTACTTCAACTCCACCCACGGTGCTCGTAAGGGTCTGTCGGATACGGCGTTGAAAACAGCGAACTCGGGTTACTTGACCCGTCGTCTGGTTGACGTGGCACAGGACTGCATCGTTCGTATGGACGACTGTGGCACCGACCGCGCGATCACTGCCGAAGCAGCTGTTAACGACGGCGAAGTCGTTGCATCGTTGGCTGAACGTGTTCTGGGTCGTGTTTCGGCTGATGACGTTCTGCGCCCTGGCACCGACGAAGTGCTGGTCAAAGCAGGCGAGCTGATTGACGAACGTCGTGCAGATATGATCGACAATGCGAATATCGCGAAAATGCGTATCCGCAGCCCGCTGACCTGTGAAGCAGACGATGGCGTTTGTGCACAGTGTTACGGTCGTGACCTTGCACGCGGTACCAAAGTGAACATCGGTGAAGCTGTCGGTATTATCGCTGCACAGTCGATCGGTGAACCTGGTACACAGCTGACCATGCGTACGTTCCACATTGGTGGTGTTGCGCAGGGTGGCCAGCAGTCGTTCCTAGAAGCGTCCGCAGCCGGTAAGGTTGAATTCCGCAACGCAAACATTCTGGAAAACGCCAACGGCGACCAGATCGTTGTGGGCCGCAACATGGTTCTGGCAATCATGAGCGAAGACGGCGAAGAGCGTGCCCAGCATAAAGTTGGCTACGGCTCCAAAGTCTTTGTGAAAGACGGCGCAGAAATCGCACGCGGCGACAAGATGTTCGAATGGGATCCATACACCCTGCCGATCATCGCGGAAAAAGCCGGTAAGGTGCGTATGGTTGACCTGATTTCGGGTATCTCTGTGCGCGAAGACACCGACGATGCGACCGGTATGACACAGAAAATCGTGTCCGACTGGCGCTCGGTTCCACGCGGCGGCGATCTGAAACCAGAGATCATCGTTGTTGGTGCTGACGGCGAACCAGTTCGCAAAGACGACGGCAACCCAGTGACCTACCCAATGTCTGTTGACGCAATTCTGTCGGCAGAAGACGGTCAGGACATCCAAGCTGGTGACGTTGTTGCGCGTATTCCGCGTGAAGGCGCTAAGACCAAGGACATTACCGGTGGTCTGCCGCGCGTTGCGGAACTGTTCGAAGCACGTCGTCCAAAAGACCACGCGATCATTGCCGAAATCGACGGCTATGTGCGCTTTGGTAAGGACTACAAGAACAAGCGTCGTATCGCGATCGAATCCGCATCGGATCCGGATCACAAAGTCGAATACATGGTACCAAAAGGGAAACACATCCCGGTCCAAGAAGGCGACTTTGTCCAGAAGGGCGATTACATCATGGACGGCAACCCAGCGCCGCATGACATCCTAGCAATTATGGGTGTCGAGGCTCTGGCTGACTACATGATCGACGAAGTTCAGGACGTTTACCGTCTGCAAGGTGTGAAGATTAACGATAAACACATCGAAGTTATCGTTCGTCAGATGCTGCAGAAATGGGAAATCTCTGACTCGGGTGACACCACTTTGCTGAAAGGCGAGACCGTTGATAAGGTCGAGTTCGACGAAGCAAACGCCAAAGCACTGGCACGTGGCGATCGTCCGGCACAGGGTGAACCAATCCTGCTGGGTATCACCAAAGCATCGCTGCAGACACGTTCGTTCATCTCGGCTGCGTCGTTCCAGGAAACCACCCGCGTTCTGACCGAATCTTCGGTACAGGGTAAACGCGACAAACTGGTTGGCCTGAAAGAGAACGTCATCGTCGGTCGTCTGATCCCTGCCGGTACCGGCGGTGCGACCAGCAAAGTCCGCCGTATCGCAGCAGACCGCGACAACGTTGTTCTAGAAGCACGTCGCGAAGAAGCAGAACAGGCACTGGCCCTGTCGGCTCCTTCGACCGAAGACAGCTTTGTTGCTGATGCACCAGAAAGCCGCGAAGAATAATTTCTTTGCATTTTAAACGAAAAGGCCCCTGCGAAAGCGGGGGCCTTTTTGCTTTGGGTTGGCAATCGCGTTCGGCAATTGCTATGCCAATGCTATGGTAAAAAGACTGTTCAAAAAAATCTGATGGCCAAACCAAAGATACAGATGCTGGGGTTGTGTCGGTTTTCGTATCCTGGCGAATTAGGGGCCTTTAAGCATAATTTCCAAACCGACGCTGAATTGCGTGATAATCTGTATGCCGATGACCGTATCAATCAGCGGTTCTGTTTTTTTGAACATCTGAGTGTCCCTTCGCTATCCGTCCAGACGGATACGGATTTTAAACTGATCGTTTTGGCCGGCGACCAAATGCCGGACCATCAAAAATCCAGACTGTTGGACATCTGTGCGCCTGTGCCCCAAATCGAGGTTCAGTTTCACCCCGAAGGACAAAAACCACGCGAGCTGTGCCGCGAAGTGATGATGGCTGCCCGCGATACAACTGCGGATGTGATCGGCGAATTCCGTCTGGACGATGATGATGCCGTCGCGACAGAGTTTATAGAACGCAGCCGCAAGGTCATATCGGCCAATATGCCGATATTCAAAGAACGCCAAATGATGTGCGTTGATTTTTGCCGCGGGTATGTCGTGGCATTCAGTCCCGATTGGGGCGTTCGGGCGGTGCAGGTCACTGAACGCCTATGGACGCCGGGGCAAGTGATTTGCCGCAACCCTGTTGATCCGTCCAGCCTGTTGGACATGAACCATACCCGTGTTTGGATGCACATGCCCGTGGTCAGCGTGCCAAACCGCCCGATGTTCCTGCGCGGTGCGCATTCTATGAATGACAGCAACCTGCTGAAACGCGTGATCAAAGAGGGGCAGGGCGGGCGCATGCGCGACCAAACGGCCTATCGGATCAAGACCCGTTTCAACGTTCAGCCGCCCGAACTCAAGGCGGCTTGGCGGGCATTGACCCAGCACTAAAGGGTTAGTGTTGACAGTATAGGCGACTCTGCCTATACGCCCACCATCCGGGTCATTAGGGGGATTCCCTTTTCACCCGAAATCAGAGCTGAAGTGGACAAGAACCGGACAATTTTGTCGTCCTGTTCCTCTGTAACTTTAACCGCTGCGAACCTCCGGTAAGGGTTCGGTGCGGGCTTTTTGTGCTGCGGCGTATGCGTCGCGCATTCGTCGTGAACCGCGGACCTAAGGGGCCGCTAAACAGTAGGATAGGGGATTTACCTTATGCCAACGATCCAACAGCTGATCCGCAAGCCGCGTCAGCCTAAAGTCGTCAAATCCAAGTCGCAGCACCTTGAGCGCTGCCCACAAAAGCGTGGCGTTTGCACCCGTGTTTACACCACCACGCCTAAGAAACCGAACTCCGCTATGCGTAAAGTTGCGAAGGTACGCCTGACCAACGGTTACGAAGTGATTTCGTATATCCCAGGTGAAAGCCACAACCTTCAGGAACACTCTGTGGTTCTGATCCGTGGCGGCCGTGTAAAAGACCTTCCGGGTGTCCGTTACCACATTCTGCGTGGTGTTTTGGATACCCAAGGCGTCAAAGACCGTAAACAACGCCGTTCGAAATACGGCGCGAAGCGTCCTAAGTAAGGAGATCACACTATGTCGCGTCGTCACGCTGCTGAAAAACGTGAAGTTCTGCCGGACGCAAAGTTCGGTGACCGCGTTGTCACTAAATTCATGAACAACCTGATGATCGATGGTAAGAAATCGGTCGCAGAAAAAATCGTTTACAACGCATTTGACCGCGTTGAAGCGAAACTGAAAAAAGCACCTGTCGAAGTGTTCCACGAAGCACTGGACAACGTAAAACCATCGGTCGAAGTTCGTTCGCGCCGTGTTGGTGGTGCAACCTACCAGGTTCCTGTCGAAGTTCGTCCAGAACGTCGTGAAGCCCTGGCAATTCGCTGGCTGATCTCGGCTTCGCGTTCGCGCAACGAAAACACCATGGAAGAGCGCCTGGCTGGTGAGCTTCTGGATGCTGTTAACGGTCGCGGTTCTGCCGTGAAAAAACGCGAAGACACCCACAAGATGGCAGACGCAAACAAAGCGTTCAGCCATTACCGCTGGTAATTTTAGTCTGAAGGACGAAGCCCAATGGCACGCGAATATCCTCTCGACCGGTACCGTAACTTTGGTATCATGGCGCACATCGACGCAGGTAAAACCACCTGTTCCGAACGCATCCTGTACTACACTGGTAAATCCCACAACATCGGTGAGGTGCACGACGGTGCAGCCACCATGGACTGGATGGAACAGGAACAGGAACGTGGTATCACCATCACTTCGGCTGCGACGACCACTTTCTGGGAACGCACCGAAGACGGCGAAACCGCTGACACTCCTAAACACCGCCTGAACATCATTGACACCCCTGGCCACGTTGACTTCACCATCGAAGTTGAACGTTCGCTGGCGGTTCTTGACGGTGCTGTTTGTGTTCTTGACGCAAACGCAGGTGTTGAGCCTCAGACTGAAACCGTATGGCGTCAGGCTGACCGCTACAAAGTTCCACGTATCGTGTTCGTTAACAAAATGGACAAGATCGGCGCAGACTTCTTTAACTGCGTGAACATGATCGAAGACCGTACCGGCGCGCGCGCTGTACCAGTTGGTATTCCAATCGGTGCAGAATCCGAACTGGAAGGCCTGATCGATCTGGTCACCATGAAAGAATGGCTGTGGAAAGGTGAAGATCTGGGCGCGTCCTGGGTTCAAGTCGACATCCGTGACGACCTGAAAGACATGGCCGACGAATGGCGTGGCAAAATGATCGAAGCTGCTGTTGAGCAGGACGATGATGCCATGATGGAATACCTGGAAGGCAACGAGCCTGACGTTCCAACTCTGCGCGCTCTGCTGCGTAAGGGTACCCTGGGTCTGCAGTTCGTTCCTGTTCTGGGCGGTTCGGCGTTCAAAAACAAAGGTGTTCAGCCTCTGTTGAACGCGGTTCTGGACTACCTGCCATCGCCGCTGGACGTTGTTGACTACATGGGCTTCGCACCTGGTGACGAAACCGAAGAACGTAACATTGCTCGTCGTGCAGACGACGACATGGCGTTCTCGGGTCTGGCGTTCAAAATCATGAACGACCCATTCGTTGGCTCGCTGACCTTTACCCGTATCTACTCGGGCGTCCTGAACAAAGGCGACACGCTTTTGAACTCGACCAAAGGTAAGAAAGAGCGCGTTGGTCGTATGATGATGATGCACTCGAACAACCGTGAGGAAATCGAGGAAGCATTCGCAGGCGACATCATCGCGCTGGCGGGTCTGAAAGACACCACCACCGGTGACACCTTGTGTGATCAGAAAGAGCCTGTCGTTCTGGAAACCATGACCTTCCCAGAGCCAGTGATCGAGATCGCGGTCGAGCCTAAAACCAAGGGTGACCAAGAGAAGATGTCCGCTGGTCTGGCACGTCTGGCAGCCGAAGACCCATCCTTCCGTGTGGAAACTGACCTGGAATCGGGCCAGACCATTATGAAGGGCATGGGCGAACTTCACCTCGACATTCTTGTTGACCGCCTAAAGCGTGAATTCAAGGTTGAGGCGAACATCGGTGCGCCACAGGTTGCTTACCGTGAAACCATTTCGCACGCTGTAGAACACACCTACACCCACAAGAAACAGTCGGGTGGTTCGGGTCAGTACGGTGAGGTTAAGCTGGAGATCACTCCAACCGAGCCAGGCGAAGGTTACTCGTTCGAAAGCCGCATCGTCGGTGGTGCTGTTCCTAAGGAATACATCCCAGGCGTTGAAAAAGGCATCAACTCGGTTATGGATAGCGGCCCTCTGGCAGGCTTCCCTGTGATCGACTTCAAAGTTGCTCTGGTCGACGGTAAATACCACGACGTTGACTCCAGCGTTCTGGCTTTCGAAATCGCAGCACGTATGTGTATGCGCGAAGGCATGAAAAAAGCTGGTGCGAAACTTCTGGAACCTACCATGAAGGTCGAAGTTATCACTCCTGAAGAGTACACCGGTGGCATCATCGGCGACCTGACTTCGCGTCGCGGTCAGGTAACTGGTCAGGAACCACGTGGTAATGCTGTTGCAATCAACGCGTTCGTCCCTCTGGCGAACATGTTCGGCTACATCAACACTCTGCGTTCGATGTCGTCGGGTCGTGCACAGTTCACCATGCAGTTCGACCACTACGAGCCAGTGCCATCGAACATCTCGGAAGAGATCCAAGCGAAATTCGCCTAATGGCGGTGTGGCGGGGGGCCTTGCTCTCCGCCGCTTCGAATTATCAAGCGGGTCATGACGTCCCGTTAGACAAAGACTAAGGAGGCCATTATGGCTAAGGAAAAGTTTGAACGTTCCAAACCACACGTCAACATCGGCACCATCGGCCACGTTGACCACGGTAAAACCACGCTGACCGCTGCGATCACCAAATACTTTGGTGACTTCAAAGCCTACGACCAGATCGACGGCGCACCAGAAGAAAAAGCACGCGGCATCACCATCTCGACCGCTCACGTTGAGTACGAGACCGAAAACCGTCACTACGCTCACGTTGACTGCCCAGGTCACGCTGACTACGTGAAAAACATGATCACCGGTGCGGCACAGATGGACGGCGGCATCCTGGTTGTTAACGCAGCTGACGGCCCTATGCCTCAGACTCGTGAACACATCCTGCTGGCACGTCAGGTTGGCGTCCCTGCACTGGTTGTTTTCATGAACAAAGTTGACCAGGTAGACGACGAAGAGCTGCTGGAACTGGTTGAAATGGAAATCCGCGAGCTGCTGTCCGAATACGACTTCCCAGGCGACGATATTCCAATCATCGCAGGTTCGGCACTGGCTGCTATGGAAGGCCGTGACGAAAACATCGGTGAAAACAAGATCAAAGAGCTGATGGAAGCGGTTGACTCGTACATCCCAGAGCCAGAGCGCGCGATCGACCAACCATTCCTGATGCCAATCGAAGACGTATTCTCGATCTCGGGCCGTGGTACTGTTGTAACCGGTCGTGTTGAGCGCGGCGTGATCAACGTTGGCGACGAAATCGAAATCGTTGGTATCCGCGACACTTCGAAAACCACCTGTACCGGCGTTGAAATGTTCCGCAAACTGCTGGACCGCGGTGAAGCAGGCGACAACATCGGCGCCCTGCTGCGCGGTGTTGACCGTGAAGGCGTTGAGCGTGGCCAGGTTCTGTGTAAGCCAGGTTCGGTTAAGCCACACACCAAATTCGAAGCAGAGGTCTACATCCTGACCAAAGAAGAAGGTGGTCGTCACACCCCATTCTTCGCAAACTACCGTCCACAGTTCTACTTCCGTACAACTGACGTCACCGGTACTTGCATTCTGCCAGAAGGCACCGAAATGGTCATGCCAGGCGACAACCTGAAACTGTCGGCTGAACTGATTGCACCAATCGCAATGGAAGAAGGCCTGCGCTTCGCGATCCGCGAAGGTGGCCGTACCGTTGGTTCGGGCGTTGTGTCCAAAATCATCGAGTAATCTGATCTAACAATCAGACTACTGAAAGGGTCGCCGAAAGGCGGCCCTTTTGCTTTGGTGGTGGGATGGTTCACAGGCGTTGTAAGGTTATTTTCGCATGGGCGCGCTTGCCAAGTTTAGTAGTAGAGGGTTCTGGATGCATGAGTTCCAACGGGTCGATTTTGATCGGACAGCTATTATGGGGAATACAGCGTCGGGTAAAAGCTGGCTCTCCAAACGTTTAGGCACAGCGCTTTCGTTGAATGTTGTGGACCTCGACCAGATACGCTGGATCGACGGCGACTTTAGCCGCAAGGAAACCGTGGCAAACGCAGTTACACAGACCTCGGACATATCGAAACAGGATCGTTGGGTTATAGAAGGGGTCTACGGTTGGCTAATCCGGCCCATTCTTGGACGAACGACATGTCTGATTTGGACGGACATCCCGTGGTCGGAAAGTCGCTCGAATTTATTCAAGCGAGAAACCGCGCGCGGCACCGCGGGGAATTTCAAAGAACTTGAGGCTTGGTCAAGTGAGTATTGGAGCAGGTCCTCGAATTCCTCATATGCCGCGCATCTTGAAATCTATGAAGACTTCGACGGACCGAAATATCGGCTGACCAGCATGGCGGAAACAAACGCCTTTATCGAAAGCATTGAGGTGTCTTGTTGACGGGAATACGGACATATTAGCCAAAGTGGGTAATGATTTCGGCCAATGTGGACGGGGATTTGATCGTTCTGTCGGAGACCAGAACTTTTTTGTTGATTACTACCCCGCGCACGTGTAGTTGGCGCTGGTTCGCTATTGGCGAACGACCGATAGGGGATTCGTTCCCTGTCTAGGTTCGACGTGGGGACGCAATGGTGCGATCTCGACCTCTCAACCGAAAAGAGCCGCGAAAGGCAAATGACATGGCACAAAGCCAAAACATTCGCATTCGGCTGAAGGCTTTCGATTACCGTGTACTGGACGCCAGCACTCAGGAAATCGTAAGCACTGCGAAACGTACTGGCGCATCCGTGCGCGGTCCGATTCCTCTGCCGAACAAGATCGAAAAATTCACCGTTCTGCGTGGTCCACACGTCGACAAAAAGTCGCGTGACCAGTTCGAAATCCGCACTCACAAGCGTCTGCTTGATATCGTGGATCCGACCCCGCAAACCGTAGACGCACTGATGAAGCTCGACCTCGCCGCTGGCGTAGACGTCGAGATCAAAGTATAAGGGGGCATTGATTATGCGCTCTGGCGTTATTGCAAAAAAAGTCGGCATGACCCGCTTGTTCATGGAAGACGGTAAACAGATCCCTGTAACCGTTCTGCAACTGGACAACCTGCAGGTCGTTTCGCAGCGTACCGTTGAAAAAGACGGCTACTCGGCTGTTCAGCTGGGTGCAGGTACTGCGAAAGCCAAAAACACCTCCAAAGCTATGCGTGGTCACTTTGCAGCTGCTAAAGTTGAACCAAAGCGTAAAGTTGCGGAATTCCGTGTTGCTCCTGAAAACATCCTGCCAGTTGGTGCGGAAATCGTTGCTGATCACTATTTCGAAGGTCAGTTCGTAGACGTTTCCGGTACCTCGATTGGTAAAGGTTTCGCAGGTGCGATGAAGCGTCACAACTTCGGCGGTCTGCGCGCGACACACGGTGTGTCGATCTCGCACCGTTCGCACGGTTCGACCGGTCAGTGTCAGGATCCAGGTCGCGTTTTCAAAGGCAAGAAAATGGCAGGTCACATGGGCGCAGCTCGTGTAACCACCCAGAACTTGCAAGTTGTACGCACCGATTCCGACCGTGGCCTGATCATGGTTAAAGGCGCTGTTCCTGGCTCCAAAGGTGGCTGGGTAACCATTAAGGATGCGGTTAAGAAACCAACTCCTGAAGGTCTGGTTCTGCCAGCTGGTCTGAAATCGGATGCTGCGCCTGTAGAGGCTGCTGCTGAAGGAGGCGAAAACAATGAAGGCTGAAGCTATCAAACTTGATGGTGCTGCCGCAGGTTCCGTCGAACTGAACGACGAAATCTTTGGTCTAGAGCCACGCGCAGACATTCTGCACCGCGTTGTTCGCTGGCAGCGTGCAAAAGCACAAGCTGGTACGCACAAAGTTCTGACGAAGTCGGAAGTTTCGTACTCGACCAAGAAGATCTACCGCCAAAAAGGCACCGGTGGCGCACGTCACGGTTCCAAAAAGGCACCGATCTTCCGTCACGGTGGTGTTTACAAAGGTCCAGTTGTACGTTCGCACGCACACGAGCTGACCAAAAAGTTCCGCAAGCTGGGTCTGCGCCACGCGCTGTCCGCGAAAGCAAAAGCTGGCGAACTGGTTGTGATCGAAAACACCGACCTGAACGATGCAAAAACTTCGGTTCTGGCAAAGCAGGTAGCTTCGCTGGGTTGGAAACGCGCACTAGTCATCGACGCAGCAGTCAACGAGAACTTCGCTCAGGCTGCTCGCAACATCGAAACCGTTAACGTTCTGCCTTCGATGGGCGCGAACGTTTACGACATCCTGCGCAGTGACACCTTGGTGCTCACCAAAGCAGGTGTTGAAGCTCTGGAGGCTCGTTTGAAATGAGCGCAAAAGCACAACACTACGACGTGATCCGCAAGCCGATCATCACCGAGAAAGCATCCATGGCGTCCGAAAACGGCGCAGTGGTTTTCGAAGTGGCAATGGGCGCAAACAAACCACAGATCAAAGAGGCTGTTGAAGCTCTGTTTGGTGTGAAAGTGAAAGCGGTCAACACCGTTATCACCAAAGGTAAAGTGAAGCGTTTCCGCGGCACCGTTGGTACCCGCAACGACGTTAAAAAAGCTTACGTTACCCTGGTTGAGGGCAACACCATCGACGTGACCACCGGTCTGTAAGTCGATAGGATAGCAATTTCGGAAAGGCCCTCGCAGTGCGGGGGCCTTTTTGTTTTTGGTAGCGGGTGGTCATTCTGCTTAAAGGCGACTAACGTGCAGCGTGCGAATTTTAAGGAGAGTTTGATGAAGAAAATCGCCTGTTTGCCCGTCGCGCTACTGCTGTCTGCATGCATGTCATCCGAAATGTCGCCAGAGCTGGAGGCCAACATCGCTCGCAACGCGGTTGTAGCTGAAAACGCAACCATGGTGGAAAGTGTAGCAGGGCCAATGCGTATCAACGTTAATAATTCGCGTGTCATCGCGATGGTCACAGGCGTGCCGGGCGTGACGACGGTTGCGCAGATGGAATCCGCGGCTGCAGCACACACAGGGTGCAGCGCACAGGCTCCGACAAACATTACTCAGTTGATGGGTATTGATAAAACGACCCCCGTGTCGGATGGTCATTATCGTCAATTTGGTGGTGCAATTCCGATCCGTCTGAGCTGTTAAGGCGCGCATCGGTTGGCCATCGGGCAGGCGATGTGCATCAGCGCTTGACCTTTGGTTCCCATCCACCTAAGAGACCACATCCGCAAACGCCCCGGATTCGTCCGGGGCTTTGTCTTTGTGCGTTTGCGGTGTTAGAATCGGGGACCTTCGGGGCCCTATAACGCAGGGATTTACCTCCCTCAAAGCTACGGAAGACAGAGAACATGGCACTCAAGTCGTATAAACCGACGACGCCAGGCCAGCGTGGACTGGTACTGATCGACCGTTCGGAGCTTTGGAAAGGTCGCCCAGTTAAAGCCCTGACCGAGGGTCTGACTGGTAACGGCGGCCGGAACAACACCGGACGGATTACTGCACGTCGTCGTGGTGGTGGTGTAAAGCGCCTCTACCGCATTGTTGATTTCAAACGTAACAAATTTGACGTCAGCGCAACTGTTGTTCGCATCGAATACGACCCTAACCGGACCGCATTCATTGCCCTGATTCAATACGAAGACGGCGAGCAGGCTTATATCCTGGCTCCTCAGCGTCTGGCGATTGGTGACAAGGTAATCGCGTCCGCTAAGGCAGACATCAAACCTGGTAACGCTATGCCGTTCTCGGGCATGCCTATCGGTACGATCGTTCACAACATCGAAATGAAGCCTGGCAAAGGCGGTCAGATCGCACGTGCTGCTGGTACCTACGCACAGTTCGTAGGTCGTGACGGCGGCTACGCACAGATCCGTCTGTCGTCCGGCGAACTGCGTCTGGTCCGTCAGGAATGTATCGCAACCGTTGGTGCGGTTTCGAACCCTGACAACTCGAACCAGAACTTTGGTAAAGCTGGCCGTATGCGCCACAAAGGTATTCGCCCAGCCGTTCGTGGTGTTGCGATGAACCCGATCGACCACCCTCACGGTGGTGGTGAAGGCCGTACCTCCGGTGGTCGTCACCCAGTGACTCCATGGGGTAAGCCAACCAAAGGTGCCCGTACCCGCAACAAGAAAAAAGCGTCGTCGAACCTCATTCTTCGTTCGCGTCACGCTAAGAAGAAAGGGCGCTAAGATATGTCTCGCTCTGTATGGAAAGGCCCATTCGTTGATGCTTATGTGCTTAAGAAAGCCGAAGCAGCTCGTGAAGGTGGCCGCAACGAAGTGATCAAAATCTGGTCGCGTCGTTCGACAATTCTGCCTCAGTTCGTTGGCCTGACGTTCGGCGTCTACAACGGTCAGAAGCACATCCCAGTTAACGTCACTGAAGACATGATCGGTCAGAAGTTTGGTGAATATGCACCAACTCGTACCTATTACGGTCACGCAGCTGACAAAAAAGCGAAGCGGAAGTAAGTCATGGGCAAGGCACAAAATCCCCGCCGCGTGGCAGACAACGAAGCAATGGCAAAACTGCGCATGCTTCGCACCAGCCCGCAGAAACTGAACTTGGTTGCAGCGATGATCCGCGGCAAGAAGGTAGACAAGGCACTGTCCGATCTGACCTTCTCGAAAAAGCGTATCGCAGTTGACGTGAAGAAATGTCTTCAGTCGGCAATCGCTAATGCTGAAAACAACCACAACCTAGACGTTGATGAACTGGTTGTTGCCGAAGCATACGTCGGTAAGAACCTGACCATGAAACGCGGTCGTCCTCGTGCACGTGGTCGTTTCGGTCGTATCATCAAGCCGTTTTCGGAGCTCACCATCAAGGTGCGTCAGATTGAGGAGCAAGCCTAATGGGTAACAAAGTAAATCCCGTCGGTATGCGTCTTCAGGTCAACCGCACCTGGGACAGCCGCTGGTACGCAGACACCAAAGACTATGGTGACCTTCTGCTTGAAGACCTGAAAATCAAGGACTTCATCAAGAAAGAAGCCAAGCAAGCCGGTATCGCTCGTGTTATCATCGAGCGCCCACACAAGAAATGCCGCGTGACGATCCACGCTGCACGTCCTGGTGTGATCATCGGTAAAAAAGGTGCTGACATCGAAGTTCTGCGCAAGAAACTGTCGAACCTGACCGACAGCGAACTGCACCTGAACATCGTAGAAGTACGCAAGCCTGAACTGGACGCTCAGCTGGTTGGTGAATCCATCGGTCAGCAGCTGGAACGCCGTGTGTCGTTCCGTCGCGCAATGAAGCGTGCTGTTCAGAACGCAATGCGTATGGGCGCACTGGGTATCCGTGTTAACGTAGCTGGCCGTCTGGGCGGCGCGGAAATCGCACGTACCGAATGGTACCGCGAAGGTCGCGTTCCTCTGCACACCCTGCGCGCTGACATCGACTATGCTCTGTACGAAGCTATGACACCTTATGGTATCATCGGCATCAAGGTCTGGATCTTCAAAGGCGAGATCATGGAGCATGACCCATCGGCACGTGAACGCCGTCAGGCAGAGCTGCAAGACGCACCCGCACCACGCGGCGGCGATCGTCGCGGCCGCTAAGGGAGTAAAGTAAGATGCTTCAACCAAAGCGTACAAAATTCCGCAAAATGCACAAAGGCCGTATCCACGGTCAAGCAAAAGGCGGTAGCGACCTGAACTTTGGCACCTACGGCCTGAAAGCTGTAGAACCTGAGCGTATCACGGCTCGTCAGATCGAGGCAGCACGCCGCGCGATGACCCGCCACATGAAACGTCAGGGCCGTGTATGGATCCGTATTTTCCCTGACCTGCCTGTAACTGCGAAACCAATCGAAGTTCGTATGGGTAAAGGTAAAGGTTCTGTGGACCGTTGGACCTGTAAGGTTAAACCAGGCCGCGTCATGTTCGAAATCGACGGTGTAAACGAAGAGATCGCACGTGAAGCCCTGCGTCTGGCTGCTATGAAGCTGCCAGTGAAAACCCGCACAGTGGTTCGCGAAGACTGGTAATCCCAGCCTTTTAGAAAATTTGAAAACCCCCGTGGCCCCGTGCTGCGGGGGTTTTTCTTTGGTCCGGCCGCGCTATCGTTCCTGTGTAGGGTTAGGAAATTCTGATTTTGGCTTTTTCGTTCGAAAATACCGAACGCAAGTGGCGCGCTGGTTTGGCGGCGTTACTGCTGGGCGGGCTGTTGATGGTGTTCGGCTATGCGGTTCGGCTGGAACGGGCGGATGATCGCTGTCTGTCTGGCGATCACAGTGATTACACGACGTTTGCCGCCTGTCGGACAGCGGTGGAAAATAACGTGTTCCGCAGGCGCGGCCGGCTATCTACGTCTGACTATATCTGGTTGCGCATCAGCTATGCCGAGGCTTTGTCCTATCGCAACGAATTTGCCCGCGCGGAAACGATGTTCGTGGCGGCGCTGGATCGTTTGTCGAATGGTGACGAACGGGTTCTGGTCGCGTCCGACGACCTGAGTAAAGTCATGAATATGTTCCAAACCTATGATGCATCTTCGGTCGAAGGCATGGCCTCTCTTGCGGCTCTGGCGCGGTTTGATCCGGTTCAGCCGTGAAATTGCCCTGCTAAACTTGCGCATCGGGGTCTGAGCCAACATATAGGCCCCATCGCTGACAGGGGACATTTTCATGCGCCAACAGATTTCCGACCTTCTGGATCTACAGATCACCCGTAATTTCATCATGGGGGTTATTCTGTTCAACGCGGTTGTGTTGGGGCTAGAGACGTCGGATCGCATTATGGCGACGGCGGGCGGCGTGATTTCGGCGCTGGATACCCTGTGTCTGACGATCTTTGTCGCGGAGCTGGCGTTGAAAATGTACGCTCAAGGCGGACGGTTTTTCCGGGACGGTTGGAACCTGTTCGATTTTGCGATTGTCGGTATTTCATTATCGCCAGCGGGGGCAGGGCTGTCTGTTCTGCGGGCGCTGCGCATTCTGCGTTTGTTGCGTGTTGTATCGACCGTTCCGTCGCTGCGCCGCGTTGTTGAAGCGTTCATTATGGCGCTACCGGGGATGGGGTCTGTGTTCCTGCTCACGGGGATCATTTTCTACATCGGCGGCGTGATCGCGACGAAACTATATGGCGATACGTTCCCTGAATGGTTCGGCAGCCTTGGCGCGTCGCTCTATTCGCTTTTTCAGGTCATGACGCTGGAAAGCTGGTCGATGGGCATCGTGCGCCCCGTGATGGAGGTGCACCCGACATCGTGGCTGTTCTTTATCCCGTTCATCCTGATCACAGCCTTTGCGGTGATGAACCTTGTCGTGGGTCTGATCGTCAGCACGATGCAAGACGCCCACGCCGAAGAAGAAAACGCCGCGACAGATACCTATCGCGACGATGTTTTGGCACGGCTAGAACGGATCGAACAACGGTTGTCCGAACGCGGCTAGGGTCATTCCCACTTATAGTTAAAGCTGACCGATACGCGGTCGTATTCGGATGTGTTGGCGGGCACTTCGTGGCGCAGCCAGCTTTCCCATAGCAGCACATCGCCGACCTCGGGTTTGCAATAGATAAACGCCTTTAGCTCTTTGCGGCAATCCTTGACGCGGGGCGGGGCGGCCATCATCATGGCGTGACGCGGGTCTTCTAGTTTCAGGGCAGAGGTCCCGTCGGGCATCGATACATAGGTGGTGCCAGAGATCACCGAATGCGGGTGGATGTGCGATCCGTGGTTGCCGCCTTCGGGCAGGATGTTGATCCACAGGTCCTCTAGCACCAGATTGCGGCCATCCAGATTGAATTCCAGATCCTTGGCAAAGGCCGCGACGTGTTTGTCCAGCGCCTCTTTCACGGCGGCGAAAACGGGAGAACGCCATGGCAGGTCGGTCAACGACGCATAGGATGTATAGCCCGGGTAACCGTTTTCTTCGCACCACTCCATGCCGGCATCGTCGTCTTCCATGATGGCATAGCAGTTGTCGTGTAGTTCTTCGGCGTCGATGTTTTCACCGAATTCGTTCAATTTGCCCTGATACAGGCGGGTGACAAACAATGTGTCGATTGCGGCCATGGTCGGCTCCTGCAGAAAATTCTTGATCCGTGATCTGATCCCCGTTTAGCATACCTGTAATGGAAGGCACCCCAAGTTTTATTGGGATATGCCCCCTTTTCCCTTGCCCCAACATAGTCAGTCACGTATACGGCGGCATCTCACGATTCCCGTCCGCGGGATTCGTGTGTTTTGATATTCGCCCACCAGGCACAGGGTAACCCGCATTTAAACATGAGCAGGGCCCTCTGGTGAAAGGAAAGGAAAAGGCTATGAACGCCAACGAACTTCGCGAGAAGACCCCGGAACAGCTTCGGGAAGACCTGACCGCCCTGAAAAAAGAGCAGTTCAACCTGCGCTTTCAACAGGCAACCGGTCAGCTGGAAAACACTGCACGTATGCGCGTTGTAAAGCGTGATGCTGCTCGTGTTTTGACCATCCTAAACGAAAAAGCTGCTTCGGAGGCCTAATCAGATGCCTAAGCGTATTCTTCAGGGTGTTGTCACCTCGAACCAGAACGAACAAACCGTAACCGTACTGGTCGAGCGTCGCTTCAAGCACCCTCTGCTGCAAAAAACCGTTCGTAAGTCGAAAAAATATCGCGCTCACGACGAGGCAAACCAATTCAACGTAGGCGACACCGTCCGTATTCAGGAATGTGCACCTAAGTCGAAGACCAAACGCTGGGAAGTGATCACTGCCTAATGGTAGTGTTTCCAGTTTAATCGAAACCCTGGGGATCAGGACGATACTGCAAGTCCCCCCAAAGGTCGGGAGTAACCCATGATCCAGATGCAGACTAACCTGGATGTTGCTGATAACTCTGGCGCTCGCCGTGTTCAGTGCATCAAGGTTCTCGGCGGTTCGCACCGTCGTTACGCGTCGGTAGGTGACATCATCGTTGTATCGGTGAAAGAAGCCATTCCGCGCGGCCGTGTGAAAAAAGGCGACGTCCGTAAGGCCGTTGTTGTTCGCACCGCTAAAGAAGTACGTCGTGAAGACGGCACCGCAATTCGTTTTGACCGCAACGCTGCTGTTATCTTGAATAACAACGGCGAGCCTGTAGGTACTCGTATCTTCGGCCCAGTGGTTCGTGAGCTGCGCGCTAAGAACTTCATGAAAATCATCTCGCTTGCTCCGGAGGTGCTGTAATGGCTGCGAAACTCCGTAAAGGTGACACCGTCATCGTGCTGGCTGGCAAAGACAAAGGCAAAACCGGTGAAATCACTTCGGTTGACCCTGTTGCTGGCAAAGCAATCGTTGATGGCGTGAACGTCGCTATCCGCCACACCCGCCAGAGCCAAAACAGCCAAGGTGGCCGCCTGCCAAAGGCAATGCCAATCCAGCTGTCGAACCTGGCGATCGTAGACGCAAACGGCAAAGCATCGCGCGTTGGCTTCCGTGAGGAAGACGGCAAAAAAGTGCGTTTTGCAAAAACCACAGGGGACGCAATCTAATGTTGGATACTGCAAACTACTCCCCGCGTCTGAAGGACCTGTACAAGTCGACTATCCGCGCTGCCATGAAGGAAGAGTTCGGATACAAAAACGACATGCAGATCCCTCGTCTGGACAAAATCGTTCTGAACATCGGCTGTGGTGCTGAAGCTGTCCGTGACAGCAAAAAAGCAAAATCCGCAGTTGAAGATCTGACTTCGATTGCAGGCCAAAAAGCTGTCACCACGAAAGCAAAGAAATCCATCGCTGGTTTCCGCGTTCGTGAAGACATGCCAATGGGCGCAAAAGTCACTCTTCGTGGCGACCGCATGTACGAATTCCTGGATCGTTTGATCACCATCGCAATGCCTCGTATCCGCGACTTCCGCGGCGTTTCTGGCACTTCGTTTGATGGTCGTGGCAACTACGCCACCGGTCTGAAGGAACACATCGTATTCCCAGAAATTAACTTTGATAAAGTTGATGAAGTTTGGGGTATGGACATCGTCATCGCGACCACCGCTAACACCGACGCTGAAGCAAAAGCGCTGTTGAAGCACTTCAACATGCCTTTCAACAGCTAAGCGCGGGAGAGAGAGAATTATGGCTAAAAAATCCATGATCGAACGCGAGAAAAAGCGTGAGCGTCTGGTAGCGAAATACGCTGCGAAACGCGCTGAGCTGAAAGAAATCGCGAACGACGAATCGAAATCGATGGAAGAGCGCTTCAAGGCTCGCCTGAAGCTGGCTGAACTGCCACGCAACAGCTCGCCCACTCGTCTTCACAACCGCTGCCAGCTGACCGGCCGTCCTCACGCTTACTACCGTAAGCTAAAGGTAAGCCGTATCGCACTGCGCGAACTAGGTTCGAACGGTGAGATTCCTGGCCTGGTTAAGTCCAGCTGGTAAGGAGGGTTAGATAATGAATGATCCTATTGGTGATATGCTGACCCGTATCCGCAACGCTCAACTGCGTGGTAAGTCGACCGTGTCGACCCCAGCATCGAAGCTGCGCGCGTGGGTTCTAGATGTACTGGCTGACGAAGGTTACATCCGTGGCTATGAAAAAGGCTCGGATGAACGTGGTCACCCAACCATCGAAATCGAACTGAAATACTACGAAGGCACTCCTGTCATTCGCGAACTGAAGCGGGTTTCGAAACCTGGCCGTCGCGTATACATGGGTGTTCAGGACATCCCTTCGGTCCGTCAGGGCCTGGGTGTGTCGATTGTCTCCACACCTAAGGGTGTGATGTCGGACGCAAACGCTCGCAGCCAGAATGTTGGCGGCGAAGTGCTTTGCACCGTCTTCTAAGGAGGGTCTGATGTCTCGTATTGGTAAAAAACCGGTCGAGCTGCCCAGCGGCGTAACTGCCACTGTGTCGGGTCAGACCATCGAAGTTAAGGGCCCTAAAGGCGCTCGTTCCTTCACCGCGACCGACGATGTGACCATTGCTGTTGAAGAAAACGCTGTAAAAGTGACCCCTCGCGGCACTTCGAAGCGCGCTCGCCAACAGTGGGGCATGTCCCGCTCGATGGTAGAAAACCTAGTAGTCGGTGTGACCGAAGGCTTCAAAAAAGAGCTGGAAATCACCGGTGTGGGTTACCGCGCAAACATGCAGGGCAACACCCTGAAGCTTGCTCTGGGTTACTCGCATGACGTTGACTTCGAAGTACCGGCTGGCGTTACCGTCACCGCTCCGAAGCAAACCGAAATCGTTGTGGAAGGCACTGACCAACAGCTGGTTGGCCAAGTTGCTGCTAACATCCGTGAATGGCGTAAGCCTGAGCCATACAAAGGCAAAGGTATTCGCTACAAGGGTGAGTACATCTTCCGCAAAGAAGGTAAGAAAAAGTAAGGATAGCGAAAATGGCAAAAAGCAAACGGGAACTGTTCCTAAAGCGCCGCCTGCGCGTCCGGAACAAACTTCGCAAAGTGAACGCTGGCCGCGTACGTCTGTCGGTTCATCGTTCGAGCAAAAACATCAGCGTCCAGCTGATCGACGACATCCAGGGCACCACCCTGGCTGCGGCTTCGACCTTGGAAAAGGATCTGGGCTTCGTCGGAAAGAACAACATCGAAGCCGCAACCAAAGTTGGTCAGGTTATCGCAGAGCGCGCGAAAGCAGCTGGCGTATCCGAAGCTTACTTCGACCGCGGTGGTTTCTTGTTCCACGGCAAAGTGAAGGCTCTGGCCGACGCTGCGCGTGAAGCTGGCCTGAAGATCTAAGGAGACGAGAGAATGGCAGAACGTGAAAAGCGCCGGGATCGCCGCGAACGCGACGAAGCTCCGGAATTCGCCGATCGTCTTGTTGCGATCAACCGTGTTTCGAAAACCGTTAAGGGTGGTAAGCGCTTTGGCTTCGCTGCTCTGGTGGTTGTCGGTGACCAGAAAGGCCGCGTAGGCTTTGGTAAAGGTAAAGCTAAGGAAGTCCCTGAGGCGATCCGTAAAGCAACCGAACAAGCCAAGCGCCAAATGATCCGCGTGCCTCTGCGCGACGGTCGTACGCTGCACCACGATATGGAAGGCCGTCACGGCGCAGGCCGCGTAGTAATGCGCACTGCACCTGAAGGTACTGGTATCATCGCTGGTGGTCCAATGCGTGCGGTTTTCGAAATGCTGGGCATCAAAGACGTTGTTTCGAAGTCGATCGGTTCGCAGAACCCATACAACATGATCCGCGCAACCCTAGACGGCCTGAAAAAAGAAGGCTCGCCTCGTTCGGTTGCAGCGCGTCGCGGCAAAAAAGTTGCTGACATCCTGCGCAAGGATGAACCAGCAGCCGAAGCTGAAGCGTAAGGAGACTGCACAATGGCAAAAACCATCGTCGTCAAACAGATCGGTTCCCCGATCCGTCGTCCTGCTAAACAGCGTGCTACGCTGGTTGGCCTGGGCCTGAACAAAATGCACAAAACCCGTGAGCTGGAGGATACTCCTTCGGTACGCGGCATGGTCGAAAGCATCCCGCACCTCGTTGAGATCATCGAAGAGCGCGGCTAATTCGCCAACGCATTCAAATTTCGAAAGGCCCTGCCATCTGGTGGGGCCTTTTGTTTTGCGCGGCAGGCGCGAGTCGCCTGTATGTCTGCTTTGCTGCAGTGCAGCGATATGCAGAAAATGCATATCGGGCAGATAAAACTGGAAATTGTTAGCGCAATCTTTTGGGCCTAAATAGGGATCAGGAAGAGGAAATAGAACATCTCCTGCTGAGGCAACTCGGCCTCACATCGCAAAAGGAATACAGACTATGGCTACCATGACCACCAACACCGTCCGCGCTTTCAACTTTGGCGCAGCAGTTCGCAACGTTGCCGCATCCATCGCTGATGCACGTGCACGCCGCGCAAAATACGTAGAATGCGTATCGGAACTGTCGGCACTGACTGATCGTGAACTGTCGGACATCGGCATCGCTCGCACAATGATCCCAGCGGTCGCACGCGAAGCTTCTCTGCAAGCCTAATCGCAGCCCAAATGACCTGACAAGGCCCTGGCATTCGCTGGGGCTTTTGTGTTTTTAGCTAGTGCTTGCAATCGCGGGGGCGGGGGACTATACGCCCCCAGTGGCCCGCAGTGGGGCAAGAATCATTTAACACGCCGTGTTTGGCCCACCGGTCGCTTGGGGGTCAGTTCCGGCAAGGAGAAGCGACATGAAACTGAACGAACTTCGCGATAACCCAGGTGCAGCCAAAAAACGCATGCGTGTTGGCCGTGGTCCAGGTTCCGGCAAAGGTAAAATGGGTGGCCGTGGTATCAAAGGTCAGAAATCCCGCTCGGGTGTAGCTATCAAAGGCTACGAAGGCGGCCAGATGCCATTGTACCAGCGTCTTCCTAAGCGTGGTTTCAACAAACCAAACGCAAAAGAATACGCGATCATCAACTTGGGCCTGATCCAAAAGTTCATCGACTTGGGCAAACTGGACGCAGCGAACATCACCGAAGACACTCTGGTTGATTCGGGCGTTATCCGTCGTAAACTGGACGGCATCCGCGTTCTGGCCAAAGGCGAACTGACTGCAGCAGCAACCATCACTGTTACCGGCGCATCCAAAGGCGCTGTCGAAGCAGTTGAAAAAGCTGGCGGCAAACTGAACGTCGCAGCTGCGGCGGAATAAGGGTTGTGAGCGGGCCTTTGGCCCCTTACTTATCCAACTGATTTCCTTACGCCGCCGTTCGGGATACCGAAGGGCGGCGTTATTCGTTAAAAGAGACACCGCAAAATGGCTTCAGCAGCAGAGCAAATGGCGGCAAACCTCAACTGGTCGACCATCGGGAAGGCCAAAGAGCTACGCCAGCGCATTTTCTACACCATCGGGCTTTTGATTGTTTACCGTCTGGGCACCTACATCCCAGTTCCTGGTATCGACGTCGAAGCACTTTCGAATTTCTTTGCATCCCAGAACACCGGTATCGGTGGCATGCTGGCAATGTTCACTGGCGGCGCGCTTAGCCGTATGGGTATCTTTGCCTTGGGCATTATGCCTTACATTTCGGCTTCGATTATCGTTCAGCTGATGGGTTCGATGTACGAACCATGGAAGCAGCTGAAGAAAGAGGGCGAAAAAGGCCGTCAAAAGCTGACCCAATACACACGTTACGGCACGGTCGTATTGGCGCTGTTCCAAGCCTACGGTCTGGCTGTGTCGCTGGAATCGGGCGATATGGCGCATGATCCGGGCCTATTCTTCCGTATTTCGACCATGATCACCATTTTGGGTGGCACCATGTTCCTACTGTGGTTGGGCGAACAGATCACCAGCCGCGGTATTGGTAACGGTATTTCGCTGATCATCTTTGTTGGTATCGTGGCAGAGCTGCCCGCTGCCGCTGCGCAATTCTTGACGACCGCTCAGCAGACGTCGAACTGGATGCTGGTTGTAGGCGTTGCTGTGATGCTGGCGGCGGTTCTGGCATTCGTTGTGTTCATGGAACGCTCGCTGCGCAAGATCCACATTCAGTACCCACGCCAACAGCGCGGTATGAAGGTCTATGACGGTGGTTCGTCGCACCTGCCGATCAAAGTGAACCCAGCTGGTGTGATTCCTGCGATTTTTGCCTCGGCTTTGCTGCTTTTGCCGACGACTATCGCGACTTTCACCGAACAGACGTCCAACGCGGCGCTTAGCTGGATCTTGGCTTATTTCGGTCCGGGTCAGCCTCTGTACCTGCTATTCTTCACGGCGATGATCGTGTTCTTCACCTACTTCTACACCAAAGAAGTCGCGTTCAAGACCGATGATGTTGCTGAAAACCTGAAGAATCAGAACGGTTTCGTTCCGGGCATCCGCCCTGGTAAACGTACCGCTGAATATCTGGACTACGTGGTCACCCGCGTGTTGGTTCTGGGTTCGGGCTACCTTGCGCTAGTTTGTCTCATGCCAGAGATTATTCGTAGCTTTTCCGGATTCACTTTCTATTTTGGCGGCACATCGGTGTTGATCATCGTGTCGGTCGGGATGGACACCATCCAGCAGATCCAATCGCATCTGCTAGCGCACCAATACGAAGGCCTCATCGAAAAATCGCAACTACGTGGTAAACGTGGTGCAAAGAAACGGAATAGGGGACCGGCTCGTCGATGAATATTATTCTGCTTGGACCGCCAGGTGCGGGTAAGGGAACACAGGCCAAACGGCTTGTGGAGGAGAGAAACATGGTGCAGCTGTCCACTGGTGACATGCTGCGCGAAGCACGCACAAGCGGCACCGAGATGGGCAAAAAGGTTGCGGCCGTCATGGACGCAGGCAACCTTGTCACGGACGAGATCGTTATCGGTCTGATCCGAGAAAAGCTCGAGCAAGGCGCAGAGGGTGGATTCATCTTTGATGGTTTCCCACGCACCTTGGCTCAGGCGGATGCCTTGGGTGAATTGCTGGCAGAAATGAACCAAACGCTGGACGCTGTTATCGAACTGCAAGTCGATGACGAAGTTCTGGTGGGCCGTATTGTTGGCCGCGCAGCCGAAGCCGCTGCTGCTGGTCAGCCAGTGCGCGCTGACGACAACGAAGACGCACTGCGCGTGCGTCTGACGGCCTATTACAAACAGACCAGTCCGCTGATCGGCTATTACCATGCCAAAGGCGAATTGAAGTCTGTTGATGGTTTGGCATCGATGGACGACGTTGCAGCGTCGATCGCTGCGATCCTAGGCTAAGGGCGCTAAGGTGCCTTTTTACAGCATTCTACGGCGCGGGTTATTCCTGCGCCGTAAATCGTTAGAGCTCGCCTCTGGCGCATTTGACCCGAACGATTGGCAGGCTTTGGCGCTGGGTGGCGATGATCCGAACGTCGTTTACATCCCGATACCCAAAGCTGCGAACACGTCGATCCGTCAGGCGTTTCGCCCGTGTTTCGGGTTAGAGAACGCAAAGGTCGACAACATCCATCAGGACAGCCGGATCGACAAACGCGACCTAAGCGCGGCGTTGCAATCCGCCACGGACGACGCGTTTGTGTTTACGGTGGTACGCCATCCTGCGCTGCGGGCGCGGTCGTGTTTTCAGAATAAACTGGGATGGTTTGATCAGCGCGGCAAACTAAAGAGCCGTTTTGGTCATGCGGCGCGGCTGGGTATGGCGCGCGGTATTTCGTTTGAACAGTACCTGCAAATTCTGGCGACGACGCCCGAATGGGCGATGGATTCGCATTTCAAACCGCAGGCGGCGTTGTTGGAATACGCGTTGGATGATCCGCGGCTGAAAGTGTTCAAAACCGAAACGATCAACGACGAATGGCCAGCCATCGCTGCGCAGATTTCGGCCCTCGTGCCCGTTGGTCCAACGCCGACCTTGGGGGCGTTTAACCGCACCAAACCGTCGATCAAACCGTTTGCGGATCGCGAAAAACGCCTGATCGATCAAATCTATGCAGACGATTTCGAAAAATTCGGGTATACATGGACGGAGTTGAAAGAGAATTCTTGACCATTCGGCGGAATTCCCATACTTCGACGCGACTTCCTATAGGGAGTCGATTCTTGATTTTTCTCGAATCATATCACCTCATAAACTTGCGCCTGTCGGATTGCTCGTCAGACGCTCGTTGTGAAAAAAGGTTCCGGTACTACGGAACCGCAACGAAAGGAACGCAATCGTGGCACGTATCGCCGGCGTAAACCTCCCGACTGGTAAGCGGGTTGTTATCGCACTTACTTATATTACCGGTATTGGTTCGCACACTGCTCAGCAGGTTTGCGAAGCAAACAACATCGATCTTACTCGCCGTGTAAACGAACTGTCGGACGCTGAAGTTCTGGCAATCCGTGAATACATCGACGCGAACATCACCGTAGAAGGTGACCTGCGCCGCGAGACCCAGATGAACATCAAACGTCTGATGGACCTGGGCTGCTACCGTGGTCTGCGCCACCGTCGTAACCTTCCTGTACGCGGTCAGCGTACTCACACCAACGCTCGTACCCGCAAAGGCCCTGCAAAGGCCATCGCTGGTAAGAAGAAGTAAGGGAGGGCATAGACAATGGCTCGTGATACCCGTCGTGGTGGTAAGAAAAAAGTTTCCAAGAACATCGCATCTGGCGTTGCTCACGTAAACTCCACCTTCAACAACACCAAAATCCTGATCTCTGACGTACAGGGCAACGCGATTTCCTGGTCGTCCGCTGGCACCATGGGTTTCCGCGGTTCGCGTAAATCGACCCCATACGCTGCTCAGATGGCTGCAGAAGACGCAGGCAAAAAAGCACAGGAACACGGTGTTAAGACGCTGGAAGTTGAAGTTCAGGGCCCAGGTTCGGGTCGTGAATCGGCTCTGCGCGCTCTGGCTGCTGCAGGTTTCAACATCACTTCGATCCGTGATGTGACCCCTCTGGCACACAACGGCTGCCGCCCACCAAAGCGTCGCCGCGTATAATCAAGATTTTCCCGCTGGGGCTGTGGTTTTTACCACGGCCCCAGTCCGTCATTTGAAACCTCGGGCGTTTGCCTTTTTGGACATGGAAGGCAGACAAGTATGGAGGGACGCATGATCCACAAGAACTGGGCCGAATTGATCAAGCCTACCCAGCTTGACGTGAAACCGGGCATTGACCCACAGCGTCAGGCAACTGTCGTCGCAGAACCTCTGGAGCGTGGCTTTGGCCTGACTCTGGGCAACGCTCTGCGCCGCATTCTGCTGTCGTCGTTGCAAGGTGCAGCTATCACTGCTGTTCACATTGACAACGTCCTGCACGAATTTTCGTCCGTCTCTGGCGTTCGCGAAGATGTCACCGACATCGTTCTGAACCTCAAAGGCGTTGCCATCCGTATGGACGTCGAAGGACCAAAGCGTCTTTCGGTTCAGGCCAAAGGCCCCGGTGTTGTTACCGCTGGTGACATTTCCGAATCGGCTGGCATCGAAGTGCTGAACAAGGATCACGTAATCTGTCACTTGGATGACGGCGCTGATCTGTACATGGAACTGACCGTTAACACCGGTAAGGGCTATGTTTCGGCAGACAAAAACAAACCAGAAGATGCGCCAATCGGCCTGATCTCGATCGATGCGATTTATTCGCCGGTCAAGAAAGTGTCGTACGACGTACAGCCGACCCGTGAAGGTCAGGTTCTGGACTACGACAAACTGACCATGAAAGTCGAAACCGACGGTTCGATCACTCCTGAGGACGCTGTTGCTTATGCTGCTCGCATCCTGCAGGACCAGCTGTCGATCTTCGTCAACTTCGACGAGCCAGAAGCAGCTTCGGCTGGTGCTGACGACGATGGTCTGGAGTTCAACCCGCTTCTGCTGAAGAAAGTGGACGAACTGGAACTGTCCGTACGTTCGGCAAACTGCCTGAAGAACGACAACATCGTTTACATCGGCGATCTGATCCAGAAAACCGAAGCAGAGATGCTGCGTACGCCAAACTTTGGCCGCAAGTCGCTGAACGAGATCAAAGAAGTGCTGTCCGGTATGGGTCTGCACCTTGGCATGGATGTCGAGGACTGGCCACCAGACAACATCGAAGATCTGGCAAAGAAATTCGAAGACCAGTTCTAAGGTTTTCGTACGACGGGGCGGGCAATACCGCCCCGTTACTACTCGGGCAATCCCGCCCCAAGGAGAGTGGCCAACACGCATAGGCCACCGGACAAAGCATAAAACGCTAGGAGAATTAAAATGCGTCACGCTCGCGGATACCGCCGTCTGAATCGTACTCACGAACACCGTAAGGCTCTGTTTGCCAACATGGCTGGTTCGTTGATCGAACACGAACAAATCAAAACCACCCTGCCTAAAGCAAAAGAACTGAAGCGCGTCATGGACAAGCTGATCACTCTGGGCAAACGTGGTGACCTGCACGCACGTCGTCAGGCTGTTGCGCAGCTGAAGCAAGACCAGCACGTTGCGAAACTGTTCGAAGTACTGGGCCCACGCTACGCAGAACGTCAGGGTGGCTACACTCGCGTCCTGAAAGCTGGCTTCCGTTACGGTGACATGGCGCCAATGGCGATCATCGAACTGGTTGACCGCGATGTTGACGCAAAAGGCGCCGCAGACCGCGCACGTCTGGAAGCTGAAGAAGCTCTGGCAGACGCCGAAGAATAAGACCTGATTTCAGGCAGACATTTCGAAACCCCGTTGGCTATGCCAGCGGGGTTTTTGTTTTTTGCGAAAAAATTAATGAAAACTTTTCATATTAGTAATTTGTAAACCACTCTGGCTGCACAACTTTAGCGCGACTAAAAATAATCAGGCTGGAGGGCTAAATGCATAGTACCGTTCTTTCATTTGCGAATATGCATAACCATGGTGAACTTTTTGCTAACGTCCTTCGGGCGCGCAGGGATTCGTTTATTGTCAAACGGGCGTGGGATTTGCCTGAAACGATGGGCATGGAATACGACCAATACGACACGCCCGCATCGCGCTGGGTTGCAGTGCATGATGACACGGGGCGCGTGCTGGCGGGCGCGCGGCTGACGCCAACGACGGCGCAATGCGGCATTTACAGCTATATGGTGCGCGACGCGCAGCGGGGTATTCTGGACACCATTCCCCAAGATTTGCTGTACGAAGATGCACCCGTTGATCCCGCCATCTGGGAAGTAACGCGCGGCTTTATTGGCCACGATATCCCCAATAGCATTCGCTTGCGTGTGCGGCTTTTGTTGACCGGTCAAATTGTCAAAGCAGGCCGCGAATTGAACGCACGTAAAATGGTGGCCTTGCTGCCTGCGAATTGGAATCGCTGGTCGAAACGGGCCAAATTGGACATCACCCCAGCGGGGCGCGTTATGGATATGGGCGGCATTGAATATCAGGCCGTGTGGTTCGATTTGGCGGACAAACTGCACTGACGCTTTCCAAAAGGTGGGGCTGGGCGTAGGTTGCGCTCATGCCTGACCTGTTCGACTCTGAAACTCCTGTTGAAACCAACGCTCCGCGGCCATTGGCGGATCGATTGCGTCCAAAAGCCTTGTCCGAGGTGATCGGCCAGTCCCATATTCTGGGCGCGGACGGGCCGTTGGGCATAATGCTGGCGTCTGGGTCGTTGTCGTCGCTGATTTTGTGGGGGCCACCCGGGGTCGGCAAAACGACCATCGCGCGCCTTTTGGCGAATGAAACGGATCTGCATTTCGAACAGATCAGCGCTATTTTCACAGGCGTTCCCGACCTGCGCAAAGTGTTCGATGCCGCGAAATTGCGCCGCCAGAATAGACGCGGAACGCTGTTGTTTGTGGACGAAATTCACCGTTTTAACAAAGCGCAGCAGGACAGTTTCCTGCCCCACATGGAGGACGGCACCATCGTTCTGGTGGGGGCGACTACGGAAATCCCTTCGTTCGAATTGAATGCCGCGATCATGTCGCGTGCGCAGGTTCTGGTTTTGAACCGTTTGACGATCGAAGAGCTGGAAAAACTAACGGCGCGTGCCGAAACCGAAGTCGGCCGCACCCTAAACCTGACCGATCAGGCGCGGCGCGCTTTGGTGGAAATGGCAGATGGCGATGGGCGGACGTTACTGAACCTGATTGAACAGGTTCTCGCGTGGAAAACTGGGGCGCCTTTGGACGTGGATGCCCTGACCAAACGGTTGATGCGGCGCGCGGCGAAATACGACAAATCCGGCGAAGAGCATTACAACCTGATCTCTGCCTTGCATAAATCGGTGCGCGGGTCGGATCCTGATGCGGCGCTGTATTGGTATTCGCGGATGTTAGAGGGCGGCGAAGATCCCCGTTACCTTGCTCGCCGTTTGCTGCGTATGGCGGTCGAAGATATCGCGCTGGCGGACCCTCAGGCGCAGTCGATTTGCCTGCATGCGTGGGAAACTTACGAACGTTTGGGCAGCCCCGAGGGTGAATTGGCGCTCGCGCAGGCGGTGATTTATCTGGCTTTGGCCCCGAAAACCAACGCGGGCTATGTCGCGTACAAAGCCGCGCGAAATGCAGCGCGCCAGTCGGGCAGCGAACCGCCCCCCAAACATATCCTGAATGCGCCAACATCAATGATGAAGGATCAGGGATACGGCGCGGGCTACGCCTATGATCATGACGCCGAAGACGGATTTTCGGGCCAGAATTATTTCCCTGATACGATGCAGCGCCCGACCTTTTACAAACCCGTTGATCGCGGGTTTGAACGTGATTTGAAAAAACGAACCGAATATTTCGCTGGACTGCGGGCAAAACGAAACGCGGGCCAGAATTGACTCTTTTAACGCAAACCGCCAAGGAACGCAGATGATTTCGAATGTATTGATGGTGGCAGTCGGCGGCGCGGTGGGCGCTTCTATGCGGTATCTGACCAATGTGGGCGCGGGGCGTCTGTTTGGGGCGGGATTTCCGGCAGGAACTGTGATCGTGAATATATTGGGTTCGTTCCTGATGGGGCTGTTGGTTGTCGTGTTGGCCGAAAAAGGCGGCACGCGATATGCGCCACTGATTATGACGGGCTTTTTAGGTGGCTTTACGACGTTTTCGGCGTTTTCGCTGGATGCAGTCACCTTGTACGAACGTGGAGAGGTCGTGGTCGCCGCACTGTATGTTGCGGGCACGGTCATCGTTGGAATCGCGGCATTGGTCGCGGGAATGGCCATAGGCCGAATGGTATTACAATGAGCGGTGTTCAAACTGTAACCGTGACAGAAGACGATGCAGAGCAGCGGGTCGACCGTTGGCTGCGCAAACAATTTCCGATGCTGACCCAAGGGCGCATCGAAAAGATGTGCCGCAAGGGCGAATTGCGTGTGGATGGCGGACGGGTCAAACCGAACAGCCGTCTAGAGGCTGGGCAAAAGGTCCGCATCCCGCCGATGGGCGATGCGGCTGTGAAACCTGCGCCAAAGGTGAACCGCAAACTGACGCGCAATGATGTGCAGATGATTCAGGATGCGGTCATCTGGAAAGACGAACATATCATCGCGCTGAACAAACCGTCGGGCCTGCCGTCGCAGGGTGGTTCGGGGCAGGGGGATCGCCATGTTGATGCTCTGTCCGAGGCGCTGATGTTTGGCTACAAAGACAAACCCAAATTGGTGCACCGTCTGGATAAGGACACCTCTGGCCTGTTGTTGCTGGCGCGGACCGACCGTATCGCCCGCCGCCTGTCCGAAGCTTTGCGTCACCGCAATGTGCGCAAGGTGTATTGGGCCGCTGTCGCAGGCGTACCGCACCCTCGGGCTGGCACAATCAAATACGGCCTGATGAAAGCCCCCGGTCGCGGTCGCGGCGGTGAAGGCGAAAAGATGGTCTGCGTGCACCCCGCGCGTCTGGACGAATTCGAAGGCGCAAAGCGCGCTCACACCGAATTTGTGACCCTGTCTGCGCTTGCCAACCGAATGGCGTGGGTCGCGATGACCCCGATCACGGGCCGTACCCACCAGCTGCGCGCGCATATCGCCGAATTGGGTCACCCGATTTTGGGCGACGGTAAATACGGCGGGTCGGGCACGGAAAACATGGGCGATGGCTGGGGCGCCGGCGTCGGCGGTGACGGTATTAGCCGCCGTTTGCACCTGCACGCGCGGATGCTGTCGTTCGAACACCCGATCACCAAAAAAATCATCACGCTAGAGGCCCCTTTGCCCGATCACATGCAAAACACATGGGATTTCGTTGGTTGGGACCCAAAAGACGCGCCGATCGACCCGTTCGATCCTGATGCCGAAGATTATTGATAAGAGACTGACATGAGCGCTTGGACTGCAAAACGTTTCTGGAAAGAAGCGTCGATCGCCGCAGATGAAAACGGATTCCGTGTAGAGCTGGATGGCCGCCCCGTGCGGACGCCCGCCAAAACGCTGGTGGTTGTGCCAACGCGGGCGATGGCTGCGGAAATTGCGGCGGAATGGGACGCGCAGGTCGACCAAATCAATCCCGAATCTATGCCAGTGACACGTAGTGCAAACGCCGCTTTGGACAAAGTCGCGACCCAATTCGACGAAGTCGCCGAGATGCTTTCTGCTTACGGCGGTAGCGATCTGCTATGTTATCGTGCAGATCACCCTGATGCGTTGATCGAACGGCAGGCAAAAAGCTGGGACCCTTTGTTGAACTGGTTGGATGATACTTTTGGGGTCCGTCTGGTCCTGCAAGCAGGCGTTATGCCTGTCGCTCAGGATGAAAAAGGGCTGGCTATTCTGCACGATCGCGTCCGACAGCTAACGCCTTTCGAAATGGCGGCTTTTCACGATCTAGTGTCGCTTTCAGGCTCTTTAGTGATCGCTCTGGCTGTAATCGAAGGCCGGATTTCCCCAGAGGATGGATGGGATTTGTCGCGTATTGACGAACGCTGGCAGGAAGAACAGTGGGGCGAAGACGACGAAGCGACCGCCCTTGCCACCCGTAAAAAAGGCGAATTTCTGACGGCCGCCAAAATCTGGCAGCATCTTCAAAGCGCTTAGCGTCAGTCGACTGTCCTGCAGGTCTGCAGAACTGCGGGAAAATCGACTGCGCAAAAATGCAAAAGTAATTTTGCTCACCTCTTGACCAATTGCTCAGAATACGACCAATCTAGAGTAGCACGGCCACGGGTAACTGTGGCTGAGCCAAAACCGCTAATACAAAGCGATAAAATCCGGCAGGACTGTCGGAGACTCAGGAAGAGGTAAAAATGAAAAAATCCGTATTTCTCGGCGCGCTGACCGTTGCTGGTCTGGCTGCAGCTGGTGCATCGGCAGCGACGCTGGATGATGTAAAAGCACGCGGCTCGTTGAACTGTGGCGTGTCGTCCGGCCTGACCGGTTTCTCGCAGCCTGACGCGAACGGCGTTTGGCAAGGTTTCGACGTTGCAGTTTGCCGCGCTCTGGCTGCTGCTGTTCTGGGCGATCCAACCGCTGTTGAATTCGTGCCGCTGACCACTCAGGTACGTTTCACCGCGCTGGCGTCGGGCGAAATCGACATTCTGGCACGTAACACCACCTGGACCTTCTCGCGTGATACCGACCTGAAACTGGATTTCATCGGCGTGAACTACTACGATGGTCAAGGCTTCATGGTTCCAAAAGAACTGGGTGTGACCTCGGCAAAAGATCTGGACGGTGCAACCGTTTGTATCCAAACCGGCACCACCACCGAGCTGAACCTGGCGGACTTCTTCCGCACCAACAACATCAGCTACGAGCCGATCCCAATCGAAACCAACGCAGAAGCACAGCAGCAGTATCTGGCTGGCGCTTGTGACGTTTTCACCACCGACGCATCGGGTCTGGCATCGACTCGCGCATCGTTTGAAAACCCAGGCGATCACGTGATCCTGCCTGAAATCATCTCCAAAGAGCCTCTGGGCCCTGCAGTACGTCACGGCGACAACGACTGGGCAGACATTGCTCGTTGGACCCTGAACGCACTGATCGCAGCAGAAGAGCTGGGCGTAACCTCGGCAAACGTTGCTGAACTGGGCGCTGCTCCGACCTCGAACCCAGAAGTTAACCGTCTGCTGGGCACCGAAGGTGAACTGGGCGCAATGATCGGTCTGGACGCTGACTGGGCGGCTCGTGCGATTGCTGCTGGCGGCAACTACGGCGAACTGTTCGAGAAAAACATCGGTGTGAACACCCCAATCGGTCTGGCACGCGGTCTGAACGCACAGTGGACCGAAGGCGGCCTGATCTACGCACCACCTTTCCGTTAAGTTTCACAAACCTAAAAGGGCGCGGTCTATCCGCGCCCTTTTTCCAATTATCGCAGCCCTACAATTTCGATAACCAACAGCCGGAAAACTGGCGACTAATCGGTTTGTAGGAGCCGGGGAGACATCATGACCATTTCCACCGACCCGCCGACCCAAGGGTTTCGGCTCAGTCAGCTTATCTATGATACGCGTTATCGGTCTTACACAATTCAGGTTATCGCAGCGATTTTGATCGTTTTGGGCCTGTCTTGGTTGGCATCGAACACGGTCGAAAACCTGACCGCTCTTGGCAAATCCTTTAGCTTGGATTTCTTGGGCAAACGGTCTGGGTACGATATTAACCAAAGACTTATTGAATATGATTCCAACTCGACGCACGGACGTGCGGCGCTGGTTGGTATCCTGAACACTTTGCTGGTGGCCGTATTAGGCTGTGTAACCGCATTGGTGCTGGGCGTTATTTTTGGCGTTCTGCGTTTGTCGAATAACTGGATCGTGTCGCGTTTGGCATCGGTCTACGTCGAAGGTTTCCGTAACGTTCCACTGCTGCTGTGGATCATCGCGATTTTCGCGGTGATGACCGAAGCAACACCGTCGCCACGGGATTTCCGCGGTGATGATCCCGCAGCGTCCATGCTGCTGGGCGATACTGTGGCGATTACGAACCGCGGCACCTATGTTCCCGAACCTTTGTTCGCGAATGGTTTGGGTGATGTGGCTGTGAACCCGCCAGGTGTATTTTCCGATCTATATTTCGAAATCAGCCTTGATCTGGTCGTGATCGTACTGACCCTGATCGCCAGCTTTTTGGTCGTGAAACTGGTGAATGGTCGTGCGGCGCGGATCCAGAATGCGACGGGTGATCGCCCGAACACGTTCTGGGCAAACCTAGCTATTATCGTCGTGCCAACGGGTCTGTTGCTATGGTTGCTGGGTTTCTACCTAGGCTACCCAGAGCTGAAGGGCTTTAACTTCCAAGGCGGCACACACATCCGTAACTCGTTGCTTGCGCTTTGGTTGTCGCTGTCGCTGTACACGGGTGCGTTCATCGCTGAAATCGTACGAGGCGGCATTCAGTCCGTTTCCAAAGGCCAAAGCGAAGCTGCCTTTGCATTGGGCATGCGTCCAAACCGCACGATGAGCCTGATCATTCTGCCGCAAGCGATGCGCGTGATCATTCCACCGCTGATTTCGCAGTTCCTGAACCTGACGAAAAACTCGTCGCTGGCGATTGCCATTGGTTACATGGATGTGCGCTCGACCTTGGGCGGCATCACCGTGAACCAAACAGGCCGAGAGCTTGAGGGTATTTTGCTGGTTGGTATTTTCTACCTGCTGCTCAGCCTGATCATCTCGACCGGTATGAACTGGTTCAACAACCGCGTTAAGCTGAAGGAGCGCTAAGATGTCTGATACACATGCGCAAACCGTCCGCTACGTGCGTGACACAATGATTGATCCTTCGGCACCGCCTGTTTCTGAAACGGGTGTGGTCAAATGGATGCGTGAAAACCTGTTTTCGGGCTGGTTGAATACTTTGCTGACCTTGCTGGCATTGTATGTGATTTACATGGTTCTGGCTGGCGTTGTGCCATGGCTGTGGAATTCGGTTTGGAATACGGGGTCGCTAAACGAATGCCGTGAAACGCTGATGGTTACCATCGGTGGCGGCACACATGATGGCGCCTGTTTCTCTGTGATTTCTGACCGTTGGACGCAGTTGATGTTCGGTTTCTATCCGCCCGAACTGTACTGGCGCCCGATTCTGGCCTTTGTCCTGATGTTTGTTGCATTGGCACCGATCCTGTTCGCAGACAAAGTGCCGGCAAAGCTGATGATTTTCACGGCGGCTTATCCGTTCTTGGCAACGTGGTTGCTGTGGGGCGGATCGTTCTGGTTGCCGTTGTTGGTGATTGGCGGATTTGTTGTTGCCGTTGTTGCCTATCGCGTATTGGCATCGATCGGCGGAACACTTGCGGTTATCGCGGCTGTTCTGGCTGCTGTGCTGTGGTGGTTCTTTGCCATGCCAGCGATCAACGGCGGTCTGCACAAAATGGTTGCCTCGACCCGTATGGAATCGACACTGGCCGAACAGCAAGAAGTGTTGGTGGTAACGCCGGACTTGATCGCGGCTGCGGAAACAGCACAGGCTGCGCAATCCGATCTGATTGCTGAATTGGTCGCTACCAAAGATGCCTTTGTCGCGACGGCCGACGCCGCCCGCGAAGCAGGCCAAGAACCAGACGATGCAACCATCGCAGGGTTCGAAGCCGTGATGGACGAACTGTATGTCGAACGTGAAATCCATCAGGCCTATAGCCGCGAAATCTTTGCTTTGCAGCAACAGGTATCGACGGCGAATGGTTTGATCGCATCGATCGAAGGTCTGCCGACATGGAACGCTGAACTGCCAGCCGCAATGGCCGCCTTGAAAGAGATGCAGGATAACCTGCCTGCGGAACTCAAGGGGCTGATTTCGCCGAACCAAGCACCAGCAGGCACGCCGTCGGCTGATATTTCGGCACTGCAGGCCGCGCTGGATGCAGAATCATCTTTGGCGGCGCTGAAACGCAACATCGATGGCGCTTACGAACGTATCGGTCTGGTGGGGCTAGAGCCTGTAACCAGCCGTGAATTCGGTGGTTTCATGCTGGCGCTGATCATCGGTATCGCTGGTATCGTGATTTCGCTGCCGTTGGGCATTTTGCTGGCGCTGGGTCGTCAGGCAAATCTGCCGATCGTCAAAGGTTTCTCGGTTGTCTTTATCGAAGTGATCCGCGGCGTGCCGTTGATCGTCTGGCTGTTCACGGCATCTTTGCTGCTGAACTACTTCCTGCCTCCGGGCACCAACTTTGACCTTGTCCTACGCGTTGTGATCATGGTCACGCTGTTCTCTGCCGCATATATCGCTGAGGTGATCCGCGGTGGTCTGGCAGCGTTGCCAAAAGGCCAATACGAGGCCGCTGATGCATTGGGTCTGGATTATTGGAAATCCATGCGCCTTATCATCCTGCCTCAAGCGCTCAAGATTTCGATCCCGGGTATCGTGAACACCTTTATCGGTTTGTTCAAAGATACCACGCTGGTCGGCATCATTGGCCTGTTGGATCCGCTGAACCTGTCGAATTCGATCCGTGCATCGACCGATTGGAACGGCGTTTACTATGAACTCTTCGTCTTTATCGGTCTGCTGTTCTTCGTATCTTGCTACAGCATGGGCCGCTACTCGCTCTGGTTGGAGAAAAAACTCCAACGTGGACACCGCTAAGGAGACTGACATGTCTGAACTTGCAACTGAACGTACAATCGATCGCAGCGCCATGACCGTCTCTGACGAGGTGGCGATTCAGATCACGAATATGAACAAATGGTATGGCCAGTTTCACGTCCTTCGCGATGTGAACCTGACCGTCAACCGTGGCGAACGTATCGTTATCTGTGGCCCATCGGGTTCGGGTAAATCGACCCTGATCCGCTGTATCAACCGCCTAGAGGAACATCAGGCGGGCAGCATCATGGTGGACGGGACCGAACTGTCGTCGGACCTGAAAAACATCGATAAAATCCGGTCCGAGGTTGGCATGTGTTTCCAGCACTTCAACCTGTTCCCGCACCTGACCATTCTGGAAAACTGCACGTTGGCACCGATTTGGGTTCGTAAAGTTCCCAAAAAAGAAGCCGAAGAAACAGCGATGCATTTCCTGGAAAAGGTGAAGATCCCTGATCAGGCCCATAAATACCCGGGCCAGCTATCGGGTGGTCAGCAGCAGCGTGTGGCGATCGCGCGTTCGCTGTGTATGAAACCACGCATCATGCTATTCGACGAACCGACATCGGCTCTGGACCCAGAGATGATCAAAGAGGTTCTGGATACCATGATCGAACTGGCCGAAGAAGGCATGACCATGCTGTGCGTGACGCACGAAATGGGCTTTGCTCAGGCTGTGGCGAACCGCGTGATTTTCATGGACCAAGGCCAGATCATCGAACAGAACGAACCGACCGAGTTCTTTAACAACCCTCAGTCGGAACGCACCAAACTGTTCCTGAGCCAGATTTTGGGTCACTAACCACTGGGTTAGAAATTATATGGGCCGCCTGACGTCGTGTCGGGCGGCCCTTTTTTATTCGGTTGGTTCGCAGATGATAACGGCCGTGTTCCATTCATCACAGCGCTGCATCAGTTCATTGTTCAGCGGCCTGTCCGTGTAAATCGCATCGACCATTTCCAACGTACCGATGCGGGCAGGGGCGGATCGTTGAAATTTGGTATGGTCGGCGACCAGTATCACTTTGCGGGCACGATTGATGATGGTTTGGCTGACGCCAACTTCGTCCACATCGAAATCCATGATGTCACCATCGGCGTCGACGGCGGAACATCCGATCACTGCGATGTCGAATTTAAACTGTCTGATGGTTTCGGTGGTCAGCGTGCCGACCAATCCGCCATCCGTGCGCCGCAGCCGCCCACCGGCCACAATGACCTGACAAGTTTCATTCGCAACCAGCGTCGTGGCCACGTTCATATTGTTGGTCACGACCATTAGGTTGCGATGTGCTTTCAGCTCTGCCGCGACGGCTTCGGTTGTTGTTCCAATGTTCAGGAACAGCGAACAATCTTCGGGGATGTCATGCGCGCATTTGCGGGCGATATCGACTTTGCTGGCTTGGTTCAGGGTACGGCGGTCTTCGTATCCAATGTTGTTGATGCCCGACGGTAAAACCGCACCGCCATGCACACGATCCAGTTTGCCAGAATCGGCCAATTCGGTCAGGTCGCGCCGGATTGTTTGCAGCGTCACCCCAAAATGGGCCGCCAGTCCTTCGACGGTGACTTTGCCTTCGCGGCGGGCAATATCGATAATCTCGGATGCACGAAAAGACTGAGCCATGTTTTCCCCACGTAACGCGCGATTTTGATCGTTATTCGACGATTTTGTTCCTTTTGGCTAGGCTTAGTGGCGTTTGCTGCTGGATTTTTGTAAAATACATGATATTTGCAGTCTAACCGAACATTTATGGTGTTCGTTTTGGTTCGATTTTGAAAAGGCAGCGCTGTGACCAAAGAATTTGATCTATTTATCATCGGCGGGGGCATTAACGGATGCGGTATCGCACGGGATGCTGCTGGCCGTGGTTTGTCTGTCGGTTTGGCCGAAATGAACGATTTGGCTTCGGCGACGTCCAGCGCCTCGACAAAACTATTCCACGGGGGGCTGCGGTATCTAGAGTATTTCGAGGTCAGATTGGTGCGCGAAGCATTGATTGAACGCGAAACGTTGCTGCGGGCGATGCCTCATATTTCGTGGCCCATGCGGTTTGTTCTGCCCTACCACAAAGACATGCGGTTTGAATCGACGACGCCGACGTCAAAACTGTTGAACGTCGTCATGCCGTGGACCAAAGGGCGCCGCCCTGCGTGGCTGATCCGTCTGGGCCTGTTTTTGTACGACAATTTGGGGGGGCGTAAAATCCTGCCTGCGACCAAAACTTTGGATCTGACCGCCGTGCCCGAAGGCGAACCGCTGCAAGCAAAGTTCACAAAGGCCTATGAATATTCGGACTGCTGGATCGAAGATTCCCGTCTTGTCGCTTTAAATGCCCGCGATGCGCAGCAGCGCGGTGCCGACATCATGACCCGCACCAAGGTGATCGGCGCGACCCGCCATGCCGACCATTGGGACATTACCGTTCAGGGCGCCAGCGGCACCGACGTCATCCGTGCGAAAATGTTGGTGAACGCGGCGGGGCCGTGGGTGGGTGACCTGATCCATGGGCCGTTGGATTTGGATAGCCGCGATGATGTGCGTCTGGTGCGCGGCAGTCATATCGTGACCAAACGTTTATACGATCACGACAAATGCTATTTCTTTCAAGGCACCGATGGGCGGATCATTTTCGCGATCCCGTATGAACGTGATTTCACTTTGATCGGGACCACAGACGCCGATCATCCGGATCCGTCCGTGCCGCCGGTCTGCACGGATGAAGAACGCGATTATCTGATCAATTTTGCGAACCAGTATTTCGAACAGAACATCGCGGCCGAAGACGTTGTTTGGACCTATTCTGGTGTTCGTCCATTGCATGATGACGGCGCGGAAAATGCCTCGGCTGCGACCCGTGATTATACGCTAAAGGCTGACGCAACAGACGGTGCCTTTGTGTTGAATATCTTTGGCGGTAAAATCACGACCTACCGCAAACTGGCCGAAAGCGCGATGAAACACATTACGGATCATTTCGGTTCGGATCGCAAAGGTTGGACTGCCGGTGTGCCATTGCCCGGAGGTGACTTTGACGTCAGCTATTTTGATGCTTTGGTATCTAAAGTCGAAATTGAAAATGCCTATTTGACCCATGATCATGCGTATCGTCTGGTGCGCGCATATGGGACGGATGTTTTTGATATCCTTCGTGGCGTAAATTCGTTCGATGATTTGGGCATGGATTTCGGGGCAACACTGACCGAACGAGAGGTCAAATGGCTGATCAATAAAGAGTTTGCCAAAACAGCCGAAGACATCGTTTGGCGGCGCAGCAAATTGGGATTGCGGCTAACGGCGGATCAAATTGCCACGCTGGATGAATGGATGCGCGATCACATCACCGTTTGAATTGGGCCATCGAATAGGCCGATTGCGCTGCGGGGCGGTTGTCCGATCCAACGGGGCAGGCGCGTCGTACGGCGCAGCCATCCGAAAGGCAGCGTTGGCCGTCAGGGCTGTCTAGATAGGTTTGGCAACGATCTACGTTATAGCCCGCGGCATTCAGTGCCCCACAGGGGCACGCCGAAAGGCATGGTTTTGTATCGCACCTTGCGCAGGGTGGTGGCGGTATCGCAACGGTCGGTCGGCTGCGCAGTGCAATGGCGCCGCGAAAGGAAATGAACAATCCTGACGTGCCGTCGACCAGCAAAGTCACAGGCGATGCGATTGCGGCCCCTGACCTAATTGCCCAGCTGTAAAACGGGTGGAACGGCGGGCCGCCAAACGGGAAATAGGCTTTGGCACTGTGATCGCAGGCAATTCGGCCAATCGTCCGTCTAGACCAGCGATCCAGCGGATCCGCATTCCCATCGCGCCATTCAGCAGAGGCTGTGAAGATAGACCAGAAATCAGGCTCTGCTGGGGAAATAAGCGCTATGCTTTGGACCCAGTCAGGCACTGGGTCGGTGTCAGTTGGCGAAACCAGCCCCGAAATTCGGAGCCCATGTTCCGCCAACTGATCAATCAGATCAGGCACCGCGTGGTTTTACGGTTGGTTCGGTGCTGCGGATCATCGATCCTGCGCCGTGTTCGGTAAACAGTTCCAGCAAACAGGCGTTTGCAACGCGGCCATCCAGAATAACAACGCCGCGAACGCCTTCTTCGACGGCTTGTAGCGCGGTTTCGGTTTTCGGAATCATGCCGCCTGCGATGGTGCCATCTGCGATCATGTCGCGGACTTCGGCAGGGGTCATCTGGGTGATGACTTCGCCGTCTTTGTTTTTGACGCCGGTGATGTTCGTTAGCAGCAGCAAACGGTCCGCCTTTAGCGCGCCTGCGATTGCGCCCGCTGCGGTATCGCCATTCACGTTAAAGGTTTCGTTTTCGTTCATGCCCGTCGCGACAGGCGCGATGACAGGGATGATGCCAGCGGCGAACAGATCATGCAGAACCTGTACGTTCATTTCGACAGGTTTACCGACAAAGCCCAGTTCAGGATCGTCCGCGACACAGACCATCAGGTCGTCATCTTTGCCCGACAGACCAACGGCGCGACCGCCTTCGTCCATGATGGCCTGAACGATACGTTTGTTCACCAAACCGGTCAGAACCATTTCGACGACTTCGACGGTTTGTTTGTCGGTTACGCGTTTGCCGCGCACGAATTCGGATTCGATGCCCAGTTTGTCCAACATTTCGTTGATCATCGGGCCGCCGCCGTGGACGACAACAGGGTTTACGCCGACCTGACGCATCAGAACGATGTCGCGGGCGAAATCTGCCATCGCGTCGTCATCGCCCATTGCGTTGCCGCCGAATTTCACGACAACGATCGATCCGGCGTAGCGCTGCAAATAGGGCAGAGCTTCGGACAGGGTCCGGGCGGTTGCGATCCAGTCACGGTTCATTTCTTGTTTCCTCATGTCCGGTCCCGTTCAAAAAATGGGTCAGTCTAAATTTGCGATAATCGCGCGCAGGGTCGAAATCCCGTCACCTTTTTCCGAGCTGGTCATGATAATCTCGGGGAAGGCTGCTGGGTGTTTTTGCAGCACCTTGCGGGTGACTGCCAGCGATTCCTCTAGGTGGGATTTGCGCACTTTGTCAGTTTTGGTCATCACGACCTGAAACGTGACCGCTGCCTTATCCAGCAGGGTCATGATTTCTTCGTCTACCTTTTTGGCGCCGTGGCGGCTGTCGATCAAAACGAAAACGCGGCGCAGGGTCGGGCGACCCGATAGATAGTTTTTCAGCAGCTTTTGCCATTTTTCCACGACCGCGACGGGCGCGTTTGCAAAACCATAGCCCGGCACGTCGACGACATAGTGATCCGCGCCTACGGTGAAATAGTTGATTTCCTGCGTGCGGCCCGGGGTGTTGGATGTTCGCGCGATCCCTTTGCGGCCTGTCAACGCGTTGATCAGGCTGGATTTGCCCACGTTCGATCGACCTGCAAAACAGACCTCTAGGCGGTCGGCAGGGGGCAGGCCGTTCATGGCAACCACGCCTTTTACGAATTCGACCTCGCCTGCGAACATCAGGCGGCCGCGTTCGCGGGACATGTCATCGGGTTCTTCGACAATGTTGAAAGGGATTTCCATTTATAGAACCTCGACTTTGTCACCCACGGCGATGGTTCCGCTTTGGGTTACTTTGCAGAAAACACCCAAGTTGCGGGTGTCGTAATGTTCGCCCAAGGCGCGCAGCATATCAATATCGCGTTCGCCTGTGGCAATGTTGGTGTCCGTCGCGCGGCAGCGTTCGATCGGCATATGGGCCGACAGCGTGGCGTCGCCGATTTTAATAGTTTTGCCGATCATTTCGGTTTCGGCAAAGGGCGCCCATCCGTCGATCCACAGATTTCCGCGGAAACGGGCAGGGGACAAATCACGGCCTGTTTTCGCGCTGAGGTCCGCCAAGGATGCGGTGTTCAGAACCGAAACATATTGTTCGATTTCATCGGTGTACTGTGTTTCGCCAGCGCGCACAATTTCGGTCGGTACGTGGCCCGCGTCGGGCACCAAAGCGGTCAGCCAGTCGATCAATGCCGCGCCTTGGGTGTCAGGGGCAAAGGTGACCGAACCCGCGCGCGGGTGGTGCAGGGTGATGGTATCGCCATCGGTTTCGGCGGTCACGCACATCAATTCGGGATGGGACCGGCCGATAAAGAAATTTGTTTTTTTCGCCCAAGGGGCAACGCCGTTTTCGGGCGCAATTTTGGATGCGCTATGCAGGACAGCCCACATACGATCCAAAGGCATAGCGCGCCCCTGTAACAGGGACGCGCTTGCTAGGGTTTCAACGCCAATCGATTTGATCGGATGGCGATGAATGCTTTTCAGCGTTGCGATCATTTATCGGCCTTGGCCTCTTTGCGTTTGAACGCCGAGGTGATGTTGCCCAGAACGTCCGGTTTATGGCCGTGGCTGCGCATAATCGCGTACTGCTGGATAAAGGTGATCACGTTGTTGGTGATCCAGTACAGGACCAGACCCGACGCGAAGGATCCCAGCATGAACATGAAGACCCATGGCATCCACGCAAAGATCATTTTCTGCGATGGATCGGTGGGTGCTGGGTTCAGTTTCTGCTGCAGCCACATCGAAACACCCAAGAAGATCGGCAAAATGCCAAGCGACAGGATAAAGAAGATGCTGCCAGGTTCAGGTGTTGCGAATGGCAACAGGCCAAACAGGTTCAGGATCGACGATGGATCAGGTGCCGACAGGTCGCGGATCCAACCGATCCACGGTGCGTGGCGCAGTTCCAGCGTGACAAAGATCACTTTGTACAGAGAGAAGAAGATCGGGATCTGCAGCAACATAGGCATACAACCCGATGCTGGGTTTACCTTGTTGTCGCGATACAGCTTCATCATGCCTTGCTGAAGTTTGGCGCGGTCGTCGCCTGCGTCCTCTTTCAGCTGTTCCATTTGCGGCTGCAGTTCTTTCATCTTTGCCATCGAGACGTAGGATTTATACGCCAGTGGCAGAACCAAAGCTTTCAGAACAACGGTCAGTGCGACGATGGACCAACCCATGTTGCCGATGACAGCGTTGATGTTGTGCAGCAGCCAGAAGATTGGTTTGGTCAGGAAAAAGAACCAGCCCCAGTCGATGGCGTTGATGAAACCGGTGACGCCCTGATCGTTTTCGTATTCACGTAGGGTTTCCCATTCCTTTGCGCCAACAAAGAAACGGGTGGAAACGGTCGCGTCAGCACCATCAGCCAGTGTTTGCGACGGCAAGAAAGCGTCCGCCTCATAGACTTCGCCCGGTTGCAGGCGCGACACCGATGTGAACGGCTGGGATTGATCTGGAATGATCGTGGTCAGCCAGTAGTGGTCGGTGTAACCGATCCAACCGGATTCCAACACTTCGATACGGTCGGCGGCGTCGCTGTTGCGGATGTCTTTGTAGGACAATTCCTGTAGCGCGCTGTCGGACATACGAACCAGGCCTTCGTGCAGAACAAAGAAACCTTTGAGGTCGTCAGGTTCGGTAAAGCGACGCAGCACACCGTATGGCGTCATCGTTGCGGTGGTGCCCGATGCGTTGGTGACCGTCTGATCGATGGTCATCATGAATTTGTCGTCTACCGAATAGGTATTGCGGAATGTCAGGCCTGCGCCATTGTCCCAAACCAAAGTGATTGGGCTGTCCGGCGTCAGGGTTTCGCCCGACTCTAGCGACCACATGGTATCAGGACCAGGAACGCCCGCTGTGTCGACACCTGCATTAGGAGACCAACCGAAAGCCGCGTAATAGCCGTCACGGTCGCCGCCGACAGGGTTCAGCAGGTGAACGATTTCATCGCTGCCCATATCAACATTGTAGTTCAGCAGCGAAATGTCGTCGATGCGTCCGCCCAGCAGGCTGATCGAACCTGTCAATTCAGGCGTTTCGACAGGAACGCGCGGTGCATCCTGCACTTGTTCCGTTATCGCAGCTGTGGTTGCAGCTGCAGTGCCTGTTGCTGGCGCCGAAGGGTCGGCCAGTTGTTCGGTTGCTATTTCTTCGGCAACCGCAGGGGATTGTTCCTCTGGTGGGAAGAGGAAGAACCAGACAGTAATCACAACGAAGCTAAGCACCGTCGCCAGAATGAGGTTCTTGTTTTGATTGTCCATTTGAACCGCCGTGTCGCATGGTAAAAGGTCAGGCAGGTTCAACAGGGCATAGGCCCAAAGGTCAAGCGGTTTTCCCTGTTTTATAGGGTCGCAGCACCCCGTTTACCCTACCTTTTGATGGATCTTTGCCCCTCTGACGGATTGTGCCCTGTAATTGTGGATCCAGTTATCAACGTCCCAAGGTGCCATGGGGCGCGCAATTCCAAAGCCTTGCACGTGGCCGCATCCTAAACTGGCCAGCATGCGGCGTTCTTCGATGGTTTCGACGCCTTCTGCCAATGTGTCCAGCCCCAGTCGTTCGGCCATCGTCAGGATGGCGGCCACCATTTTCTGCTGTTCTTCATCGTTATCGATGTTGGTGACAAACGATCGGTCAATTTTGATGCGTTCAACCGTATAGCGGCGGATAGACGTGATCGACGCATGGCCCGTACCAAAATCGTCTAGATCCAATCGGCAGCCCAGACCGGCCAGACCAGCAAGGTTGCGGATAACCACATCATCAGCGTTATCAGCGACGACCGTTTCCAACACTTCGACGGCCAGACGGTCTGGGGATAGGCAGTAATTGATCAGGCTGGTTTCGATGTGGCTGACCAGTGTTGGATCGCGCAGTTCGTCTTTGGAAAAATTAACCCCAACGCGGGACACTTTGAACCCTTGGGCATCCCAGCGGTGTAGGGCGGACAGTGCATCGTCAATCATCTTGTGACCCAAACGATGCATTTGGCCAGCCTGCGCCAAAGCAGGCAAAAATTCCGAAGGCGGAACCAATCCGCGCGATGGGTGGTGCCATCTGGCCAGTGTTTCAAAACCAGTGAGCTGTCCGGTGCGCGTGTTGATTTGCGGTTGGTAAAATGCGGTGATTTCGCCTTTGTCCAATGCGTGGGTCACCATCTGGGCCAGTTTGTTGCAGCTGGCGATGCGGCTGCGCATAGCGGGCGAATAGCTGCGAATCGCAGCGGGGGCATGGCGCTGGGCTTCGATCAGAGCGTTGGTTGTGGCCTGTAGTAGTGTGCTGCCGAATACGCTATCGATCCGGTCAGACAGGGCAAAGCCGATGGACACGGTGAAATACGTATTCACGCCGTCGATTTCTACGGGATCGGTCATCGCATGCTGGATGCGCGACGACAGTTGGATAGCCGCCTCTAGGTCCAGTCGTTTCGATGGGGCCAAGGCGACGGCAAAGGTCGGGCCATCCAGTCGGCTAATCTGATCTTCGGTTCGAAGGACGGTCGTCAGGCGCTGGGAAATCGCGCGATAAATGGTTTCGACGCCAATCCGGTCATGACGTTCTTCGATCAGTTTGAAGCGGTCGATTTCCAACATGATGGCGCCGCATTGGGTGCCACTGGGCAGGTTGGACAGGTGGTTAGACATCACATTTTCAATGGCATCGCGGGTCAGTAGCCCCGTGATCGGGTCTGTTTCGCCCCGCGCCGATGTTTTGTCGGAAAAAGCAACCAGTATCAGCGCGGCAGTAAGCGCTGAAATGATTGCCGCAATCCCGCCAAAGAAAACGGTTGTCATCCCCACGGCCGTAAACAGCACGACATAGTGGCGTAGCCCCAGCGCGGCGAATGGCGATTTTAGTTGTTGCCACAGATGCATGTTCCAATCCTTTGCCCAAACGTAACATGGGCAATCTGGAACACATTGCTGTCTTAGGTGTTAACGCAGCTTTGGAATATCCGAACAATCTGAATCGTTTCGTTCAGAAATTGTAAGGCCTTTGAAATCGAACAGATCGGTATCCAATAGATGCGACGGGCGCGTGTTTGTCAGCGCCTTGAACATCTTTTGGCGACGCCCCGGAGCGTTCTTTTCCCACTGGTCCAAAATCATTTTGACCTGCTGGCGTTGCAGGCCGTCCTGCGATCCGCATAGGTCGCACGGAATGATCGGGTAATTCATTGATTTTGCGAACTTTTCGCAGTCAATTTCGGCCACATGCGCCATCGGGCGATAGACGAACAGATCGCCTTCTTCGTTGACCAGTTTGGGGGGCATCGTGGCCAGTCGCGACCCGTGGAACATGTTCATAAAAAACGTTTCCAGAATGTCGTCACGGTGGTGGCCTAGAACGACTGCCGAACAGCCTTCTTCGCGGGCGATGCGGTACAAATTACCACGGCGCAGGCGTGAACATAGGGCGCAATACGTGCGTCCGGCGGGCACCTTTTCTTTAACGATTGAATAGGTGTCTTGGTATTCGATGCGATGCGGGACGCCCATATCCTTTAGGAATTTGGGCAGAACGGTCGATGGGAACCCTGGTTGGCCTTGATCCAGATTGCAGGCCAGCAGGTCCACAGGCAGCAAACCGCGCCATTTCAGTTCGTATAGAATCGCCAGCATCGTGTAGCTGTCTTTGCCGCCCGACAGACAGACCAACCAGCGGGCGTCGCGTTCGATCATGCCGTATTGTTCGATCGCTTCGCGGACGTTTTGCACAATGCGTTTGCGCAGCTTTTTGAATTCGGTCGTTTTTGGCGCGCCTTGGAACAGGGCGTGGATATCGTCCAGATCATCATCAAGCATGGCTAAACCTTAGTGGCGGTGTTTGCAGTCAGGGACATTGTCGATGCCCGATCCACCCCAAGGGTGACAGCGCATCAGGCGGCGGATGATCAAATAGGTGCCTTTGATCCCGCCATGTTTCTGCAGGGCCTCCATCGCGTAGGCCGAACAGGTGGGTTGATAGCGGCACGCGTGGCCGACCCATGGGCTGAATACCAAACGGTAGAACCGAACGGGCAGGGATATGACCCACGCCAAAGGCGTCATTTGGAATGCACCTTTTTCAGCGCCCAAATCAGGTCTTTTTGCATGCGAGCGAAATCGTAGTCTGCGGTCACGTCTTTGCGGCCGATCAGGACGTAATCCCAACCGTCGCGACCGTGTTGGTTCATAACCAGACGCGCGATTTCACGCAAACGACGTTTGGCACGATTGCGGGCGACCGCATTGCCGACCTTTTTCGAACAGGTATAGCCCACGCGAAATGCGTCGGCGTCACCGCGATTGCGGGCCTGCAGATGGAATCCAGTCGTGCCCTGACGAAGGGCATTCGCTGCGCGCAAAAAATCCGCCCGTTTTTTGACGACAGGCGGGCGAACGAAAACCGCCACAGGCGCTGCCTTGGCGGTCGTCGTGTCACAATGCTGTTGCGGTGTCATATCTGACCCCGCTGCGCCAATTAGGCGCTCAGCTTTTTGCGGCCTTGAGCGCGGCGCGAGTTCAGGATTTTACGTCCTGCTTTGGTCGCCATGCGGGCGCGGAAGCCGTGACGGTTTTTGCGTACACGGTTCGATGGTTGGAACGTACGTTTCATCGCGTTCTCTCCGGTTCAATAGGGCCGAACCCTAGGGATTCGAGGCCGATAACATTCGAAGCCCTGCCAATAAGGCGGCTCTGGCTTTGTGTCAACGTGGTTGAGCCCCAGTTTTTTACAACTTCGACATAATTTTCCGCGCTCTGTTACAAAAACGCGGTGAATGCCGTGGTGCGATCAACCTGACGTGAGGTGTCTATTCTGCGCGACGTAAAAAGTCCAATAAAGCAGAGTAGTTATAAATAAAGGCACCAAATGGCCCTATCTCATCCGTTTTTGCGTCGATTGCCGCTGATTTTTATCGTTTTGGGGGCTGTTGCGGCAGCGTGGATGCTGCGGGGCGTCGTGTCTTTTGAAACATTGAAACAGAATCGGGACGCGTTGATTGCCTATCGCGATGCTGCGCCGATTCTATCGGTCGCTGTTTTCATCGCGATCTATGCAGGCGCGACCGCGTTTTCGATTCCCGGCGCGACGATCATCACGCTGACGGGCGGTTTTCTATTCAACACGTTTCCGGGGGCTCTGTTTAACATCACGGGCGCAACAATCGGGGCTGTCATTTTGTTTCTGGCCGCGCGCTGGGGGCTGGGTGATCGTCTGGCCGCTAAAATGGATGTCAGCCAAGGTCGCGTCAAAAAGATCAAAGAAGGCATCGACGCCAATCAGTGGTCGATGTTGTTTCTGATCAGGCTGGTGCCCGCTGTTCCGTTTTTTGTCGCGAATTTGATCCCTGCCTTTGTTGGCGTGCCTTTGCATCGGTTTGTGGTGTCGACCGCGCTGGGGATCGTGCCGGGCGCGGTTGTCTATACCTCGGTCGGGGCTGGGCTGGGCGCGGTGTTTGATCGGGGCGGGACGCCGGATTTGGGGATTATCTTTGAGCCTGCGGTGTTTTGGCCGTTAATTGGGCTAAGTTGTTTGGCTGTGTTGCCGGTAATAATCAAAATGATCCGTGGAAAGGACATCACGCAGTGACCGAATTGAACGTCGATGTATGTGTAATTGGTGCAGGCTCTGGCGGGTTGTCGGTGGCTGCGGGCGCGGTCCAGATGGGCGCTTCGGTCGTTTTGATCGAAGGCCACAAAATGGGCGGTGATTGTCTGAACTATGGATGTGTGCCGTCAAAGGCGTTGTTGCACGCATCGCGATCCGGCATGCCCTATGCAGATGCGATCGCCCATGTCCGTTCCACGATTGAGACGATTGAACCACACGACAGTCAAGATCGGTTCGAAGGTTTGGGCTGCACTGTTATTCGCGACTGGGCCCATTTCGTGTCACCGAACATCGTTCAGGCTGGCGATACGCGGGTACGTGCGCGACGGTTTGTGATTGCGACGGGGTCTGCGCCCGTGGTGCCGCCGATTGATGGCATTGACAGTGTGACTGCACACACCAACGAAACGATCTTTGATCTGCCTGAAAAGCCAAAGCATCTGATCATCATCGGTGGTGGCCCAATCGGAATGGAAATGGCGCAGGCGCACCGCGGATTGGGATGTGAGGTCACGGTGATAGAGGCTGCTCAGGCGTTGGGCCGCGAAGATGTCGACGCCCGCGCAGTGGTCGTGAAATCGCTGCGTGACCAGTGGATCACGATCCACGAAGGCACAGCCGTAGAGCGGATTAGCAATGAAAATGGCGTGACGGTTTATACGTCGAATGGCGCGATTACCGGCAGCCATCTGTTGGTCGCAGCGGGCCGCAAGGTCAATATTGACCGTTTAAACCTACGCAATGCCAACGTCGCGCATACCGCCAAAGGGATCACTGTCGGCGATGATCTGCGGTCGATGTCGAATAAAAAGGTATATGCGATAGGCGATGTCGCGGGCGGGCTGCAATTCACCCATCTGGCTGGATATCATGCAGGTGTCATTATTCGGTCGATGCTGCTGGCTTTGCCCGCAAAGGCGAAAACGGATCACATCCCCCGCGTGACCTATACGGCCCCTGAATTGGCCCAGATCGGTCCAACCGAAGACGAGGCACGCAAAGAATATGGGGCAAAAGTGGCAGTGGCCCGCGCAGAATATACAGGGTCCGATCGCGCGATTGCCACCGGCCAGACCACTGGGTTCATCAAGGTGATGGTGGTCAAAGGCCGTCCAGTTGGCGTGACAATCGTGGGTCCAGATGCAGGCGAAATGATTGCGATGTGGTCTATGGCGATCGCCAACAATCTGAAACTTTCTGCGATTTCCAACACTGTTTTGCCATATCCCACCATGGCCGAGATTAACAAACGCGCCGCAAGTGCCTATTTTACCCCCAAGCTATTTGAAAATCCGACTGTGAAACGGGTTGTGGGGTTGGTGCAGCGGTTCCTGCCCTGACCTAAAAACCGGAGGGGGCATGTTTAGAACTCTATCAGGGCGTTTCCTGATCCTCACCGTGATTTTTGTCATGCTGGCAGAGGTGTTTATCTTTCTGCCATCGGTGGCGCGTTTCCGTCAGGATTACCTGCTGCTGCGGCTGGAACGTGCGCAAATCGCGTCGTTGGCGCTATTGGCGGACGATATGATTTCGACCGATCTGGAATCAGAGCTGTTGGAAAATGCGGGTGTGTTCAACGTTGTTTTGCGCCGCGACGAAGTCCGCCAATTGGTCCTGTCATCGCCCATCCCTGCCCAGATCGAATCCACTTATGATATGCGCGACCCCGGCGCTGTGGCGCTGATCCGCGATGCGATTATGGTGCTGACCAACACGGCGAACCCGATCATCCGTATTATCGGCAACCCGGTGCAAGATGGCGGCCTATTGATCGAAGTCACAATGGAGCAGGGGCCCCTGCGCGACGCGATGATCGAATACGGTTTGAACATTCTGGTGCTGTCCGCCGTCATTTCGGTGATCACGGCCCTCTTGCTGTTCGTCGCCGTTCGGGCATTTCTGGTGAAACCCATTCGCGGCGTGGTGCGTCACATCACCCTATATGCTGACAGCCCCGAAGACGCGCGCCGCATTATCGAACCATCCGCAGGCATTAACGAACTGCGCGAGGCCGAAGAGGCGCTCAAATCCATGCAGACGCAGTTGACCAGCGCCTTGCGCCAAAAGGACCGTCTGGCGCAGCTAGGCGAAGGCGTGGCGAAGATTAGTCACGATCTGCGCAACATCCTGACGTCCGCGCAGTTGTTCACCGATAGGATCGAGGTCTCCAGCGATCCTGTCGTCCAACGCCTTGCGCCAAAACTGGTGAATTCGATTACCCGCGCGGTGCATCTGTGTGAAAACACCCTGGCCTTTGGACGCGCCGAAGAAGCCCCGCCCAAACTGGAACGGTTTTCCCTGTCCAGCATTGTCAGCGATGTGATCGACAGCGAACGCTTGTCGGCGGGGGATTATGACCTGTCATTTTCCGAAGACGTGCCATCCAGCCTGATGCTGCGCGCCGACAGCGAACAGATCTACCGAGTCATCTCGAATCTTGTCCGTAACGCGCGTCAGGCAATCATGGCGACGGGCAAATCAGGCGAAATCAATATCTGCGCAACCGATGCCGATGAAGCATGGCAGATTCGCGTGTCGGACACAGGCCCCGGTCTGCCAAAACGCGCGCAGGACCATCTTTTCCAAGCATTTCAAGGTGGTGCAACCAAAGGCGGGTCAGGTCTGGGGCTGGTCATCGCCTCTGAATTGGTGCGCGGACATGGCGGTAAGTTGGAATTGCGGTCCACGGATTCAACCGGAACCACCTTTGTCATCACCCTGCCAAAGGCCGAAATCAAACTTTCTGCGAAAGAAATGTAAAAACTTTCACTTTCGCTCTTGCGGCCCCCAAACACGGGGGCTATACGGCGCTCACTCACCGCGGACTGGTAGCTCAGTTGGATAGAGTACTTGACTACGAATCAAGGGGTCGGGGGTTCGAATCCTCCCCAGTCCGCCATTTACACCCTGTAAAATTCAATCAAAGTTGACTTTTCCGTCACGTTATTGACCCAAGTGATTTGGTCGGGATTGAAAACCTCTTCCTAAATATAAAATTCGCAATCTCTTCATTGGACACAGGTTTAATTGAAATCGTGTGTGAATCGCGGTCATTTCGATCCAGCGATTTGTTGCGAGTGGAAGGTTTCTGCCATTCTCGGTCGCCCGGTGCGGCAGGTGCGAAGGTGCAATCATGTGATTGCTCAATGATCGCTCAGCGAAGGGTGTAGCAGATTGGGCGGGAAGCGGGCTTTCGCTGTGTTTGAAAAGCTAATTCCAACGCCAACGAAGTGCGGACATTGAATTTTTTGGACAATTGACCTTTAGTGCGCACGTAGAGGTGTATTTTTGATGCTTTTTGGCTTCCTTTTTCTGGTCACTCAAACCGATCCGAAGGGTGCGCATGCTGAGATGAAGGTCTGAATAAATGCGGTTTCATGCGAATGGCCCTAACATCCCGGATGCGCTTTTACATCGCTGCGACCAAGGCCGTGTAGTATTTCTTTGCGGTGCCGGAGTTTCTTTCCCATCTGGCATGCCAGATTTTGTTGGGCTGACCCGGCATGTAATCAAATCATTCGATCCACCAGCGGGCTCATCTATCGTTACGGCATTCGGCCCTCGAATTAGAGATGACTACAGGCCGCGGGATGAGGATGGCCCCCTGGCTCCGCTTGATCAGGTATTTCATCTGCTGAACCAGGAGTACGGCAAGCAAGATGTAAGCACTCTAGTCGCCGAGCGGTTGGCAGCCGAAGACCTGACTAAAGTCAGCCGTGAGCACAGTCTCATTGCTCGAATTTCGTCAGACCCTGAGGGCCGCCCACAGATTGTTACAACCAACTTCGACCGACTTTTTGATCAATGCGCTGGTGTTTCCGAGGCCAGAATCTTTGAGCCCCCTGCGTTCCCCGATATCGAGCTTGGTATGCCGATCTATGGGGTTACTTATCTGCATGGACGCATACAATCCCCAGAGTATCCACACCACGACTACATACTTAGCAGTGCGGACTTTGGTCGTGCATATCTTGCCGAGGGATGGGCGACCAAATTTGTGAGGGCCCTACTGGACCAATACACGGTCGTATTGGTTGGCTATCAAGCCGAAGACCCACCGGTGAAATACCTACTGCAAGGGTTGAACCATGATGGGCTGCGTGACGCTGCCAACCTATATGCCTTTGACCGAGGCCAACTGGAAGACATTGAGGTCAAGTGGCGAGACCGTGGTGTTACTCCAATCCCCTACGCCGATCACAGTCATCTTTGGGAGACACTGGAAGCTTGGGCCGACCGTGCGGATGACCCACGGGGTTGGCGCAATAATGTGGTCGATATGGCGAGGAAGGGACCAAGGGCTCTATCCCCTTACGAACGCGGGCAGGTCGCGCATTTGGTGCGAAGTACTCCGGGCGCAAGGTTATTTGCCAAGTCTGAAAACCCTCCTCCTGCCGAATGGCTAAACGTCTTTGACGCGTCCTGCCGAGCAGCCAAGAAATCCAAAGACTACGGCGAAGGCGCCGCCACGTTTGACCCCTTGGATGTATATGGCCTTGATGACGATCCCGACAGACCTCCGGAGTCAGGACGTAGGACTGCCCGCGTTCATGATCATCTATTGGAATGGCGACGTGGTGATTCCAATCCTTCTGGGGGCCATAGCTTGGCTGGAAGGCAGCCGGAAGGATGGGAAGCGATCCCATCACGCTTGTCACATCTCTTGGACTGGTCCGCAAAGCACTTGAATGATCCCGTCTTTGCGTGGTGGGCTGTTCGGCAACACCGACTGCATCCACGGCAAGTGAAAGAAATCGAGCGTCGGCTGAGAGGTAACGACGATCTTCATCCCGAAGCGCGAAACACCTGGAACCTGATCCTTGAGTCCCTGGCTGACAAACGTGGGGCCGCCTGGGACGATGGATGGTTTGACCTAAGGGCCAAGATCAAGAAGGAGGGCTGGACCAGCGGCGTGCTTCGGGACGTGGACAAAGCCATGGCACCGATTTTGGCGAGCAAACTCCCCTACGGCTTGAGTGAATCCAAGCCGCCGGAAAACTCTTGGGACGACGTGACATCGGGAGAAGTTGTAAGGTGGGAGATTAAGTTTCCGAAGCGGCATGGTGAAGAATTCGATGTACCGGATAAAGTTCTGCCTGAGGTGTTTGCGATTGCAGAACGGCATCTAAAACTCGCCGCCGATCTCCATCGCGACATTGGGACCAGCTACTTCACCACACCGACCTGCTATCCAGAGCGCGAAGTGGATGGCGATGACCGCGACGATGATGAAGCCGCCTATTTCCGTTGGTTTTCTACCCTGATGAAAAGGATGTCCGAACAGCATCCTGTTTTGATGAAAGCACGCGTGCTGGCGTGGGATCATCAAGACTCGTTCTTCTTTAGGAAGCTGAAGCTCTTTGCTCTGAACGATGGTCGGCTTTTCGATGCCGATACGTCCATGTCCATCGTGCTGGAATTCTCGCGGGGTGATTTCTGGGATGATGATGTTAGACGGGAACTGCTATTCCTGATCGCCGACCGATGGGAACACATGTCAGGCGAACACCAGGTTGCCATCGCCAATAGACTGCTGGCCGGTCCCGAAAAAATGGACCACTGGACGGAAGAGGATTACCCTGGAATTCGTGATGAGTTTGCTGCCCGATATACGCGCTGGATAGAACTACAAGGCTGTGAACTTATCGATTATCAATCTGCCTGGCTGGCCAAGATGATCGGCAAGATCGATAGCTGGTCAGACAGCTGGGCGACTGGGTTGGTGTCCACACATGGGGTTTCTGTGAGGAGTATCAAAACTGACGACAACCCCGGAACTTTAGTCAGCACTCCGGTCAACGAGGTGCTTGATCGTGCAGGTGCGATGGGCTCGAGAAACTATCGTGCCTCGACTGACTTCCGGCCGTTTTATGGCCTTGTCAAAACTCATCCACGGAAGGCCCTTGCGGCCCTGTCAAACGCATCACGACAGGGCAACTTCCCTAAGGAATATTGGCGACCACTGATACAACAATGGCCGAGCGAAGTTTCGCCACGCCTGAGTTTGGTGTTTCTACATCGCGTTGCTCGCCTTCCGCATGCGGCTATGCGGGAACTTAGCCACCCTCTTGGCGATTGGGTTAGAGAGAACTTCGAAGCGATCTATCTGGCAGATAATGAAACGGCTTGGCGCGTGTTCGATGCCATTATCTCCGGACTGGTGTCTGACGGTGGCTCAGCAATCAAAAGTGGTCGGGGTGAGACGCGTATCGGTGGCGAGGTTGTCGATAGCTCACGGCGGACATACGGCCACGCAATCAACGGGCCCATCGGTCGCGCCACTGAAGGACTGATCAATGCGCTGAACGGTCTGAAGCTCGGTGAAAACGCGAGTATCCCCGTAGCCTTCAAGACGCGTATTGAACGTTTGCTGGCCGCACCGGGCGAAGGTAGTGATCATGCTGTGGCGATCTTGGCGCGTCAGTTGCGATGGCTATATCGCATCGACCGTGATTGGGTCCTTGAGCGAATTATGCCATGGTTCGCGTATGACCACCCTGCCTCCGAGCCAGCGTGGAACGCCTTTCTTTCGGCAGCGGCTTTCCCTCAAGTCGAGATCGGGCAACGGTTGAAACCGCTGCTATTGGATATTTTCCCCCGGATTTATGGTTGGAACTGGGATCGTGATCTCGCGAAAATTGCTGCCCAAATGATCGTCGAGCTGGCAGTCTACAGATCCGATGAACCGGACGGCGTTTCGATCAATGAAGCTCGCAACTGCATTCGGGAAATGTCCGACACAACCCGAAAAAATGTGATCTTCGGCTTGGGCCGGATTGGCCAGCGAGACGATGGCGGTTGGGCCAGCCACGTGGTGCCATTCATCGAGAGCACTTGGCCCCGAGAGCGAAGGTTTCGAACGTCCGAGATGGTGTCGTCGTGGGTGCAGATGCTCGACGATACCGGCGATGAGTTCCCCTTGGTGCTTAGCAGTGTTTTGAGGTTTTTGGTTCCAGTCGAAAACGAGAGTCACTGGCTTTACAGATTCACCAGAGAAGTTGGTGGTGAAAAACCACTGACTGTCCAACATCCCTCAGCGGTACTGGACATGCTCGATGCGATAGTTCCCAACGAGCCATCCGCCGCACCCTTCGAGCTTGCCGAAATTCTCGATCTCATAGAGGCAACAGATCCAAGCTTGGCCCGGGATCGCCGGTATTTCAGGCTTATCGACCTCGTTGAGAGGCGTTAGTCACATTGTAAATGGCTGCGGACAATGAAGTGAACTAGGGTGAACTGCCATGTATGGTCCTCTCTGATCCCCCAATACTGAAGTGACCCACTAACTGTGGATACAATTATACCGCGACCCCGTCATCCAATCGGCGTGTACATGCTGCGCCTGCGACCAATGGCTGTTCTGGGGAAGCTGCACAGCAGCGCGAGCCGATCCGGTGAATGTCTCCTTTGGGCCGTGAGCAGTAGTCGGTGCGCGAGCTATCAAGCTAAATGCTGCAAGGCGGAGAATGGCCGCAACGAGCCCAGCTTGACCAATGCTGCAGGGAGCTCGAATGTCCTCTATTATGAGAGCGACATAAAACTTAACAACTATTTGGGTTTTGAGCGGTGCATATGGCAGCGTCAATCAAGGCATATCGAGGCTGAGCCAAAGAGGAGCGTTTCTGGAAGGCTACCGAATGGCAGCCCTGGGGATTTTGCAGACCATCAGATTGAGCGTCCAAACGCGTGACAGCGATCAATCGAAGAAACGCTTGACCGAACACCGTTGTACGGTCATTGGTCTATTTTTATCTCTAAAGTTGTATCGTGAGGGAATACTTGTGCTGAAACGGTTTGTAGTTTGTGGTTTTGTAATTGTGGCAGGTAGTGCGCAAGCAGATGATTGGGATGCAGCTTCCGCTGAATACAATGAGTCTTATCTCCAAGTCGAAACTTGTTTTGGATCCGAGGCTACCGATCAGGAGGCTTGCGTCATAGCGGGTATTCAAGATTGCGAGGAAGGATTGGTAACAGTTCTTGAGAGCAAAGGGCTTCCTATCCCAGCAGGAGCCGGATTGTCACCTCGCGAGTATTGTAACTACATCGGCTTGGAGCGCGCGGACGAACATTTGAATGCAGTCTATCAACGCATACTGGAGCAGGGCCCGTTGTTACCTCACAACCAAGAGGAGATTTCTAAACTACGCGCTGCTCAGCGGCTCTGGCTTCAGTTCGCGAATGAAATGTGTTCGGTAGATAATATTGTTGGCTGGCACGCGGGCGGTTCGGGCTGGGGAGCTGTAACCGCTGAATGCACAACGCGACTTTCAATCCAGCAAGCCCAGAACTTGGAACGCTACTTTACCATCAGCGACTGAGGCTGCCGCCTTATAAACATTTTCGCACCATCGGCGGCAGGTCACTCGCCATTCAGCCCGTTCCATAAACGACCGTTTTTGGCCCAGGTGGATTTCTGGTAGCGGGCTTCGGCGCAGCGGCAGTGAACGGCAAGAAGGTCCCGCCCAGCCGACCTTCACCCACGAAAAATGCTGCGCGATGCACGAATAGCCGGTCTGGTGAAGCTGCGACGCAGCGCTTGACCATCAATCGAAGGTCCGGATTGGGCCGTCCAAATCGTCGGGATCTAGGCCTGCCAAGATGATGCTGCGGTTGCTCCGACGGCGGCAGTGTGCACCGATGCACCGATGCTGCGGGACGCACGAATGGCAGCTATCAAAGGGGAGTTAAAACCTTCAACTACTGATTTGGTTTTGTATGGGGTTCTTGGCACGACCCCAAGGGTCCAATGTTCTAATAGAACTCACCGTTCAAAACATCTGCTAACATCTCATCATGTCTCTCACCGCTCTCCAACGCTCAGTTGGTATCGAACATGCACCATAGCCCTAACTTCATTCCGCTGTGTGTCGTGATACTCAGCCTTAAGAACCAGTTCATGGTCACCCGCCGGAAGGGGATCGAGTAAGACCCAATACCCGTCTGTCGCGCTTGGGTAATATGAGGGTGGATTGCGAGATGCAGGTACTCTCGCAAGCAGGTCGAAACACGACGAAGAACGAATGATGCTACCTTCATCGAGTTGCACAGAAGTTCCATTCAGGGAGACCGTGACCACATAGTTAGGATTTCTTTCAAAAGCGACGCTTTCCAAGGCTTCCGCGCATGTGAAATCGACTGATGGTGGAGAAAAATGTAAGTTACTAATAATCGGAAAGAATAATTGAGAGCCGAGAGGAATTGCGCACGACCGATCAACGACTTCGGGGGTATCTGAGTTAGCAAGGAACCATATCCCCTCCGATTGAAGGAACGCACACATCGCCCCCGTGCTGTCTGATGTTGGCCTTATCAGCCTTGGAAAGGCTGAAGCCCACTGCCACCATTCATTGGCCAAGTTTGCGATCTGACCGTCATTATTTTCCGCGATATAGCGTTGGATTGACACGGGGCTTTCGGCTTTTCCAATCGAGCCGGAAGCTATGCAAACTGCTATCAAACAACAACTCAACCAATTTCGGAAAGTATAACTGCAGCGCATTGTCTTAATGTTCCATTGGTATGTTTTTGGATGGATATCCTTCCATCCGATTGAATACAATCTGCTCGAAGCAACCATTGGCGCAGCCGATATAGACCGTTCAAAACAAGACCGATTTTTGAACGGCTCGCTAAAGCCGACCTTGGCGCACTTTGAACCAAGGTCCGCATCGTCCCGCTCAGCAGACCTTAGGGCTATAGCTATTCTGGGCGGTGCCTTGGAGGTCCAGTTTGGGCTACGAGTACCGGAATTAATTCAGTTTGAATTTCCGGCGGCCTGCAGCGATTTTAATTTTTCTTGCGTCTAAGAGGTCGCCTTTCTGCATGCGGTATCGGGCTTTTAACTCTTCGAAGCGTTCACCGAACGGAAGCTTGCAGATCATATACGGCGTTAAGATCAAGATAATCGCGAGGCTTAGGGCAAAAGCGATATCCGTTGTTCCTTCGGGAGCGCCAAACGGGAGCCCTAAGTGTAAGCTGGCAAGCTTCATCGCGCCATATGCCGCGGCCAGATAATAGGCGTACTCGAGCCCCTCTTGAAGATAAAACCGGAAGTTCCGTTTGTATGTCTTTCGGCTGTACATGTTGATTTCGCGCCTATCGGCGAGCTGGTTCAATAATGAGGCCGTTGCGGGTTTGAAACGAGTGTCGACCCTGTGGCGAAACCTGAAGAGGCTCGGGTTATGGTTCGGGTCGACCGAAAATATCGTTTCTGCGAACCGAGAATTTATCTTCTTCATAAAGTGGCCGCTGGGTGACGCTTTGCCCGTCAGCATATTGTTGATGGTCGCAGTCGGCATGTTCAGGTCTTTTGCCAATGCTCGCTGCGAAATCCGTTTCTGTCTCAAAAGCCAACGCAAGTTTTTGAGCTGTGCTTCGAACGATTTTGATTCGTCTTGCTTTGCTTCGCCGTTTCCCACGTGCATCTCCCAATAACTATTAGGATTAATGAGAGGCGAAGTGCGGACTAATTTGCAAGTTTTTTTATGTGCTTGGAACCATTGTGTTATTCGCGATTTGTTCGGGATTTGGGACACGTTTTTCAGCTATTTCAATGGCTTGTTTGGTGTGTGTTCCGTGGTTTCTGTTGACGTTTTGCGGACCTGTTCCTAATCGATAGAGGTCCGAAAAGCGGCCAATTTGCCCCCATTGATAGGGGGCGTAATCGACTGATGTTTTCAGAGGTCAGGAGTGTGGGTCGGCGATGAACGTCACTTTTCGGTCAGCGAAAATGTTCGTCTTGTGACGAGCAAAAAGGCTGATGCGGCCCCATAGGAGCCGTGTTTGCAGCGACTGTCGTGGAAGGAGGTCCCTGGCGATTTGACCAGAAATTGAACCCGTAAAAATGAAGAGGGGTCCCGAATGCGTTGCACCGCATTCATGTGGGACCCTATGCGAATTGAAGTTTGTCACCTTAATTCGCGCTCTTCCTAACATGCCTTACAGGGCCAATCAAGCGCGCAGAGCAGTCTGCGCGGTGGCCCTGCGTTTGCTCAAATTATGGAGAGGATCAGGCGCCGCCAAATTTGGTGAGCGCTAGGCCAAAACTAATGAAATATTTCGATGATGAAGGGTATCGCCCTACACCGGAGAGCACAGCCAGCCTGCGTCCAGCTGCCCGTTCCCAAGCGAGTGTTCGTGGATTTTTGATCATTCGATGGCCAGGCCCCAAAAGGGTCCAGAAGGTCTATTACCACAGCTTGATGGAGAAAAAGGCTCTGCTGTTGATCCGGTCTAGGGCTGATGTCGTGAAGGTGGAAGACCAGCCCGAGCGCGTTTTGTACATAAATAGCGACGGACGCCAAGCCTACACCATTTTTGATTGGCGTTTCACCTTGCGCAACGGAGAGGTCATCGCTGTTGCCGTAAAGCCGGAACGTGAAGTTCAAAGGCAGCGTTTCCGCGAAACCTTGGCGCTGGTGGGACGGCAAATGTCAAACCGCTTCGCCGATCGGATCGAGCTTTTCACCGAGCAGCACATTCACCCCATTGAGTTGCATAATGCAGAGCTGCTGCATTTTTTTCGAAACCGTTTGGATGCTGCCGCAGATACCCAACTGGCGAAGAGCCTGACGGCGCTATCAGGACCGGTGCAGATACAATCTATTATTGATGCGAGCGGGCTGGGAAGTCGTGGGTTCGGTGCCTGCGTACGGGCCATCTATGCAGGTGGATTAGAGGCGGACCGTAATCAAAGGATCACACCACAAACGCTGGTGCGTGTTGTTGAGGGGGTGTGCTGATGCAGAAAAGCAATCGTCCGATTAAATTCAAGATCAGGTTGTCGACCTGTGATGCCGTGATTTTGTCCGGTCAAACCTTTGCAGTCTTGAGTGTGTCAGATGACATCATCGAGCTTCAGCCGCTTTACCGCGACGGAAATATCATATTCTTAAACCATGGAGAATTGGCTGATCTAATAGATCAACAGGCAGCAACCATTAACCATGGTTACTTTGGGGTCCGTGAAACCCGGCGCCGAGCACATGCAGGGCATTTGTTGTTGTCCAAATTGTCCAAGTCCCACCAAGAGGATGTGAATTGGAAGCGACTGTGGTGTGAGGTTTTTCTGGAGGCGGAGCAGAACAACGAAGTGTCTCGCTCAGATGCTTCATTCAACAGATTTAAAATGGTCCTTTTAAAACGCGTTCTTGAGCGTGCTTCGCCAGATGGACGATCTGCGAAAAGCTTGGTTGAAATCGCGAGTGAGAAGGTGGCGCGTATCCCTTGCCGTGGGTCGGTGATGCATTGGGTGCGGAAATGGGAAACCACCAAGGATCCCATGGTTCTTTTAAAACGGTCGATATTCAACAAACAAAATGGACGGTGTCTATGTGCCGTTCGGGAAAGCTTGGTCGCTGCAAATCTGCCAAAATATTTGTCGCTCAATAAGCATTCGATAAAAATGATCAGTGACGAAATCAATAGCAACATCGCAATGGTGAATGAGAAGCGCCAACTTGCGGGACAACCGCGCTTGCCAGACGTGTCCGAAAGCACGGTGCGGCGGCGCCTTTCCGAGTTTGAAGCTTTTGACGTTATCGCCTCTCGCGAAGGGGTTTCGACCGCCAAGAATAAACTCGGGCCGGTTGGTAAGGGTTTGAGTAATCTTATGCCGATGCAGCGCATTGAGATTGATGAATGGCAAATCGATTTGCTGGCCATCATGCATAAAAACAACGTTGATATCAGTGATCTTGGCCTGCGTGATTTGATGACCGGTCGCTATTACCTGTGTGTTGCGATTGATGTGGCAACGCGATGCATCGTTGGCATGAAACTTTCCCCAAACCAATCACCTGACACCGCGAAGGCTGTCGTTTGGATGGCGATGAAGAACAAAACACCGATGGCGCAGGCCCAAGGATGCGAAACGCCCTGGGAAGCGCATGGACACATTTCTGAGGTCTGGGTCGACAACGGGCCCGCATTTGTCGACAGCGGCTTCAAGGCGGCGCTTTCGGACCTTGGTATCGGATACAATGTGTTGCCCGCCGCTAGGCCGCAACTTCGGCCTGTAGTCGAGCGCATGTTTGGAACGTGCGTAAGGCAGCTGATGCCGAACCTTACAGGGAGAACCTTTTCAAACCCGAAAGAGCGGGGCGATTATCCCTCTGAAAAGTTAGCAGTGCATACGGCAGAGAGCCTTGTCGAGGTTTTTATGCGTTACATCGTGGATATCTATCATAATCAACCACACAGCGGTCTGAACGACGCATCGCCGAATGACAGGTGGGACAAACTCACAGAAGTTTATGGCAAAACCTATCCACGAGATGACGATGTTTTGCGGCATATCTTGGGTGTCCCACTGACCCGTAAATCAAGCCGTGAGGGGATCCTGTTTTGCGGGGTCTATTATCATTCCGAACGCTTGGCTGACCATTTTATGAAACACAACAGTCAGGAACTGGAGATCCGCACCGATCCTGAAAACATGGGGAAGATATCAGTCTGGATCGAGGATGCCTGGTATTCGTTGAGGGCTAAAATCGACGGGCTGAGTGGGGTTTCTTTCGATGCGTGGAAGCGTTTGGTCCGGAAATTACGGCAAGGCAATCGGAACGCAGCCGCACTCAAATTGGGGGTGATTGATCGTGCTCTAACCAGCATTCGTGAAAAGGATGCGGAACAGCGCGGATGGCGCATGGTGGGGCCTGCGTTGGTGACGCCAAACGACCTTAAGAGAGCCGAGGCAGAAGTTTTCTATGGTCTGAATATCACTGACACGCCTGATATGCGGGCGGGACGAGACGTTGGGGATGGCAGTCCGCCTGAACAAGGTCTGATAGGCGAGGTCGTGCGCTACAGCACCGAACCTGAACCACCGGCGCTTAAGGTTCCCAAAACACCTTCGAAAAGGAAGTCGATTATCGAACTGCGGAGGCCTCTAAAAGATGACTGATCAAGAAAACTTAAAGACCGTCATCCAAAATGTGAGGTCAGAGTACGTGCCATGCCAAGCCTATCGAGAAGTGATGACCCTTATCAAGGAACAGCTGGAACAGCGACGAGATGACATTGAATTTGGGGACATCTCGGAACCCGAGGGGATAGCGATCATCGGGGAATCCCGAAGTGGCAAAACGAGGTTAATGCGGCAAGTCATGGAAGATTTGTCAGATGAGATGGCTGTCGATCGAGACAAAGAAGTATGCGAGTTAATTTCGCTTAAATTGGCGTCCCCAGCGACATTGAAATCGGTCGGCAATACGACGCTTCGCGCCCTTGGGTATCCATTGATATCGGACAATTCAGCGGCTCAGGCGTGGGATTTGGTTCGCAAGCATCTAATGCAGCGCCAGACTCTGTTCTTGCACTATGACGAAGCGCAGGATTTTGGAGGTAAAAACGCCAAAAACGAACTGGAGGATGTCACGAATACGTTCAAATCTTTGATGGAAAACGATCAATGGCAAGTGAACCTGATCCTAAGTGGAACGCCTGCCTTGGGGCCAATCCTCAATTCTGACGTTCAACTGTCGAGTCGGTTTAGCCCCGTGACCTTTGGAGCGCTTGTCCCCGAGGCAGAGGAGGGGGAGGTTCTGTTTGTTTTGGAGCACTACGCCAATATCGCGCGATTGCCATTGGCTGATGATGTCAAAACAGAGGATTTTGCGCGCCGATTAATGCATTCATCGGCCTATGCGTTCGGAAGATTGGCACAGACAGTTGTGCGAACCACGGTGGGTCTTTTGCGCCGAAAAGGCTTTGATGGTGTAATTACCCGTGCCGATTTTGCCGATTATTTTCGCAAAAAGTGGGGGGCGATCGACGGCCTAAACCCATTCATCACGGAAGATTTTCACCGGATCAATGTTAACGAATTAAATTTCGGGGACGATGACTGATGGGCGTGTCTCTTGTGCTAGCGCTTCCCTTGATCGAAGGAGAGACCGCCTCTGGATTTGCAGCGCGAAATGCCTATCGGTGTGGTGTGCCAGTTCGCGATTTTTGCTCTGATATGGGCATGAGGTGGCCGATGCTGTGTGCGGGGCACCTGGAGCATCTTCATCGGCTCAGCACGCTGACCAAAGCTGATGAAGGGGCATTGCGGTTTTGGTCGCCCCAAAAGATGAGCCGTAACCGCTATCGGGTGGGGCATGCTGTGGCAACTACGGGGGTCATGCGGCGAACGCGGCTTCGCTTGTGTCCTGTTTGTGCGATCGAAGCTTTTGAGGCGACCGGCCCGTCTGGCGTATATCAGCTGTTAGAATGGTCGATCAGTTGCTTGTATAGTTGTGCCAAACACGCGGCTCCGTTGATCGAACTTCCGCGGGCGCGATATGCGACACAGATTTACGATGTCGTGACCGTTGCGCGCGGAAACCTGGATCGCCTAAGGGCCGCAGCGGATCATGCGCGGGAATACAGGCCGACTGGTTTCGAAACTTACGTTAGGCACCGGATCCGTTCTGATCGTCATACAGGCTGGTTGGCCCCCTTGGACTTGCAGCAATTGCACCGTGCCTGCCTGACGTTAGGCGGCACTCTGAGGGGTGAGAACGCGTATGGCCTATCCGGCCTTGCCGCGCGTGATGCTTGTGAACATGGCTATCACGTTCTGTCTGGTGGCAAATCCACGCTGACCGAGGCCCTAGAAGCAATGCATCACCGCCAGCCCAGCAACCGGCCCTACAGGTCTAGCGACCTTGGTGATTTCTACACATGGATCCGTAGCGTCGAAAATGTCGAAAGCCCGGCGCCTATTGTCGATCATGTTCACCAGTTTGTAGCGCGCAAATATCCCTTGAAAACAGGGCATGTCGTCTTTGGCAGAAAGGTAGCTGAACAGCGCCTGAAAACCTTGGACGATGCACGCGGAGACCTGGGGCGTGGCGTGGTGTTTCTCAAACGCGTTCTGGGCTTTCTCAATGGAGAGGATGAGGCCGGCGCGCTGGCGCGAACCGATATCTCGATAGAGGATGTAGAGCGGCTCGAGCAGTTCTTTGATAGCGTCTGCACCTACAAAGAAGCCGAACGCCTATTGGGTCTGCGGGCGTCCCAGCTCAAGGCGCTCGTAGCTTGCGGCGGCGTGCTGTCTGATATCCAAATCAAATCCGCGAAAACCTACCTCAAGCGGGCGGAGGTGATGGCTTTGCACGCGGCCATTCAATCGCTGCCTAAAGTCCCGAACGGTCACGAGGCGAAACAGATTGTTGACTATTGCCGAGATGCCAAACAAACGATCGTCGGGTTGGTCGCCCAATGGCACAAAGGTGATTTTGAAGGCGCGGTGTATCGAAGCGAAAAGGGTGGCATCAAAGGTCTGTACATTGAGGCGAGCCATCAACCCGAGCGACAGGCAATGCCCTTAATGGGGGATCTGACGCTTCTCGAGGCTGCCCGATATCTTCAAATCAATATCCGCGGCGTTCGGGCGCTTCGGGATGCCAAGCTGGTTGCGGTGGAGCAGCGCGTAAATCCGAAAACAAATCAGAAATGTAGCTATGTGACCGAACCGTCGATCAGGATGCTAGAACAGAAATACGTCACCTTGGGCAAGCTGTCATCACGCTTGCTAACCGCGCCGATCCACCTTGCGCGACGACTCGATCGCGAAGGTGTTTCGCCGGTGTCCATAAAGGGTGCGCAAATTCGGCTGTATGAGATTGGGCAGCTTGAGCGGTCCGGGATTGTCTGACCAAAGGGGCGGCTGTGCGGGAAAAACCCGTCTAGGGGAGGGGGAGACGTTTTCACGTTATTGGTGTTTACATAACACCCATTAGTGGGCGGCGCTCCAAAAATACCAACCAAGGCGTCTACAAATCTAGGGGCACCTCAGGTTTTCCATTCCAGAAAAGAGAGCCAGGCCGATGGCCGGGCTCTCCGTGAGTGCGAAAGTTCAAGCGGGCTATGTATTGGTCGTATTGCGCTTGTATGGCGACCTATAATACTCAAACAAGGCTTGGGTTCCAAACTCAGCAAATTGGCTGCTTTCTTCGACAAGGACGGAGAGGCGCTTGGCTACCTCGGAAGCAAACTCTGGCTGTTCTTCATTCGGAAGATTTTCTCCCAAGAGCCTTAGATCTTTGATCAAATGGGAGATTTTGAAGCCAGGATCGTAATCACCATCTGCAGCCCGCAGAAACAGATTTGCCAGCTGCCAACTACCAGCTGCGCCGCCGGCGCACGCTTCAACTACAGTAGTTGGCGCTATGCCGAAGTTCTTGGCAGCAGACAAAGCTTCACAAACACTAGCGAGATTTACTGCAACCATGAGTTGATTTACGAGCTTGGTTGCTTGGCCAGCCCCCGCACGACCGCAGGCGACTACCCTTGTTGATACGGCCTCTAAGACATCCATAACCTCTTCTAATTCAGCCTCAGATGCTCCCGCCATGATAGTGAGCGCCGCGTTCCTAGCAGCTATATCACCCCCGGTCATGGGGGCATCTATGAACTTTCTGCCTGTAGCGGCCACTCTCTCAGCAATATCAATCGCTGCTACCTCCCCGATAGTTGTAAAGTCGATCAGGGTACTTTCGGCGCTCATGTTCGCGATCGCTCCATTTGGGCCGAACAACAGCGCTCTGACAGAGTTTTCGTCGCCTAAGCAACAACAAACAACGTCGGCGCCGTTTACTGCCTCTTTAACCGTTGACGCCTTTGCGCATCCTGCTTCCAATGCGAGAAGTTCGCCGGGCTTGCCTGGTGATCTATTAAACACAGTTACATGGTGACCAGCTCTTTGGATGTGGGCGGCCATTGGGCCGCCCATAATTCCAAGACCGAGAAATGCTACGCTTTTCATCTTGGTATCCTCTACTCAATAGATCCACGTGCGCAAGGCCAAGCGCGGTGAGTTCTCTGAGGACAGCGAGCTCCGACCATGCAAATAGTGACGTTGGCGGATAAGAATGGTATCCCCGCTCTTGGCTTGGTACGAGATCGGTTCGACTTCATCCAAGTATTTGCGTACCCATTCGATGAACTCAAAGATCGGTTTCCCTTTGGCATCGACTACTTCAGGCTGGACTTGCTCGTCAAAGCGCCAACGGAAGATGATGCGTCCGCTTGAATCTTTTTCGATCATTTGTCCGATGACTTCGTCGATTACACTGGCATCGTGACGTTTGCGCGCGTAGCGGACGTCCGCGTTGAACCCGGCATCAAGCAGCGGCCAAGGGCATGCTGCAAACATGTCGGGAAGGGACCAAAAAAGAGACTTGCCGCCCCCCTCAGGGTCCGAAATAGCGAAATGCAGGACGAAAGACGTCGGGGGACATTTCGTAAAAGTTCCGTCCAGATGCGGGGGGTGAGCATCCTTCGAAAGGGCGATCGATCCCGAGTTAGATGGGTCGAAACGAATTTCGCGGACATCCGGAAAGGCGCCGTGCAGGAACGGATCACCAAGCATAGCGGCGACTTTCATCACGTCATCCTTTTCCATCTGGGTGTGGCGCATGAGGATGTTTTTCTCGGGTTGGGCCTCATATGCGCGGATCAAATCCGGCAAATTGTCGACAAACTCGAAGTGTTTCGACAAATCCTCATCTGATTGGGCCTTCGTCTGGCAGCTCATGCCACATTTAAACGGGCGTGCGGAGTCTACCATCGGCGCTCCGTGGAGACTACCGTTGGAGCAGTGTTCAGTCATTGCATTGTCTTCAACGACGGGTTTTTGGGTTTGACGGGTCATGATGTTTCCTTTTTGGAAGCAGTCATCGAGGGCACTCTTGAGGTCATCTCAAAGAGCTGTTACGACGGTCAAGCTGGACCGCAATTGATGACTGGATTTGCAGTGTCATTGGTTCGTTCTCAGAGAGGCCACCTTTTGCTTAGCTGGCAGGGTGGCCTTGCTGGTTCAGATCATTTAGCGCTCCTTTCTCGGCTTATTATCTGCCGATGAGGTCACCCTTACAAATTGGTAAACTTCTGCAAGAAGTCTTTGCTGAAGAGTTTCGGCCGCTATCCGAAGCGAAACTAGGGGTTTACCGAAGTATTTCACGATGTCTAAATGCGGTTTGAGCGTCGACAAAACGAGTTTTCGAAACGTGACGCTGTTATTTGTTCCCTTTTTCGGGAGGCGGAAACTGTAGAGGCAACAAAGTTAAGAATGCTACCTGTAGAAATTTTAGCGTATATATTTTCGCTCCATAAAGCGCTGTGGAAGAGTGGTGGGCTGACTCATAATAGGCTCATTGAAATTTTAGGACTCAAGTGCAGCCCTGCGCGTATCTCAGAGGCATTGAAAAATCCCGCCCGCGCATCAATTGAGATCTGCGTAGCTTTGGGTGAGCCAGATGTTCAGCGTGAAATCTCTGAACTTCTCCGCGCACCTGGTTTGTTCTGCGTTGCGAACGTGAACGAATTGGACGCTCTTCTCGCGAAGCATTGTGCGGTCTCTGAAGAAAAAGAAACTCCTCAGATCCAAATTTTTCATTCTGATCAGTTATTTGAAGGCTGGGACGAGTTGGCTTTGTCTCAATCGGAGACCAATGTTCTGAATGCCTTAAGAGATGCGATCAACACTGCAGATGAGAGGCTTATTGAGTGGGGGTCAAACCGATTTACCGGCGCAAATTTCATTTCTTCTTTGATCAGGCCTCAAGAACTCCAGCGCGGGTACGATGCGGTTGCGTTTCTCAGCCCTTCGTCTACTGGATCGGACGCGTTCAAACCGGAAATAAAAGCTTTGGGAAAAGTCCTTGGGCTTAGCTTTCATCAAATCATTGATGGAAGAAGCCTCTCACTGCACTTGAGGAAAAAAAACATCTTGCTCGTCGTGAAGCATGCCGAATATTTGCCTCCAGTGCATTACAAGCAAGGCGAACATCCACTGGTCAATCTGGTTCGCGAGTGCGGAACGCGGTCTGAGCAGTCTCCTGTTCCTCAGGTTCTGCTCGTCGGAAAACTCAAGCAAACTGGAACTCAGCTAAACGCCGATCAGTTTGCAGAAAACTGCCCGAATGTCGCATTGTCTCGCGCGGCTGCCTACAAGCTCTTTAAGAGTCAACTTCAACGGTTCTACCAAATGCGAGGTTATCCAAGGACTTATGACGAAGGCGGTTTTCGGCCTAAGAGAGCAAGATGGCTCTTTGAAGGGGAAAAGCCAAGATCCGGCGCATTTAACCCAATGGATATTAGGGTACGTGCGTTTTTTGCTTCTGACCCTCAAAACTACGGCTACTATGATTGCACACAGGGCTTTAAACGCCTGGCAGGAGAGTTTTATGACAAACTTCCAGTAGACGTCGCCGAATACTTGCATGCTGGCCAATTGTATATCGACTCAATCTCAGGAAGAAAAAGACGGTCCCCATTGCAAGTTCTAAGGTGGGTGAGCACGGGCATTTATTGGGTTTCTGATCCTGCTATGAACTTGCTTCGCAAAAATTCTTTGGGCATCAAGCGTACGACGACTGTCACAGACGAGGGGTTTTGGTCGGCAGTATCAACCCTTTCAGATGTTGTCCGGAAAGTCAGATTGGTCGCAGACATTGACGGCGAACAGTTTACTGCGCCGAATTCAGATGAGGGTGGTGACCCAAACCTATTGTTTGTGTCCCCATTTGCCCTAAAGGCCATTGTGCAAGACCATTGGAAGGAAAACGACAGCTACGAACGATCTGCCGCACACTTTAAAGTAGCTGAACGTCTTCATGCCAATCAGCACAACAAAAGTGCATTGCACTATGAGCTGCCGTACGAGCCCCATTGGGGAAGGACCAGACATTATTTTTTGGCGGAAACAATACGGCATTTGGTAAGAGCATCGGAAGGGGTTAGAGCTTCCAAGCCGTCTGTCGACTATGACCCAAAGGAGTTTCCTGCGCGGCCAGTACAAGAAGGGAGAAACGGGACTACAAATCCAATACACACCTTACACTATTGCTACTCAGTATTATACAGTGCGCAGCTCAATAGCAATTCTGGGGCTCATCGTGCGCGAAAGCTGTCCACGCGTCATGGTGCGTACCACATGACAGCAGAGATTTTGCAACACTTCTCCCAATCCAACAGCTTAGATCAACCGAATGAATTCCTGCCGGAAAAGTTCAGGAGATCTTTCTACGACGACGTAGGCTTTGCTCAACTTGATTTAGGAGAAATTGCAGAAGCGAAAACTTCTTTCGAAAAATCACTCAACTGCGCGGTTCAAGAAATTGATCGGGCCGGACAGTTTAAGGCTCTCATGGATCTCGCCCTTGCTTGTACGATCATGGGGAGAGAGCAAGACTTGCAGGACGCGATGTCCTACATTGATCGAGCTCGAATGCACCCAGAAACTCAGCTCAAACCGCTGGGTGAAGCAGAGGCGAATATTCGTAAAAACCAGGATCGGGTTTCAGCACGTGAGGCGCACGTGAATTACCTGCAGGGGAACATCCATCTTGCAAAACAGTTGTACATGAAACTGGAAGCAGGTTCTTTGAAGAAGGACACTGCACATGCATTCATTGCCGTTTTAATGCGCGAAGCCGATCACTTACAGAAAAAACTAGAAAGCGATAACGATCTGCTCGAGATGGACAAGAAGAAGATTGAGCAAGAAATTGCTAGAAATCACGAGCAGTCGATGAAGATTTGCACGCAAAACATTTTCACAAATACTTCAAGCGCACGTCACCATGAAGCGCTTGGCTTTCGTGTCGCACTCAGCCACATTTTGAGAAAGCTGGGGATGATAGATGCATCACAGGCGTCGCTAGAATTGATAAGAACCGATATCCTCAATTTTGGTTGTTCCGAGCGAGTCTATCAGTCTTTTTTACTTGAATCCGGTCGTAATCTGCTTGAACAGAATTTGCGTGAAGTGCGAGCTTATGCTGTTTACCTCCGCCCGTGCTTCCAACGGGCCATTGAGAAGCGATCTTATCGAGTTGCCAAGCAAAGCAAAAAATTCTGTATTGATGCCTTGGACCGTATTGAAACTGCGCTGCGTGCCGAGAAAACGATTAAACTAGAGACTCACGTAGATGGGTCATCCAAAACTAGCGGAAAGTTCAATAACCCCTCGGTTCCTCAGCGGGGACAATACTTCCTTGATCCGCTGGCGTCCTATCAAGATACGGAGGTATCCGAAGAACTGTCAACACGGCTAAGTTCATTGGTCGGTGTTCGGGAAGAACGCGAGTGGTTGAATGGCTTTGAACTAGGCTAACTTAAGTGAGAGGTATTCGCTTTCCCACGGTAGAAGTCTTAGTTATTCTTTAACTTAGAGGCGTTACAGGTATACGTGTCATGGTCCTCGCTTAAGCCACTATATGAGATCCACGTTAGCATTTCCATAATGCGCACCATACATGGCACCGTAAACTTGATGCACTTTCTTCAGCAATCTGCAATCAAGCGGCATGACAAAATCCAACCTGTATCGCCGCCACCGTTTCCCGCCCGATGTTATCGCCCACGCCGTTTGGCTGTATTTCCGCTTTCTCCTCAGTCTGCGCATGGTTGAAGATCTTCTGGCTGAGCGCGGGATCGTTGTGAGCCATCAAACCGTACGCGCCTGGACCGAAAAGTTCGGGCGTCAGTTTGCAGGCAAGATTCGCCGACACTCGGCTGGTCAATTTGATGGAAAGTGGCACCTCGATGAAGTCGTTATCACGATTGTCCGACGTCAGCGCTTATGGGACCAAGTAGGGTCAGTTGCTAAGAGAGTGTTTGTTGCTCATCGTAGCCTCCAACAAGTTGAAGATGAGAAATTCGACTTTGCTATCATGGGTCAGAAATGCCTGACGTTTGGGTCAGAATTGCATGACGGTGCTAACTGAAATGACTCACTTTTCTGGCCCGATTGGGCCAACTCCATGTGACCTTCCACACTCCCTGTAAAATTCAATCAAAGTTGACTTTTCCGTCAGTTATTGACCCAAGTGATTTGGTCGGAATTGAAAACCTCTTCCTAAATATAAAATTCGCAATCTCTTCATTGGACACAGGTTTAATTGAAATCGTGTGTGAATCGCGGTCATTTCGATCCGGCGATTTGTTGCGAGTGGGAGGTCTCTGCCATTCTCGGTCGCCCGGTGCGGCAGGTGCGTAGGTGCAATCATGCGATTGATCGATGATCGCTCAGCGAAGGGTGTAGGAGATTGGGCGGATTCCGGTCATTCGCCGCGGGTGCAAACGCCCCCTTGCCTCGACGTGAAAGCGGACATTCTGCCACCTCCCCGGCCAATGCGCCGCCTCGGCCCGCGTCGACAAACTCTCAGGCAAGTGGAAGTTAGCTGTTGTGGCATATTTTCGTTGTCTCGGGTGCGGAAGAGGAGATAGGAGCAGACAGTTAGAGAGCTGTGTTTTCTCGCAGGTATGTGCCTAAAGCAACAATTCTTAAAAACTGGATCGATGGCGTCACGTCGCATTCGCAATTTTTGAAGGCCTGGCTAAGATGGTAGGCAACAGGGAGATGAAATCGGTGGCCAACGCGAAGCAACTCATTGGGCTCTTGAAGAGTCACGTTGAGGGGAACGAAGAACGCTTCTTCGATCTCGCGCTTCAGCTTGCGTCCGCAGAGGAACAGAAGGGCCATACTCGTCTGGCCGAGCAGCTTCGTCAATGGGTTGAAGCGGGGCAGACGCCAAAGTCGCAGACGCCAACCCCAACATTGATCGCCAAGCCACGGGGCGAGTTAGCATCGATCATTGGGACTGCGTATCCAGAGACTAGGCTGAATGATCTCATCCTTCCAGAAACTGTGTCGTCGGAGCTTGAGCAACTCGTTGTCGAGTTCCGCAAACGCGACATCCTGGAGAAACATGGGCTGACACCCAGGCAACGTGTCCTTCTGGCAGGTCCCCCAGGTACCGGAAAGACGATGAGCGCATCGGCATTGGCTGGTGAGCTAAAGCTTCCCCTTTATTCTGTACTGTTGCACGGCTTGATATCGAAGTTCATGGGGGAGACGGCCTCCAAACTGAACATGATATTCGAGGCAGTAAGGAATCAACGAGGGGTCTATCTGTTCGATGAGATCGATGCACTTGCCGCCTCCAGAGAAGGTGACAATGACGTTGGCGAAGCTCGGCGAACCCTGAATTCGTTTCTCCAATTCATGGAGGAGGATACGGGGCCTTCGTTGATCATCGCAACAACCAACCTGCCACGGATTTTGGATAAGGCGATCCTTCGCCGCTTCGATCTTGTATTGATGTATGATCTACCCACCGCCGAGGCCATGCAAAGAGCAATGTCGCGCCGCTTGACTGGATTTGATTTATCTGAGGTTATCTGGGACGATGTGGTTGAGCAGGCCCGCGGCCTTTCTTCTTCTGATGTAGTGCAGGCCGCAATGGACTCCGCACGTCGGGCAGTGTTGAATTCGAAAAATATGATAACGTCGGCTGATTTATTGCATTCGATTGGGCGCCGACGAGACTTGCAGGCATTAGGTATAAACAGTGGCAGAACGGAATCTTCCTCACATAGTTCTTAACGGGTTTTCGAAGTCTGAAGATTTCAAGGGAAGGCGGGCCGTTAACGATAGGCCGACAGACGTACCAAATAGGCAAGCACATGCCGCCCGACTGATCGCAGCATTGGACACCATAGAGACACTACCCGAAGCAAACGCCACTTATATCGAAGTCGTAGGCCGCCCGGGTGAAGCGTTTCTTCCAGGCAAATTTGATGTAAGCGGCTTAGCACTTCTCAATGTGCGGGATGCGGAGCCAGATAGTCAGGTTCCAGGTCGCGCTATTGTAAAAGCGAGTAAGTCGGCTGGTGGGTTGACCAAGCTACGCGAGAAACTTGATCAATTCGCAACAGAAGACGGCAGACCGAACAATCAAGGGCAAACACGCCCAAGGAATGCTGATCTTGCGAACAGTATCGACACGATAGCCCAAGCAGGGCTTCGGGACCTATGGCGGCATCCAAACAAACCTTTCCCGCATGCGGCCGGCCCGATCCCTTGGGAGGTCTGGTTGGAACCAGCAGAAGTGGACCAATTCGTTGCCAAGGCAGTGCGGGAAGGGCTAACGGTCTACCCTGATCGCTTGGAGTTCCCAGAGGATACCGTCGTTCTCGTTGAAGGTGACATTGATCAGATGGCGAGGACGGCCATTGGCACAGGTTCGGTCCGCTCGGTTTCTCCGCCGGGTGTACCGATCGACTTCGTGGATGCGCTCGAAGCAGAGGAGCAGGTCGATTGGTTGCAAGATGTGGTTGGCCGAACACAGTATGGCCCTCAAGCTCAGCAGGTGGCGTCCTATGTCACACTTTTGGATACGGGCATTACTTTGGCGCACCCGCTAATCCAGCCCGCTTTTGATGCAGCAGATCGCCATTCGGCTGTGCCAGGATGGGATCTCGCAGACCTCCATGGGCATGGATCGAGGATGGCAGGGGCGGCACTCTTTGGCGATCTGCGAGCGCACTTGAGCAGCACCGCGGCAATCTACGTCCCTCATAGACTGGAATCTGCAAAAGTGATCCCAGATGCTGGCCATAACCCCTATCATCTGTTAGGGGACAGGACGCAGAAAGCCATCAACGAGGTAGAAGTGGAGCCTGATAGGTTGCGGACCTTCGCTTTGGCCACGACCACAGACCTCGACACCCCTCACAGCGGCGCACCTACGTCCTGGTCCACTGAACTCGACCAGCTTGCCGCTGGTCGTTCCGGCAAAGTGAAGCAACGGCGACTGATCGTGACTTCGATTGGTAATATTGATGCCCAACATGATGGAAATACAGACTACCTAAGCAAATGCGATGATCTTGATGAGGCGGAGGTTCAGTCTCCGTCTCAAGCATGGAATTCAATCGCGGTGGGTGCGATGACCAAAATGAACGGTGTTGGCGGGCCAACACATGGTGCAACGTTGGCTGAAGTTGGGGACCTCGCTCCGATGTCCCGTACGGCGAGTTGGACCAAGACCTGGCCAATCAAACCTGATGTCGTACTCGAAGGCGGCAACTGGTACGATGACGGGTTTTCAACGACACCAAACCAGCATTCTGATTTGATGCTGATTACGACCAGTCGAAATTACCCTGCACGGTCCTTCACACACATTTCTGACACCAGTGCCGCGACGGCTCTGGCCGCTCGTGAAATCGCAATCCTTCGCGCCTCATACCCCGACCTTTGGCCAGAGACCATCCGCGCTCTCTACGTGGGCTCGGCAAGATGGACTGACCAGATGTGGTCTCATGTTGCGCCAGCGGATCGAAAGAAGAAGGGTGCATACGATGTCATGTTTACCCGATACGGATACGGTCAGCCGAATTTGGAACGTGCAATGAGCAGCGCCAGTAGCGCGATTACACTGATCGTTGAGGACTCGATCAGACCCTATGAGAATAAAGGATCGGGACGGAAGTTGAACGAGATGCGGTTGTTTGAACTACCATGGCCAACGAACGTTCTCCGTAGCCTTGTCGGACAGAACGTGTCCTTGCGCGTCGCCCTCAGCACCTTCATCGAACCTAACCCATCGGAGGTCGCACGTGGCCGAAAGAACAGATATGCATCTCATGGTCTTCGCTTTGCCCTGAAGGGTGCGGATGAAAAGGTCGATGCCTTCACGCAACGTGTCGGCCGCACGGCGGTTGAAGACCAACCAGACGATAACGGCCCCGACAGTGGCGAATGGGATTTCGGCTACAATCGCCGGAGTGTCGGCTCCCTGCACATCGATACACTCACTGTCGCAGCCAGCGATCTTGCCCGTCGCGGTGTACTTGCGGTCTATCCGGTGGGTGGGTGGTGGAAAGAAAATCGCGATGTGGATCCTGAGCGATGCGAGGCGCGTTTCTCATTGGTCGTCGAAATTGATGCTACCGAGGCAGAAGTGGATCTTTATGCGGAAGTCCAACAGAAAGTAGCACCTCAAGCGGAAATTCAGGTCTGAACAAATCTCTAGGTCTTTACCGCTCCGTCTACCATCGCGGCTGTCGTCTGGCCTTCCGGTTTGACGCACAGCGCAGCGTATGACTGCAAAGCGGACTGCTACCGCAGCATCTTGTGGACAGGTCGAAGGTCCGGATTGGGCCGGAAGCGAAAACGCGCCAGCGTTGGCGAAGGGCTTGTCCATGCCACGCTGCCATATGTAGGCTCGGAGCCCACTCTGACCCCAGCACTGCAATTGGGATGAACGGCCACTTCCCGGATCGTCCGGCCACGGCTGCCGGGCCTTATATTTCGGTTCAGGAGACGCCTGCTTTGATAAGAGCGCCCCGGTGTTCCGACACGACCTCGCGCAGGAAGGTCGCGACGGCCTGCACTCGGCGGGAGGACGCCAGATCGGTTTGCGTCACGAGCCAGATTGGCTGGTCGATGCCCAGATCGCAGTCGAGACAAACCAGGTCCCGCGGCCGCGCCAGCAAATGCGGTAACACGGCGAGGCCCAAGCCCGAGGCACAGCCCGCCACTTGGGTTGCAAGTGATGTGGTCACGACCGCAGGCGCCCGACCGCGAAGGGCACGCTCGATCCATTGGGCGGCGGGAAGGTGGCCATATCCCTCGGCCCAAGCGATGAATTCGTCACGCTCGAGGTCGACTTTAGGACCTCCGGCGCGGCCTTCCAAGTACGACTGCGCGACATAGAGGCCGTATCCAAGCGTTCCGATACGCTGCACCGAGACATGCCCGCGGTCGGGCTTGGTCATGCGCAGCGCGATGTCCGCGTCACGGCGGTGCAGGTTCACGGTGGCGATGTCGGTCGCGATTTCCAGCGTCAGCCGTGGATGGGCGCGGCGCAGGCGCGGCAGCGCAGGCAATATCAGCGCGGTCGCGAGGTTCTCGGCCGTGGCAAGGCGAACGGTTCCCGATACTTCTGGTTCTTCCGGCAGGCCTGAGCTGAAGGCCCGTGCTGCGGCTTCCATCTCCTCGGCGCGTTCGACCAAAGCCGCGCCTTCTTCGGTCAGCCGGTACCCCGTATGGTGCCGCAGAAAAAGCGGGCGCCCAAGACAGGCTTCCAGGCGCTCGATCCGCCGTGAAACAGTCGCCAGCCCGATGCAAATTGCCGAGGCCGCGCCGCTGAGCGAGCCCGACCGGGCGACGGCGAGGAACACGGGCACGTCGTCCCAAACGATGTCTTGCCGTTCAGTGTTTTGTCTTTCCATTATCGGAATTCCGCTTCCCATTTCCGGCTATTCACCAACACATTCGGAAATGCCACCTTCTTGTCAATCATACAAGACAGGAGAAAGACATGAAACATCGGACACTCGGCACAGACCTCACGGTTTCGCCGCTCGGCCTTGGCTGCATGGGGATGAGCGAGTTCTACGGACCGCGCGACGACGACAGATCCATGCGCGTCCTTCACGCGGCGGCCGAGCTCGGGGTCGATTTTCTCGACACCGCGGACATGTACGGCCCGCATCACAACGAGGAGCTAATCGGCCGTTTCCTGACCGAGACATCGGCATCCATGAAGGTCGCAACAAAGTTCGGAATCGTCCGCGCGCCGGGCGAATATCGGCGCAGTCTGGACAACGGGCCGGACTATGCCCGGCAGGCGTGCGAGGGCTCGCTACGACGCCTCGGCGTCGAGCGGATCGACCTCTACTACGTTCACCGGGTCGAACAGGATCGACCAATCGAAGAGACCATGGAGGGGCTCGCGCGCTTGGTCGACGAGGGCAAGATCGCGCGGATTGGTCTGTGCGAGGTCAGCGCCGAGACGCTCCGACGCGCGCATGCCGTGCATCCGGTGACAGCGGTTCAGACGGAATACTCCCTTTGGTCCCGCGGACCGGAAACCGAGGTCTTGCCCACGTGCCGCGAACTGGGCATCGGGTTCGTGCCCTATTCTCCGCTCGGTCGTGGCTTCCTGACAGGGCGTTTTCAGGACGGACAATTTGAGGAGGGGGACTTCCGTGCCTCGCTGCCTCGGTTCCAGGACGACGCGGCGCAGGCAAACCGCCGGATCGCCGATCTGGTCGCAGGGATGGCGGAGCGGAAGGGCTGCACACCTGCGCAATTGGCGCTCGCCTGGCTTCTTGCGCAGGGCAAGGACATTGTCCCGATCCCCGGTACGAAGCAGTCGAAATACCTGCGCGATAACGTCGGAGCCGCGGAGATTGCGCTCTCGGAAGCCGATCTGGCAGAAATCAATGCTGGCCTCGCAGAGCGGCCGGTCTCGGGTTCGCGCTACACCGCGGAAGGCATGAAAGGGGTGGACGCATGAGACGCACAACCGATCGTCTGACCCGCGCGCTTTCCCTTCTCGACACTCTTGAGCCTGGAGCGCCGGAAAAGGTGCAAGGCAATCTCGACGCGTTCCACCCAGACACGGCAGAACTCGTCCTTGGATACGCCTTCGCGGACATCGTCGGCCGTGACGGGCTCGACCTCAAGACGCGCGAGATGCTGACGGTCGCGATGCTCGCAGCCATGGGCACCGCGCAGGGGCAGCTCGAGTTCCACATGCGCGCGGCAATGAATGCCGGTGTAAGCCGGGAGGAAATCGCCGAGGTCGTCCTGCAGGTCTCCGTCTATGCCGGCGTACCTGCTTGCATGAACGCAATCACGGCTGCCAAGAAGGCGTTTGAAGACGCTGGGACAGGCTGACCGGAAATCCGCATCGCGGTCATTAGTGGATCATGTAGCGAACGGCAGCTTCGCCGCAGACTATTCTTGAAAAAACTGAGCGCAAAGGCGTTCCAGACTGGCGTGCAGGTCCTCTTAGGCATCGCCGCTATCGCGCTATTGGTCTAGGGACTGCTTAAAGAGGCTGTTCGTGCATACTGCAGCATTGTGTACTGTGGGCTCTCTCCTGCCGTTAGCCGCTTCGCAACATCGTTGGGGTTTGGGCCTGGTCCCACTGACAAGAATGGCTCAGAGCCGCCGTTTGAAGCGTACTTCAATGCTGCAACGCACCGTCGTCGAAGCCGCCATTCGTGCATCGCGCGGCATTTTCGCGGGCGAAGGTCGGCTGGGCGGGACAAACCTGCCAACCGTAGTTTTGGACCCAATGGCTGCTGTACGCGCTATGCTTGTACGGCGTCGAATAGCATGGTTGGGATTACAGGCATTCGCTACGAAGGCGAAATGTCCAAGTCTTTTCGCGGAAGCGGCCATTGAATTTGGGCCGTTGACCTATGGACTGCCCGATTGGTCTTTTATCAATCAGCTCCGCAGTAGCTGCACGAGCTTGGGTGCACATCTGCGATCGTGGTCTCGGCTAGCCGTGCCACGAGACTGGTTTCGATTTCATCTAATACTTCACTCACACGGGCTTGCAGGCCCGTTTCGACAATGCAGTGTGACGGTTCGGCGTCTTTGCTGCCTCCTGAGACGAGGCGCTCGTCGAGCGCCAGATAAATGTCTGCTAGTGTTATGCTGCTTGCGGGTTTCGCCAGTTGCCAGCCCCCTGCGTGGCCCTTTTCTGATGTCAGCAAACCTGCTTCTCGCAACTTGCCAAGCACGCGGCGCACCACGACGGGGTTTGTGCCCGCATGTTCAGCAATGTCTGATGACGTGCGCATGCGGCCCGGTTCACCGGCCATATGGCTGAGGGTGTGGAGCGCTAGGGACAACCGGCTGTTTCGCTTCATTTGCTCGTTCTTTCTTGGGCTGGACCATACGTAACAATTGCTGTTGCATATTTCCAGTAACTTCGTAAGTTGCGTGACTATTCACCCCTATTTTGGAGAATCCCTATGTCAGACAATCGCTTGCCCGTCACGGTTCTTTCCGGCTTTTTGGGCGCGGGCAAAACGACGCTCCTTAACCGTGTGCTGAACAATCGCGAGGGGCGGCGGGTCGCTGTCATCGTCAATGATATGTCAGAGGTGAACATCGACGCAGACCTTGTGCGTGCGGATACCGAGTTGAGCCGGACGGATGAGACCCTTGTTGAAATGTCCAATGGCTGCATCTGCTGCACCTTGCGTGATGACCTTCTGGACGAAGTCCGCCGCCTCGCTGCTGAGGGGCGTTTTGATTATCTGCTGATTGAGAGCACCGGGATTTCTGAACCTCTTCCAGTTGCCGCTACGTTCGATTTCCGTGACGAATTTGGCAACAGCCTGTCTGACGTGTCCCGCTTGGATACAATGGTGACAGTTGTTGATGCGGTGAACCTGCTAAAGGACTTCTCCAGCCATGACTTCCTTGCGGACCGGGGTGAGTCGCTCGGTGAAGAAGATGAACGCACGCTGGTTCATTTGTTGACGGATCAGATGGAATTTGCCGATGTTGTCATCCTGAACAAGGTCGATGATGCAACCCCGGGTCAAGTTGATGCGGCCCGCAAGATCATTCGCAGCTTGAACGCAGATGCTGAGATCATCGAAACGAACCATTCCGAGGTCGCCGCCGAAAAGATCCTCGACACAGGGCTTTTTGATTTCGACAAAGCGCATGAGCATCCGATGTGGGCCAAGGAGCTGTATGGCTTCGCCGATCATGTGCCCGAGACCGAAGAATACGGCGTGACCTCGCATGTGTACCGCGCACGTCAGCCCTTTATCCCCGAGAAAATCCTCGCCGTTCTGAACGGTGACATGCCCGGTGTGATCCGTTCCAAGGGTCACTTCTGGATCGCCACGCGGCCTGAGTGGGTCGCCGAGTTTTCGCTGGCAGGGTCGTTGTCCAGTGTGAAACCGATCGGCACGTGGTGGGCCTCCGTCCCGAAGGAGCGCTGGCCGGATCACGCATCTGCGCAAGCGTACATGCAACAGCATTGGGTGGAACCTTGGGGCGATCGGCGGCAAGAACTGGTGTTCATCGGCGCTGGTATCGACTGGCCTGCGTTGAAAGCAAAGCTGGATGCCTGCCTTGTTCCTGCGGTTTTGGCCGCTGGCCCAGACGCCCTGCCGCTGGATATGCCGGACCCATTCCCCGGCTGGCGCCGCGCACCGGACGCAGCATGAGCGGAAACCTTGGCCAGACAAGCCTGCGCAGCAAACGCCGCAGCGGTGATCCTATGGAGGCATTCGACGGTCTGCCCGCGCCGGCTCGCCAATGGGTGGCTCAGGCTGCGCTGCCGTGGTCACCCGCCTCCGTCCGCAAGATATGGTCCAAATCTCGGGCCAAGGGCCTGTCAGAAGACGAAACGCTTTTGGCGCTCAACCAAGCCGAGATGCGCACCCTTGCGCGGGATCGGAAATCTATTGCTTTCAAACTCAGTTCACTCTCTTGAAGGATAAATTCATGTCATACATCAGTCGCATGGCTTGTGCCGCAGCGCTTGTACTCAGCACAGCCATTCCCGCGACCGCTCAAGAGGGCAGCCTGACGATCTCCATCGGGTTTGGCCCCACCGCCGAGGTGCCAGACCCGCGCGCCAGCTATAACGGCTGGATGTCGAACCAAACCGGCGTGACCGAGACGCTGATGGGCATCGACTATGACATGAACCTTTATCCGCGTCTGGCTGAGGGGATAGAGCAATCCTCGCCAACGACGTGGCGCGTCACATTGCGCGACGGTGTGACGTTCCATGATGGATCGCCTGTGACCGCGCAGACGGTTATCGACGCTATCGCGCCGATTTCCGAGGAAGGGCATCCGGGTCACAATGCTCGGGTCGCCAAACTGCTTGATCTGGCAGGCATGCAGGCGGATGGGGACACCGTTGTGGTGTTCGAGACCAACAGCCCGAACGCAGCCTTCCCCTGGACACTGTCCGAGCCCGCGATTGCCGTTCTAGGCGCACCTTCTGAAGCCTTCCCGATCAATGCGACAGGGCCATTTGTGTTCAAGGAAGCGGTGCCAGAGCAGCTTTATCGCGTTGAGGCGAATGCAGACTATCGCCTTGGCACCCCGGGTCTGGAAGAGGTTCGCGTGGTTGTTGCAAACAACCCTGCCACCGCCGCCCTGGCCTTTGAAGCCGGCGAAGTCGATTTGGTAATCAACTACCCCGAAACCGACTTTGACCGTATCCAGGAAACCGGCGCTCAGGGTTTTTCGGCCCCGACTGCGCGGCTCTATTTCTACACAGTCAACGCCCAAAGCGGGCCGATGGCCGACCCTCTGATCCGTCAGGCCGTGTCCTACGCCATTGACCGCGACGGCATCGTTCAGGCGGCATTGTCCGGCGTCGGCGGAGTTCCTGCGGGCACGGTGTACCCAGAGGGCAAAAGCTGGGCCGCAGATATCCCTGCGACCTATGATCCGACAAAAGCCGAAGAGCTGCTGGCGGAGGCCGGAGCGGTCAAAGTGGGCAATACATGGATGCTGGACGGCGAGCCCTTGGAAATCGACATTGTGACCTATTCCTCGCGCGCGGCATTGCCACCCACGGCCGAGCTGACGCAGGCCTTTCTATCCGCTATCGGCGTGAAGACCAACATCACCGTTGGTGAATGGGGTGCCAGCAACGATGCGATTGCAGCAGGAGAAGCGGACCTGTTCCTGCAGGCATGGGTGACCACGCCGCAGGGCGACCCTGGTGCGGTTCTTGAAACACTGCTGAAGTCCGACGGCGGTTCGAACTCCGGCGGTTACGCAAATGCGCGGATGGACGAATTGCTTACGCAAGGTCGCCTAACGTTCGAGCATGATGCACGCAAAGCAATCTACGACGAGGTCCAACAGATCATCGCTGCAGAGGCGGCGATGATCCCCGTCTTCCATGTCAGCCAGACCAATGTTGGTGTTGCGGGTCTCAGCGGCTATCAGGTTCATCCAGCCGAGACCTACTGGGTCACACATGAGACGAAGTTGGCCGAATGACGTTGAGCGTTACTGGCCTAAGCGCTGTGCGCTCGGGCCGGACCATCCTTCACCCCACATCGCTTGAGATCGATCGGCGAGGTCGCATTGGCCTCGTTGGCAGTTCTGGATCCGGAAAATCGACGCTGGGTCACGCGCTGATCGACGACTTGCGCGGTCAAGGCCATAGCGTCGCACATGTGCCGCAGAGCCCGGAAGAGGCGCTCGACCCGCTGCGGTCCATGGCGTTTCACTGGCGGGAGGCGGAGGTCGCCTTGGGGCTTACCCCCGGCTCTGCAGATCAGGCGGGATTGTTCTACGCGCTCAGCATCAAAGGCGGCGACTTGCGCAAGCGCCCTTGGGGCTGGAGCCGTGGTATGCAGCAGCGGTTTGTCATCGCGATGGCGCTGATCGGGAACCCGGATTTGATTGTCTTGGATGAACCAACCTCCGCGCTGGACCCGGTTGTGGCAGCCGCGACGATGGAGCTTTTGAGTACCTTTCTGGCAGGGAAAGAAACAGCGATGATCCTGATAACCCATGACCTTGGGCTGGCGGCCCGCCGGGTGGATAGACTGATGGTGATGGAGGCGGGGCACCTTGTGGAACAAGGCTCGACCGAAGAAATATTGGAGCGACCACAGACGAAAGCGGCAATATCCCTATCAGCTCATCGCAACTGGATGGCGCTGCCATGTTGACGGCTCGCAACGTCTTTGTTCAACGCGGCAGGTGCGTCATTTTGCACGACATTTCCCTTAGTGTGCAGCCCGGCGAAACCCTTGCCGTGGTTGGCGAAAGCGGCGCGGGCAAGTCTACCTTAATTGCTGCGATCCTTGGACTCTTGAAGCCAACGGAAGGGCAGATTTTGTGGAACGGCGCACCAATGCGCTCCATCCGCCCCGCGCTAGTGATGCAAGAACCGCGTGCGGCTTTTAACCCAGTCCTCAGCCTGCGCCGTTCGATCATGGAGCCCGTGGTCGCGCGGGGAAGCACGCTGGCAGAGGGGCGGTTGGACCGGCTTTGCGCAGGTCTGGAACTGCCACTGGATCTGTTGGATCGCCGCCCGAACGAAGTGTCCATCGGGCAGGCGCAGCGTGCCGGTATCCTACGCGCGTTGATCGCATCGCCACCGCTGATCCTGTTTGATGAACCTCTGTCGGCGTTGGATGCGGTCACGCAAAAGCATACGGCCCGTCTCATCTCTGATCTTCAGAAAGAGGAAGGTTTTGCCGCGTTGATTGTGACCCATGATCTTGGCTATGCGGTCGCACATGGCGATCAGATTGCGGTTCTCAAGGCAGGGCGCGTTGAAGAAATCGCAGATGCCGAAACCTTCGCGATGAACCCGCGATCCGACTACTGCCGTGCTTTGCGAGATGCCGCGATCGCGCTCGGCGGGCTAGAGGCAGCAGCATGATCAAGATCATTGGTGGGTTGTTGCTGCGGGCGGTCGTGGTGCTATCGGGCACGGCCTTGTTGACCTTTGCACTGCTATGGAACGCACCGGGCGATCCGGCGCAAGCTATTGCGATGGCGCGGTTTGATGCTTTGCTGACCGAAGACGTGATTGACCAGGTCCGAGCGGAGGTCGGCCTGAACCAGTCCTTTTGGCCGGCGTTTGGGGCATGGCTTGGCCCGCTGCTGACGCTTGACCTTGGCCATTCCGCCGTTACCGGCCGCCCCGTTGGCCCTGACCTCTGGGCTGCGATCAGCTATACCTTTCCGCTGGCCTTTGCGGCGCTTGGGCTGGGGCTGGCAATCTCTATCACGCTCGCCATTGTCGCTACGAAACGTCCCGGAGGCTGGCTGGACCGCCTCGCTGTTGGCATTGGATCGCTGGGCAATGCGATCCCGTCCTATTGGCTTGGCCTGATCCTGATCCTGATCTTCGCTGTAAAGCTAGCGTGGCTTCCCGCCCTCGGTGCAGCCACGCCTGCCCACGCGATTCTGCCAGCCCTGACCTTGGGTCTCGGAGTCGCAGCATCGCTGACCCGCATCATCCGCTCAGGAATACTGGAAGCACGTGGCCAACCGTTCCTGCCGGCATTCCGACGGCGGGGTGTACCAGATCGTTCGGTGGGACGTGACCACATTGCACCACACGCGGCCATTCCCGTTATCACGGTGTTTGGTCTGGAACTGGCGTTCTTGCTCGAAGGGCTTGTGCTGGTCGAAGTGATCTTCGGCAGACCCGGCCTTGGTACCTTTCTGGTCGAGGCGATCATGGCGCGGGATTTCGCCCGTGTCCAGGCGATGGTCGTGCTGACGGCGCTGGTCTTCGTGACGGTGAATCTGATCATCGACCTGATTTACCGGGTCATCGACCCAAGGATCGGAGAGAGCGATGCGTAGCGTTCTGATCCTTGTCACCGTGTTTGTTTTGCTTGCCGGTCTGGGCCCGATGCTTGCACCCTATGATCCCACGGCCATCAACATCCCCAAGCGGCTCTCGGACCCAAGCGCGGAGTTTCTGCTGGGCACCGATGCACTTGGCCGCGATATCCTGTCCCGCCTTTTGCACGGGGCGCGCTGGTCACTCGGACTGGCCTTTCTGATCTCGGTCATCAGCCTTGTGATTGGCACCACGATAGGGCTTGTCGCGGCCCTTGGCGGGAAACTTGCCGATTGGATCATGATGCGGACAACGGACACGTTCCTAGCCTTTCCTGAACTGGTCGCGGCTATCGTCATCGCCGGGCTGATGGGCGCTGGAACATGGAGCCTGATCTTTGCCCTCAGCGTCACAGGCTGGATGCGCTTCGCTCGCGTGGCGCGGGGCATCGGCCTGTCGGTGCAAAGCCGCGGCTATGTGGTGCAAGCAAAACTGGCCGGAATGCCCGGCTGGGCCATCGCGCGTTGGCACTATCTGCCCTCATTGGTCCCATCGTTGACTGTTGTCTGGACCGGCATGTTTGCCCGCGCCATCCTTGGCATCTCCGCCCTTGGGTTTCTTGGCTTCGGTGTGCAGCCGCCCAATCCGGAGTGGGGATCCATGCTGCTTGATGCACGGGTTCATCTGCGCTCCACCCCGCTGCAAATGATCTGGCCGGGACTGGCCGTTGTCATCTGCGTGCTTGCCATCAACCTAACCGGCGATGCTTTGCGCGATGCACTAGCGCAAGAAGAGACTAGAGAATGACCGCCGTAGACCGCCCCGGTTTCGGGATCAGCTTGCGTCTTCTATCGGGCGTCCTGTTTGCAGGTATGTTCGTTAGCGTGAAGGCCGTCAGCGAAGAAGTCCCGCTGGGCCAGATCGTCTTCTTCCGCTCGCTCTTTGCCATCATCCCGCTGGTGATTTTCCTCTGGGTGCGGGGGGAGTTTCCAGGCGGCATGGCGACGAGAAAGCCGGGGGCGCATTTTCTACGAGCGAGTTTCGGGACGCTTGCCCTGTTTGGCTCTTTCGCCGCTGTCGCGCGGCTCAATTTGGCCGAGGCCATCTTGATCTCGCAGCTTTCACCGATGCTGATGGCGCTTGGCGCCGCTGCAATGTTGTCAGAACGCCTCACGAAATGGCGGGTCTGGGGCCTCATTCTTGGCTTTGCGGGCGTTCTTGTCCTTGTCTGGCCCGAATTGACGGCCCCCGGACAAGAAGGCCTCCGTCTCTCCGGTTACCTCATCGGGCTGGGCGCAGCCGCTCTAGCGGCGCTCGCCCTTATCATGGTCCGTAGCCTCAACAAGACCGAAAGCCCGGGCGCGATTGCGCTCTACTTCGTGCTGGCCTCAATGATCGGCGGTATCGCGACACTGCCATGGGGGTGGATCACGCCAGATGGGCAAACGCTATGGTTTCTGATTCTTTCGGGCCTCTTTGGAGGTTTTGCACATATCGCAATGACCTTGGCATTCCGCTATGCCGAAGCGTCCCGGCTCGCCCCGTTTGAGTATGTGGCCTTGCTGTGGCCCCTCATGGCCGATCTGTTCATTTTCCGCCTGGGCTTATCCGCGAGCCTCATTCTGGCAGCCCCGCTTATCCTGGCGGGCGCAGCGGTTGCAGCAGCGGAGAAGCGGAAGTGATTAGTTGCCGGAATTCACGCTTGTCTAAAACCAAGCGCCTTCCGACGAGATGTTAGTCATATCACTCCAATGTCCAGTTCTGTGTTGCTACCCCGCACCGATCATTCCATTCTGGATGCCAACTGCTTTATGACGATCAATTCACGAAACCAAGTAGGCCCATACTTAGTAAGAAGATCAATGCGCCAGCAAAAATTTGCAGGGCTGGCATAACGTCGTTCAGGCCACCATTAGCTTGCAAAGTCGCCACTGAAGTCAGTCGCCGACCGAATGTGCTCGATATTGCGACGAGACCGGTAAGGCCTGCGGTTCCAAATCCCATGACGACCACGGCTGCGATACCGGCAATCTTTATATCCATCTGCCAAGCGATCACTAAGAGAAAGATCGCGCCGGTGCAGGGTCTGATTGCGATACTTAGGATTAGCGCCACAGCCTCTCGAACGGAGCTTATGGACGCCGCTTCTTCCGGAGTGGGGCCATGACTATGGCAGCCGCAGTCGCCATGCGAATGGTCATGGTTTGCTTTCGCCTTCCTTAAAGACCGGATTCCACGCCAAGCAATCGCGACACCGATGCAAGCGATGGCAAGATAGCTGAACGGCGCCAGCACGTCTTGAGCAAGATCGGTAAGCTGAGACGCGCTCACCTCTAAGAGGAAGAAACCACCATAGACCAAAATGATCGCCCAAATGGCTTGCGCTAGGCTTGATGCCACGGCCAACCCCAAAAGGCGGAGTGTTGAAACGGATGTCCCTAGTCCCACGCCCCCGACAAGGTACTTGCCATGACCGGGGCCCAAAGCATGGACAAATCCATAGGCTCCCGTTGCGCCGAGTAAGGCAACATATGCGCCTGTTTCGCCAGCTTGGAGCGCACGCACGGCTGCGGCCATTTGATTTTGAAACCCGCGTTGCGTTTCAGCGGCCCAAAGGGTGACCCCGCTGAAGTCCAAGACAAAATAGAGGGCAAGGGCGAAGGCCACGGCAAGCCCGACGACAATAGCTAGCCGCATGTTACCTCAATTCTGTCAGCGAAGAGTGCGCCGACCTGAGCGATGTTTGACGTTTCTTCTCGGCTTAGTTTTGCGAGAGTCGCTTGGAGAGCCGAGTCTTGCGGGTCCGGTACAAAGGAGTTGGTTTTCGCGGCACAAGCCTCAGTTCCAACTATTTTAGAAGGCTGCGTGATCGAAAACGAAAAGAAGTAAGTGGATTCATAGAACGCTACTTCGGCGACCCCTTGATTGAGATCAATTGGCGACAACAGGTCTCGGGTAAACGTGAATTGCAGCCGACCGTCGATAAGTTGGGCATCCAAGCCCTTAGGCCACTTAAGCGGGATATGAGAGCCGCCCATGGACAAATGCGCGGATCCGTCGAAATCGTCGGGCCAATCATTTCTTTGGCGGATGAGCTCTTGCCGGTCCGCTTCGTCCAATGTGCCGTTCGCATTCATCGACATGCCATGGGAAGACAAGATGTAGAGCGTTTCAAATTCATCGTAGAGCCATGTGACTTCTAAAGCCGAGAGCATTGTCTCTTCGCTAAACACAAAGTCGACGCCGCCATCTACAAAGACATGCGGATGCGCGCCCGCAGTGGGTGCGAGAGCGGCCAAACAAATCTTCAGCGCTAACGGGAGTGCTTTGAGTTTCAAGCTTCGCATGCTCCTGGGCTTCTCACTTATCCAATGGTTTAGTGGATGCTGTGATCGTAGACAACGCGTTCCGCTTCCGGATCGGAGATCGGGTCAAGGACAAGCAATAGACGTGTTTCGCCAGACCTGGACCTGTCACGGAATTGTTCCGCTTCTTTGACTTGGTATTTTGCCACAAAAGAGAAACGTCATGGCACAACAACTAACCCCAGAATTTCGCGCGTAAGCAGGTCGCAGCGGATTTTGGCGTCGGCTTCTCGACGCTGAGCCGTTGGATCCAGCAGGATCAGCGCAATCCTGAGAAGCCTTCGGCCCAATCTGATCTGGAACGTGAGGTCGCGGCGCTGCGCAAAGAGAACCGCATGCTTCGAGAGGAGAGGGAGGTGTTAAAAAAGGCCACCCAGTTCTTTGCGGAGCGAAGTAAATGAGGTTTGCTTTCATCGCTAAGAACACAGACATGCTGCCTGTCGAACGGCTGTGCCAGAGTTTGAGCGTCGACGCATGACAGAGGAACTCAAGGAACTGGGCCTTGAAGTTGGGCACCGCCGTGTCGGCAGGCTGATGAGTGAAAATGGCATTGAGGTGAAGCGGAACAAGAAGTTCAAGGCAAAGACAGATAGCAATCATGCCTTCAATGTCGCGCCCAATCTATTGAAACGCGACTTTCATGCGGATGCGCCCAATCAGAAATGGGCAGGCGATATCAGCCATGTCTGGACCCGCGAAGGATGGCTCTACCTTGCTGTCATCCTCGATTTGCATTCAAGGCGCGTGATCGGTTGGGCCGTGTCGAACCGAATGAAGCGGGATCTGGCGATCCGGGCCTTGAACATGGCTACTGCCTTGCGGCGACCGCCAAAGGGCTGCATCCATCACACCGACCGTGGCAGCCAATACTGTTCGCACGACGACCAGAAAATCCTGCGCCAGCATGGGCTCCAGGCGTCGCTGAGTGGGACTGGGAACTGCTACGACAACGCAGCGGTCGAAACCTTCTTCAAAACCATCAAGGCTGAGTTGCTGTGGCAACGCTCCTGGCGCACACGCCGCGACGCAGAGATCGCCATCTTTGAATACATCAATAGCTTCTACAATCCGCGTCGAAGGCATTCAGCCATAGGCTGGAAAAGTCCCTTGGCCTTCGAAGCAAAGGCTGCATAAATGAGTAACAGGAGCGGCACCAAAGCGTGACAGGTCCATTTATGCCAATGAACGCTTCTTACTTCTCTTTGCATCAACGCGAACTTTTATGTGAAGCCCAAATTTGTAAACTATTTGCCACGTGTCGGTCAGGTGTGTCGGTATCGAGTTCTAGTGAGCCGAGTTCAGTCGATCCAGATACTCACTCAGCAATGCGGCTCGGCGTGGCCGAAAGCTCGCCGTCCCTGTACTGACGGTAATAATGCGGTCCCCCCGAAACATGCGGAAGTCTTCTCGCAGACAGCACCAAGCAAGAACAGTCAGAGTGCGTTCCGTGTACATTATCGAGAGGGGATAGATCGTGCGCTTGGTGGCCGCATTGGATTGATCCTCGTATGATACTTCCAAAGCGTGCTCTTTCCAGCAAGCTTCTCGGATCACATCCATATCGACCTTGACGGACATACGCACGTTCGGGCGATAGACTTTCGACGCAGCATGAAACAACTGTCTTTCGCGGTCGTCTGGCAATGTGGCCGCAACCTTGGCAAGGACCGAGGTTGCGGCCTCGGCCAGGGTTGGATCTCCCATGTGTTTGACCTCAGCCATGCCAAGAACCAGCGCTTCGATCTCATCCCGATTCAGGGTCTGTGGCGGCAAGGCGTAGTCTTCGACGAGCCGATATCCATAGCCGCGCTCACCGTCGATCTGGGCCCCTGCTGCGCGCAGACTTTCGATGTCGCGATAGAGGGTACGGAGCGAAACCTCAGTTTCTTCTGCCAGAGCGCGTGCAGTGGTGGGCGGGGGCATAACCCGCATGGCGTGAAGAAGGCGAAAGAGGCGATCGGATTTCGGCATGACAATTCTGATGATGGCACAAGGTAACTGTCGGGAACTGACAGTTGTACATCCTTATGAAGATTTTCAGCAACTATTCAAAGGAAAGACCAATGAGCATCGCAACGACAACGCACCTTAACTTTCGTGGCCAGGCCCGCGACGCGCTGACATTTTATCAATCCGTCTTTGGCGGACATATGGCAGCCGTCAGCTATGCTGATGCCCATGCCGTGCAAAACGAGGCTGAAGCCGACCAGATCATGTGGGGTCAGGTCGCAGGCGAAAACGGGTTTCACGTTATGGCTTATGACGTCCCATCTGCAATGGACTGGAATGCTGGCACAATCCCGGTGTTCGTATCCGTGCGCGGCGATGACGAAGCCGAGCTGAACGGGTTTTGGGAAAAGCTTAGCGATGGCGCAACCGTGATGCAGCCTCTAGGTGAGGCGGCTTGGTCCCCACTTTACGGGATGCTCAAAGACAAGTTCGGCGTGACTTGGGTTCTGGACATCGAAGTGCCTTACGAAGGCTGATCGGAAATTATTATAATTAAGGGATATTTAGAATGCTCACACACATCACCGAAATCTCATGGCTGGGTGTCGCAGTTGCGGCCTTCGCGTCCTTCATGCTGGGAGGCCTATGGTTTACCGCGTTGTTCGGCAAAGCCTATTCCGCCGCTCTTGGGCGCGAACATGACCCATCGGCCAAACCTGGTATGATCTTCATTCTTGGCCCGCTGATCTGGAGCGTCGTCACCGCGTTGACGAGTGCAATACTGATGGCAGCGCTAGGTATCGAAACCGTTGGGCAGGCCATTGGTTTTGGCCTCTTCGTTGGAATCGGCTATCTGGCGGCAACGACGGTCGATACTGGCATCAACCCCAACATTCCCAACCATGGTGCGTATGGCGTGATTAGAGGCGCATATCACGTGCTCGCAGCGCTGATTATCTCCATCGTGCTTGTCTTACTCTAGGAGGCCATTGACATGCGCTACAATACGCTTGGCCTCACCGGTTTGATGGTCTCTGAACTTTGTCTTGGCACAATGACCTTTGGTGTCAATGAAGGGCGGGAAGCGGTCGTTCGCCGCTACGCGGCGAATGGACTGTTGCTATGGTCTGCTGGCCGAGGTTGACGGTACCGACACCTCAGTGACGCGCTGATGGAGACGAAGATACAAGTTAGGCCGCGGCGGTTTCGTCGCCCAGACTTGCCGCCTAAGGTTGCCCGAGCCCTGCAGTTCACACATAGAGGCAGCCGCAGTTGCTCTGCTGGCCGCCTCCGTCGTCTTTCATCATCACGCGGCCGCATTTGAGGCAGCGCCGCGTTTTTGGTAAGCAACCAGCAGGACGGCAAGGCCCAGGCCGATGGCGTCTGTCATCCACCCACCCGCGATCATGAACAGCCCTGCGGCCATCACTAGGACCCGGACCGTGGCATTGGCGTGCCCCACCAGCCATCCCTGCACGGCACATGAGAGCAGATAAACACCAATCACTGCCGAAATCGCGATGTGGATGATTTCGATCCAGCTGCCCTGCAGCAGCATCGCCGGAGAATAGAAGAACATGTAGGGCACCACGAAGGCCGCGAGACCGATCTTGAAGCTCTCGACGCTTGTCTTGACAGGGTCTGACCCAGCCAGCGCGGATCCTGCATAAGCCGCCAAAGCTACAGGCGGTGTGATGGCTGACATGACCGCAAAGTAGAAGATGAAAAGGTGCGCGATCAGCGGTTCAACGCCAAGGTTTACCACACCCGGTGCGATGACACTGGCCGCAACAGCGTAAGCGGCTGTCGTTGGCATCCCCATCCCCAATACGATGGAGACTACCATCGCAAAGAATAGCGCTAGAATCTGGCTTTGATCCGCGAGCGTCAACAGGACAGTCGAAAAACGTGACCCAATCCCTGTCAGTGCGATGACCCCTACGATAATGCCGGCAGTTGCACAAACCGCGACCAGTTGCAGTACCATCCGCGCGCCATTGTCCAGCGCGTGGAATAGCTGCTTTGGCCCCATTTTATGCGGTGTCAGCCATGACACAACAGCCGCTGTCATCATCGCGAGTGTGCCGCAGCGAATGACGGAATAGCCCGCAAAGAGTGCGGAAATCAGAACGATAATCGGCGTCAGCAGATAGATTTGACGCACCAGCACGCCCAGCTTTGGCAGTTGGTCCCGTGGCAGGCCTTTAAGATTCGCTTTTTGCGCGGCCAGATCGATCATGAAGTAAACCGAGATGAAATACAGCGCGGCAGGGATGATCGCGGCGGAAACAATCGCCATGTACGAAATACCGGTGATTTCAGCCATGATGAACGCACCTGCGCCCATGATCGGCGGCATGATTTGCCCACCAGTCGAGGCCGCAGCCTCGACCGACGCCGCGGTCTGGGGTTTGTAGCCGACCTTTTTCATCATCGGGATCGTCAGGGACCCTGTGGCCACTACGTTGCCCGCGGATGTGCCGTTGATCATGCCCATAAGACCGGATGCAAAGATCGCCACTTTGGCAGGTCCGCCGCGTTTGTGACCGGCAGCTGCAAAGGCGAGGTTGACGAAGTATTCACCAACACGGGTGGTTTGCAGGAAAGCCGCAAAGATCACGAACAGGATGATATAGGTCGACGAAATCGCAATCGGAGCGCCGAGGATCCCATTGTCGGTGTAGATATAGGAAAAGAAACGTTTCGCGTCGTAGCCACGGTGTTCAAAGATGCCGGGCAACCACGGACCAAGGAAAGCATAGGCCACGAAAACGCCGGCAATGATAACCAATGCCATACCGGCCAAGCGGCGAGTCAGTTCGATGATCAGGATAACACCCGTCACAGCGGCCCACATATCGCCGGGCAGTGCCATTGGCATACCGGCGCGTAGCTGCAGTTGCCGAGCAAAAAAGATGAGGTAAGCGGTTGCGATAATAGCGGCCACGGCCAAAAGGATGTCAGCGAGGGCGAACTGTCGCCGATCAAGCTGCGGGAACACCCAGCTATGAACGACTGCCAATGCAGTCCCCAGCACCAACGGAATGCCAAATGTCGACATTGCCCAAGCGGGGGGAAGTGCGTTGCCCAAAGCACGGCCATTAATCCAGATTGCGGAAACTGTAACGGCGGCATACAGAATTGCTGCTGCCGAAAGGGCCAACAGGCCAAGCGACAGCGGGTTTCGCGTATTTTGCGCGGTTGGCCCTGAAAGCGCTTTCGCACCGAACAATAAAAACCCAAGAAAAAGCCCACCTCCGACATGGCTTAGACGGTAGGCCCAAGTCTCGAGCGGGTAGACGTTCATAACGAGTAAGTGAAAGACAGAATAGGCGACACACAGGGCCGCGACGAGCATGCTGCGCGTTCCTTCAAGGTCCCTTTGATTGCCGGCCAAGGCCTCTTCATCAACATTCGCCTTGGCAGTCTCCTGTTCGATGACGGAAAGCGTGGTGTCAGCGCTGGTCCGGATGGCGCTGTCTTGGGATTTTTTCATTTTATGGCTGCCCGAGAAAGGGGTTGAAAGAAAAACGCGGACGGGAACAAATTCGACCGCCCGCGTCAAAATCAGATTGAAGCTGATTATTTCAGTTCGTCAGCGATCTCATAGCCGTTCTCTTCGAACCAGCGCACAGCACCGGGGTGGAAGGGAACAACCGCGTTCTTCACCACGTTTTCTGCCAGGGTCTCGCGGGCGGCTGCGTGGTTTTGAACCATACGGTCGTGGTTTTCCATGGCCAGTGCTGTGATCTCATAGGCCAGGCTTTCAGGCATGTCCTGATGGGCGATGGCAAAGTTCCAAAGAGAGACAGTCTGAAGATCCTCTGGCTGATCCTCGTAAGTGTTGGCTGGAATGGTGAAAGGCGCCATAGCAGGCACGATTTCCATCATCTGGTCCAGCGTTTCATCATCCATAGAGAGGAAGCGCACGTCGTTTTCGACTGCAAGCTGTGCATAGGCTCCTGTCGGCAGACCCGCAGCATAAACGAAAGCGTCGATCAGGCCGTCTTTAAGCTGACCGGCTGTATCCGAACCACCAGCGTTGGAAATGTTCACGCCGTCATAGCCTTCGGCGTTTTCAAAGAAACGTGTCCAGTACGTTGCAGATGTGCCGCCAGCAGGGCCAACACCAACGCGCTGCCCAGCCATGTCCTGAAAGCTCATGATGTCAGAGCTGGCAAGGACAGCCGCCTGCAGCGGTGTCTGGTACATCGGGAACAACGCACGCACGTTTTCATGCGGCACACCCGGCATTAGCGGGCTTTCGCCACGGCGGGCTTCGTCGGCAGGCCCCAAGGTTACGAACCCCATCTGGTGCTCGCCTGTCTCAACCAGCGTGACGTTCTGAACAGGGCCGCCGGTGATTTCAACGCCGGCGTTCAGATCCAGCGCTTCGCTGATCATGGCGCCAAACCCACTGCCATATGTGAAGTATGTGCCGCCTTGGCTGCCGGTGCCGATCGTTAGGCTGCTGGGCCAGCCGTCGCGGTCTTGTGCAGACAAAGGCATCGCGATTGCAGCACAAAGGGCGGCCGCTGTAAAAGTTGCGAATTTCATGGGTGTTCCTCCTCCAAGGTATATCCTCCAATGCGCCTCCGGGAACGGAATGCATCTGTCAGCATGATGGGAAGAACCACGTCACATCGCTATGCGCCAGAGTTTATATTCAAGATTGATATAATTAAGCCGTGCGTTCTAATTCGGGCAAGTTCTTTTCAAGAATAGAAAGAAAAGCATCCCGCCTTTCGTCGCGGGTGCCACGTGTCCATGCCGCAGCCAAGATCAATTTTGATCGGGTCGCACCCTGCGGAATTGAAAGCGGCACAAAAGCGACGCCAGGCACCTGAAACCGCGACGTCCAGCGTGGTACAATCGCCAGGCCCGTGCCTGCAGCCACAAGGTTCACAATCGTCTGCTTTTCCTCTGCGATCTGTGCGATCCTAGCGGTCAAACCGACGTCAACGAATAACTTAATCGTAAGATCGTGTGAGTGCGGGCGTGATCGGCGGTCGGGGACGATAAGCGGCTCATCAGCCAAATCAGAAATCGCAATAGCGTCCTTTTTTGCCAAACGGTGTGTTTCTGGCAAAGCAACGACTGCCGTTTCAAAAAACAGCGTTCGAAAGTTTAGCCGCTGATCGCGCACATCAGGTGGGCGACAAAACGCAATATCAATGGACCCGCTCAGCAGTTTGGGAAGAAGGTGAATCGTCTTTTGCTCGTATAACTGGATATCAAGATCCGGAAGGTCTTCGCGTACCATTTTTAGCAGTTGCGGCATCAGCCCCGCCGCGGCACTGTCGATAGCGCCGACCCTTAGAATAGGCTTTTCGGACTTTCTGACATCCCTGATCTTGGTCTCAAGGCGCTCTGCTTGGGCGACCAACTCTCTGGCGTCTTCTAGAATACTGTTGCCGGCCTCTGTCAGCGAAACGGACCGGGTGGTGCGCACAAAGAGGCGAGTCTCGAGCTTGTCTTCAAGCAGACGAATCTGACGCCCCAAAGAGGCTGGCAATATCCCGAGCGACTGCGCTGCTCTGCCAAAATGAAGGGTTTCGGCTACGGCAAGAAAGCTTTTGATCTGCGTAATGTCCAAAGTTGGGCCCTCACACCACTATTTCAGATCAGTATATAATCCTGTGCCGATTGAGCGCAACGATTGAGGGAAGGTAACTTTACGACAAGTGCTGGACAGACATCATAGATCGTAGGGAACACGATGACCGTGTGACCTTCCTTCTTAATCGTCAATCCATTGTCGCGCAGAGCTTATTAGTAGATCGGAAGAACGCAATGAAAACATACAAGATCGCCTCAATTCCTGCTGATGGTATCGGGCCGGAAGTTATCGCCGCAGGTCACCAAGCGCTTGAGGCGCTGGCGCGCAGGGACGGTGGTTTTGAGTTTGATGTCACTGAATTTGATTGGAGTTCAGAACGGTATAAGCGCACAGGCGCGCTGATGCCTGAAAACGGGACTGAACAGCTCAAGGCATTCGATGCAATCTTTTTTGGTGCGGTTGGCGCACCTGATGTGCCGGACCACCTGACACTTTGGGGGCTGCGCCTTCCGATCTGCCAAGGCTTCGATCAATACGCCAACGTCCGTCCTACGCGTATTCTGCCCGGCATTACTGCCCCGCTGGAGGGCGTAGGCCCTGGCGACCTGGATTGGGTGATTGTGCGCGAAAACTCCGAAGGGGAATATTCTGGGGTAGGTGGCCGAGCCCACAAAGGTATGCCCGAAGAGGTCGCAACCGAAGTTTCGATATTTACCCGCGTCGGGGTTGAGCGGATCATGCGGTATGCGTTCAAACTGGCGCAATCCCGTCCCCGCAAGTTCCTGACCGTTGTGACCAAATCCAACGCGCAGCGTCACGGCATGGTCATGTGGGACGAAATCGCGATGGAAGTGTCCAAGGACTTCCCCGATGTGGAATGGGATCAGATGCTGGTTGATGCCATGACCGTACGCATGGTCAAAGACCCCAAATCTCTTGATACGATTGTTGCCACTAACTTGCACGCAGACATCTTGTCGGACCTGGCTGGTGCTTTGGCGGGCTCGCTTGGTGTTGCGCCAACGGCCAACATCGACCCCGAACGCCGCTTCCCGTCCATGTTTGAACCGATCCACGGCTCGGCCTTTGATATCACGGGCAAAGGCATCGCCAACCCGGTCGCGACGTTTTGGACCGCCAGTCAGATGTTGGAGCATCTTGGTGAAAGCGCGGCTGCCGCACGCCTGATGCGGGCGGTCGAAAAAGTTTGCGCTGATGGCATCATGACCCCCGATGTGGGTGGCACCGCGAATACGCAGGAAGTCACTGATGCGGTCTGCGAAGCGATCCGCGGCGAAAACATCTGAGGACTGACCCATGACCGACGACGATGCAACGGCGCTTTTGCGCCGAATGATGACGGCTGCCATTGAGGCTGCTGATCCGGCAACTGTTCTGGCCTCGCACCTCCCAGAAAAACCGACAGGTCGCTGTATCGTCGTCGGGGCGGGTAAATCTGCCGCAGCCATGGCATTGGCAGTTGAGCAGGCTTGGCCTGATGTAGACCTGTCGGGCGTCGTTGTCACACGCTACGAACACGCCGTGCCGACGTCTCGTATAAAGGTTCTTGAGGCCTCGCATCCAGTACCCGATGTGGCTGGAATGGAAGCCGCCCGAGAGGTCATGGAAACGGCGGCCTCGGCCGGCGAAGGTGATCTTGTGATCGCGCTGATATCAGGCGGCGGATCGTCGCTGCTACCATTGCCAAAGGCCCCGTTGACGTTGGAGGAAAAGATCACCGTCAACAAAATCCTGCTGAAATCAGGCCTGACCATTGAGGACATGAACAAGATCAGGCGCAGGCTGTCTTTGATCAAAGGCGGAGGACTTGCCCGTGCGGTGCATCCCGCCAAGCTTGTGACTTTGGCCATTTCGGATGTCCCGGGCGACGATCCCGCCGCAATCGCATCGGGCCCGACGGTTCCAGACCCGACAGCGGGCGAAGACCTTAGTCCGCTCGTCGACCGCCTTGGCACCGATCTGCCCCACGCCGCGCGGGAAATCCTCTTGGCGCCCACAAAAGAGCAGTCCCCCTTTGATGTGGATTACCGGCTTGTCGCCACGCCCCAACTGTCGCTTGAGGCGGCAGCGAGGGTTGCCCGCGAAGCTGGCGTGACACCTACCATTCTTGGGGATGCGCTAGAGGGCGAGGCGCGTGAATTGGGCATTGCAATGTCGGGGATGGCGACATGGGTCGCACGTCAAAAAACACCGTCATCCCCCCCGGCTGTTTTGCTGTCGGGCGGCGAAACGACCGTTTCAATCGGCGGTACAAAGCCCGGTCGGGGGGGGCGGAACACCGAATTTCTTCTCAGCCTCGCGATCGCGCTGAACGGGCACGCCAACATTCATGCGCTTGCGGCAGACACCGACGGCATCGACGGCACTGAAGACGCAGCTGGTGCCATCATTGAGCCGGATACGCTGGCCCGGGCTGAACGTGTTGGCATGTGCCCCAAGCACTACCTGGCAAGACACGACAGCTATAGCCTTTTCGAAGCCATGGGCGACCTGATCATGACAGGCCCGACCCTCACCAATGTAAATGATTTTCGCGCTGTGCTTGTTCGCTGACACCTTTTTACGACCCGCCCCAAAGGACACCCCATGATCCGTTCCAGACGTGCCAAGATCGTTGCCACAGTTGGCCCAGCAAGCGCTTCGCCGTTTATGCTGCGCAACCTGTTTTACGCAGGCGTCGATACGTTTCGCCTGAACTTCAGCCACGGCGAACACGACATCCATGCCGCAACGATTGCGGCCATACGCAAGCTGGAAAAAGAGCTTGGCGCGCCCATTGGTATTTTGCAGGACTTGCAGGGACCGAAGATCAGACTTGGACGCATCGAAAGCGGATCACGCATTCTGGACCGGCACGAGAAGGTCTGTTTCCTGCCATCAGAAACGGTTGAGGACGAAACATGCTTGCCCCTCCCGCACCCAGAAATCTTTGATGCCATTGAAACGGGCCACCGCCTGTTCATCGATGATGGGCGGATACGCCTAAGGGTCACGAACAAGCAAGTAGGCCGGATTGAGGCCGAAGTTTTGGAAGGCGGAAAAGTCAGTGATCGCAAGGGGGTCAACCTACCTGACTGCATTTTGGATTTACCCGTGCTAACCGAAAAGGACCGCGCCGACCTTCAATTCGGGCTGGACAACGGTGTGGATTGGGTAGCGTTGTCCTTTGTGCAAAAGGCTACTGACCTCGCTGAAATTAAGGCAATCATCGACGGTCGTGCTGGCTTGATCTCGAAAATAGAAAAGCCCTCCGCTCTGGTGGAAATTGAAGGGATCGTTGAAAAATCTGACGCGATCATGATTGCGCGGGGCGACCTTGGCGTCGAAATACCTCCTGAGGACGTGCCCGCCCGTCAAAAAGAAATCATCGCTCTGTGTCGACGCACCTGCCGCCCGGTCATTGTGGCGACGCAGATGCTGGAATCTATGGTTACATCCCCGACACCGACCCGAGCCGAAGCGTCGGACGTTGCCACGGCGATTTATGACGGCGCCGACGCGGTGATGTTATCGGCAGAAAGTGCGACAGGCGACTTTCCAACAGAAGCCGTCGAAGTGATGGATCGGATCATTCGCTCGACCGAGAGGCATAGTTTCTACGAGGCGGCCATGTCTTCATCGCGAGAGGCTTGCCTAAGCGATGCTGACGCGATTGCCGACACGGGTGCGACACTGGCCTGTGCCTTGAATGCTGTCTGTATCACGGCCTACTCAATGAGCGGCTTGACAGGGTTGCGGGTCTCTGCACGCCGCCCGAAATTGCCCCTCGTGATCATGACCCGCGATCTCTGTGTGGCACGTCGCATGGCGCTGGTCTGGGGCGCGCGATCAGTGTTGGAGTCGGCTGCTATAGACTACGACAGCATGGTCGAAACGGCCAAGGCAGAGTGTCGACAGCTATTGCAACCGGAGTCTGGTGAAAAAATGGTGGTCCTATCAGGCGTTCCGTTCGGCCAGATCGGTAGCACAAACAACATTCGCGTCGCTACATTACGATAGAACTGCCCGCACGAACAATGGGTTCTAAAGCCATACTCTCAAGTGTGTGGTGACCGTGAGCTTCAACGAAACACCTGAAATGCAGTTGGATAAGCTTAGCTGCGGTGCAGCGTTATCAGACGAATTGAACGCCCGCTCAGGGCCGTCCGTGAAGACGGCCCTGACCTGTTAGATCTCGATGGATTCTGAAATCACCAATGCATCTTCTAGTTCAACGCCAAGATATCTGACGGTGCTGTCCATTTTGGTATGGCCCAACAGTAGCTGGACTGCCCGAAGGTTGCCCGTTTTCTTGTAGATCTGGGTCACCTTCGTTCGCCTCATAGAATGCGTACCGTAGGCGCTAGCCTCCAGACCGATGGACGTCACCCTGTCACGCACAATGCGTGCATATTGGCGGGTCGAAATGTGAAGCCGTTCATGAAAACGTCCAGGCCAGAGGTATTCTGGCCCGACCATCAACGGCTCCCGCATCCAGCTTGCCAGAGATGCACGAGTGCCTTCGGAGATTTCGAAACGGACAGGCTTCTGCGTCTTGCTCTGCAGAACCGACGCGCGTTCCTTGATTTGGCCTGATGCCATGACATCGGCCACCTTCATTCTCACCAAATCGCATCCACGTAGCTTGCTTTCAATGGCAAGATTGAACAGCGCCAGATCACGATGGTTTTCAGCCAGCTCAAGCCTGACCCTGATTGCCCAAACGTGTTTCGGCTTGAGCGGTCGCTTCTGGCCGACGATGCGGCCCTTATTCCAGGCAGGACGACAAGCGCGGATGGCGGGTAAGTTTCGTGTTTCCATGATGGGTCCTCCATCCACCACGCCCACCCACATCGACAACCCGACGTTGACCAAGGTAGCATACCACAACATTCTGCGTCGCATCCGAGGTCGGCTTCGAGCCCAGAGTGTCAAATGCTGCAACCCGCACAAACGGCCGCTTCAGCGCGACACCGGACCTTGCCTGCGAGTTTGCAAGACATCGCTTTCAATCATCAATGCGCTGTAATGGCCCTAGTTCGAAATGCTCGCATTCTGCGTTGCGCTGGATGCCAACATTGTGATGTTGCCTGCTTGCTTTCATTGCTTCTATGCGACACATTTCTGAGACTGCCGAACCCTCAAGTGGATGCCTTTGGACGATGAACCGACTTACCCTTTTTTCTGGTCTTGCCGTTCTCGGTGCCGTTGCCGTCGGCGCGCTTGTCATGATACCGGCGCATGATGCAGTGTCGGACACCGATGCATTTGCCGCGCCCGGCCTTGATCCGATGACCGTTGAAGAGGCGGGTGCGGAGTTTTGGCGACTGACACCCGCTTTGCTGTTGGTGGTTTATGATGCATTTGGCCAGACTGAAGAGGACGCGATCTATGACACGCTTGCCAGCGTGACACATGGCGACGCGTTGGAGTATCTTTATCTGGAGCGTGTGGGCGCGATGGCGGGAGGTGGACTTGAAGAGGCTGATCAGACAATTCACGAGATCAAATTGCTAAATACCCGCGTTTCGCGCGACGGTGCAGCGTTGGCCATTGACGCGTCATGGCAGGTGATCGGCACGGTCGGACATGCCGAACACCTGCATGTGCGTGGCAACACATATAGCGCTGACCTTTTGGTTTCGCCTGTCGAGGGGGCTTGGCGGATCACCGATTTCGAGCTTTTGGAAGTCAATCGGGATGCGGCCGGTGAAACCTTTCTGGCCCCGCAGATCAACTGATGATTACCGTTGAAAACCTTTCCTTCCGTTACAGCGCAACCAGCTTTGGCCTGCGTGTACCATCGTTTCATCTGCAAGATCGCGAACGTGTGGCCATCGTGGGCCCAAGCGGCAGCGGCAAGACTACACTCTTGAACCTCATCGCGGGCATCCTGACACCCGAGGCTGGCCGGATCGACGTGGCAGGCACTGATGTTGCCACACTATCCGAGGTGGAGCGCCGCCGCTTTCGCGCCAGCACCATCGGCTTTGTGTTTCAGGACTTTGCGTTGCTGGATTATCTGTCGGCGCGCCAGAACATCCTTTATCCTTACCGGATCACACCGGCCCTGACGCTGAACGCCGAGGCGCGCGAAAGGGCAGAAGCCTTGGCTGCGTCCTGCGGGATCGGCGACAAACTGGACCGCCACCCAACGGCTCTGAGCCAAGGTGAACAACAGCGGGTCGCCATTTGCAGGGCTTTGGTGGCACAGCCGAAACTGATCCTGTCAGATGAAGCCACAGGTAATCTTGATCCTGAAAGCAAATCCCGCATCCTTGATCTGCTGTTTGAACAGGCTAGCGAAGCAGGTGCCGCCGTTCTTGCCGTAACTCATGACCATGAACTGTTGCCGCGGTTCGAGCGTGTGCTGGATTTTGCGCAGTTCCGACAAGGGGCCGACGCATGAACGCGCTCTACCTCGCTTTTGCCTACCTCCGCTATCACTGGGGGCGCAGCCTAGTGCTCACACTCGTGGCCGCGCTGATCATGTTTGTTCCGATTGCAACGCAGATCCTGTTGTCCACCAGCGAACGTGCGCTTGTCGCACGGGGCGATGCGACACCGCTTTTGCTGGGCAGTCGGGGGTCACAGTTGGACCTGACAATGGCCGCCCTCTATTTTTCGGACGAACGCCCCGATCCTGTGACAATGCGCGAAGTTGAAGCAGTTTGGGATAGCGGACTGGCGGTGCCGATCCCCGTTCATTCTGCTTTTTCGTCCGCAGGCTTCAGGATTGTGGGCACGACGTTGGACTACTTCGACTTTCGCGGTCTGAACGTATCAGACGGACGTGGCCTTTCTATTCTTGGCGACGCGGTGATTGGCGCAGATGTCGCGCAGGCGTTGGGCAAGGGTGTTGGTGACAGTCTGGTGTCTTCACCTGAAAACCTGTTTGATCTGGATGGTGTCTATCCGCTCGAGATGCCGATTGTCGGTGTGCTTGCGCCAACCAACTCGCCCGATGATCAGGCCATTTTTGTCGATATCAAAACCGCTTGGGTCATTCAGGGTATTGGCCATGGCCACGAAGATGTGGTGACGGCGGCTCAGGTTGCGGCGGGCACCGCTGCGTTGTCCAATGCTGCCGTCGTACAATATCAGCGGATCACCGACGCAAATATCGAAAGCTTTCATTTTCATGGCAGTCAGGACGGTTTCCCGACCTCTGCTGTGATCGTGGTGCCCAATGACGCGCGGTCCGGCACGATCCTGAAAGGGCGCTATCTGGACAGCGAAAACCTTGCCCAGTTGATCGAACCGGCTGGTGTGATCCGAAGCCTTGTTGACCGCATTTTCCGGATCAAGTCACTGTTGGATGCGGTCACGCTGATCATTGCGATTGCAGCATTGGCCGCGATCGGGCTTGCGGTATTCCTCAGCTACCGGTTGCGGGCCCGAGAAATCGCAACGGCCGTCAAACTGGGGGCGCGGCGGGGAATGGTTTTGCGTCTCTTGTCTGCCGAAACAATCACAATACTATCAATTTCAGCACTTATTGCTGTAACAGGCGCGGCCATTGTCGCTCGCAATGCCGAAGCTTGGGTAGGTTGGCTGCTCGCGCTCGGGTCATAATCAACAGGAGGTTCCATGAAACGTCATTTTATCACTGCATCACTCGCTAGCATTATCGCTGCAACGCCCGCCTTGGCGCATTACGGCATGATCATTCCCAATGATCCGATGATCAGTCAGGAGGACGGGCGAGGTGTTGCGCTGACGATGTCGTTCTCGCATCCGTTCGAAATGGATGGCATGATGCTTGATACCCCTGTGGCATTCTCGGTCACGCATGAAGGCACCACCACGGACCTGCTTGGCGATCTTGAAGGTGCGACTGTGATGGATGATCAGGGCTATACGCTTGATTATTCGCTGGACCGTCCCGGCACCTACATCTTTGCAATGGAACCACAGCCCTATTGGGAACCTGCCGAAGATGCCTTTATCATCCACTACACCAAAACCTATGTGACCGCCTATGGCGACGACGAGGGCTGGGATACCGAACTGGGCCTGAAAACCGAGATTGTCCCGCTGTCCAAGCCCTTCGGCCTGTGGGAGCACAACGTCTTTCAGGGCATCGTCAAGATGGATGGCGAAGCCGTGCCCTATGCAGAGGTTGAGGTCGAATTTTTCAATGATGGCGCAGGTGCGACCGTCCCGGACGAGCTGATGATCACACAGACGGTCAAGGCCGACGCCAACGGTGTCTTCACCTATGCGCCACCATCCGACGGCTGGTGGGGTTTCGCCGCTTTGAACACAGCCGATTACACCCTGACCGAAGAGACTTCGGCCGAGGAGAAGGCTGTCGAGCTTGGCGCCGTGATCTGGGTTCACTTCGAAGAATGGACAGGACAGTGATCCGGGCCATTGCCTTGGCTTGCATCTGTGCTGTCGCCCCCATCGGGGCGGCAGCGCATCAGTTGACGGTTTTCGCATCAGTTGACTGTGAAACGGTGACGGTCGAAGCCAAGTTTTCAAACGGAAATCCCGTCATGCTTGCTGATGTGCGCGTGCTGGATGGTAATAATACCTTGCTGCTGACGCTGCCGATCAACGAAGACGGAACCATCGCCGTTCCACTTGACAGTGTGGACCATTCAGGCGGCCTCATGATCGAAGTCGATAGCGGCAGCCATGATAATTACTGGATCGTAACACCCGACGACATTGCACGCAGTTGCCAGAGTTGATGACCATGCCCCCATTGAGACCTTTCTTCGCAGTGGTGTTGACCTTTCTTGCCGCCAGCTCTGTCGCGGCACAGGATCGCCCGCGTATCGTCGCTGTAAACTATCCTTTGCAGTATTTCGCCGAACGCCTCGTCGGGGATGCTGCAGAGGTTGTTTTTCCTGTTCCGCAGGATGTCGACCCCTCTTTCTGGCGCCCGTCCATTGCCGATATCAGCACGATCCAGGATGCCGATATGATCCTGTTGAACGGTGCGGGATTTGCGACCTGGGTTGATCGGGTTTCCTTGCCACGCGCCAAGGTCGTGAATACGACTGCCGCAATCGAAGACCAGTTCATCCGCACCGAGAGTATTACACACAGCCATGGTGACGGTGACGTGCATTCGCATGAAGGCATCGCATCTTACACTTGGCTCGACCCTGTACTGGCCATTGCACAGGCTGAGGCCATTGCCGCGGCGATAACCGCGCGCGGGATCGTCCCCGACGATCAGGTGGCAACCCAACTTGACGCGCTGCGTGCCGACCTTGACGCGATCGATAAGGATGCCCGTATCGCGTTTGATGGTCTGCAGGATGCAGCGATCATTGCGACACACCCGCGCTATCAATACCTTGCACGGCGTTATCGCCTGTCAGTCTCATCACTGGAATGGGAAGCCGGCGCCATGCCAACCGATGCAGAACGTGCTGACCTCGCGGCGCTTGTCGATCAAACGGGTGCGCAGGTCCTCATTTGGGAAGCAGAACCACCTGCAGCAGCGTTCGCCGTCGCAAGTGACCTTGGCCTCGCGAACGTTGTCTTACCGACACTCGCGCATGGTATTGAAGGCCGCACCTACATTGAGGCGTTCGAGAACGCCATGATGGAAATATCTGACGCCGAACGCAAATAGAAAGCATACCTGTGGCAAGTTCATAGCAGTAGTTTTATTGCTCGCTTACCGCTAAGATTCACATTGGGTCGAAAGCAGACCCTAGGATCAGAATGTCGAACGGCAGCTTGGTCCCGCATCGCTGACGTTCACCCACCAAAAATGCTGCGCGATGCACGAATAGCCGGTCTGGTGAAGCAGCGACGCAGCGCTTGACCATCAATCGAAAGTCCGGATTGGGCCGATTTTGGCAATCTCGACTGCACGTTTTACGCCGACGACTGCTTTTACGAGGACCGCCAAAAACATGAAAAAATAAAAGGTCGTCTGAAGTGCCTCTTAGGCCTTAATTCAAGCGACTCTATCTTGGGCCGTTAATGTCATTAAGCACCGAGTTCTTTGAATTCGCGTTGAATAGACGACTCGATAGGTTCACCCAGAAATTTCACCAGTCGCAACTTGGCTGCTCAGTAGCTGGCAGAGATGGCTCACAGCCCGCTGAGAGCGCGCTACACAAAATTCTTCCGTTGGAGCTGGTAGCCGTCCGATCACACGCCGGATTTGCAAGTCACCGATCAACAGGTCCAAGTAAAGTCCCACAGCCTCTTCTGATGCATTAAAACGCAATTTTCTTTCTTGCCTCGCACGAAGCAGTACCTGCTCCAGTAAAGGAAAAATGGCTTCGCGACCTGCCTTTGAAAGCGTCGCGCCAAGCTCACCACTACTATCGGCAGCTGCGGCCCGATTAAGGGCAACAGCGCGATCACCTGTTAGCAAATTCAGGAGCTTGGGGCCAAGTGTTCCCAGAATTGACAGCGCCTCATGGTCTGTTTCCAATTCGGCTTCAAGGTGGGACTTCACTTCCTCGGCGTTGCGCGTGACGAGGGCGCGGAACAGCCCCTGTTTATCACCATACCAGTTGTACAACGTCTCGTTCGAGGCACGCGCCCGTTTGGCGATGCCCTGCATGGATGTTCCCCCATACCCTTTTGCCTCAAGAACCTCATAGGCAGCCGCTTCGATCTGTTGTTGGCGAAGGGCTCGTTTTTCTTCTCGCAATTTCACTCTCCAACCTGTTGACAGAATCCGTAACTGTTATTACGGCTATGTGCAACCGTAATGCAAATTACACTTTTGGAGAGGGAAAATGGAAAAATCAAACCGTCATGTCATTGCCGCTCTGGCAACGCTCATTATCCTGCAGGGGATCATGCTTTCCGCCTTGTATGCTGGGATCAGACCACACCCTCCTGTCACCACGCCGCTGTTCGGGATAGCCCCGTTTATCGGAGCGGCAATGTCTGGCGCTCTGGCAGCGATAATCGTAGGGCCACTTACCAGTCGAGAGGGGTGCATCTTGAGCGTCATCGCCGCGCTAATGGCGCTGATATCCTTTGGTCCGCAGAAGTACTTTGACGCACAATTCGGCCTGATCTATCCGGCAGTTCTGCTCGGCCAATTTGCTGCGCTCGTCATCTTTTCGTCTGTTGTGAGAGCGGCACGCTCACAAAAAGCAATGACTGCGAGGCAGGCCTGATGTCTCGGTTCCTTTTGCCCATGTCGATGCTCTCGCTCTTGAGCATCGGCGCCATCTTCGGGTTTTTCTATGCTTGGGTTTGTTCAACGATGTGGGGCTTGGACGTGACAGACCCACGCACGGCAATCGCCGCAATGCAAGCCATGAACGCTTCCGTCCGGAATGCGGTGTTTTTCCCAGCTTTCTTTATGACACCGTTCATCCTGGGGGCGACAGCCATTTTCGCCGCTCAGAAGGCGCAGAGAAAATCCGCAAGACTCTTTGGGCTGGCTGCCACTCTCTACTTTGGTGGCGCGTTCCTCGTCACCGCGATGGTTAATGTCCCAATGAATGAGGCTTTAGCAGAAATTGTCATCCCAGCAGACATCAATGCAGCGCGCAGTATCTGGCAGGACTACTCAGCGAATTGGCAGGTCTGGAACGTGCTCAGAACCACAGTGAGCGGAATATGCCTCCTCTTAACGGGACTGGCCGTTTTGTTTCTGAATTCGGAGGGCGGGTGATGGAGCTGTCCCTTCTGACATTCGCGGTTCTGGCGCTGGTTGTCGTTATGACGCCGGGTCCAACCGTTCTGCTCGCACTATCCAATGGTTCGCGGTTCGGCATCGCTGTTGCAGGGGTCGGCATAGCTGGCGCGGCAATCTCAGACGCCGTTCTGATCACTGCGGCTGGTCTGGGATTGGGCGCTATTCTCGCCGCCTCCGCATTCTGGTTCGGCGTTGTCAAATGGATCGGTGTGGCCTACCTCGTCTGGCTGGGCACCCAGATGATGCGGTCCACAGGTCAGTTGGGGGAGGCCGTACGCCCAACTGAAAACAACAAATCAACGACCCTACGAAACTACACGGCCATCTTTCGCAAGAGTTTTCTCGTCGCAGTTGCAAATCCCAAAGGCTACCTGTTTTTCTCTGCTTTCCTGCCTCAGTTCCTCGCCCCGACGGAGCCTGTGTTGCCGCAGTACGTTAAGCTGGCCCTGATCTTTATCTTGGTCGATGCCATCGTCATGGCCGCCTACGCAGGCCTGGGCGCAAAAGCCGTTCAGTTTCTTAGCAATAGCGGCGTACTCTGGGTCGACAGGGTATGTGGTGGCCTTCTCGTCACACTGGGAGTTGCGTTGAGATTTCTTGCTCTCCCCGACCAACATTGAGGTCCTTGGCAAAGCCACTGCGAAAACTCACTTTGTTCGGCATTACCGTCGTCGAATGCTTAAATTTCTGTGCAACGGCACCGCTGTCCGCTTCGGGGCCTCTGCAACGCAGCCCTAACACTCTTTGCGAATGTCGGCTTTGGGCCGTGAGCAGTAGTCGGTGCGCGAGCTATCAAGCAAAATGCTGCAAGGCGGAGAATGGCGGCAACGAGCCCTATAGCTGTCATTCGTAGAAAAAGCGTCTAAATGCTTTCGAAGCGCCTTTGAAAATCCGTGGTTTCATATGCGCAGACCGAACATTGGCATGACTAATCGTCTTTGGCGCGGCCTATTGATTTTTTGAGTGGTAAAATCGTCTGACGGTTGAGGTAAAATTGTTTGAATGACGCTCTGCGAACGGCCTTGAAATGCAGGGGCAAATGAAGCTGATTGGGGTAGGTTTGTTTGCCAGCCGGCATCCTTGGTCAGACGCCAGACGGATCTACCATTTCCGTCATAAGTTACCTCTCTGAGGGCGGTTTTGCTTTGTCCCGATTTCGGTGGTGGGCAAGGGTGATCAGCCCCATCTAAGTGGTCCAGTTTGACTGCCGTCTATCTGGAGGGGCGCGCGCTGCCCCGGAAGATCTGCGGGCTAATCGACTTTGCCGTGAAAGGCACAAAAACCTTGGATCTGTTAAGATTTCCAATTGCGAACATTTCGTTCCTAGCTATCCCAAAACTTCAACATTTTCGTCTGAATTTGCCGCGCCTATGTTCTGTTTATCGCATCACAGAAAATGCAGAACACAGAGCAAAGGAAAGCTGAAATGAAAACCGCAACCCTTATCGCCGCCGCCGTTATGGCCGCCACATTTGGTACGGTTTCTGCTGCGCAGGATGCCGATGTCACCACTGCCGCGTTGGCCGAACTGGCCCAGCGTCAGGCCGAAGGCGCGCGCATTGCCAAGAACCTGGAAACCTTCGATATGCTAGATTTCGAAGTGTTTTCGAACCAGCAATGGGACCGGCTGCATGAAAGCCACGCTGACGATATCAAAGTGCATTGGCCCGATGGCCGCGTGACCGAAGGTATTGATGTGCATATCGAAGATCTGAAAGCGTTCTTCGTTTTTGCACCAGATACACGGATCCAGACTCACCCAGTTCGCATCGGTCAAGGCGAATGGACTGGCGTCGTTGGTGTGATCGAAGGCACGTTTTCGGAGCCGATGCCGATCGGTGGCGATCAGTTCATCCTACCCACTGGCAAAAGCTATAAGCTGACCATGGCCACTGTTGGCCATTGGACCGACGAAGGTGTCATGGACGAAGAATATCTGTTCTGGGACAATCACGCCGTTTACAAGCAAATCGGCCTGATCGAATAAGACCCAATCAGATGGGTAACGAAACAGCGCCGTTCCAAAACCTAGAACGGCGCTTTACTAACATTGGTCGCTGGTGCGGCATCGGCAACGTTGAACTTGAGCTGCAAAGACAGATTGAGGCATTAAGGAACGCACCCTCGCAGTCCATCCAGAGCGCTGCGGGTCTTCTCTTCGCTGGAATAGTTTTTACGCGCCGCGCGCTTGATGCCTGTGACGGTCTATGACTGGTCAAATCCATATAGGCGGCACGGGTTGTCCCATAGGATTTTGCGCTGGGCGACTGGGTCTGGAACAAAGGTTTCGAACATATCCAGCTGCGGACCGTAGTCCATTCGATATGGTGACCGCAGAAATGGCCAATCAGACCCCCACAGGCAATTTTCTGTACCAAATGCCGACATCAATTCCCTGACAAATGGCGCAGCATCATCATATGGGTGGGGCAGGGCGGCGAATTTCGCATAGCCTGACAGCTTTATCGCGGCGCGTCCCGTTTCCCCGATTTTCAGCAGTTGTTGAAAGGCAGGTTGATTGATGCCCGCACTGGTGTCGGGTCTGCCACAGTGGTCGAATTGCAATTGTGCGCCCGTGTCATTCAGCATCGGTGCGATTTCGAAAAGCAGGTCGTCCATAACCTGAACCTGCAAGATCATATCTTGCTGCGCAATTCGATCAAACAATGGCCCGTAATCTTTGTAGTGGCCCCTGTCGTAAAAGGTTGTGTTCGCCGCAATTCCGACGATGCCTTGGGCCTTTAGGTCAGACAGCTGGTCAAGCGATGTATCGGGGCCAACAACTGCGATGCCTTTCCATCGGCCGTCGCTATGCGCAATCGCATCCAGCATACACGCGTTGTCAAATTCATAGCCGCTGTTGGGCTGCACAAGCAGCGCACGTTCAACGCCATGCGCGGCAAAGACATTTTTCAACTGAGCCGCTGTTCCGATTTCTTGACCTGCAGGGTGGTAGGACGATGCAGGGTCATACGGAAAACGGTCGGGGTCGAAGACATGGCAATGGCAGTCGACTTTGGGAATGGCGTGAAGGGTCATGGGATTGTTGTCAATCTTATGTTGGTTCAAATGTTGGCTTTGGGCTGTCCTCGGCAATAAAGACGATTTTGCCGCATAAACCTAGCCCTAGCAGAGGTATCGGCTCATACATCTAGGATGCAGGGGGGAAATAAACCTTGCCAAATGTGCCTGCTTTGATCAGTCCTATCGCCAACAGACAGGAGCGCAGAGCAATGCAGGCGATGGACATCTTTTACATGCTGGCCATTTTGATTTCCGCGGGTGCCGTCGCGGGGATTTTGGCGGGTCTATTGGGCGTTGGTGGCGGCGTCGTTCTGGTTCCTGCCTTTTTGATTATCCTACATTCCGTCGGGTATTCTGGTGAATTCGCGATGCAAATTGCTGTGGCGACATCACTGACAACAATTATTGCGACATCCATGCGGTCAGTTCAGGCCCATTGGAAACGGGGCGCGGTGGATGTGTCGCTGCTGAAACGGCTGATTGCGCCCGTTGCGATTGGCGCATTGTCGGGAATGGCTTTGGCTCAGATCATGGAATCCGCGCATATGATGGCGGTTTTCGGCGTTCTGGGAACCTGCGTCGGGCTCTATATGGTGTTGTCGCCCAGCGTTGCACGCGAAGGGGCGACGCTGCCACGGGCTCCTGTCACATTTGCCAGCGCGACTGTGTTCGGCGGATTGTCTGCACTGATGGGGATCGGCGGAGGATCGTTCTTTGTGCCGTTCCTATCGTACTTTGGAAAATCGACCCATCAGGCTGTTGCGACGTCGTCGGGCATTGGCATGTTGATCGCGATCCCGTCGGCAATCGGGTTTATGATTGTGCCGACACCAGTCGGAGCGCCGCCTTTGATGTTGGGGCAGGTCAATTTGGGCGCGGTGTTTATTATCGCCTGCACCACTTTTGTATTTGCACCATTGGGCGCAGCGCTTGCTCACAAACTGGATTCCAAAAAACTGAAACGGGTCTTTGGTGTGTTTTTGATTTTCACCGCCTTGCGCATGCTGACCAAAGCCATCGCGGCACTGTCCTAAAATCGCGTTCTTGATCAAATAATCGGTTCGCGTGGGTTTTGATAGACATTGCCCAAATTCATGGATTGTCTGCGTTTAAGGGAGGACAGACCATGAATAAAGATATCGCCAGAGTTGCCGTTGTCGGAGCCGGCCTGATTGGGCAACGCCATTGCCGCGCAGTACAAATGGCCGATGGAGTCGCGTTGTCTGCGGTGGTGGATCCATCGGATGCAGGACGAGGTTTTGCCGAAAGCATAGGTGCGACATGGTTTGCCGATTTGCCGGACATGATTGCCGCAGGCGCGGCAGATGGCGCGCTGCTTGCGACGCCCAATACGCTGCACGCGGATGGGGCGAATATCTGCATCGATGCTGCGTTGCCCGTGCTGATCGAAAAACCGATCTTTACCGACATTGCCGAAGGGCGGAAGATTCTGCAGCGCGCAGAGGCAGCAGGTGTGCCTGTCGCTGCTGGCCATCATCGCCGTCACAATCCGCTGATCGCACGTGCCAAACAGTCCATCAATGACGGTGACATCGGGCAGATCGTATCGGTCCAGTGTTCCACATGGTTTATGAAGCCAGACTATTATTACGACGTGGATTGGCGCAAACGCAAAGGTGCAGGTCCGATTTACCTGAACCTGATCCACGATATCGACCTTTTGCAATTCCTATGTGGTCCGATCACCGAAGTACGGGCCATCGAATCCAATACCGTTCGTAATAACGAAGTAGAGGACACCGCAGTCGTTTTGCTGCGGTTTGAAAATGGCGCCTTGGGGACCGTCAATGTCAGCGATACGATTGTCGCGCCGATCAGCTGGGAATTGACCGCCCGCGAAAACCCCGCCTATCCAGCGACGAACGAAGCCTGCTACTGGATTGGTGGGACCAAAGGCAGCCTATCCTTGCCTCAGCTGGGGTTATGGACAGACAATGGAGCGCGGTCTTGGTGGGAGCCGATCTCTCAGGTGAAATTGATTCACGGTTTTGATGACCCATTGGTTCTACAGGCTGCGCAATTTGGCGATGTTATTCGCGGGATTGCAAAACCCGTCGTCACTGGATGGGATGGATTGGCGGCTTTGTCTGTTATCAATGCCGTAAAAGAAGCCGCACAGACAGGTCAGGTTATCGACCCGCGTCTCTAACCAGATCGCGCGGCACCGATGACAATGATCGCTGCACCCAATAAGCAGACTATGGCGCCTGACACGTCGGTAACTGTCGGGCGTTGGCCTTCGATCAGCCACATCCAAGCTAAGGATGCTGCTATATAGACCCCGCCGTAGGCTGCGTAGGCGCGGCCTGCGAATTCATTTGGGATGAATGCCAGAAGAATCGCAAATGCGATCAGCAAAATGACGCCCGGAATCGCCCAGTAGACGGAACGATCCAGCCGCATCCATAGCCACATACAGTAGCATCCTGAAATCTCGGCTAAGGCAGCGCCTATATATAATGTATAGATCATCATAAAGGCGGGGTTAGCACGCAACCGCGCAAGGAATCAAAACAAAGCGGATTCGGGTTGGGATTCGCGGGATTGCGCTACCGAAAGGTGATTTATACCTAAGGAAATCACCACAAATTAGATTTAAGGGGTGGCGCTAACAGTGCGAGCTGCAAAATCTGCTAATTTATTGGGCAATTTCGGTGGTGGATGCAAAATGTGTAAGTTTTTTGAAATTACCGCTTGCGCCTCTCCTGTCTTAACCTTAGAACCCCCTTCACCGGCGGCGCTGAGGCGCGGTTGGGACTTCTGAAGCAGGACGGGCGGGGCGCGCCGATAAGTTAGGGCGCAGCT